>JBJXFH010000183.1:0-12670 GCA_046155365.1 Acidimicrobiales bacterium | reverse complement strand
TCGGCTTGGAGGAAGCCTCCACTTGCATGGCCCGGCTGGGCTATCTGGAGTTGACCTACGGCGAGATCCATTCGGTGGAGTCCTACCTGGACCAGATCCGCGCCGTGACCCTGGCGGACGTGACCCGAGTGGCGCAGTCCATCTTCTCGGTCCCTCCAGCCCGGGCCACCGTGGGCCCCCGGGCGCTGCGCTGAGCGCGCCGGGGTGGGCCCGGCTTTGGGCTCAGAGCCGTTCGATGGCGCCGATGATGCGGTCGATGAAGTCCAGGTCGTCCATGCCGGGGGTGCCGGCCTCGGCCAGGACCAGTGCCCCACCGCTGATCAGATCGCTGAGCAGTATTCGGACCACACCAAGGGGCATGGAGGCACGGGCGGATAGCTCAGCCACGGCCTGCGGGTTGGCACAAAGCTCATAGAGCAGCTGGTACTCCGTACCTTGCGGTATTGACGCCTTCCCCTGTTGGACGTCCACGACCATGGCCTCTAGCGCCAAGTTCGTTTCGGTGCGCCCGCCGGTTACCATGAACGGTCTCACCAGGGGCTTATCTTCGAACTCGTCCTCGTACCTGCTCTCGCGCTCGTAGTCGTGGTGGGAGTCGTCGAACTCGCGCTCGAAATCGGCGTCGAAACGGTCGAAACGTTCGTGTGAGCCAGCCATGATCGTGATCAGACGACGAGAAGGTTCTTGAGTTCGGAGATCAGCTCCGGGGTGAGAAGATGGCCGAAACGTTCAACGAGCAGTGTCATCTCGTAGGCGATGAGACCTATGTCGCATTCCTTGTTGGTCACGACGCCCAGGCAGGAGCCCAGGCTGATCGTGGTGACAAAGACGTAGGCGTTCCCCATCTCGATGATGACCTGATCCACGCCGTCGGCGTTGAAGCAGCGGCTGGCACCATGGGTCAAGCTCGACAGCCCAGACGTGATGGCCGCGAACTGTTCGGCGACGGAACGATCCAGATCGTCGGAGCTGGCCAGCAGAATGCCGTCAGCGGATACCGCGATGGCGGATCGCACATCGGCGGTGTGGGCGACGAAGCTGTTCAGCAGCCAGCCGAAGTTCTGGGCAGTGTGGCTCGGGTTGCTCATCGGTTCAGCTTCCTTGCTCGGCGGAGTCAGTGGTGTCCTCACCCGAAGGAGTTGACGGGTTGGCCTTGGCGGTCCCGCTGTTGGCACGGGTCTTTCCGGCGGAGAAGTTGTTGAGACTGCTGCGTACCGCGTCTGCGGAGCGGGGCCGCGCCTCCTGGGTCGGCGTGGCGAACCGATCGAAGGTGGTGGCTTCCGCGGAGGGGGTCTTGGGCGTGCGCTTTTTGTACCCCGCGGCGGTCACTTCCGCCGGCGTGGGCTGCGCGGGCAGGACCGTAGCGGAGTCGGTGGGCTGCGCCGCCACCACCGCTGCGGGCACAATGGTTTCAACCGCCACCCCAGCCGTGCTCGCCGCGGAAGAGGACGCCACCGGGGTCTGGACGGTCACCGGGGGGCGGGGAGCCACCGGGGGCTGGTTGTTGGTGGCGTGTGTGCGCACGTAGCCGTCCCGCTCCAAGGCTGTGTTGCGCCCGGCTGGTGTACCGGTGGGGGCCGATTCAACTTTGGAGAGGATGGCGGCGGGCAGGTCGATTTCGGCCCGAACGCCTTCGCCGCCGGGCGAGTGGAGGCGGACCTTGATGTCGTGACGGCCGGCCAAATGGCTGACGACGAAATGCCCGAGGTAGGCGGTGGGCGCGTCGTGCAGGCCCTGCGCAAAGGCCAGACGCTCGTTGGATTCGGTCAGCTCACGCTCGGTCATTCCCTTGCCGTGATCCTCGATCGTGATGCGGACAACACCGTCGGAGAGCACCTCGCCTGAGAGGCTGACGGGCGTGTCCGGCGGGGAGTAGCGCACGGCGTTCTCGACCAACTCCGCCACCAGGTGGGACAGGTTGGCCGCTGCCCCGCCACTCACGTGCGCCGCGGGGATGTCGAGCACGTCGACCCGATCGAATTGCTCGACCTCGGACACTGCGGAGCGCAACACGTCGTGCACCGGGACGTCCCGCTTCCACTTGCGGGGCGCTTCGAGACCAGCCATGACGAGCAGGCTCTCGGCGTTACGGCGCATGCGGGTGGCGATGTGGTCCAGCTTGAAGAGCTTGGTGAGTTTCTCGCTGTCCGCCTCGTCGCGCTCGAGCTCATCGACCAGGCGCAACTGCCGGGACACGAGGTTCTGGTTGCGTCGACCGAGGTTGACGAACATCTCTGAGAGCGCTTGGCGGCCAAGTGACTGGCGCTCCAGTAGCTCAACCGTAGTACCCACCACTGCGTTGAACGCCGCCGCGGCCTCGGCCAGCTCATCTGAGCTGCCGATGCTCACGGGCTCCAGGACGGGTATATCCTTATCCAGATCCGTCGAACGCAACGTGGCCACAACATTGTTGGCGGCATTGCGAAGGTTGTGCACCGAGCGGGTGATGGCCCGGGCCACCGCCAGGGAGGCGGTCAGGGCGAGGGACAGGCCCAGCACGAACACCGCGATGGTAAGGGCGGAGCGTTGCTTCACGAGGGACCGGGTCTGCGCTTCGTTGTCGAGCTGCTTGGCCTGGGCGAGCGCCACGGTCTCAACGATCGATACTCGGTGGGTGTTGTAGATGTCCTTCAACGTCGAGTTGGCCAAGTCCAACGCGGCCGCTTGGTCACCGCGGTCGAGGAGTGGCAGGAACTGGGTCTCGACCACTTCGTAGAACTGGGTAGCGGAACTGAATGATTCCTTCAGGAAGACCTGGCGGATGTCGGCATCCACCACGAGCAGGTCTGCGTCCCACTTCGCGTGAGTGGCCTGATACTCGGCCTCGAACGTGGCCAGGCGCTCCCGCAGCTTCGCGAGTTCAGCGGCGTCCGTAGCGTTGGCGAGCTCCTGGACAGTGAGGTAGCTCTCCACGAGGAAGCCTGGCGGCGGGAGGATGTCCGCTACCAGATCCTTGGATGCGACGATCTCGAGATAGCTGTCGCTGCCAACGCGAACGGCTTGCTGGGTGGAGAACGCAAAGATTCCCAAGGTCAACATGGCCAGGATGGGCACCGCGGCAACCAGGAGGATCTTCTTCTGAACAGAAAGTCTGTTGAGCATTGCGAACGACCTTTCGACGTGGTGTGGAGATGCTAAAGTAGCTGCCTCTTGCGCGTTTCGAGGATCAGGCGGCCCGGCGGCGCAGCAGGCTCTGGCGTGCGGTGCGCAGTACTGCCAGCAGTGTCTCTTTGGAGGATTCGCGCTGGCGCGCATCACAATGGACGACCGGGACATGGGCGGGAATGGCCATGGCTTCCCGCAGCTCGTCGAGAGAGGGCTCGTGGCTACCTTCGAAGCGATTGATGCCCACCACGAACGGGATGTCCCGGGCCTCGAAGTAATCGATGGCGGGATAGCACTCATCCAGGCGTCGATGGTCAACGAGGACCAGTGCTCCGAGGGCACCGATAACCAGGTCGTCCCACATGAAACCGAACCGTGACTGGCCCGGGGTGCCGAACAGGTACAGCACGATGCCCCAGTCCACGGTGATGCGACCGAAATCCATGGCGACGGTGGTGCTGGTCTTGCTTGTAACCAGGGACCGATCGTCAACGCCGACGCTGACCTCGGTAATGGCCGCTTCGGTTGTGAGCGGCGGGATTTCGGACACCGAGGACACGAATGTGGTCTTGCCGACCCCGAACCCCCCAGCAATCACAATTTTCGCCGAGCGGGGTGGGCCAAGCCGCGCCGATACAGCCGGGCGCAATGGATGAGTGGTCTCCGAGGCGACTGTCATGATTGGTCGAACTCCTGTCAGCGTGTGCAGACTTCGAGTGCCATCGGCTGCTGAACGGCCCTCTTTAGGATTTGTCTACAGATGCGCTAGTACGTTGGGCGAGGTCGACGTGGAACAAGATGGGTGGTCTCCGCGAAGCCTGGTAGCCGGACGGGGTGGCCGCAGTAGGCTCGGGCCGCTCGTCCTCACCGGCACCGTCCCCGACCAGGAGCCTCCCAATGGCACGATTCGGCAGCGTCCTCACCGCCATGGTCACCCCCTTCGACGTTGACGGGGCCCTCCACGAAGCCGAGGCCGCAGCGCTGGCCCGCTGGCTGGTGGAGCAGGGCAACCAGGGCCTGGTGGTGGCCGGAACCACCGGTGAGAGCCCCACCCTCAGCCACCACGAGCAGGGCCGGATGTTCCAGATCGTGCGGGACGCGGTGTCCGTGCCCGTCATCGCCGGGGTGGGGTCCAACAACACCGCCGAATCCCTGGACCTGGTGCGCCGGGCCGAGGCCGCCAACGTGGATGGCCTGTTGCTGGTCACCCCGTACTACAACCGTCCCTCTCAGGCCGGTCTGTTACGGCACTTCCGCACCGTGGCCGAGGCCACCACCTTGCCGGTGATGCTCTACGACATCCCCGTGCGTACCGGCCGCAAAATCGACACCGCCACCTTGCTGGAGTTGGCCCACACCGTGCCCAACATCGTGGCCCTCAAAGACGCCGCCGGTGACCCCGGCGAGACCGCCAGCTTCATCGCCCGGGCCCCCGAAGGCTTCGAGGTGTACTCCGGCGATGATTCGCTGACGCTCCCGTTCCTGTCGGTGGGCGCGGTGGGCGTGGTGGGGGTGGCCACCCACTGGTGCGCCCGGGAGATGCTGGACATGGTCGAGTCCTTCCAGAAGGGTGACGTGGACCGGGCGCGGGCCGTGAACGCCGCCATGATCGGCTCCTACGAGTTCGAGACCGGCCTTATCGCCCCCAACCCGGTGCCCACCAAGGCGCTGCTGCGGGCCATAGGCCGCCCGGTGGGGGAGTGCCGCATGCCCATGGGCCCCACCCCCGACGGCTGGGAGGACAAGGCCCAACAGGTCCTGGCTGACCTCCGGGCGGCATACAGCCGCATCTGAGCCCCGGCGCTCGGTTCTGCTGGTTGAGTGGCGCCGAGCTCACATGGTGTGGTCCTGCGGGTGAGCTGATCCGTTGGGGCGCCTCTTCGTCGGTTGGTCGGGGCCTAGAAAAAGTCCATTGGGCTGATTTGGGCCAGAAACGGCAGCTACAATCACCAGAAGTTCGACGCTGGGCGGCGATCCGCTCACGAATCGTCGACATATCGAGGCCGGTGCGAGCCGCAGGTGGACCAAATCCGCCCAATGGGATTCGTTTCGATATCTTTCGTACCCTTCCAAACTCGGATCCTGACGGTTCGTGTGGGGTGACGAGGTGAACAAGCGGTAGGCCCACCCAGGGTGGGAGGCGCGCCGAGGCTGGTGACGGTGGGTGAGAGCCGGGGGTAGGGCGCGGGGGCGGCTACCGTCAGGGGTGATGGCAAATGCGGTGACGGTGACATTCCTTGGGGGCCTCGGCGAAATCGGGCGCAATTGCTGCGCCATCGAGGTGGACGGGGACATGATCCTCATCGACTTCGGGTTGATGTTCCCCGGGCCTGACATGCCCGGCATAGACCTGGTCCTGCCCGATTTCTCCTACATCGTGGACAACGTCGCCAAGCTGCGGGGGGTGGTGCTGACCCACGGCCACGAGGACCATGTGGGCGGGTTGCCGTTCCTGCTGCGTGAGGTGTCGGTGCCGTTGTACGGGGCCCGCTTCACGTTGGGCCTGGCCCGCAACCGCATCGAGGAAGCCGGCCTGCTGGGCCGCACCAGCTTCAACGTGGTGGAAGACGGCGGCACCATCCAGATCGGCAACATGCGGGTGGAGTTCATCCCCATCACCCACTCCGTGCCGTCCGGCAGCGCCATCGCGGTGCACACCCCCCAAGGCATCGTGTTGCACTCGGGGGACTTCAAGCTGGACGCCACCCCGGTGGACGGCCGGCGTTCGGACCTGGCCCGCATCGGGCACCTGTCCCACACCCAGGGCATCCGGCTGTTGTTGGCGGATTCCACCAACGCCGATGAGCCCGGCTGGTCCACCTCGGAGAGCGAGATCGGACGGGTCCTCTACGACCTGTTCCACGAGCACCAGGACCGCCGCTTGGTGGTGGCCTGTTTCTCCTCCCACATCCACCGCATCCAGCAGATCGCCGACGCCGCCATCGAGCAGGGCCGGGTGGTGGCCACGTTGGGGCTGTCCATGCAGCGCAACGTCCGCATGGCCCGGGAGATGGGGCTGCTGGACCTGCCCGAATCCAAGCTGATCGATATCAATGAGATCGACCGCTACGAGCCCCACAAGGTGTGCGTCATCTCCACCGGGAGCCAGGGCGAGCCCATGTCGGCGCTGACCTTGATGGCCGCCAACCAGAACCGGCGGCTCAAGGTGGGCCCCGATGACACGGTGATCCTGTCCTCCAGCCCCATCCCCGGTAATGAGCACAACGTGTCCAAGGTGATCGACGGGCTGAGCCGCATGGGGGTGGAGGTGGTCCACAGCGGCATCGCCGACGTGCACGCCTCCGGTCACGCCCAGGCGCTGGAGTTGCAGCTGTATCACTCGCTGGTGAAGCCGGAATGGTTCATCCCGGTGCACGGTGAGTACCGCCAGATGGTGGCCCACGGTCGCATCGCAGAGGATCTCGGTATCGCTGACGGGCACGTGGTCATCTGCGAAGACGGAGATCAGGTGACCCTGGACGACCGCGGCGTGGCCCGTACCGGCCGGGTCAGCGCCAACTACGTGTTCGTGGACGGCATCGTGGGCGACGTGGGCCGCGGGGTGCTGCGGGATCGGCGGCTGCTGGCCGAAGAGGGCGTGGTGGTGGTCATCGTCACCGTGGACGTGCACAACCGCAGCGTGGTCACCGACCCCCAGATCATCACCCGGGGTTGGGTGTACGCCCCCGAAGCCGAGGACCTGCTGGACGAGGGTGCGGAGATGGTCCGCCGCGAGGTGTTGGACGCCCTGGCATCGGGCACCACGGACCCCGAGACCATCCAGCAACGCATCCGCCGGGCCACCGGCCAGTTCGTCCACGACCGCACCAAGCGCAAGCCCATGATCGTCCCCGTGGTGCTGGAGCTGTAGCACTCGCCAGAGCGAGCCGTCACGGTCACTGGTGGTGGGCGTGTTAGCGTTCTGGGTGCTGTGACGACGAAAACCCCGCCTCGACCACGGGCGCATGTGCGTAAGAGTTCGCCCGCCAAGAAGAACGCCCGGGGCGCGGCCACGCCTCGCAAGACGGGCAAGCCGACGCCGCCGGGGCCATTGGCTCGGCTGTTGGCGGATGGACGGACCTGGGGGGCGCTGCTGATCGCCGGGGGGTTGGTTGCGGGGCTGGGGGTGTACCTGGACGCGGCGGGGCCGGCGGGGTTTGTGGCCGAGGTCAGCTTGGGGCTGGGGCTGGGCATGTTGCGGCTGGTGGCGCCGCCGTTGATGATCGCCGCCGGCTGGCTGCTGTTTCGGGGACCCTCGGAGGAGGCGCGGACCGACAGCGGGGTGCATCCGGGGGCGGCGGCAGTGGTGCTGCTGGCCACGCTGGCGGGGCTGTTGCACGTCACCCGCGGTGGCGCTGACAGCTCGGGAGACGCCCTGGCCCGGCTGGAGAATGGCGGCGGACTGGTGGGCATGGCGCTGGGCAAACCGCTCATGGCCGTCACCTCACCGTTGGCGGCGGCGGCGCTGTTGAGCCTGGCGGCCATTGCCCTGTTGGCCTTTTTGACCCGTTTCAGCCCCACCATCGTGACCGACCGGCTGGCGCTGCTATGGGACGCCGCCATGCCCGCCATCCGGCAACGTGCAGGGGAGCTGTTCCGGTCGGTGGCGGACCCTGACGCCGAGCCCCGTGGCGCCCGCACCCGCCGTCCCGCCACCGCAAATGACGCCCGGGCCCACGGCGGGGCGTTGTTCGATCAGGACGAAACCGGCGGTCGACGCCGGCGACGTGCGGCTGAGGTGCCCGCCGTGATGGGGGACCGGGTCGAGGTCCAGGTGCCGGCGGATGACCTAGCGGCGCTGGTGCACGTGCCCGAACCGTCCATCGCCCCCATCGACCTGCTTCCCGATCCGCCTGACCCCGGCAGCCCCGACGTCAACCCGGCCGGCGCCACCAACCCCGGGCCCGCCCAGTTCGGCAATCCGCATCCTGCACCCGGGAGCAACCTCGGTGAAGGCACCCCTGGCGGCCCCGAGAGCGACATTGACGGCGATCTCGAGAGCGACATCAACGCCGCTCCGGGCGCTCTCGACACGCGATCGCACCTTGATGGTCGGCTCGAGGGGCGCAATCCCGTCCAACCGGCGGAGCCCAAGGTCTGGAAGCTGCCGCCGGCCAACGTGCTCGGCCGTAGCAGCGCCCAGCAGGTGGACCGCCAGGCGGTGGCCCAGGCCGGCCGTACCTTGGAGCATGCCCTGGCGCAGCACGGCGTGGAGACCCGCCTGGTGAACATGGTGGTGGGCCCCACCGTCACCCGTTACGAGCTGGAGTTGGGCCCCGGAGTGAAGGTGGCCCGGGTCACCAGCCTGCACAAGGACATCGCCTACGCCATGGCCACCCCCGACGTGCGCATCCTGGCCCCCATCCCCGGGCGGCAGGCCATCGGCGTGGAGGTCCCCAACGTCGAACGGCAGCTGGTCACCATCGGGGACATCTTGAGCTCCGAGGAAGCGCGCAAGGCCGACCAGCCCCTCGAGGTGGCCATCGGGCGGGACATCGCCGGCCGCTCGGTGCTGGCCAACTTGGCCCGCATGCCCCACGTGCTCATCGCCGGGGCCACCGGTGCCGGTAAATCGAGCTGCATCAACGTGCTCATCACGTCGATCCTCATGCGTTCCACCCCCGATGAGGTTCGCATGATCCTCATCGACCCCAAGCGGGTGGAGCTGGGCCAGTACAACCGGCTGCCGCACCTGCTGACCCAGGTGGTCACCAACCCCAAGAAGGCCGCCAACGCCCTCAACTGGGCGGTGCGGGAGATGGAACGCCGCTACGACCTGCTTTCCGAGGTGGGGGTGCGGGACATCACCGGGTACAACGCCGCCTTCGACCGGGGCGATCTGGCCGGGGAACGCTCCGAGGTGCTGGCCAAGACCCTGGGCTTCAACAACCCCGACGTGGATGTCACCTTTCCCCGCCTGCCCTACGTGTTGATCGTGGTGGACGAGCTCAACGACCTGATGATGGTGGCCGCCCGGGACGTGGAAGATGCCATCTGCCGCATCGCCCAGATGGCCCGGGCCGTGGGCATCCACCTGGTGGTCGCCACCCAGCGCCCGTCGGTGAACGTGATCACCGGGGTCATCAAGGCCAACATCCCCGCCCGTTTGGCCTTCGCCGTGTCCTCCCTGGCGGACAGCCGGGTCATCTTGGATCAGGCTGGCGCCGAACGGCTGGTGGGCCGGGGCGACATGTTGATCATCGACGGGTCCTCCTCCACGGCGCAGCGCTTGCAGGGGGCGTGGGTCACCGAGGACGAGGTGCGGGCGGTGGCGGCCCATTGGCGTCGTCAGTCACCGGAAACTCAGTACGTGCAGGGCGTGGAGGGCGCCGAGGAGAATGACCAGCTGGACCTGTTCAGCGGCGGTGCCGGTGGGGCCGGGGGAACCGGTGACGAGGACGACGAGCAGCTGGTCCGTCAGGCCCGGGAGCTGATCGTGCGCAGCCAGTTCGGTTCCACCTCGATGCTGCAACGCAAGCTTCGGGTCGGGTTCGCCCGCGCCGGCCGGTTGATGGACCTGCTCGAACAGGCCGGGGTGGTGGGCCCCTCCACGGGATCCAAGGCCCGGGAAGTGCTCATGAGTCCTGAGGAGCTCGACGAGCCGGTCGCTCCGGGGGGCTGACCATGGGCGGGGTGCCGGGGCTGGCACGTTTGGCCCGCACCGTGTCCCGGGCCCAGATCACCAACCCGATGCTCACCACGCCGCCCACCAGTGCGCCCCCGGCGATGGCTCCCAACCAGGCGTTGCGTAGGCCCAAGCCGGCCAAGAAGGCGCACAACACGCCGATGGCGGACAGCACCGCAACGCCGCGAACCGGTTGTGCCAGCTCGGTGACGGCCCGCCATTGGGCCTGCAGCAGATGGCGCACCGACCCGGCCCGAACCGTACCATACCGTATGGAACGGGCCCGGCGCTCGTAGCGGGTCCGTCGATCGCGCAGGTCGTTGGCTCGCTGCGGGTCGAGTCGCCGGAACACCCTCGCGACGGTACTTGGCCGGGACACGCTCTGTTGGTCGCTTCTACTGCCACCCTACGTGTGATGAGGTACACCGTTAGAGAACGTTGATCATTGCGCTGACAAACGTTCTAGGGTCGGGCGGACGTTCATGCGTAGACCCGAGGAGACAGCAGTGCGACGTTCGGTTCGTGGAGTGGTGGGTACCGGGGCATCAATGGTGTTGTCGGCGGTGCTGGTGTTGGGCGGGGGCGCAGTGGCCGCCGCCGATGATCCCAGTTATCGGGTGACGTTGCCCCCGGGGTTGACGTCACGGCCGGAGGGGGTGGCGGTGGATGGCCGAGATGTGTACGTGGGCTCGGTGGCCAGTGGAGCTATCTTCCATTTCCGAAAAGGTGACCGTACCGCCACCGTGTTTTTGGCGGCGGGAACCGATGGGCGCACCGCGGCCACCGGTCTAAAGGCCAGCAACGGGCTGTTGTACGTGTCCGGCGCCGGCACCGGCAAGGTCTTTGTCTACGACCTGAAGACGAAAGCGTTGGTGTTCCAGGCTTCGACAGGGGCGGTGTCGCCGGCAACCTCGTTTGTCAATGATGTGGACCTGGCGGCGGATGGATCGGCCTATTTCACCGATAGTCGCAGTCCCTATCTCTATCGGGTCGCTCGGAGTTCCACCGGGGTGTGGTCCTTGGAGCGTTTCTTGAACTTCACCGGTACCGCCTTCGCCTACCTCGACGGCTTCAACGCCAACGGGATCGTGATCCTCGGGGGCGATGACGACGATGACGATGACGATGACGACGATGACGATGACGAGCACGATGACGATGGCGACAGGCGGGACGACCGGCGCGGTGGTCAAGTGGCGCTCATCGTGCAGACCAACACCGGCAAGCTGTTCCGGGTGGATCTGACCACCAAGGCCGTGACCGAGGTTGACCTGGGCGGGGCCAAGGTTCCCGGCGGCGATGGTCTGGTGCTGGCTGACGATGACGACGAGCTGTACGTCATCTCCGGAGCCGCCGGTGTGACCGAGGTCAAGCTGAAGGACGACGCCCGCCGGGCCCGGGTGGGCCGCTCCACCATGGATCGCACCTTCGCCGGTCCCACCACCGCGGCGCTGCAGAAGGATCGGCTCATCGTGGTCAACGCCCAGTTCGCCGCCGGTGAAGGCGCCGCGCTGCCGTTCTGGGTGTCCAACATCGAAGCGCCGTAACGATCGTTTGCTGCGATGGTGCCCACCTCGCCCGTGGCCGTGCCCGCTACCGGCGCGGCAGGTGAGGTGGGTGTCTTCGGCAGCTCCGCGATTCCTCGGCGGCGTAACGGCGGCGTAACGGGGGGTAAGACCCGGTCGTTACCCGGCCGGCCGGGCCAGGAATGACGTCAACATACCGAGCGGTAGGCCGGCGAGTAGGGCCCATTGCGCGCCGAATCCGGCTCCGTCCACCAGCGCGCTGAGCGCGGTGATGGACTCGTGCGCGCTGAGCTGGGTGAACACCACCGAGGACAACGCTCCGGCAAAGGCCGCGGCGCCGCCGATTGCGGCCCAGCTGGCCAGCGCACGGGAGAGGGCGCCGGTGCGCTGGCCCCGCAACACCAGCCGCACCCCCACCCCGATGCCCGCCGCCAACAGGGCGATGCGGCCGAAGTTGCACAGCCAATGCAGCATCGCTTCATCGGGCACCAGGCCCGCCGCGGTGGCGGGGCCGTCACGACCGATCCACAGGGCCGCCTGGTTGGCATCGGTACCGCTGGTGGCAGCGCTGGCCGGTCGGGTGGTCCAGTGGGCGAAGAACTGCACGGTGATCAACTCCCGCAGCCACGGCCGCGAGGTTCGCTCCAACATGCCGCTCAGTACGGTGGGCCCGCCCACGGTGGCGACCATCGCCAGCGCTGCGGTCATCGCTGCCACCGCGCCCCGACCGCCGCGCACCGGCGGTTGCGCCACCGCCGCGGTGGGCTGCAGTGCCCGGGGGGTGGCGGCGAGGCGCTCGATGATGGCGGCACGCTCCGCCGAACCCCATGGCGTGGCCCCTGCCGGCACCGGCGTGGAACCGGCGGGTGCGACCGACGTGATGCCGCCCGGCGGAGGCACCGAAACCTCCGGACCGGTCGGCCCGCGCCGCGCCAGTTGCGCTGACGCCGGGGTCTGGTTCACCGACACGCTCGCATCCCCGGGTGCGGGTGCGGGTGCGGGTGCGGGTGCGGGTTGCTGGTTCGGCGCGTTCGGCGGGGCGGTGGCGGCGAAGGGGGTGACCGGCGGTTGTTGGTACGGGGAGACGGGCGGGGCGGGGAAGGCGATGGCGGCCGGTTGCTGGTCTGGTAGCTCGGCGGTGGCGGCGAACGCGGTGGCGGGGGGTTGCTGGTAGGGGGAGACAGGCGGAGCGGGGGGGCCGGTGGGGGGCGGGTATTGGTGTGGCGGTGGCGCGGCGGCGGCGAAGGGGGTGGCGGGCGGGGCGGGTTGGGCGGGTGCTGGTTGCTGGCTTGGCGCGTTCGGCGGGGCGGTGGCGGCGAAGGGGGCGGTAGGGGGTTGCTGGTAGGGGGAGAGAGGCGGAGCGGGGAGGCCGGTGGGGGGCGGGTATTGGTGTGGCGGTGGCGCGGTGGCGGCG
>JBJXFH010000176.1:0-68419 GCA_046155365.1 Acidimicrobiales bacterium | reverse complement strand
GAAGAGGTGATCGTGGCCGATGACGCCAGCCCCGACGGTGGTTCCACGTACCTGGTGGGCCTGGGCTATCAGAGCCGGGGCAGCGACCTGCCGCTGACGGTCATCCGCCATGAGAAGAACCTGGGCTACGGCGGCAACCAGAAGGCCGGTTACCGCTACGCCATCGACAAGGGTTTCGACATCATCGCCATGTTGCACGGGGATGGCCAGTACGCCCCCGAGGCGCTGCCTGACATCCTGCAGCCGCTCATCGAGGGGCGGGCCGACGCGGTGTTCGGGTCCCGCATGATGATCCCGGGAGCCGCCCGCAAAGGTGGTATGCCCCGCTACAAGTACGTGGGCAACAAGATCCTCTCCACCACCCAGAACAAGCTGCTGGGCTCCAACCTCTCCGAGTTCCACTCCGGCTACCGGGCCTATTCGGTGGCAGCGCTGGCATCGATCCCGTTTGAAAAGAACGCCGACGGGTTCAACTTCGACACCCAGATCATCCTGCAGTTGTTCGACGCCGGCAAACGCATCGTGGAGGTGCCGATCCCCACCTATTACGGGGACGAGATCTGCCATGTGAACGGCATGAAGTATGCCAAGGACATCATGAGCGATACCGTGCGGTATCGGCTGCAGAAGATGGGCTTCGGCAGCGGCAACCTGGCCCACGCCGGGGACGCCTACGACCTCAAACCCACCGAAACCTCCAGCCACGGTCGCATACTTCGCCGTATGGCCACCGAGCCCCCGTCCAAGGTGTTGGATCTGGGTTGTTCTTCTGGTTTGTTGGGGGCTGAACTGCGCCGGTTGGGCCACCACGTGACCGGCGTGGATACCAAGGCCCTTGATGGGGTGACGGAGCGGGTTGATCATTTCGTGGCCGCCGATCTGGAGGCCGGCATCCCCGCTGAGGTGGGCCGGGGCTTTGATGTGGTGGTGGCCGGGGATGTGGTGGAGCACCTCCGCAACGGCGAGAACCTACTGACTGGTATGGCTGAGGTGGTGCGCCCCGGTGGTTTCGTGTTGGTCAGCGTGCCCAACGTGGCCCACTGGTACCCGCGGCTGCGCATCTTGTCGGGGCGTTTCGGGTACGACCAACGGGGCATACTGGACCGTACCCACCTGCGGTTCTTCACCCGCCGCAGCTTCGAACGGCTGGCGACGGACGCCGGGTTCCGGGTTCGCCGCCGCGAGGCCAGCGGTCTGCCGCTCGACGTGATGGCCGGGAGCGACGGTGGCGAAGGGTCCGCTGTGGTTGGCGCGGCCGGGGTGCGTCAACGGGTCGGGCTGTTGCGCCGGGTGCTGGGGGCCGCGGACAGGGTGGGCGTGAGCGTGTGGCCCTCACTGTTCGGCTACCAACTGGTGTTCGAACTGGAACCGGACACCCGCTGACTGGCTGACGTCACCCCGACGGGCCGCAGCGATCGTCGCTGGTACGCTGATCGCATGCGTTCGCTGATCTGCGACGATGAAACCCTCGATCAACTGATTGGTGAGGGCGGCCCCTTCGACTACGAGCTCGGGGAGCGCTACTTCTCGGTACCACCTGCGTCCTTTCAGCATGGTCGCGTGAGCGGGCAGCTGTTCGCGGCGTTGGCCGCCGCCCTGCCCGATGCGGAGGTGAGCATCGGCCCGGGGCTCGGCATCATCGAACCGGTCGGACATCGTTGGTACGTGGTGCCGGACATTCTCGTGGCCGCACCAGCTGAAGACACCTCCGGCGCATCGATCAGCCACGCCCTCATCGCCGTGGAGGTTCGTTCCGCCGCTGAGGACGTCGCCAACATGCTGGCGGCCTACCGTGAGGTTGCGGCCAAGACCGGCATGACCGTGGTTGAGGTGTGGTACGTCGATGGCGCCGGGATCAGCGTTTTCCCCACAGCCGGGCCGTCCGAGGGCGAGACTTCCTTTTCTGATGCCCTCGCCGCTTGTCTTGGGGTGCTCTCGCCCGCCTGAACCGCGCACTCGCCGCCGCCCGGGCTACCGCAGCCGGGATTGGGCTCGCGGTCGGGGTGCTCGGCGCAGGACGGCTCGGAGGGTTAGCGCGACCAGCGCCAACAGCGAGGCGGTGATGGTGAGGGCGCTAATGACCGCTCCGGCCACCAGTCCCGGGGGGCGATAGCGCATCGACACCGCTGACGTACCCTCCGGTACCCTCACGGCCCGCTGGTAGTAGTTCACCCGTACCACCGGGGCGTCTTTGCCGTTGACGGTGGCGGACCACCCGGGGGCCCAGGCGTCGGGCAACACCAGCCAGGCGTCACGGTTTGCTTGGACGTCCATCGATACGGTGTTGACGCCGCGAACGGCTCGCACCACGCCGCCCGCGTCGCTCTCCGTGCCGTCCGTGCTATCCGTGCTATCCGTACCATCCGGTTCGGTACGGGGCGTTGAGGTGGCCCCGCCCAGGCGGTTGACGCCGGCTCGGGTCAGCTCCGTCCGCTCCAGCACCACGGTGGTTTCGGCGGGGAACGTACTGTCGGTGAAGCGGAGCAAGGCCGCCTGCTCGTTGTCGACCACCTCATCGGCGACGATCAACCGGGGACCGGCCACGGATTCCGGAACCCGGTAGATGATGCCGTCGGCGGCCTCATAGGTCTGTTCGGGGTTGAGAATGGTCCACTCGCCGTTCCAGATGACCTCGGTGTCAATGGGATCCGGCGTGGTCACGATATGGGTCACGCCCAAACGGGCCAACAGCCGATAACGGGTGGACCACGATTCATAGGCCGCCAGGAACGCCGCCGGATAGCGGCCAAGGGTGGTGTCGGTGGCGTCGGCGCCGTTGAGCACCCGCAGCAGCACCATGGTTCGGCGATCGACGCTGGAGTCGTACCCGCTCATGGTGTCCAGCCCCACCGCCTCCGCCGTGTTGGCGTACAGCGTCACCCCGTTGAACGCCTGGGTGTCGGCCCGGCGCAGGAACACCGGCACCACCCGGGCCGGCCACCCGTTGTCGTTGCCCTGGGAGCGCACCTGCTCCACCAGGGCGGTGGGGGGTAGGGCGTAGCGGGCCTCGTGGGGCACGAAAGGCGGGTTCGAACGCCGGCCGAGGTACATCAGCTGACCGGCGGTGACCAAGATGGCCAGCGCCAACCCGACGTGGACCACCTGCTGCCACCGCGGCCGATGGCGTTGCAGACCGTCAAGGACCACCTGCACCCCCAGACCGGCGGCGATCACCACACCAAAGGCGGCGAAAACGATCAGCCGGGAGTAGGGGCGGAATACGTTCATGCCGGGCACGAACCGCCACACCACCCACGTCAGCGGGGTGCCGATCATGACCAGTGGCACCACCACCACCAGGCTCCGGGCCAGCCACGCCCCTGGTCGGCGACGGCTGAACAGACCGACCAGGGCGAAGATCACGGTGGAGGAGCCCACGAAGCCCAGGTACTGCATGTCATCGGCGTTAACGGGCACGTTCGGGGGCAGGAACAGCCGCCGCAGCATGGCCGGCTCGGCCAGGAACTGATCTTTCAGCTCGGCGTAGGTGAACGGCACCCGCTGCCCGGCCTGCAGCGCCAGCGCGGTGGGCAGCAGCAACACCGCCGCCGCGCCCGCCGCTACCAACCCCAGCAGCGCCAGTGGGGCCACGGCGCTGAGCAGGTCCATCCGCCACGAGGGTCGCATGTGCCGGGCCCGCCGAACCGCAACGGGCGCCGGGACGGACGAGGCAGGGATGGCTTCGTCGCGGTCGCGGCCGGGGTCGCGGTCGGGATTGGGGTTGGGGTCAGGGGTCGCGGTGGGGTCCGCGGTCGCGGTGGGGTCCGCGGTCCGGGTGGCGGCACGATGGCTTCGTCGTTCGGCGATGACGGGCGAGATGCTCAGGGCGGCGGCGTACAGGCCGGTCACGAACAGGCTGGTGCCCAGCAGCAACAGGTGGCCTGAGGAGGCGGCCAGGGCGCAGACCAGGCCGGCCACGATGATGGACCGGGCGCTGCGACGGGTCATGGCCCGATGCACCGCGGCGATGGTGGCCGGCAGGAACACCGCCAGTGGGGTGACCACCTCCAGCTGCATCCAGGCGGTGTTCCAGGTGGCGAACATCCAGGCCACGGCGGCGAAGGTCCCGGCCCAGCGTGCCATTCCCAGCTGTCGGGCCAGCAGGAACATGGCCACGCCCGAGCCCCACATGTGCAACATCAGGAACAGGTCATGGGCCCGGACCGGGGAGGTGGCCCACAGCGCCAGCAGCCGGGGCGGGTAGAGCAGGGCGCTGGAACCGTTGGCGTAGAGGTCATAGCCCCCGCCGTACACCTGCGAGGACCACAGCGGGATGGTGTTCTGCTCCAGCGCCTGGTCGGTGATCACCAGCCAGGGGTAGGACAGCTCGGCGTAATCGGTTTGGGGCTGGGTGAGCCCGTAGCCGTTCGGGATGGAGGCCCAGGGGTACACGAAGCTTCCGTAGGGCCCCAGGATGGAGTTCGTACGGCCCAACGCCAGCGGATAGAAGTACACCGCCACCAACACCGTGATGAGGGCGATGACGCCCACGTCGCCCGGCCAACGGCGCCGGTGATGTCTCCGGGTCGGTGCTCCCGAGGGCGGGGCGGATACGGGGACCGCACCTTGGTCGGCTCCGGTGGGATTGGTGGGATTGGTGGGATTGGTGGGATTGGTGGGATTGGTGGGATTGGTGGGGACGTCGATGTTGGTCGGGTCCCGAAAACCGGTCGGGTCGTGGCCCGTCACCGAGCGCAGGGCGTCCAGTTGCGCTGCGGAGGGACCCACCACCCGCGGCGGTGGGCTGGTGCGTCGGGAGGTGTCCCGGCGGGGTAGCGCCAGGGCGGTGCCGGCCGGGGGGAGCTCATTCGGGCCGGGCGCGGCCAGACGGGCGTCTTCGGGTCGGGCACCGAGCGGGGGCGGCACCGGTACATCCGGTTGGGGTTGGGATTCGGGATGAGGATCGGTAGGCACGAAGAGGGGACACCCCGGGGGACCGGGCCCGGTGAGGTCGGGCTGACGGCCATCTTTCCATGTGGCTCATCCCTACTGGCGAACCCCCGCCGTTGCCCGGGGCGGTTGGCCGGGGCCACTACGATCCCTCCTATGCGCGGCCTGATCCTCAGCGGCGGTGCCGGCACGCGGTTGCGGCCCATCACCCATACCAGTGCCAAGCAGCTGGTCCCCATCGCCAACAAGCCCATTCTGTTCTACGGGCTGGAGGACATGGCCCGGGCGGGCATCAAAGAGATCGGCATCGTGGTGGGCGACACCGGCGATGAGATCCGTGCTGCGGTCGGTGACGGCTCCCGTTTCGGTGTGGACATCACCTACCTGCCCCAGGACCAGCCCCGGGGTTTGGCCCACGCCGTGCTCATCGCCCGTGACTTCCTGGGCGAGGAGGACTTCGTGATGTACCTCGGGGACAACATGCTTGAGGCCGGCCTGGCGGGCTTCGTGGACAGCTTCGAGGCCCAGCGAGCCGCTCCCGGGCGTCCGGCGGTGGCGCAGATCCTGCTCAAGGAGGTGGCCAACCCCAGCTCATTCGGGGTGGCCGAGGTGGACGCCCACGGTGAGGTGGTGCGGCTCATCGAAAAGCCCGCCGTGCCCCCCTCGAACCTGGCGCTGGTGGGGGTCTACCTGTTCGACCGGCACATCCACGAAGCCGTCTTGGCCATCGAACCCTCCCCCCGTCGTGAGCTGGAGATCACCGACGCCATCCAGTGGCTGATCGACCAGGGCCACCCGGTTCGCCATGAGGTGCTCCAGGGCTGGTGGATTGATACCGGCAAGAAGGATCCGTTGCTGGAATGCAACCGGCTGGTGCTGGACACCATCGTGGCCGACATCGCCGGTGAGCTGGATGACGAATCCGTGGTTGAAGGCCGGGTCATCATCGAGGCGGGGGCCAAGCTGGTGCGTTCCCGGGTGCGGGGCCCGGCGGTGATCGGCGCCAACACCACCCTCCAGGACAGTTACGTTGGTCCTTATAGCTCCATCGCCGCCGGTTGCCGGATCGTGGATTCTGAAGTGGAGAATTCCGTGGTGTTGGAGGAGACCACCATTGTGGGCATCGCTCGGCTGGCGGACAGCCTGTTGGGTCGCAACACCGAGGTGTTCCGTTCCGGTCAACGCCCCGCCGCCACCCGGTTGATGCTGGGTGATCACAGCCACGTCGATCTCGAATAAGCCGACACCCGAACAAGCTCACGTTCCACAAGTCCGGAGAAACCAGCTGATGGCCACCGTCACCCCCTCCACCCGTATCGCCGGCGTGGTCCACGTTGAGTTGACCACCTTCGGCGACGAGCGGGGCAGCTTTACGGAGACCTACCGACGGGAATGGGTGCCCGGCGCCCGGGAGATGATCCAGTCCAACCGCGGTGATCGTAAGGCCGGTTGTGTGGTGGGCTTGCACTATCACCTGCACCAGGCCGATTACTGGTACGTACCATTCGGTACGGCCCGAGCGGTGCTGCACGATCTGCGGGTGGGGTCGCCCACCGACGGCGCCACCGAGGTGGTGGATCTGGGTGAGTCGGGCGGGTCGGACGCGACGCCGCAACGGGGCCTGTACATACCGCCCGGTGTGGCGCATGGGTTCGCCTCGTTGACCGACATGACCATCACCTACCTCGTGGACGGGTACTACAACCCTTCCGACGAGTTGGGCGTGGCCTGGAACGATCCCGAGATCGGGGCTGATTGGGGCCTGATCGATCCGGTGGTGTCGGCCCGGGACGCGGCCAACGTCACCCGCTCGGCGTTGGCTCCACACGCTGTGCCCCGTTGGCCCTTGCGAACCTGAGCCCGCCGCGCCGAGCCCCCGGGGATGGGCGGTCCGCGCCGGGCGGGCCATTAGCCTGAGGCCGCTATGCAACTGCTCGTCACCGGCGGGGCCGGGTTCATTGGGTCCAATTACGTGCGCTGGGTGCTGGGCCACACCGAGGATGCAGTCGTGGTGCTCGACGCGCTCACCTACGCCGGCAACCTGGACAATTTCCGGGGCCTGCCAGGGTTCGAAAGCGCCGACGGGACCGGTCCCGACGCTGGCATTGACCCCCGACGGTTCCGGTTCGTGCACGGTGACATCTGTGATCGGGCGGCGGTGGCGGCGGCCATGGCGGGCTGTACCCACGTGGTGCACTTCGCCGCCGAATCCCACGTGGACCGCTCCATTCAGGACCCCGACCGGTTCGTGATCACCAACTGCCTGGGCACCAACGTCATCTGTGACATCGCCCGTCAGCAGGGCATCGAGCGGGTGCTGCACGTGTCCACCGACGAGGTCTACGGCTCCGTGGAGGTGGGCTCCTCAACCGAGGCGGACCTGCTGGTGCCCCGCTCGCCCTATTCAGCCGCCAAAGCCGGGTCAGACCTGATCGCCTTGGGGTATCGCAGCACGTTTGGTCTTGACGTGGTGGTCACCCGGGCCTCGAACAACTACGGGCCGTTGCAGTTCCCGGAGAAGGTCATCCCGCTGTTTGTCACCAACCTGCTGGAGGGCCGGTCGGTCCCGCTGTACGGGGACGGGCTCAACATGCGGGACTGGCTGTACGTGGAGGATCACTGCCGGGGGGTGGACGTGGCGTTGCGCCAGGGGGCCGCGGGGGAGATCTACAACATCGGCGGCGGGAACGAGATCACCAACCGGGAGCTCACCGACCGGCTGCTGGCACTGTGCGGGCGGGATGAGACGTTCATCAACTACGTGGCGGACCGCCTGGGTCACGATCGGCGGTACTCGGTGGATTGCTCGAAGCTCCGGGGGCTCGGTTGGGCACCCACCCGTAACTTCGAAGCCGGTCTGGCCGAGACCGTGAGCTGGTACCGGGACAATCGCTGGTGGTGGGAGCCGCTGCGGGCCCGCGCTGCCACCGCCGGTTGATGCGCTTTTTCGTCACCGGCGCCAACGGGCAGGTGGGCCGGGAGTTGGTGGCCCTGCTGGAGGCCCGACCGCAGCGCAACCAGCAGTTCTTCGCCGTGGACCGGGTTCAGATGGACCTCGGTGACCGGGACGCGGTGCTGGGGGCCATCTGCGAGACCGAACCGGACGTGGTGTTGCACCTCGGCGCCATGACCGCGGTGGACCAGTGCGAAACCAACGCCGATCTGGCCTATCGGATCAACGCCATGGGCACCCGCCACGTGGCCGACGCCTGCCGCCGGGTGGGGTCCCATCTGGTATATGTCTCCACCGATTACGTGTTCAACGGCACCAAGGACGGGCCGTACCACGAATGGGACCAGCCCGATCCCCGCTCGGTGTATGGCCGATCGAAGCTGGGTGGGGAGGCGGCGTGCGGTCCGGAGGCCACCGTGGTCCGCACGTCCTGGGTGTGTGGGCGGTTCGGCCAGAACATGGTCAAGACCGTGCTCCGGCTGGCCGCGGGGCGCGAACCGGGCGCGGCGCCGATGCGTTTCGTCGCCGACCAGGTGGGCCATCCGACCTTCGCCGATGATCTGGCCACGATGCTGCTGCGGTTGGGCATCGATCGTCGTCCGGGCGTGTTCCACGTGACCAACCAGGGGCCGGTGTCCTGGTTCGGGTTCGTGCAGGCGATCCTTGGGGCCGCGGGGTACGGACCGGAGCTGGTGGAGCCGATCTCCACCGCGGAGCTACAGCCGCCTCGACCGGCGCCGAGACCGGCGAACTCGGTGCTGGACAACGCCGCGCTGCGTTTGTCGGGGGTGCCGTTGCTGGAGGATTTCCGGGTGCCACTGGCCCGGCTGGTGCACGAGCTCCAGTCCGACAGCTGACCGCGATGAGCGTTTTTCGGACCCGCTGTAGTGAGTTTTTTGTCCTTCGGAGACGATTCGACGCCGATTCGTTCCGTCGAGAACGGGGCGGCCCGGGTGGCGCAGCGAATCGACGTCGATTCGGCCCTACGTGGTGAGAAGTCACTACCCGTCTGCTGGTGAACGCTGTGAGTGCTGAGCTGGGCGTGGTTCGGGTGGTGGTCCTCAACTTCAACGGGGATCCGCATCTGTTCCGTTGCCTAGACGCCCTGGCCGCCACCGACTGGCCGTCAGATCGCCTGCAGGTGGTGGTGGTGGACAACAACTCCGCTGACGGTTCCGCCGAGGTGGTGGCGGCCCGGTACCCGAACGTGGAGCTTCGCCGGCTTGGCACCAACACCGGCTTTCCGGCCAACAACGCCGCCCTGCGGGACCTCGGCGGCGTGGACTTCGTGGCCCTTATCAACAACGACGCCTTTGTCACCCCCGGCTGGCTGAAACCGCTGGTGGACACATTGGTCGCTGAACCCGATCTGGCCGCGGCGTGCCCCAAGTTGCTGTTCGCACCTCGTTTCGTGGAGCTGGCCATACGGAGCAGTACGTTCAGTGTCCCCAACGACAGCCGACAACTGGGGGTGCGCATCAGCGGGGTGGAAGTTGACGGGGTGGACTGCTGGCGTCCGGCGCAGTTTCCACCGCCCGGTTTCTGGGGCATCGAGCGGGGCCGGGCGCCGGAGGAACGGTTCTGCTGGACCAACGGCGACGCCCGCCTTCGGGTTCCCACCGAATCGGCCCCGGCCCAGCCCGCTGCCGAAGGGTCGGTGTCAGCGGCGGTGCGGGTGCGGTTGGCGACCAACCAGACCACGGTGGTGACCATCGGGGAGGGCGAACACCAGCGGCGAATCGAGGTCGGACCCCAACCGGGCTGGTTCGATGTCACCGTGGAGGGCCACCCCTTCGACGTGGTGCAAAACGCCGGGAGCATGGTGCTGGAGGGCGGTTACGGGGCCGATCGGGGTTTTCTGGAAATCGACGAGGGCCAGTGGGACCAGCCTGAGGAGGTATTCGCCTGGTGCGGCGGCGGGGTGTTGTTCCGCCCGGCTTACCTTGCCGATGTGGGGCTGTTCGACGAACGGTTTTTCGCGTACTACGAGGACACCGATCTGGCGTGGCGGGGTCGGGCTCGTGGGTGGCGGTACCGCTACGTGCCGGCCTCGGTGCTGCGTCACCAGCACGCCACCACCTCCGTTGAGGGTTCGGCGTTGTTCCAGCGCTACGTGGAGCGCAACCGCCTGGCCATGCTGACCAAGAACGCCGCCCCGCCCATGGTCCTCGGCGCGCTGTTTCACTATGTGCTGACCACGTTGTCCTACGCCCGCCGAGATCTGTGGGGCCCGTTGCGCCGCCGCCGCCGACCCGTGGTGGGGGTGGTGGCCCTACGGCTGCGTTCCCTCGGTTCCTACGGTCAGATGTTGCCCCACCTTTTGACCCAGCGACGCCGTCAGCGAAGACAGGCGACGGTTTCCGATGCCGCGCTGGCCGCCTGGTTTCAACGGCGCTGATTCGTCCCCGCTGCCGGCACCGATCGCGGCGTGGGCCTCAGCGGATGGCTTTCACAGACACGCGGAGTCTGCGATCTGGTGGGGAGAGGGCGGTAACCGCAGCGTCGATGGGGACCAACTCGGGTTGGGTCCGAGGGTGCACCGGGACCGGTAGGCCATCGGTGAACGGACCGAGGCCCGGACCAGCCGGTAGCGCCGGAGCCGCGACCCTGGTGGTGGGCGGCGCCGGGGCGGCCAGGGACGCCAGGGCGGCCACGGACAAACGGGCCACGTTGACGCCGCCCACGTCGAGCGGGTTTGGCTGGCGACGCAACCAGCTGTCGATGAGGGCCGGGTCCGTGCTGCCCAACGCCTGGGAGGCCAGCGCCCAGGCCCCCGCCACGTGCGGCGCCGCGGTTGAGGTGCCCGAGGAGGCCTGCCAGCGGGCGCCGGGCCAGGTGGCCACCACGCCCACGCCGGGAGCGAAGAAATCCAGCGACGGCGACGAGTTCGACACCGTCCAGGCGTTACCGGCTTGATCCAAGGCGCCGACGCTGACCGAGGAGGTGATGCAGGCCGGGATCGAGAGCCGGGTGGTGCTCGACCCGTTCCCGGCAGCGATCACGGTGGCCACCCCCGCAGCCCACAACCGATCGATGGCCGGGGCCAGGATCGAATCGTTGCAGGACACCAGGGTGACGTCGGAGGCCAGGCTCAGGTTGACCGCCACGATCGGTTGGGCCAGCGCGTTGGTGGTGACCAGCTGCAGCACATGGTCCAGCGCCAACAACACATCGGAGGTACGGGCCCGGGGGCAGGTGGGTGCGGGGGCGCAACCGGCACTGGTGGACTGGCTGAACACCTGCATGGCCACCAGGCCCACACCGGGAGCGACACCGCGTTGTTTCTCCTGGGGGAGAGCGGGGTTCGCCACCGTGGTTGGGGGTGACCCGGTGGTGGCGGGTGTCGTGGTGGTGGGTGCCGTGGTGGCGGGTCCGGCGGCGATCACGCCGGCCACGTGGGTACCGTGCTCGCAGCCGGCGCCCCACACGCACGGTGCGGCGGCGCCCGGTCCCACCATGGTGGCGGCGCCGTTGGGGCAACTGACATTGCTGAAGCAGGCCTCGTACCGGACCTTGCCGGCCAGCGCCGGATGGGTGCTCTCCACGCCGGAGTCGATGATGGCCACAGTGCGGCCGGCGCCGGTGAATCCTGCCGCCCACGCTGCGGGTGCGCCGATCTGCGCGGTGGATCGATCCAGCGCCGGGGCCAACCACTGGTCGGCCTCGATGGCGGCCACCAGCGGCGATCCGGCCAAACGGTCCAGCGCCGCCGCGTCCGCCGGCAACGAGACCACGCCGGCGCCGTGCACCATCGAGGCGGTGACCCCCAGCTGCTCGTTGAGCTGGCGGGCTGCGTCCTGCACCACCGATTCGCCGGCGTCCACCGCCACGTTCAGCCGGACCAGCACATCGACCGTTTCACCGGGTCCCGACGGGCGCAACGCCGCCACATCGGCGGCAAGAGAGCGATGATCGGTGGCGGTACCGGGTTGCCCGGGGTCGGTGCCAGGGGATCCGTCGGGCCGGGCGGCGGCCGGGTCGGCGGTGGGAAGAGCCGACGTCGCGTCATGGGCAGGCGCGGGTGGCGCGGCTGGCGCCGGGCCGGCGGTGGCGGGGGCCGCCGTGGTGGTGGCGGCTGACGTTGCAGGGCCGGACGCTACGGGGTTGTCGAGCAGGCCGGGCCACGAGGCGAGCCCGAACAGCAGGGCGCCCAGTACCACCGCAGCTGGCAGGAGTGCCCGACGCGGGGTATCGCCGCGGGGTGCAGGCTGGGCTGAGCGGCCGGCCCGATGGCCCTGGAGAGAACTGCGTGTGCGCCCGATGGTGACCACCCGCCTTGGACTCGAGCCACGGAGGGACCCTGGTTGCTTGCGAGCCACCGAGCGTAGCCCCAGGCGCGTTGGGGACCGGTGGACGCCCCTGCCGCTCATCGGGTGGCTCCCCACAGTGCACCCGCACCGCCGGGGGTCCACCACCACAACTCCCCGCGCCCATCCCCGTTGAAATCCGCCAGCAGCGGGGTGGCCCCGGCGGGGACGGCGGCGGTGAGCGCCACCCGTTCGCCAGCGCCTTGCCGCAACCGGACGCTGGCGGTGAGGGCGTCGTGACGGACCACTAGATCAGCGCTGCCGCCCCCATCCACGTCGGTGGCGGCCAACAGCTCAGCGGGACCGAGGCGCACACGTCCGGCAGTAAAACCCCGTTGTCGTTGACCGGCCCACCACAGCGTTCCAGACGGGTCGGCGCCGGTCCCGCCGGTGGCAGTGCGCCACACCACGTCGTCGCGCTGGTCGCCATCGAGGTCCGCTACCAGCGGGGCATGATCGCCGCCCATGGTCACCGGCAGTGCGTCAAACAGGGCCGACCCGGTACCCATCCGGCCGTACCAAACGGTATCGAAGGTATTGGCGGCGGTATCGGATGGGGTGCCGGGGGCGTACCACAGCACATCATCACGAAGATCGCCGTCGAAATCACCCACCACCGGGCGGTGAGGTCCTGTACCTCGAGCGGCGATCAACGTTGAGCCCACCATGGTCGTGGTGGCGCCGCTGCCGTTGAAACTCAGCAGAGCCCAGGTGCTGCGCTGCGCATCGGCAAACAACACGTCATCATCGCCGTCACCGTCGAAATCACCGGCCAGGGCCCTGGTGCCGCCCAAAGGAACGGTGCCGATGCCCGTCTCCATCGCGCTCAGCGAGATCAGCTCCGGCGCACCCTGACGGCGGCCACGCAACAACACCGCCGCCGGGCGCCCAGCAATGACCGCCAGCACATCGCCCACACCGTCGCCGTCCCAATCCAAGGCGCTCAACGACGCGGTGGCGCCACCGTCCTCCAACGTCAGCGGCAGGCGGGACATGGTCATGGTGGATCCGGCGGAGAGCCACAGTTCATCGGAAGTGGGCCCGGAGCGGTACCACAACACGTCCTGACGCCCATCGCCGTTGGCATCCACCACCACCGGGACGCCGGTCCCCACCAGAGCCGTGCCGTCCGTACCGCGCGGTCCGGTGGCGGCCTCGGCCACGCCGGTCACGCCGGCCACGCCGGTCACGCCTGCCATACCGACCAGGATGTCGTAGCGGGCGGCTACCGCGGCACGAAGCGTTGGTAGCAGGGCCTCGATGGTGCCGGGGCAGGAGGTGGCGTTGACGTCCTGGTGTCCCACAATGCGGGGTAGCTCCACCGGTTGCAGCGCCGGGTAGCGATCGGCGGCGCGGGGCAGGGCAGTGGCCAATCGATGGGGGTCGGCGCCGTGACGGAACAGCTTCCATGCCAGCACCGCGGCTACCGCGTCCATGGCGGCGGCGCTGGGGCTGGTGGCTCGATGATCGCCCAGCACCATCACGCCCACCGAGGCGGTGTTCAACCCGTAGGCGTGGGCGCCGATGACGAGGGCGTCGATGCTGCCCGCCCGCCCCTCCCAGACCCTCCCGAAACGGTCAACCACGAAGTTGTAGCCCAGGTCGATCCAGCCGTTGGCGTCCATGTGGTACGCCTGCATGGCCCGCAACATCGCCGGTACATCAGCGGCGGCGTAACTGGCCGATTCACCCGAACCGCTGTGGTGCACCACGGCCAGCCGCAGCTCTTTGGCCACTGCACCGCGGGCGGCGGCGGGCCGGGCGCCCCAACCGGCCCGGGCGTTGATCGCCGGACGGTCAGGTTCGTTACCCGTGCTTGCGGTGTTGCCGGTGCTTGCGGTGCTGTCGGCTGGGCGGAGAACCGGTTCGATGCTGCCGTCCCAGGCCACGCCCAGGGTCGGCACCGCCGTGGCGATGGGCGGGACGCGCTGGTGCAACCAGAACCCGGCCTCGGCGGGGTTGGCCGGATCCTGCGGTCCGACCAGGTGCACCGTCGCCGGCGCCCAGCCCGGTCCCACCCGCAGCTGCCACCCGTCCGCCTCGCCAACCCACAACGGGTCCGAGGTGAGCGAGCCCGCTGCCGCGTCCAGCGACCCGCCGAGGCCGCCCGGGTCCACCGCGGCGCCACCGTGGTCCAGGGACAACGCCGTCCATTCGGTCCAGCCCGTCGGGCCGTGCACCCGGACCTGGGCCTGCAGGTCAGGGTCGGTCACCGGCAGGTCTGGCCAGCTGAACCCGATCATCACGAACGTCGACAAGCCACCGTCGCTCAGGGTCACTGTCACCGTCGGGTCCGCCGGGTCCGCCAGGTCGGTCGGGTCGGTTGGGTCCGCCAGGTCGGTTGGGTCTGTCGGGTCGGTAGGGTCCGGACCGGAGGCATCGGGCGTCGCTGATTGCAGCTGCGGCGCCAACGGCCCGGCGGTGGGATCGAGCGCATGGCTGGTGGTCACCATCGGAGCCGCCTGCCACAGCGGGGCGGCCGAGCTGGCGGCGGCAGCCAGGGCCTCGTTCTCGTTTCCGCCTTCGAACGTCGCACCCGCTCCGGCGCCGATCAGTTCGGACGTCAACAACGTCGCCAACAGCGCCGTCAGCGTGATCACCAACCTGCGGCGGACCCGGGCTGACCCTCGGCGGGCCCGACGGCGCGGTGTGGCCATCTTGCCGCCGCGCCCTGTCGCCCCACCTCGGCGCTCGTAGCCCTGACCTTGTAGCACGAACCGTAATCTATCGGTCACCCACAGTGAACTTTGGTCGGTCTGGGGCGGCTGGTCCGGCGAACTTGTGCAGTTTGGGAGGACGACCGGGCGCTCACGGTTTCGGCGCCCTCGACAATGCCCTGGTCAGGGGCTTGCGCCGGGAGCGGCTTGGGCGAGGGCGCCTACCAAACTGCACAAGTCAAACCTGGCGGCCAACGTTGGCGATCCGGGGTGGCTGGCGGTTGGCGCGGTGCGGGTCCGACGGGCGGATCGGTCTGGTCCCGTAGACTTTCCCGGCCTCACCCGAGCGTCGGGCCGGGGCCACTGATCCCATCGGGACTGAAGGCACCAAGAACGTTCGTGGCCAGCATTGCGGAGTACGTGGAGGCGAGGGAGCTCGCCAAGGCACTGACGCTGCGGGAGATCCGGGGTCAGTACAAGGGCTCCGTCCTGGGGTGGTTCTGGTCCCTGCTCAACCCGCTGACCACGGTATTGGTTTTCTCGTTCTTCTTTTGGGTGTTGAAGGTGGCGCCGCCCACCGGTGATCCGTCGGGTCTCAAATCCTTCGCCCTGTACCTGATCAGCGGTTTGGTGCCGTGGACGTTCTTCGCGGCGTGTCTCAACGGCGCGGCCGGTTCGGTGGTGAATCAGGGGTCGCTGATCTCCAAGGTGTATTTCCCCCGGGGCATCGTGGTGGTCTCCAAGATCGGCGCGGTGGGCTTCACCACCCTCATGGAGTTGTCGGTGGCGCTGATCATTCTGCTGATCGCCGGGAACATGGTGCTGCCGTGGTTGCCGATGGTGGCGCTGCTGCTGGTCATCCAGGCGGCGCTGGCCCTGGGGGTGGGCCTGGTCCTGGCGGTGGCCAACGTGTACTTCCGGGACGTGCAGTACTTCGTGGGCCTGGTGCTGCAAGTGCTCTTCTACAGCACCCCCATCGCCTACGACATCGAGTTGATCCCGGAGCGCTACCGCACCCTGTACCGCCTCAACCCGCTGGTGGACCTGATCGACTCCTACCACCGGGTGCTGTATGACCTGCGTTGGCCCAACTTTGCCTGGGTGGGCTACGTGGCGGGCTGGGCGGTGGTCATGTTGGGATTGGGCATCTGGGTGTTCAGCCGCTTCGAGCCTCGCTTGGCGGAGGAGCTGTGAGCGCGACATCGGTGGCCATCGAGGTGGACCACGTCTCCAAGCAGTTCCGGCGGTACCTGGTCAAGAACCAATCGGTGAAATCGGCGCTGTTCCGGGGTAGTCGCGGTACCTACAACGAACATTGGGTGCTCGATGACGTGTCCTTCGAGATCCCCGTGGGGTCCACTTTCGGGCTGATCGGGTCCAACGGGTCCGGCAAATCCACGTTGCTGAAATGCATGGCGCGCATCCTCAAGCCGGACAAGGGCAGCGTGCGGGTGAACGGGCGGTTGTCGGCGCTGATCGAGTTAGGGGCCGGGTTCCATCCCGAGCTCAGCGGGCGGGAGAACGTCTTTTTGAACGGGGCGGTGCTGGGGTTGCGCCGGAAGGAGATCGAGGCCCGTTTCGACCAGATCGTGGAGTTCGCCGGCCGGCAAGTGATCGAGGCCATCGACCAGCCCATCAAGACCTATTCGTCGGGCATGTACGTGCGGTTGGGGTTTTCCATCGCCGTGAACGTGGAGCCCGAGGTGCTGCTGGTGGACGAGGTCCTGGCCGTGGGCGACGAGGAGTTCCAGCGCCGCTGCCACCTGCGCTTCGAGGAGTTGTCCGACAGCGGGCGCACGGTGGTGGTGGTCAGCCATGCCCTGTCCACGGTGGCGGCCATGTGCGATCAGGTCGCGTGGTTGGATCGGGGCAAGCTGGCCCACATCGGTCAGCCCCAGCAGGTGGTGGACGCTTATTTGACCCGGCTGGATTTCGGGCAGTCGGCCATGGTGTCCCGATCGGCGCGGCCCGAGGTTCGCCTCACTGACATCACGATGGAGGCCATGTCGGGAGAGTTGGGGGTGGCCGTGACCGAGGCTGGCGAGCAGGTGCCGCGTGTGCGCAGCGGTCAGCCGGTCCGTCTGCGTCTGGGCTACGAAACGGACCAGCCCGCGCCCACCCCCACGTTCGCTTTTTCGATCCATACGCTGGACGGGACGCTGGCCGCCAACCCCTCCACGGTGGGCACGGCCATGGCCGACAAGATCACCGGCGAGGGCACTGTGGCGCTCGACATCCCGGCGTTGATGCTGGTCCCGGGGGCGTACACGCTGGGTGCGGCCATCCTCGACGCCTCGGGTGAGCACGCCATTGACCGCAAGTTGCGCCTGGTCCGCTTCGAGGTGGACGCCGGTCGGCCGGGCGAGCCCCGTGGCATCGTGGCGCTGCACGGCCAGTGGACCGGCGGCCCCGTCAAGCCCGAAACTCGGTGAACGCCTTCGACGGGTCCGGGGCGTCCGACCGGGCCGTCGATGTCGGCGGGCCCGGCGGTGGTGGTCTGCGCATCGGGGTGTACAACCGTTTCTGGCCCACCGGCGGCGGCGGTGAGAAGTTTGCCGGTGGGATCGCCCAGGCGCTGGCCGCACAGCATCGGGTGGAGCTGATCGGGCACGATTCGCTCGACGTGGCGGCGCTGGCGGATCGCTTGCAGCTGGACCTGTCCCAGGTGGGATGGCGTTCGGTGGCGCCCTCGCCCAGCGCGGTGGAAGCGGCGTCGGCCGACTACGACGTGTTCATCAACGCCAGCTACGGCAGTGTCTTGCGCAATCGGGCGCCGCGGGGGATGTACGTGGTGCACTTCCCAGTGGTGGGCGCGCCGCCGCCCACCGGTTGGCGCCGATTCGTGCTGCGGGTGGTGGGCCGGCTGGCCAAGATCACCGGCACCGACCTGGAGCCGGCCCAGTGGGTGGGCGGGGTGTACGCCCCCGAGCGGCGCGGCCCGCTCACCCATCGCTGGACCGACGGATCCGGGGTGCTGCAGCTCTCACCCACTGTGGCGGATCGGCTCCGTTCGGGGACGAAGACCTCTTTGTCCGACCGTAGGGCCGAATCGACGTCGATTCGCCGAAACCGGGGTCGGTGGTGGCGAAATCACTTTGGGTGGCGAGTAACGGTGCTGGTGGGTCGGCCGCACGGGCCGAGCCTCGATGGTGTCGATGTCGAGCTGACGTTCGCTGCCGGCCCTGAGGTCCGAAATCGAACTGCAAGTCACGGCGCGTCGGACAGGGTGAAGGGATCGGCACTGCCCCCCGAGGAGCTAGGCGCGGGAGATATACCTCTTGGAGGTCCGACAACCTTGGACCGAAAGGCGTTGTCTTCGAGCAGCCCGGACCGGCGGCGGTTGCCCAGGGTGCCGTTCAGCACAATCTCGGTGTCGGCGCCCCCGGTGCTCGCTGGTAGCGACCCGGCGATGGGTCAGCCATCGACGCGGCTGCTGGTTCGCAGCGGTACCCATCTACCGGATGGCCCTGCCAGTGATCAGCGGGTGTTGGGGGTGTCGGTGCTGGGGGTGCTGGTCGGGCCGTGGTACAGCCGGTTGCTGCAGGGCGTGTATCAACCGCTTTCGGTGGCCGCGGCGCCGAGCGACTTCCTCGACACCTACCAGCAAGTGGTGTCCAACTCCCGTTTCACCGCCATGTGGGTGGAACGGCTGTGGGGCCGGACCTCCGAGGTGCTGAACCCGCCGGTGGCAGCCCAGCCCAGCGGCGCCAAGGAACCGATCATCTTGCACGTCGGACGGTTCTTTCCTCCCGAGGCCGGTCACAGCAAGCGACAATTGGAGCTGATTGAAGCCTTCCGCCGTCTGGTCGGTGCCGGAGTGGCCGAGGGTTGGTCGTTACACCTGGTGGGCGGCTGTGACGAAGAGGGCGTGCCCTACCTGGACCGGGTTCGGTCGGCGGTCGGGGACCTGCCGGTCGAGGTGCACGTCAACGCCGCCGCCACCGCGCTACGTGAGCTCTTCTCCAAGGCTTCGATCTACTGGCACGCCACCGGTTTGGGTGAGGATCCCGAGGCTCATCCCGAGCGGATGGAGCACTTCGGGATCTCCACGGTGGAGGCGATGTCCGCCGGCGCGGTCCCGGTGGCCATCGGTGTCGCCGGTCAACTCGAGGTGTTCGAAGACGGGGTGGAGGGCCACCACTTCGCAGCCGTCGAGGACCTGGTCCAGCACACGGCGGCGCTGATCGCGGACCCGGAACGTCTTCAAACCATGGGTGCCGCCGCTCGTCTTCGGGCCAAGGAATTCGACCTGCCCGCCTTTGAACGGCGCCTGTTTCGCCTGCTCAGCCCGTCGCCGACCGCTGCTCGCCGGGTTTCACGCACGCCCAGGTGAGAAACATGTACGCCGGTTGGAACCCGTGCCGAGCGGCCGCGGCGGCATCGGCCACCCCTTGAAGCTCAGCTCGCAGCTCCGCCGATATCGGACCGGTGCCACCGGTGCCACCGGTGTCGCGACGGAGCCCTCGCAGGAGCGCCTCGACATCGAACTCGGGTGACACCGCCGGTCCCCACGGGCGGGCGGCGGCGTCTGGCGCGGCAACGGCGCATGCCAGCAGCTCGTCAGTGGCCAGCAGGTGCACCTCGAAGCCGGCTGCGGCCAACCGGTCGCTCAGATCAGGACCGAAGCGCCAGGCCACCGGGGTGTTGTCGCCATGGAACTCGGGCCGGGCGGGTACGGCGGTGCGTTCCTGCAGCACCGGGACCTGCAGCAGCAGCGTGCCGCCCGGGGCCAGGATCCGGTAGAGCTCGCGCAGCGCGGCGTCGGTATCGGGCACATGCTCGAGGACGTGGGCACTGAGGACCACGTCGAAGCTCTCGCTGGGCAGGGCGATGTCCTGCAGGTCGAGTTGGACCGTGCCGGCATGGGCCCGCTCATCGAAGTCCGAGCAGAGATAGTCGAACCAGTCGCCCATGGCCCGCCGGTAGCGGCCGTCAAGGCGGGGGCTGGTCTCGAGCACGCGAAGGGGAGCTGTTCCTGCAGCGGGTTGCGCCACCGCCACCCGCAACGCCCAGAACAGGAACCGGTCCCGTGCGATTGAGCCGCATTGGGGGCAGCGGGCCCCCTCGCAGTGCGCCGGCCCGTCGAACGCAGCACCCTCCCAGCGGCAGATGTTGCAGTGCGCGTTGGTCCCTCCCGCAAGTGTCGACCAGGGTCCCGACTGCGGATCGTGCCACGAGGACGCCATCGGGCCACGCGCTCTCCTGCGCCAGATGGGAGCGGACTTCACGTCCCTCCACGGCGGGCTGGAGCGCAACCAAGCTGCGATCACTGACCGTCGATCCGACTGTGACGAGGGTTTCTCAGGGCGACGAACCGCTCAAGCAGCGCGCTTCGCACCGCCTGGAGCAGCGCTTGCGGCGAGCGTTTGAGCAACGAGAGCTCGTTTGAGACGAGCTCCAAGGCCTCGGTGAGTTCGCTGCTGCGCTGATGGCTGAGGGCCAACTCCCGATGGAGACGTTCGAATTCGGCCTTGATCAACGAGATCGATGCGGGAGCGGAATCGAAGCCGTTCGTGGGCCTGCCGTGCAGCTTGACATGGAGTTCGGCGGCAAGTTCGGACGCGAACCGGCGCAGATGGGCGAGCTCGTCGGCTGCGGCGTGTACTTGGGCGGCCGTCGACGCCTGCAGCACGACGCTGCGCGTAAGGCTGCGCTGGCGCACCTCAATACGTGCTTCGCGCCATAACGATTCACCTTCGGCCGCCCTGGAACCGCCCCCATCGATCCACCGCCGGTACAGGCTCGTGGTCGTGGGGACGTCGGTGACACCGCAGAGGACCGCTCCCGCAAGTAGCAGATCCCAATCCTCAAGGGCCGGAAGGCTCTCCGCAACCCGCACGCCGTGCTTGGTGAAGACGTGGCGCGGCCAGGCAACGGCGCAAATCGGCGTGCGATTCTCGTGAAGGTGGTCGATGAGATCGAACGGTTGGTCGTACGCTGGAAGGGGCGTCCCCACCGGCTCCATCCTCCCATCACCGAGCCGCCAATCCTGGGCCAGCGTGCAAGTGCGGATGAGGGTGCCAGGCGCCGTCAGCGCCGCATCATGGAAAGTGGAAACCCAGTTCGAGAGCGCTAGGTCATCATCATCGAGGAAGGCCAGGTAACGGCCACGTGCCGCCTCAATGCCGGCGTTGAGCGGAACACCGCGCAGTCCGGGTGGAGCCTCTACGGCCCGGACCCTGGCCGAGACCATCGATGGGGCCGACCGGAGCGTTCGGGCCACCGCTGTGGCGTCTGCTGCGTCCTGCGGTTCGTCGGCACTGCGATGACGCACGAGGCAAACTTCGAAATCGGTGCATTCCTGCAGTGACAAGCTGGCCAGCGCCTCACCCAAGAGCTCCGGCCTGCGACCCTGGGTTCGCAGCACAACGGTCAAAAAAGGGCTGTTGTCGAGCCCCTCGGGGCCGGGCCCGTCCTCGGTGGAAGCCGTCTGGGGCTGCGCCGGTGGACGCGTGGGTGCGGACGAGGCGGGCGCGAGCGGTTTCTGCATCAGGAAATGGTTGTCGGCGATGGTCCGACTGCCAAATGGTAGCCCCGGCCGGAGCTTCGAACACGCCAGCCTCCGTCATCGACCCACCGTCGTGCCAGACGCGCTTCGTAGTCTGGGCCCGTGCACGCGGAGTCATCGCTGTCATCGCAGACATCGATCCAGGACCATCACAGCATTGGCCCGGCCCTCGATGTCGTCGTCGAATCCCACCCCGAGGAGCCCGCGTTCCCGCGGCTGCGGGCCAGCATCGAGCGCTCCGATCCGCTCTGGGCCGGCGAATTGTTCCGCCTTCCGCGCCACTCGATGACTGGGGACGAAGAAGACCGCAACCCATGGGTGAGGAATCCGCTTCCGGGGACGGCGCCGTGGGTCCTGATGCTGCTGGAAAGCGACATCGTGGGCTTCGGAGCGCTGGGGGCGCTCGAATCACTTGTAGGAACGGTCAAGCCTGAAATAACGCTGGTCCGTCTGGTGCTTGGAGAGCTGTCAGTAAGATCGCCTGCCCCCGAACGGCTTCTTGTCCGTCGCCGTCATTCCTCGGCGGGGATGGCGGAGGAGGGTCCAGGCCTGGCGGTGGCATGTTCGAGCCGATTGATCGCGCCGCTTGGCATCATGGTGGAGGAGACTTCCCCGGACAATGGCAACCGACGCGGCATCAGTGGGCCGCCGAACGCACTCCCGTTCTGGTCGCCGGGTCCCGATTGGGGGGAGCCGGCGATGGTTCTGGGGGGTGACGCCCCCGATGCCGGTTGGACCATGAGCGAGCTGGCTCGCGAGGCTCTTGCACCCGGAGCGGCATGGGTACTGCTGGCGTCTCCGGATTGGCGCCAATGGCCGGTAAGCGTCCAAGCTGCCCGCCGAGCGGCTTTGCTGGTCGATGGTGGTGCCTCGGCCATCGTGCTGTGTCGTGCTGATGCCACAGACCCCCCCGCTCCCGCATGGGCCCGAGCGGCTGTCGCCGTCGGCGACGCTGTTGAGGTGGCGGCCATGGTCTGCCAGCGCGCCGATTTGAAAGCCGTCATCCAGTCCGTTTCGCGGCACGTGTCCGCTGTGGTTGAAGCGATCATCGCTGCTGCCTCACGCGACGGGGGCTGCTCGTTCCACCTCGTCGGACAACAGGTGGTGAATCAAGAGCGGGTTGTGCCGCGTTTCACCAATGCCGTGGTGAGCGTCCCGATAGTGGTGCCCGCGGCCGCGCCCAACGCACTTGGGGTATCGGCATCCGGGGTGGATCCGCGCTCCTCGGCAGGCGCTGGTGGCGTCGCGTCGTTCTCCTCGCGGTCGGTCCAGCCTTTGGAGTTGGTGTTTGACGCCCGCCAGCGGCGGCTGTTGTTGTCGACCCCGCTGGCGCCGCTGCCCATCGAGCGCTATCCCGAAAGAGTGGTGATCGGTGGGGTGGAGGGGTTCGCCTATCCCGGGACGGATGCCGTAACGACGCTAGAGGGTGATCGCCTGTCATCTAGCTCGGCACCCGTACCGCTTCACCGGTTTGACGACCGCCTCCCTCCCCCTACCAACGAACTCCTCGGACACTTCCCTCGCGGCGCGCTGAACGACTGTGCGTCCTTGCATGAGGTCGGCGAGCTTGGAAAGGCCGCGTTGCGGCGCAGTTTCGGACGGGACATCGCCCACCTAGTCGTGCCCGGCGCTCAAGATGGGCTGATGGTTCATCGGGCTCCTCGGGATGCTCGGTGTCCGAAGTCAGCCACGGTGAGCGCGCCCGGTTCGGGGACAGTGGTCCTGAACCTGGGACGTAGTCCGTCGGATTCGCTCGTGTTCCGTCACCCCGACGCGTTCGGGCTTGCGGCAGCGTTCGGTGTTTCGGTACGAGCGGGGCCGTGGGTGACGGATCGGCCCACTCCGCACAGTCGTCCGTTGCGCTTTCCTTACGGGCTCATCGGCTATGGGAGAACGACCCCGGAGTTTGGTGATGCAGCCGAGACGGGACCCGAGGGTCGATGGTGGGGACTGGCGCCGGCGAGAGACTTGGTCCCGCTGTTGCGTTGGAGCAGCCGGCAGGGCCCCCGTTACACCACCAGCGACCGGCCCCGACTGGCCAGCGGAAAAGCCGATCGCCACGCGAGTTTCACGCACGTGTTGGGGTGGGTGCTGCGGGTCGACGACGAGACTGCGGCCGACAACAGTGGACTGTGCCCCATCTTCGAATGGTTCCATCCTCGGCGGCGGGCGTGGTGGTATGGCAGCGACCCCGAAGAGAAACGCCGCTCCGGTTTCAGACGCATGGGGATAATCGGTGCTCTTGACCATCGTCGTGGCGCGGCCCACGTTCCGCTGTTTCGATCATCCACACGTCGAGGCGCCACCACGTTGCACACGGCGCGGTCAGAGGCTGGTGGACGCCATGAGGAGCAACTTGCCGGGTGGCTGCGGGCGACAACGGCCACGCTGCCTTATCCGTGGTCCGTTGAAGGCTTCGATCCGGCCGGCGGGGAGCAATTGCAGCCCGCGCCCTGGCCGGGAGCCTGGCCGGTGTTCGAGTTGACGCATCATCAACATGCTCCGAAGCTGGGTTTCGCGTCAGCATCGATCATGGCGCAAGGGTGGATGCTGGCTTCGATGGTGGGTTACGTCGCCGAACGGGGAGCGCCGCGTCCGGAGGTGGGTTGGTTGTTGTGGACCCTGCAACGCCAGCTGCGGCAGTCCAGCAGATGGTCGTGTTGGGGCCGGGGATGGACGCCCGGATTCCGGATCGGATCGTGAATCGGATCGCAGTCCTGTACATCGCGCCGTGGGTCATTCCGGGAGGCTCGGACAAAGGGACGGTCGACTGGTTCCGAACGATTGACCGAGGCAGCTTCGAGACCCACCTGATCACCACCAACGTCGCCGAGAACTTCTTGGTGCCGCGCATCGAGAGACTCGCAAAAGCAGTTTGGAATCTACCTGACTTCCTGGAGCCCGAGCAGTTCGGTCCGTTCATTTTGGATTACGTCCGGCGGCACCGAATTGCCGTCGTGCACGTGATGAACAGCCAGTTGGGCTTCGACCTCATTCCGTACCTCAAGGCCGTTCGTCCCGCGGTGGCCGTTGTGGTCCAGCAGCATGCTGAGGAAGACGACGAGTCGCTGTACGTGCGCTATGTAGCGTTGCGCTATGGGCACCTGTTAGACGCCTACTCGGCGACAAGTGAGGATCTCAAGCGCCGCATCGTTGGTTACGGGGTGGATCCGGCCAGGGTGGAGGTCATCTACACAGGTATTGACGCTGAAACGGAGTGGGTACCCGGCCAACGCCCGCAGCGCCCGTCGGCCTCCGCAGAGTTCCCGTTGCGGGTGCTGTATCCCGGCAGGTTGGAGGAACAGAAGGACCCGCATCTGATGCTCGACATCGCCCAGGAGCTGAAGCGGCTCGATGCCCCGGTAGTCATCGACGTCGTCGGCGACGGCAGCCTGCGCGCCGACCTTGAGGCGCGGGCGGAGGCGGACGGTCTCTGCGGCAACGTCGTGTTCCAGGGGTTGAGCCTCGACATGGCATCCTGGTACCGCAAGGCCGACGTGGTACTCATGACCAGTCGCTACGAGGGCATTCCCTACGTCCTGTTCGAAGCGATGGCCATGGGCGTACCCGTGGTGGCCCCCGACGTGAACGCTAACGCAGAGTTGGTCGATGAAGCGGTGGGAAGCCTCATCGTGGACCGGGCTGACATCGCTGCCTACGTCGGAACGCTGCAAGCGTGGGTGACCCGTCCTGACCTGGTGCGAGCATTGGGCCGGACGGCTCGCCAGCGAGTGCTCGATCGCTTCAGCTTGCGGTCCATGGCCGTCGCGCACGAGGCGTTGTACCGGCGCCTCGCGGCAGCGATGTCAAGTGGGGAAGCTCGGGTGCATCCGTCATGACCTGCGACGATGGGCGTGGCCGCAATCACCGCCGCGGGGGGACCGGCGCCCTACAGTAGCTTGCGTGTCCGTGATGGTCGGCGTTGCACCTTTCCCCGACCCCACGGGTGCAAGGGCGTTGATGCTGGCCCGCAGCGACCAGACCGCCTTGCAACGTCGGTGACGGACCCTTCAAGATGGATGGAACTGTGATCTTGGATTTGACATGCGAGGAGGCCATTGACCGCCTCGAACCGGCGCTACTCCAGGTTGAGTTGCTGGACCTCATCGGTGCCAAGCAGGCGGTGGTGGCCATCATTGGCCTGGGCTACGTCGGGCTACCGCTGGCCGCTGCGTTCGCTGAGGTTGGCTTCTCGGTGGTCGGCTTCGACGTCGATGCTGCTCGCGTCGAGACCATCAACCGCGGGGTCAGTCCGATCGCCGATGTGACCACTGCGGATCTGCAGAAACTGGTCACGGGCACGGCGCAGGTGGACGGAGCGGGCTCGCTTCGCGCCACGGTTGACTTCGGCGAACTGTCGCAGGCCGATGCCATCCTCATCTGTGTCCCGACACCGGTGCGGGCATCAAAGGAACCTGACCTGTCCTTCGTTGAGGCAGCGGCGGCGCAAGTTGCTGCCCACATGAAGCCAGGCGCGCTCGTGATCTCGGAGTCGACAACCTACCCGGGAACGACTGAAGAGTTAATCCTGCCGTTGTTGGAGCAGGGAAGAGGTGGGCAGCGTCGCTCCGTCGGCGTGGATGTGTTCCTGGCGTTCTCTCCCGAGCGTATAGACCCCGGCCGCACCGACTGGACCGTTCGCACCACACCCAAGGTGGTCGGGGGCGTGACGCCGGCCTGTTGCGACGCCGCGGCGCGCCTCTACGGCCAGGTGGTGGAGACTGTGGTGCCGGTCTCGAAGCCCCGTACCGCAGAGATGGTCAAATTGCTCGAGAATAGCTTTCGGGCTGTGAACATAGCCTTGGCCAACGAGATGGCGGCCATTTGCCACGCTTTGGACATGGACGTCTGGGAAGTGATCAACGCAGCCAAGACGAAGCCGTTCGGTTTCATGCCTTTCTTTCCGGGACCTGGTGTGGGTGGACACTGCATTCCCGTCGATCCCCACTACCTGGTATGGAAGCTGCGGGCCATGAATCACCCGGCTCGGAGCATTCAGCTGGCCATGGAGATAAACGAGTCAATGCCGGCGTTCGTCGTCTCCCGTGTGTCCGACGAACTGAACAATAGGGGAAAGCCTGTTAGGAACTCCCGAGTCCTCATCCTGGGTGTCGCCTACAAGCGGGATGTCGCCGACATGAGGGAATCTCCAGCGTTGCATATCATTGAGCTACTGATTGAGAAGGGTGCTGTGGTTTCTTTTCATGATCCACTGGTGAAGGAGTTGAATTTTGGATCGACCACCCTGGTATCGGTCGAACTGAGCGCAGACCACCTCACCTCGTCTGACTGTGTCATCGCAGTTACCGATCATTCGGCGTATGACTGGAACGCGATCGCCGCCGCAGCACCGCTATTGTTCGACACCCGGAATGTTACGGCTGGACTCCCAGCGACTCCTTCGGTCGTGAAGCTGTGAGCTCGACCGATGCCCGGCCCCGTCGATCGCTGGTAACCGGGGGAGCCGGTTTCGTGGGCAGCCACCTCGCAGAGGCGCTTGTTGCTGCCGGCGATGAGGTCACCCTTCTTGATGACTTGTCAACGGGGCGGATGGAGAACATCGCCCATCTTCTAGATGCCGGCTCCGTGCGGTTCGTGAGGGGCGATGCGACCTTGCCCGAGGTTGTTGCCGAACAGATCGAGCACTGCGATGTCGTGTTCCATTTGGCGGCATCTCTAGGGGTCAGCAACGTTGTCGACAATCCGGTGGAGATGATGCGGATAAATGTCGCGGCCACTGAGGCTGTGCTTGAATCTGCACGTCCGGGCGGCGTGAAGGTGCTGGTGGCATCGACGTCCGAGGTGTATGGCAAGGGCATTAGGGTTCCGTTTGCCGAGGACGATGACGTTGTGATCGGCCCTACAAGTCGGAGCCGGTGGAGCTATGCAACCTCCAAGATGTTGGATGAGTTCATGACGCTCGGTTATCATGCCGAGTTCGGCCTTCCGGTGGTGGTGTTCCGCCTTTTCAACACCGTCGGTCCCCGTCAGAATGGCCGTTACGGCATGGTGATCCCCTCCTTCGTGGAGGCCGCTTTGAGTCAACGGGCACTGCCGGTGCACGGCGATGGTGAACAGTCCCGTTGCTTCATGCACGTCGGCGACGCCGTTCGGGCCATCTGCTCGCTTGCTGAGTGCGATGATGCGGTGGGCAAGGTGGTCAACGTCGGTGCCGGAACTCCCATCTCCATTGGTCGCCTTGCCCAGGTGGTGCTGGACCGTGTTCAGCACCGAACGGGTCGCAGCGGTGGTTTCATCAAAAACGTTCCTTACAGCGAGGCTTACGGTCCCGGGTTCGAGGACATGCAACGGCGGGAACCGGACACCACCCGGCTGCGTACGCTCACCGGCTGGGCACCGACCCACGACATGCTTGCGATTTTGGACGACGTGATTGATTCCCTGACCGAGCGCGTCGGGGCGTGACGGCGGCATCCATGATGATGGACAAGGAGCTGGCTTCGAAGGCCTGTAGCGACGCCCAACTATGTGTGGTTCATGAATCGTCGGTCTGGGACGACGACGAAGGGGCGCGTACCTGGCTGGAAAAATGGACCGCAGCCTGGTCCTGCGACGGCGGAACAGTGGCGGTTACCGGTAAGTCGGACAGCGGGCGTGCTTGGGCTGACTCAGTAATGCCGTTTAGCGACTCGCCGGTGATCGGTCCCCGCCCACTGCAGGAGGGGGCGAACTTACACCGCTGCCTTTCGGAGCGTCAGCCGGCGGTGCTCGTGGTTGCCGATGACATCGGTGCTGCCTGGGGGGTACTCGAAGCCCGACGCGCCGGTCTGGACTATCGCGAAACTGTGGTCGTCGCCTTCGTCACCGGGCCGCGATGCCGTCTCCGGGCCGAGCGACTCGAGCGGGGTTTCGATCTGCATGAAGCCCTTGCCGAGCGCATAGACGATCACCTGTTGCGCTGGGCCGACGTCATCATCGCTGCGCCGGAGGTGATCGATTGGGCGATCTCCGCTGGTGCAGCTGCCGGCGAGGTGATGCCGTCGGATGATCCTGCAGCTGCGATGGAGGCGGTAGCCCGGAACCTCGCATGGCGAAGATCGGACGGCTCCCGGCCGGCCCTGGCCGCACCCCTGGTGAGTGCGGTTGTCACTCATTTCAATCGTCCGGATATGGTGCGCCGGGCTATTGAAAGTTTGCTGGTGCAGACCTGGGAGGATCTGGAGATCCTTCTGGTGGATGACGGCAGCACCCATCCGCAGGCGGCCGCGCTACTGGACGAGCTTGAGATCGCTGTGCTGCCGCGCCCGCTCCGAGTGATCCGTAAGGTTAATGGCGGTCTCGGTTCGGCCCGCAATGAGGGATTGAGGCAGGCTCGGGGCGAATTGGTCGTCTTTCTCGATGACGACGACGAGGCGGAGCCAACCTACGTCGAGCGTATGGCGACGGCGTTGTTGAACACGGAAGCGGTGGCGGCGGTGGTCGGCTTCCGAGTCTTCGAAGGAGCCGCCACCGGCTCGCTTCAAGGGATCGCTGAGCAGATGCAGTGGATGTACTTCAGCCCAGCGGCGGACCTTGCTGTGCTCGACAACATCATCGGGGGTGCCGCGGCGATGTTCCGCCGTACCGAAGCGCTGGCACTGGGGGGCTTCCATGAGATAAAGCACGTCACTTATGAGGATTGGGCGCTGCTGGTAAAGGTAGCCATGGCCGGCCATGACATCGTGTCCGTCCCTGAAGCCTTGCTGCGCTATCGGGTTTCTGCCAACAGCATGCTGCGCACGTTCCCACTCTGGGGAAGCCGGGACGAGGTCTTCGCGGCCTTCCGTCCGGGCTGCGCGGGCCTGCTGTCTCAATGGCCCGAGTTGGTGTACGGCCTACACGAGCGGTGCCGGCAACTGCAGGAGGATCGTGCTCGGCTGCTCGACGACCTCGCCGCCCAGGCGGCCCTCGTCGAGTCGATGCGTGCCGGTGTGGCTTCGCTGACCGTCGCCGCCGAAGAGCGCGATCTGATGCTGGCCAGCACCAGTTGGTGGGTCGGTTCGAACGCCGTGAAGGTCCTGCGTCGGACCCGCGCGCTGGCCGGACGGGCGAGACATATCAGCCGGCGTCGGTGATGTTGTCCGGCATCGAGGTTCTGATCCTCGCCACGGGAACTGAGCGGCCCATCGCTCGTTGCCTCAGCGGGCTTTCTCGTCAGGTGCGGCGTCCGGCGGCAATAACGATCATCGAGGACAAAGGCCAGGCTCGACGCTGGCTCGCCGGTCGGAAGGAGCGCCAGGACGGCCTTCATGCCCCGTGGGTCCTGGTGCTCGACGCGGCTGACCTGGTAACCGAGCGGGCCCTGTTGGAACTTGAACGGCTGACGGACACCCAATCTGGCGACTACGTCGAATTGGCGCTGCGGCCGATGGCGGCGGCCTTGGTGGTGCCCCGAAAGCTCGGTCCCGGTGGCTTACAGGCAGCGTCGAGGTGGCTCGCCCGCCGCAATTGGGAGGGTCTGGATGAACTGCTTATCGGGTCTCTCGAAAGGGGAGCGGACGTAGCGCTTGCAGCCGCGTGGTCGAACGCGAACCCCCCAGGCGGGGCCTTGGTGTCGGAGCTGCTCGTGGCCGGGGTAGGCCAACAAAGCACGCCTCTGACAGATCCCGAGGCGTTCTCGGACCTGCTCGTCGCCCCGCAAACCGATCTCACCATCGTGGTTGTCGGCGGTATTCCTTCCCACTGGCCGGCATCGTTGCCGTTTGTTCCCACCCTTGTCACCCGCACGTGGTCCGCCATACCTTCAGCGTTGGGGGCTGTTCGTACATCCGGGGTGTTGATAAGCGGCGCTTCCCTGGCGAGCCACATCGACGTCACTTTTCTCACCAAGCTGGCGATACGTCGACGAAGTGGGTCGGAGACGGTGATACTGAGTCCCCTTCTGGATCCGACGTTGCCGGACTGGCAGACGCTCCGACCACTGCCGGCTGAGGAGATCACCATCGCCGGGATTTGCTGTGACATGATCGATGTGCGATCAGCGTTGTTGGCTTCACAAGGCATGCTGGGGTCGCTGGAACATTCAGTGGTCACAAGGCTGGTTTCAATGGGCGTCGCTCGAGGACCCTCGCGGTGCGCGTTTAACGGCATCCGGCTCACATCACCAGGTTCGCTGGAGGCTTCGTCGGACGTGCATGGACCGAAGGTGCCGTTGGGGGCGAGTCTCACGGTCGTCCCCGAACTGCCGCGTCGGACGCGGTCCGGACCCGGTTGGGTCCCACGTTACGCGCTCTCCATCGATCTAGCGGCCGATCCGTCAAGACCCGATTCGTTGACGTTGGTCTCATCCTTGGCTCCGTTGCCACATGATGAGTTCCCCCTGCGGGTCACGATCGGGAGCGTCGAGCGCTATCCGTTTCCGGGCAGCTTCACGCTCTCACGTCAGCAGCACGCAGATAGGTTCGACATCCGGCTCGGCCCGGTGACCGGGGACCTTCAAGGTTCTGCCGTGCTTGGCTATGTGGTGTCGACACCTTTGGTGGACATGGAACCCCTGTACGACCGTTGGGTGGCCGGGCGCAATGCCTTGGCGCGGATCAGTGGGCTCCGACTCCCCGAGTGGCCGCCTGCTGGCACCCACGGCGCTGCGGTCCACCGCGTTCCCTCAGAATTGGACGCATGCCTGGGCAGTGATTCATGTTCGACCGTCGTCATCGAAGCTGGTGGTCGTTGCTTCGTGTCCCACCATCCCGATGCACTCGCTGTGGCTACGCAGGAAGGGTTCTCGGCGAGAATCGGCCCTCGATTGGGTCTCAGTCCCAGGCTGGACTCCATCGCCGTGCACTGCATCGATGGCGCCGTTGGTTACGGTCGCCGTTTCAGGCTGGCAGGTGACGTTGGTGTTGCCGAGGAGACGGACCGCTGGTGGGGACAGGCTCCGCCATTGAACCTTCGCTACCTCTTTGAGTGGCGGTCGCGGGCTCAACAGCGTCTCACCTTAGGCGGGCCGCCCATGGTGTGGCGCTGCGGGCGTCTGGTGCGGGACCACCGGGCGGAACTGGTGGGAGCACTTGGCGGTGTCTCCGCGCCGGGGAGCGGCGACCAGCCCTTGTTCGAGATCTACCACCCCCGGACTGGTCACTGGTCGTACACGTCGGATCCCGCAAGTACGGAGAGATCCGGCTACTGCATTGTCGGCACGGTGGCGGAGACCATCCGCGTACGTTCCTCGCAAGGCGTCAGCCTCTTCCGTTGGCACGACCGCTGGTCCGGGCGACCAGTTGTGGGGCTGGTTCCGCCCCGATCCGGTGGCGAGCCGCTTTGGGGTTGGGTGGAGCCGGTCGACATACCTATTGGTCCACACGCCATCACGGGTGAGGCGGAGTCTGCGAGCGCAACGTCGGTGAGGCCGGTGCCGGGAGGTCGGCCGGTGGTGCTCATGACAGGACCCGACGGGTCCACAGTACGCACGCAGAACTTTGGAGCGCTTCTCCGGGCTGGCTTTCATTGTCAGGCGGTCGTCGGTTTCCGCTCACCGGAACAAGACGAACTCTCGATGTTGCGACGCGCTTTGGCGGATCGTCGGCGGACTCCAATGACGTTGACTGGTGGCGGGCCATTGCTCAACCGAGCTAGGGCGTTGTTGACGGACAGTGCACGAACGATGAGGGCGTGGTGAAACCCCGCGCTGCCTTGCTGTACCTGGCGCCGTGGGTGGCTCCCGGTGGCGCCGATCGGGGCACCGTTGATTGGTTCCGGTACCTGGACCACGGTCACTTCGAATCACATCTCATTACGACTGCCCGGACAAGCTCCAACACGTTCGTCCATCTCCTTGAGCCCTACGCTGAGAGCGTTTGGAACCTTCCGGACCTGATGAGCGAAGCAGACTATGCATCCTTCGTTCTCTCTTTCGTCAAAGAAAGACACGTGGCGCTTATACATATAATGAACTCCCATCTGGGCTTCGACCTGATTCCTTCCTTCAAAAAGTACTTTCCCCAGACGAAGATCGTCGTGCAACACCATGCTGAGGAGGTTGACCAATCAGGCTATGTTCGCTATGTCGCCAGCCGTTACGGGCATCTGGTGGACGCTTACTCGGCGACTAGTCGTGATTTAAAGCGGAGGCTCATCGGGCACGGCGTGCACGAAAGTTCGGTGAGGGTGATTTATACGGGAATCGATGCCACCGGCGAGTGGGCTCCTCGATTCGAGCGGGTGCCACGACTCGACGGATCCCCGATGAGGGTGTTATTCGCCGGGCGCCTGGAAGACCAGAAAGATCCCCTGCTCATGGTGCAAGTGGCAAAGGCGCTCGCCGATCGCGGTTTGAATGCTGTGATTGACGTCGTGGGGGACGGGTCGCTTCGGCGGCTCACGGAGGAGATGGTTCGGGCGGCTTCCCTTGAAGATGTCGTTCGGTTTCACGGCGTGAGTTACGACATGTTGAAGTGGTACGAAAACTCTGACCTGCTGCTGATGACCAGTCGCTTCGAAGGAATTCCCTACGTGATCTATGAAGCGATGGCTATGGGCATAACTTGCGTGGTGCCCGATGTCAACGCCAACACCGAGCTTCTTGACCAAGATCACGGTTTTGTTGTTGCAGACCGCCTGGATGTTTCGTCCTACATCGACGCCTTGGAGTGTCTGGACAACGACCGGGAGCTGCTCTTTGAGATGGGGTTACGTTGTCGAGATAGAGTGCTAGAGGATTACCCAATTGAGGAGATGGCCCGGCAGCACGAACGACTCTATGACGAGCTGCTATCCCCCTCCAAGATGGCCTTACGCCAGTAGTCCGCTTGGCGAGAATGCCAGTCCGCCGAGCGCTGTATGGCGTCGATCTTGTCAATAGTGGTTCGTGTGAGCTCGGCCAAATCCGCCATGAGCAGTAACTTCGACCTCTCTTGTTGGTCGATCCACTGCTTGAGCTCCGCCATCGCCTGCAACGCGGAAAGGAGCTCTTGCTGGGACTCGATTAGACGGCGCCGGAGCCCAATTGCTGTCTTCAGCGGCCACCAAAGTGCGGAGGCGTCAGCGCCGGTGAGCGCGACTGCGATGTTTCCGAAACACCGTCGCAGTGCCTCTTCGTCATCGATTTCGGCGGGTACCGCCACCAGATTGAAGGCCGACGTTACCACCTCGGAGCTTCCGGCAGAGTTAGGAGGACGCCGCTGCAGCGGTGGCAGTTGGAAATGCGCCATTTCCTGTGCCGGTGCCATTCCATTGATCGAATCCAACAGACGCAGATCGGTGACCTGGATTTGGGTAACGCGCTGGCGCAGGGCTTCATTGAGATGTTCTTCAACCGTGACACTTGTAGGTGATAGCAGGCGGAGGTCGCTTGGTCCGGACCAGTTGTTCCATTCCTCGCCGGCGCTCGCGGGCGGTTCAACGGGCTGCTGCTGGTCTGATCGTTGGCGGAGCACAAACATCGACGTGGCGATCTCTGGCCGAGTCGAGCAGGAACGGGTGAGACCCGACGCCCATATCTCCACTCCTCTGGAGAGAAGGAGCTCCGTGAACTCGGGATGGGACCATTCCCGGACATGAGCTTCGTGGGGTGGGGGACCCATGTGATTTGGCCCGTGGGTTGCGTCGCGATCGGGAGTGGAGATCACCACCGCTTGGACCCGCTCCAGGACAGAACAAAGGCCGGTCAGCAGATTGTTGGGATCGACCAGGTGCTCGATTACGTCGCTACACACCACGATGGAACCGTCCGGCACCGCCGCCGTCCAGTCAATTGAGTGTTCTAGATCGCATTCGATCCACCGATGTTCGGGGTGCTCCAGCATGCAATCGCGAACGTTGGCACCGTAATCGATACCGATAATAGGGGCAGTATCGGCGAGAGGGAGCAGCTTGGCGGCGCGCCCACAGCCGACGTCTACAATGGCAGTGGCGCCCAGCCGGTCCGCGAGTGTGCCAGCAACGAGGTAGACGTCCGGTTGCCACACATCGGCAGGGTCGTCGGAGTCGTCGAAGTAGGCAGGGCAGAGGCGTTCCTTATAGCCAACGGGCATGAAGTACTTGGAGTTGTCCGTCATTGGCGCCTCACAGTTGATCGTCCGTTCGCCATGCCTCCGCGTCCATCACAGCTTGGCTAGCTGATCGCAGACGTAGTCGACCTCACTGTCGAGGATCTCGGGGAAGCAGGGGAAGGTCAGGATGTGTTGCACTGCACGCTCGGTGACGGGGAGCGAGATCGGGCTGCTGTTGGTGCCAACCAGCGGGCGCTGATGATGGTCGGGGATCGGGTAGTGCACGGCGGTCCCCACACCTGCTGCGTTCAGCCCTTCGGCAATGCCATCCCGGTCACCGTCGCACCACGCCACCGCCAAGTGCGCGACGTTGTCCTGCCCCAGTGATCCCAAGAACCTCAGCTCACGTGCTCCGGCGGACTGGTAACGACCCAGCACGCTCCGTCGACGCTCGTTCCAACCATCGAGGTAGGCCAGCTTGCGGAGTAGCACCGCAGCTTGGAGCTCATCCAGTCGGCTATTGCGGCCATGGGGCACCTCCACACTGTACCGGCGACCCCACCCGTACTGGCGCAGCTGCCGAACCCGCGCCGCGATGTCGGGATCGTCGCAGACCACCATGCCGCCGTCGCCGATTGCGCCCAGATTCTTCGTGGGATAGAAGCTGAAGGTGGCGGCCGTCCCGAATGAGCCGGCGCGGCGGCCGGATCGAGATGCGCCATGGGCTTGGGCGCAATCTTCGACCAGTGGGACCCCAGCCTCGTCACATGCTGATCGGATGGCTTCCACATCACCCATCTGACCGTAGAGGTGGGTGAGCACGACGGCGGCAGTGGTTCCGGAGAGCGCAGTCTGCAGCTGCTCGACATCCATCTGAAGCGTGTTGGGTTCGACGTCGACGAAAACCGGCCTTGCACCGATGGCCTGAGTGGCATTTGCCGTGTAGCCGCCGGCGTTGGCAACGGTGACGACGTCCACCCCAGGACCGACCCCGACCGCTCGCAGTGCAATCTCGAGAGCGTCGGTTCCGTTGCCTACTCCGAGAGCGAACGACGTTCCACAATAGAGGGCGAACGCTTCCTCAAAGGCGTGGTGGGCCGGGCCCATCACCAGCGCATTCCCGTCGAGTACAGAGGCGATGGCTTCGTTGATCTCCGAACGCAGCGCGGCGGTCTGACGTTGTGGTGCGGCGAGGGGGACGGCGATGGGTCTAGCCGGTTTGTTCACTGTTCCTCCGGGGCTTCACATGCCCGGCGGGGAGGTGTCGATCCTCGCCAGTACGATCTTGGCGTCGATAACCACCGCTCCCTCAGGCACGTTAGGTAGATCGACACGGTTGATTACCCGGAAGCGCCCCCGGTAGTTCACGTCCTGCACCGCCGAGCGAGCCATCGGCTCTAGCGCCCAGGTTGCGGCGGTGGCGGGGTAACCGAACTCGTCGAACGAAACCCCTGGGGCTATGGTGTCCCCCCATTCCGACGGCACGAGCACTATCTCGTCGGGTTGGAGCGCAGCTGCCGCTCTGACCGCCTCCTCAAAGGCGGCGAGCTCGACTGCGTTGCTTACCATTACGTATCGGGTTACGTTCGATTGTGCCCGGACCATCGCAACGACGGCCATCAGGCTCAGGGCCGCAGTCCACAGCCGGGCGCTGGAGACAGCGCCGCCCGAGCGCCTCGATGGATGTAGCCGGTTGAGCCACCCGACGGCGCTCGTTGTAAGCCCCCATCCACCCACCCCGAAGGCCAGCACCGCCATCGGCATGAGTACCACGAGGCTGCGCGAGCTGGCCCAGGACTCTGCCGTGGCGAGGTTGGGGGCGTAGGCCAGCACGAAACATCCCGCAGCAGCCACCAGTGCACCGAAGCGGTCGGTCAGTGGGCCTTTCTGGTGGAGGCCGATTCCCAAGGCGGCCAGCAAGACCGCCGCTATCAGCAGTGGAACCGATGTGGACGAAGACAGGGAAAATGGCTGGAAGGCTCGGCGCAGCGCCACCTCCCAGAACCACTGCAGTTTTTCCACCGGGTCCGTCATCAATTGACCCCTGGCGCCGCTGCGGTTGGTGAGCGCCGCGCCGACCTTCCAGATCAGAAAATAGGCGACGAAGCAGCTGGCGGCCGATGCGCCGAATTGCGCAAGCCGTAACACCCGGGCACGCAGGGCCATGACCTCGGTGGCCTGCGCAACGAACAAGACCAGGAAACACGACATGGACGCCGGTTGGTACAGGCAAAGTGCCGAAAGCAGCAGCGCGATCCCGAGGCCGATGCGGTGGCGGTGCCGACGGCCCAGGAAACCGGCGATGCTTGCCCTATCCGTTCCCTGCCACAGCAGGCGACCACCGTATCCGCCCAGCAGTGCTGCCATCGGAGCTACCACGAGTGTTACGCCCCACGCTGCGACGATCTGCGTTGAAACGGTCGCCGCAGCGCACACCGCCAGAGCTGCGGCAGTGGCGACGGGCAGGCCGCTGCGACGCAAGAGTGCCCACAATGAAGCGGTCGCTAACCCGATAAGCGTCACGGCCACCGCCCGAACCCAAACAAACTCCGAGAACCGGTCGGCGTGGTGGAACAGCAGGGCATGTATCGGAGCGGCCAATGGTCGTCCGTCCCCCACATCGAACCGCAAAAGGTCGTCGGCGCCAGCGTTACGGTAATCGTCGTAGAGCCCGAACCTCATGGCCAGGGACGGGAGGTACATGGCCATGGCGATGATCCACACCACCATGAACCAGCCGGGTCTGCCGTCTTGTGGTAATCGGGCGACCCTCTCAGGCTTCGACATGCGTCGAGCGGTGTTAGCTTGGCGGGTCGGCTCGGCCGAACCTTCGTCAGGCCCACCATCTTCCGCGGCGAGGAGCACCATCGCGTCGGCTGACCCAGCGCCGGTCGATGGCCGTGGTCGAAGCCGCTGGCTGGGTTGCGCAGGTGTCATTCGCCCGAGGACACTAGCAACAGGTCGGCGGTGCCGGGATTCCAGACAGCGGTGGCTCGAGTCAGTGAACAGCCATCGCGCCGCAGATGAGGTACGGGCCGAGCAAGCGGACGGGATACATTCATGATGTCTATGACGCCGGGTGTCGAAGTGGTCGAGCCACTTTTCAGGGAAGTCCAGCCGCGCTGCGCTCTCGTGGTCCCCGTGTTCAAGAACGAGGGCAGCATCACCGAGTTGCTCGGTGCCATCGAGGGGATCTGTGCGGATCTGGGCGAGGTGATCGAGGCGGTCTTCGTCATCGACGGCAGTCCTGATCGGTCAGAGGAGTTGTTGAGGCAGGCGCTGCCCGGCTGTTGCTTCGTGTCACAACTGGTGGTACACACTCGTAACTTCGGCTCGTTCGCAGCGATTCGAACCGGACTGGCTGCTACCGGAGCCCAAGCCATCTCCGTCATGGCGGCGGATCTTCAAGAGCCACCGGAGTTGGCGGTGCAGTTCTTCCGCGATCTGATCGCTGGTGGCGCTGATGTCGTCGTTGGTCGTCGCGTCGGGCGCGGCGATCCGTTGGGCTCTCGTCTTGCCGCTGGCGGCTTCTGGCGGTTCTACCGGCGATTCGTTCAGCCCGAGGTTCCGGTGGGCGGTGTTGACGTCTTTGGTTGCACGGCTCAGGTTCGCGACGCGATCCTGAGCTTCGATGAGACGAACAGCGCGTTGGTTGGGCAGCTGCTGTGGGTAGGTTTCAGGAGGGTCGAGGTCGCCTACGAGCGGCGGCCGCGCAGTGATGGCGCCAAGAGTGGATGGTCATTCCGTGCGAAATGGCGCTATATGATCAACAGCGTCTTCGCCTTCACGGACCTACCGATTCGGATGCTGACCAACGTCGGTGTGATCGGCATGCTGCTGACGTTACTAACCGCTGTTATTGTATTGATCCTGCGACTCTCGGGCACCATTGACGTGCGTGGGTACACGCCGCTCATGCTCGCAGTGCTCTTCGTGGGGGCTCTGAACCTGTTCGCGCTGGGCATTGTGGGGTCTTACGTCTGGCGTGCTTACGAGAACACCAAGCGCAGACCGTTAGCCCTGTCTCGTACCGTCGATCGATTTGTTCCGGAGGCTCGAAATGGCGACGTACGTTCACCCGTTGGGGTGTTGCGAGACCGAACGGGTCGGTGAAGGGACCCGGATCTGGGCCTTCGCACATGTCCTGCCGGGAGCAGTCATCGGTGCCGATTGCAACATTTGTGACCATGTCTTTATTGAAAATGATGTGATTGTGGGAGATCGGGTTACGGTCAAGTGTGGCGTGCAGCTGTGGGATGGCGTCCGCTTGGGAAATGATGTGTTCGTAGGGCCGAACGCAACGTTCACCAACGACCGACGTCCCCGTAGTCGTCAGTGGCAGCAGGCGGTGCTCGAGACGGTAATCGAGGATGGAGCCAGCATCGGTGCCAATGCTACGTTGCTACCCGGATTGACCATCGGACGGGGAGCGATGGTGGGCGCAGGTGCCGTTATCACCCGCAACGTGCCGCCCTATGCGGTGGTGGTGGGCAATCCGGGACGAATCATCGGGTATGAGGGGGCCGCCGTCACTTCTAGTGCGTCAGGACCCACCACTGCGACCGAGGGCGGATCCGACATCGGGGTGGGGGAGGTGCGCCTCATCGAGTTTCCGTCGTTCACCGACCTCCGGGGCGATCTTGCGGTCATGGAGTTCCAGGGTGACTTTCCCTTCGTGCCCCTGCGGCAGTTCATCGTGTCAGGGGTCACGAGCGGCCACGTTCGGGGAGAGCACGCGCATCGCCGCTGCAGCCAGTTTCTTACTTGTGTGTCGGGTTCGATGGAGGTGCTGGTTGATGACGGCTGGCGCCGGGCTCGTGTGCGGCTTGATCGGCCGAGTGTGGGACTGCTGGTGCCACCGGGAGTCTGGGCGGCCCAGTTCAACTTCACCAGCGACGCCGTATTGGTGGTGCTGGCTTCTCGACCCTACGAGGCCGAGGACTACATCCGTGACTACAGCGATTATCGAGCGGAGTACGGCTCGAGTGTCGAGTCCTGATCACCGCACTTCCGCTCCTGCGGGCGTCGACCGCTTCCAACTCGCTCGCGGCTGACCGAATGCCTCCTCTCGCCGGTAGCTTGGTGGCATGACTTCGATTTTCTCGGCGGCGTGCCGGGGGTGTTCAAATACCGGTCTTCATCGAACCGCAGGGATGTGTGGTTGTGGCGAGGAGGTGGAGCAGCATCTCCAAACTCTTCCGTTCGAGACATTGCCTTCAGTCCGGGCCGAGAGGTCATCGGCATGCTCATAACCCGCACCCCGCTGCGGATCTCGATTGGAGGTGGCGGCACCGATCTGCCGTCCTACTACCGCGACGGTGGCGCCACCGTCGTGTCGGCCGCAATCAACAAGTACATCTACATAAGCATCAACCCCACCTTCGTTGCCGACTACTTTCTGAAGTACTCGGCTTTGGAGCGAGCCGAGCGCATCGCGGACGTGCAGCACCCGTTGATCCGGGAAGCCTTGCGCAGCGTGGGCATCGAGCCCGGCGTCGAGATCGTGTCCATGGCGGATATTCCAGCCGGAACGGGCTTGGGGTCGTCGGGGGCGTTCACCGTCGGCCTGCTCCGGGCACTGTACGCCTTCAAACGCGAACACATCACCGCCGGTGCTCTGGCCGAGGAGGCATGCCGCATCGAGATCGATGTGCTTGCTCAGCCGGTGGGAAAGCAGGACCAGTACATCGCGGCCTTCGGAGGTCTCACCTGTTTCGAGTTTCACCCCGACGATCGGGTGACGGTCAGCCCATTGGCCATCGCCAACACCACCTTGCACGACCTCGAAGAGCACCTGTTGTTGTTTTTCACCGGCTACGCCCGCTCGGCCGGTTCGATCTTGCAGGATCAGAACGTGCGGTCGACCGCAAAGGATTCCGCCATGCGGGCGGCGCTGGAGTTCACCCAGGAACTCGGACTGCGTATCAAAGACGCCCTGGAGGCTGGCCGCACCACCGAGTTCGCAGGCTTGATGCACGAGCATTGGGAGTACAAGCGTCGCCGCTCGGAGGGCATGTCCAATCCTGACATCGACCGTTGGTACGAGTTGGCCCGTGGGGCCGGCGCCCGCGGCGGCAAACTGGTCGGGGCCGGTGCCGGAGGGTTTCTGCTGTTCTACGCCGAGGAGCCGCAGCGGTTGCGGGCCGCAATGAGCGCTGAAGGTCTCAACGAGGTCCGGTTCTTTTTCGACCATGACGGCTCGACCGTGGTCGTGCGTGACTGAACGGGCACTGGTCGAGCCGATGCAGTGCGCCATCCTGGCCGGGGGACTGGCCACCCGTATGCGACCGCTGACCGAGACGATCCCCAAGGCGTTGCTGCCGGTGGCGGGACGGCCCTTCGCCTGGTGGCAGCTGCGGTGGCTGGCCGATCAGGGTGTCTCCGACGTGGTGTATTGCGTGGCGCACATGGGCGAGCAGATCCGGGACTACGTCGGGGACGGCGACACCTGGGGCCTACGGGTGCGCTACGCCGACGAAGGTACCTCGCTTCGGGGCACCGCCGGGGCGCTGGCTGACGCTGCGCGCGCCGGGATGCTGGAGGATGAATTTCTGGTGTTGTACGGGGACTCCTATCTCGATGTTTCGGTGAGCCGGCTGTGGCAGGAGTTCGAGAGGTCAGGTCACCCGATGTTGCTATCGGTGTTCCACAACGGCGGAGCGTACGACCGTTCCAACGTGCGCTTCGCCAACGGCATGGTGGAGTTGTACGCCAAGAATGTTGAGGAGCCCTCATCGGTGGGTCTGCATCACATCGACTACGGGCTGTCGGCCATGAGGACCGATGCCCTGCTGGCTGAGGTCCCCCAAGGACCGGACCCGGTGGACCTTGCCACGCTGCAGCATCGCTTCAGTGTGCAAGGCCGCCTGGCGGGGTTCGAGGTGTTCGAGCGGTTCTACGAGATCGGAAGCCCCGAGGGTCTGGTGGAGTTGGAGGCTTTCTTGGGATCGTCTGAGATGGATTGATCGAGGGCGCCGGTACCCTCAGAGGGATGCTGGGACAAGATCTGCTGAGGCGAGGCGCCAAGGAGGCGCAATGGTGGTTGCGAACCGACCGTCGCCACGAACGGCTGCTGAGGCGGGCTCGGCTGCAGGGCCCCCAAACCCGATACTCGCACGAGCTGATCGTGCCCATGACCTCGACGTACGCGCCATGGCACGACGACAGCGCCTTTCGCCGCAGCTACGACGCCATCGCTGGCCACACCTTCGTTGATCAATACAAGTGCTACGAGCTGTGGGAGCAACTCGGTCAGCTCGGCGCCGTGGCTGGAGACGTGTTGGAGGTTGGGGTTTGGCGCGGGGGCACCGGGGTGTTGATGGCGCGTCGGGTCAGGGAGTTGGGATTCGATGCGCGGATCCACTTGTGTGACACCTTCAGCGGGGTGGCCAAAGCTGGTCCGGCCGATCCCTGGTATCGCGGTGGTGAGCACGCTGACACCTCGCCAGAGATCGTGAGAAATCTCGCCACCGCCGAGGAGGTGGAGGTGGCAGTGCTGGTCGGTATGTTCCCGGAGGACACTGCGCATCTGCTGGAGGATTGCTCTTTTCGGCTGGTGCACATCGACGTCGACGTGTACGACTCGGCCCGTGACACGCTGGAGTGGGTCTGGCCCCGCCTCAATGCCGGGGGAGTGGTGATCTGGGACGATTACGGTGCCTTCGAATGCGAAGGGGTGGCTACCCTCGGCCGAGAGTTGTTTGCATCGAACCTGGCTTCCGGGCGTCTGGTGCACAACGTGAACGGACACTTGCTGCTCATCAAGCTGGCGAGTGAGCCGTTACCCGAACTCACGTCATTGCGCTGAGCGGGGCTTGCGGCAAGACGCGATGGTGTTCAGCCCGCCCTTGTGGCGTCGTACACTGATCTCGCTCGGCCGGAAACCGGCCCGTACCAGCAGCGGCCACAGATCCTTGGGGTCGTAGTACGTCTTGTGGTCGTTCATCTCGTCCGCGGGGGCCATCCCCAAACGGAAAGCGGCGAGCTCCAAGAACCGTTTGCCCCGCCACGACGGCACGTTGATCACGCATACCCCACCGGGCGCAGTGAGGCGGAATAGATGGCCCAGCGTTTCCTCGGCGTGATCGAGATGTTCGATCACGTTGTTGCAGATAATGGCGTCAAGGCTCTCGTCGGCCACCCCGACTAACACCTGGGGGAGGTAGCCCTCCCGGCATTGAACGCCACTGGTGGTCAGGCGGGAATCGAGCGCCACGTCGACCAGCAGCGTGGATTGCGCGCTCTGGAAGAGAGCACGGGCCAACGCTGCGTCGTGGCCGCAGCCGATGTCAGCCGCTCGTTTACCGGAAACCGGGCCGAGCAATCTGCGCATCCGAATAGTGGACAGCCAACGCCCTAGGCGGTCGACCGAGGAGGGAGGGTGTTCCTGGGCGAAGGAAGTGGTGCGAGGGGTGCTCACGGCTCTTCGCCCCGTCCGGTGGCGATGGCCGCTCCGTGGATCAGCAGCGTTGACACAAACAGCGAGAAGGCGCTGACAATCAGCAGTAAGCCGCTGATAGCAAGGTAGTTGGCTATGGACACCTTGGGAAGTCCCATATCATTCTGGAAGTAGGTGGTGAGAAGTGGGGCGACCAGGCCCACGCCGGTGACACCCAACAGCAATGCCACGAAAGAAGCCCTGGTGTATCGGAAGACCCGTAGCAATAGCGCGGTTCTTCGGCCGGTGTAATCGAAAAATACCCTGGCCACGCACCCTAACAGCGTAAACTGCAAGCCCAATAAGGTCGTCAGCGCGGCGATAAAGTGGCTGGTGAGCGAAAACGTGACCGGTCCAACGCTGATCGGACCACCACTGAGGGCGGCAGTCAGGACCAGGCCGAGCGAGAGCAGCGCCAAACCCGGCTTGTACACGAAGAAATCTGCCCCATAGACGAACATCGCTCGCAGATTGATCCAGGCCGCCTGGAACGGGGAGAACCAACCCATCCTCCGGTGGTGGCTGACCCGGCCGTCGGGATCTTTGAGGAACCGCACTGGTACCTCGCCGGTCTTCAATTCCAGATGGACCGATTTCAGTACCATCTCTGATGCGTATTCCCAGGACTGCGAAGCGAGGTCCATCCTGGTCAGGGCATCCTTGGTGATGCCGCGCATGCCGCAGTGGATGTCAGAGAACTTCGAAGAGTAAACCCGGTTGAGGATCCATGTGGTCAATGGCGTACCGAAGTACTGATGATGAGGTGGCATGGCACCCTTCTCGATGGAGCCCTTCCAGCGAGATCCCATCACGAACTCGTAACCCTCGCGGAACTTCTCCACGAACGGTTTCAACAACCGAAAGTCGTAGGTGCAGTCGGCATCGCCCATGACGATGTACTTTCCGCGTACGAACGGCAGAGCGTCGATGTACGCCCTGCCCAGCCCTCGCTTAGGGGTTCGAAGCACTCGAGCCCCGGCCGCTCTGGCCAATTCCGGGGTGGCATCGGTGGAGCTGTCCACGATGAGGATCTCCCCTACCGTTCCTGACGCTGCGAGGCCCTCGAGGCACCAGGCGACGAACGTTTCGACGGTGATCTGCTCGTTGAGCGAGGGGACGACGATGGACACCTCGGGGTCGCTGACGTCCTGGTCGGGGACGAGCAAGGTGATCTCCGGATCTGATCGGGGATCGATCCGTGGCGCGCTTTTTGCCGCGCTCGACGTTATGGTGGAGGACACGATTGGCCCATTCTGCCACGGGTCGGGCCAAACGCGGTGCGGTCCCCCATGTTTCCACCCCGCCCGAAATTGATCGAGCGGCCAGCCCCGGGAGCTTCTTGCAATCCATGGACTCCTTTGCCTCGTCCTTTCTCGCTGAGACCCGTACGGTGATCGAAGCGCTGGACGTCGAAGCCATTGAACGGGTGGTGGGCGTGCTCGCCGCTGTGCGGGCCCGTGGTGGCCGGTTGTTCGTTCTGGGTGTCGGGGGCTCCGCGGGTCATGCGTCCCACGCGGTCAACGATTTCCGCAAGTTGTGCGGATTCGAGGCGTACGCCCCCACCGACAACGTGTCAGAACTAACCGCCCGGACCAACGACGAAGGTTGGGACAGTACCTTCGCAGCCTGGTTGGAGGGCTCACGACTGCGGGCCCAGGACGGCCTGTTGGTTCTGTCCGTGGGTGGTGGCGACGCGGGCCGAAACGTGTCGACCAACATCGTGAATGCGTTGGAATTGGCTCGCAGATCGGGGGCCGCCGTGACCGGCATCGTTGGCCGTGATGGCGGGCATACCGCACAGGTGGCGGACGCTTGTGTGGTTATCCCGCCGCTGTATGAGGACCACGTCACCCCGCACACGGAGGGGCTGTGCGCCGTGGTGTGGCACCTCATGGTCAGCCACCCGTCGCTCCAGGTGGCGGCCACCAAGTGGGAATCGACCGCGCCGGTGACCGGCCGATGAGCATGCGCCAGGTGGTCATCGTTGGCGGTGCCGGTTTCATCGGCGGTCACTTCGCTGACCGTTTGTTGGCCTCCCCCGAGATTGGGGGCGTCACGCTGTATGACAATTTCAGCTCGGGCCGCGAGTGGCATTACGCCCACCACAAGGCTGATCCCCGGTTGTCCGTGGTGCGGGGCGAGGTGGCGGACCTGGAGCGGTTGACGGACGCATTGACCGGACATGACACCGTTATTCACTTGGCCTCCAACCCCGACATTGCCAAGGCCATGACCGATCCGACGGTGGACTTCCACGAGGGCAGCGCGTTGACTCATTCGGTGGTCGAAGCCGCCCGCCGGGCCGAGGTCCTGCGAATTCTGTACGCCTCGGGCTCAGGGGTGTATGGCGATCTCCACGAGCACGCTGCCAAGGAGGATCACGGTCCGCTTCGCCCGGTATCCACCTACGGGGCCTCAAAGCTGGCGGGGGAGGCTCTGATCTGCTCCTACGCCCACATGTTCGGGTTGCAGGGCGCGGTGTTCCGATTCGGCAACGTCGTGGGCCCTCGCCAGACCCATGGTGTGGGCTTCGATTTCGTTCGACGGTTATTGGCGGACCCAACGCAGCTCGCCATTTTGGGTGACGGGCGCCAATCCAAGTCCTACATTCACGTGTTCGACGTGGTGGATGCCGTCCTGACCGTTGCCCGCCTTGCCGGAAACGAGCCGTTCGACGCGTACAACGTGGCGACGGGGGACTACATCACCGTTACGGAAATCGCCGACCTTGCCGTTGAGGTGGTCGGGCTGAACCCGGACCACGTGCAGTTCAGCTATAGCGGGGGTTACCGCGGGTGGAAGGGCGATGTGCCCATCGTGAGGCTCGACACCACCCGGATCAACGCCACGGGCTGGCGATGCGCCCGCACCAGCCGGGAAGCCATTCGAGACTCCATGGCCGCCATGCTCGATGACGCCCGGGCCGGTCGTCTGACATGAGCTGCAACACCCGCCCGGCAGTTTTCCTCGATCGAGATGGTGTGCTCAACGCGGCCTCGGTCATAGGGGGGGTTCCGCATCCACCCGAGGATGCGGATCAGGTGGTGCTGCTCGAGGGTGTGGTTGACGCCTGCGCTCAACTGCGAGCCGCCGGCCTGGTGTTGGTGGTGGTAACCAACCAGCCCGACATCGCTCGTGGTAGGACCAGTTGGGATGCAGTGCAGACCATCAGCGACACGGTGACCGCCGGGCTAGGTATTACCCGGGTGCTGACCTGCCCTCACGATGACGACGAAGGGTGTCACTGCCGTAAGCCGCTTCCTGGCCTCCTGCTCGACGCCGCGGCGGAGCTCAGCCTTGACCTGCGGCGCTCCACCATGGTGGGGGATCGCTGGCGGGATATCGATGCCGGGCGGGCGGCCGGCGTGGCCACGGTGTGGATTGACCACGGTTATGCCGAACGAAAGCCCAAGGCCCCTGACGTGGTCGTGGGAGCATTGCGAGACGCGGTCCCGTTTATTGTTGAACGGGCGATGACCCAGGGAGTACCTCGCCGGTGACTGAGATGTTGTCCCAGCTGAAGGTCAAGGTCTTTGCTGACGGCGCGGACCTGGCCGGGATCTGCACGTTGGCAGCTGATCCGCTGATCAAGGGGTTTACCACCAACCCCACGCTCATGCGCCAGGCTGGGGTTTCAGATTATGAGCGGTTCGCCCGTGAGGTGCTTGAGGTGGTGACGGACCGTCCGATCTCTTTCGAGGTGTTTTCCGACGATCACGACGAGATGGAGCAACAGGCGCGCCGCATCGCCCGGTGGGCCCCGAACGTGTTTGTCAAGATCCCTGTGACAAATACCAAGCGGGTCTCGAGTGAGCGGTCAATTCGTAACCTGGTGACGGCCGGGGTCCAGTTGAATGTCACCGCGATCTTCACGCCGGCGCAGATCGATTGGGTTGCCAGCGCCCTGCAGGACGGGCCGGCCTCGAACATGTCGGTGTTCGCCGGGCGGATCGCCGACGCTGGCCAGGACCCGCTGCCCATCATCGCCCATGCCGTGGCGGCCACCGTCGGCCAACGCCAGACGGAGGTCATCTGGGCGTCACCGCGAGAGGTCCTCAACGTGGTTCAGGCTAACGACGTGGGTTGCCACATCATCACGGTCACTCACGACCTCCTCAAGAAGCTCCCGGGCCTGGGCAAGGATCTGGACCAGTTCTCGGTGGAGACGGTGCTGATGTTCCACCGGGATGCAACTGCAGCCGGGTACGCGCTCTGACCATGGCGTCCGCTGCGGGTGCCGAACAGGACGATTGGGATTCCCACTGGGGTGATTACGCCTCAAGTGCGACGGATAACCCTGCCCAGGCCTACCGCCGTACACGGGTGCGTGAGGAGCTAGAGCGAACTGGGCCGGTCAATCGGTTTCTTGATATCGGCGCAGGCCAGGGCGATCTGCTGCGCTTCGTCGCCGATGAGTTTCCTGCCGCAGAACTCGCCGGCTTCGAGCTCAGCCACGCCGGGGTCGCGGAGTGTGTTCGCAAGGTGCCCCACGCCCGAGTCGTGCAACGCAATCTGTTGGTTGACGTTCCGGTGCAAGAAGCGCTGCAGGGTTGGGCCAGCCATGCCTGTTGCTCGGAGGTCCTGGAGCACGTCGACGATCCGGCTCTGTTGCTTCGAAATGCAATTCCTCATTTGCGGCCCGGTGCGGTCGTGGTGATCACCGTTCCCGGCGGCCCCCGCTCCGCGTTCGACATGTATATCGGCCATCGTCGCCATTTCAGCAGGACCTCATTGCGGCAGGTGCTGGTGGCCGCCGGCCTGGAAGTCGAACAGGTCCACGGCGCCGGGTTTCCCGTGTTCAATCTCTACAAGTTGGCGGTCATCGCCCGGGGAAAACGTCTCATCGAGGACGCGCGAGCCACTGAGGCGCCGCTCAACGCCGGTGGTGGCAGTGGAGCTATCGCTGGACGTGCCGCCGGTCTGGTCATGAAGCTGTTCGACAGGCTGTTCCGCTTTGCCCGGCCCGACAGCCGCTTCGGTTGGCAGCTGGTCGCAGTGGCACGGGTTCCGAAGGCCCCGGTGATGACTGAGCCTCGGGAGGATTTTGCGGGCTGACCGGACAAAGTCGGCGCACCGGTAGCCTGCGGGGATGGCCTTGCGATTCGTCATCATTGGGGGCGGGCCGGCGGGAAATCAGGCGGCCACCTATGCGGCGCGGCTGGGGGGCAAGGTCACGCTCATCGAGAAGGACGTGATCGGCGGGGCGGCGCATCTGTGGGACTGCATCCCGTCCAAGGCCATGATCGCCACCGGCGGGGCCATGAGCTTCATGCACCGCCTCGAAGGGTTCGGCCTGGACCAGGCGCAAGGCCACATCGACCTTGACGGGCTGCGCGAGCGCATCGGCACCATCACCGCACGGTTGGCGTCTTCGGTCACGGAGCTGTTGGAAAGCCAGGGGGTAACGCTGCATCGCGGCACCGGCCGGCTGGTCGGACCCAACCAGGTGGTAGTGGAAACCGCCGACGGGCGACGCCACGAACTGGAAGCGGACCGGATTCTCATCGCCACCGGATCCCGGCCCCGCATCCCGGAGTGGGCCGAGGTTGACCACGAGCGCATCCTCATCACCCGCGACGCCTACCCGCCGCCCACCTTGCCCTCCCACCTGGTGGTGATCGGGTCCGGGGTCACCGGGGTGGAGTTCGTGCACATGTTCAGCTCGCTGGGCTGCAAGGTCACCCTCATTGTGTCCCGTCAGCAGGTGCTACCCCGCAAAGACGCCGAGGTGGCGGCGGCGCTGGAGGAGAACTTCCTCGAGCGCGGCGTGCACCTCCTAAAGGGCGCAAAAGCCATCGGGATCGACCGCCTTAACCCCGAGGACGGTAGCGCCGCGGTTTCCGGTGGGGTTCGGGTCCGCTGCGACGACGGGCGGGTGGTGCACGGTAGCCACGCCCTGCTGGCCATCGGCTCTATCGCCAATGTTGATGACCTGGGTTTAGAAAAGGCCGGGGTGGCGTTGGACGAACGGGGCTATCCGGTGAACACCGGGCATCATCTGCAAACCAACGTCAACCACATCTACGTGGCCGGTGACGTGTCGGGCAAGCTGCCACTGTCCTCGGTGGCTTCCATGCAGGGTCGCAAGATCGCCGAGCACGCCATGGGTTTGCACACGCTCGATCACCGTCACCTGGACTATGACATGGCGGCCTCGGCCATCTTCACCGAGCCCGAGATCGCCGATGTGGGCCTGCCCGAAGTTGAGGCCTTCAACCTGGGCCGCAAGATCCGGGTAACCAAGGTGCCGCTGGCATCTTCGGCCAAAGCGCTCATCAACAACGACACCCGCGGGTTCGTGAAGATCCTGTCCGACCCTTACACCGGGGTGGTGCTGGGCGGGTCCATCGTGGGTCGCCACGCCGCCGAGCTGATCGCCGTAATCGCGGTGGCGGTCACCAACCGGCTCAAGGTGGGCGACATTATCGACTCCCTGCTGGTGCACCCTTCGCTCTCGGAACTGCTGGCCGACGCCGCCGAGTGACACGGAGGCGGTCCCTCTCCCGCTCCCGTAACAACCCCAACGCCAGCGTGACCACCGTGACCACGGTGACCGATGAATGCCAGACCGCGTCGGCATCGCAGCGCTCAAGGTTTGCCGAGATGCATCCGTTAACAAGCTGACACCCAGCAGCGGTGCGGCGACCCAGCCGGGTACCTCCTATGGCGCAGCCGCGCGTTCCGGTAAAGGCAGCGACAGTTGAGCGTTCTCATTACTGGCAGTAACGGTCTCATCGGTTCTGCAGCGGTCGAGCACTTCGATAGCATCGGGCAACGGGTTATTGGCGTGGACAACAATCAACGCCGGGAGTTCTTCGGTCCCTCAGGCGACACCAGCTGGAATTTGCAGCGGCTACAAGCGATAACCATCAACTTTGATCATCGACAGATCGATATACGTGACCGTACGGCGATTGATGAAGTGTTCCGCTCTGAGCGGTTTAACGCTGTCGTCCATTGCGCAGCCCAGCCTTCCCATGATCTGGCGGCGCGCATCCCGTTCGATGATTTCGATGTGAACGCGGTGGGAACGCTCAACTTGTTGGAGGCCACCAGGCGCCACTGCCCCGAGGCGGCGTTCATCTTCATGAGCACCAACAAGGTGTATGGCGATGCCCCCAACGAGCTGCCGATGCGGGAGCTGGAAACCCGCTATGACTACGCCGATCCAGCGAAGCACGAGGGCATTGACGAGACCTGCCGGATTGACCAAACCCTGCATTCGCTGTTCGGCGCCTCCAAGGTGGCTGCGGACGTGATGGCCCAGGAATATGGCCGCTATTTCAACATGAACGTCGGCATCTTTCGCGGCGGCTGCCTGACGGGGCCGTCACATTCTGCCGTTGAGCTCCACGGCTTCCTGTCCTACCTGGTGAAGTGCACGGTGAGGGGCCATCCCTACACCGTCTTCGGGTACCAAGGTAAACAGGTGCGTGACAACATCCACAGCGCCGATGTGATCTCGGCATTTGACTGTTTTCTGCATGACCCCAAACCGGGTGAGGTCTACAACCTGGGCGGAGGCCGGGCCAACAGCGTGTCGATGCTGGAGGCCATCAGCGCCATCGAGGAGATATCGGGCCGGAAGCTGCGCTGGCGCTATGACGATACCGCTCGGCGCGGGGACCATCAGTGTTACATCAGCGATCTCGGCAAACTCCGGCGGGATTACCCAAGCTGGAGGATGCAGCACTCGTTGGAAGAGATCTTGACGGAGATGGTCAAAGCTGAAGTCACCCGGCTGTGATCACCTGAAACGAGGGTTGAGGGTCTGATGGTCGAGATCGATCGGCGTGCGCATTTCGAGGCCATTGCCGCGGATTGGGATCAGTGGCGCGGCAAGAACCGCTATTACCACGATCGATTGACGGAGTTCGTGGCCGGGATGGTGGCACCGGGAGGAAAGCTGCTCGACGTGGGCGCCGGCACCGGCGACCTTTTGGCGGCGCTCCCATCCGGGCAGGGGATCGGTCTGAACCTCGGCAAGGAGCTGAACGAGCTGGCGAAACGGAAGTATCCCGATCTTGACCTTCGTACCTTCGATGTCGACCGCATCGAGCTCCCTGACGGCTTCGTGGCCGACCACGTGGTCATGGTCAACATGCTCGACCACGTGCACGACATCTGGGACCTGCTCGAGTCCCTGTCGCCGCACGTGGGGGACCACTCGTTGCTGGTGCTGACCTCCACCAACCCGCTGTGGGCACCGGTGCTCCGCTTGGGTTCCCGGCTGCGGATGCGGGTTCCGGATTCGCCGCGCAACTACCTGACCTCCCGGGACATCCTCAGCGTGTTGGAATTGCAGGGGTGGGACTGCGTGGAGTCCGGATTCCTGCTCCCGGTGCCGAAGCGGTTGCCGCTCATCGGGAACCTGCTCAACCTCATCGTGCCGGACATTCCCGTGCTGCGTTACGGATCGAGCGTGCAGTACCTGGCGGCCAGACCCCGCCGGGCCCGGCAACCGTTGTCGGTCAGCGTGGTCATCCCGTGCCACAACGAGGCCGGCAACATCGCGGAGTGCATCGCCCGCACCCCCAACTTCGGCGCCCGGACCGAGATCGTGGTGGTGGATGACGGTTCCCGTGACGCCACCCGCGCCGTGGTCCAAGCGGTCATGGCTGATGACCGGCGCGTGCGGCTGGTGGCTTATGACACCAACCACGGTAAGGCCAACGCCGTGCGGGCCGGTTTCGCTGCCGCCACCGGCGATGTGCTGATGATCCTGGACGCCGACATGACGGTGGCGCCCGAAGACCTGCCGAAGTTCCTCCGCCCGCTGCAGGAGGGCACCGCGGACTTCGTGAACGGCACGCGCCTGATCTACCCCATGGCGGGACAGGCGATGCCCTGGGCCAACTTCGTGGGGAACAAGGCCTTCTGCTTCCTCACCAGCTGGGCGCTGCGCCAACGGGTCAGTGACACCCTGTGCGGTACCAAGGCCCTTTTCCGGGCGGACTATGAGCGGATGCCGCTGGCCGGCAAGGAGCGCTGGGGGGACTTCGATTTGCTGTTCGGCGCCGCCCGTCAGCGGCTGCGGATTCTGGAGATCCCCGTGCATTACGGCGATCGCAAAGCGGGAGACTCCAAAATGAACGTTCGCAAGGACGGGATCTTGTTTCTCACTGCGTGCCTATCGGGTTGGCGTTCACTGCGCTCACCGAAGACCTTGCCGTGGGAACATCGGCTACCCCCGGTGCCAGGCGCCCGGGCGTTCGATTAGGAGCCGAGATGGCGGTTGCGACCTTGACCCGGGACAACTCCCGGTCGCGCCCCCCGAGGATTTCCCTGCGGTCCGTGCTCGGTCTTGCTGCGGGCTTCGCGGGCGTCGTGCTGACGGGGGTACTGCTGGCCGGGCGCTTTGACTGGAGCGGCCCCAATCGTCGCTTTGCCGAGCGCGGGTGGGCGCTGTCGCTCTATCTGTGCCTCATTGTGGTGCCCGTGTGTTACGGCCTGATGCGACGCTCAGCCCGTCCCCAGTGGGCCACCAAGGCAACCATCGCCGTTTTTGTGTTGCTGACCGTGCCGTACCGCTGGGTTGGCCTGGACCGGCTCTTCTACTACGAGGGTCGCACCACCCCCTACTTCGATCCGCCCGATGACGTGCCCTTCCCCGAGACGGCCTTTCTCCCAGGACGGTGGAGCACCTTTCCCTACGACCTGCCCCTGTTCGGCGCGGCTGCGCTGGGCACCATCGGCGTTACGGTCTTCCTGTGTCGGCGTCGGGCGCGCCAGCAGCGCAGCGGGCGCAGGGTGGCCCTTGTTGGGCTTGGGACGCTGGCAGTGTTACTACAGAGCTTCCTGCACGCCGGGGTCCGCGGGCCCTATGCGTACATGACCCATTACCAGGGGTCGGTGCGGCCGGACTTGTGGTATACCGCCTCGCATTTTCGGGATGGCAGCGGCGTGGTCATCGGTGACCAACCGGTGTTCTCCGCCATCGAACAGTATTTTCACGGCGTGGCGGTGGACCCCGAAAACCTGTTGATCCGGCGCCCGGCCGGGTTCTACATGGCGTCTCAGTTCAGTTACTTTATCAACTCGTACTACGCCTGGATGCTGCTCAACGTGCTGTGTTGGGTGGCGGCCACGGCGGCGGGATACGGCTTCGTGCGCCGGCTTTCCGGTGAGCGGGTAGCGGCCATTTTCGCGGCGTTGGTGGCAACCGGGTGCGGGTTCGCGGCCTTCGTGGGTACTTCCGGTATGTATCTGATGGGCTACGCCACGCCGCTGTTCGCCCTTTACCTGCTGGAGAAGATCCTGGTTGATCACAAGCCGGGCCGTCGAGATTTTTTGCTGTATGCCGGGGCCGTCTCGCTCTGCGCCTTGACCTACGATCTCACCATTGTCTTTCCGGTCTTGTTTGCGTACGGCATCGCCCGGAAGGTGCCGTGGCGCTCGCTGCTGGTCAGCCTGGTCGGCGCCTACGCTCTGTACCGGGGCTTTCTGTTCTTGTACACCTACGTTTTGGACTTGAGCGTGGTGAATGCCAACGCCGTGCAGTCCGTGGAAGCCGCCAGGCGGGTGAAGGAAGTCATCCGCACCCCCAGCGAATGGCCCGCTGCCGTGGCCGAGGCCCTGTCCGCCTACGCCGTCATGACGTGGCGCATGTTCTTCTATGTTCCGGTGCTCCTGGCGCTGGGCGGGCTGTGGCGGCTCCGGGATCGCGCCCAGCAGGTACTGGTGGGTGGGTTGATCCTGTCCACGTTCGCCACCGTCGCCTTCTTGCGTGTCGGTGATCAGTTGATCGGCTGGATGCCGCGTTTCACCTATGCCGCGTACCCCGCGGTCTACCTGCTGGCAGCCCACACGCTGCACCGGATGGTGGAGATTGGTGCACAGGCCCGCTCCGATCCGCCATCGGGCGTGGTCACGGCGCTGGCGCGACGCTCGGCGCCGATGCTCGCCGGCGCGCTCATGCTCACCATGGTCCTGCTGACCAACATCGACTCCTTCGGACACCCGAAGCTCTATTACGAGGCGCTCGAAGGGACCAAGATGGGGACCGCGCTGTACGTGAAGGCCCCCGGGGTCATCGTGGCGGAACCTCAACGATGAGCGTTGACGAGGCGAGCGGAGCCGAACGATCGTGAGCACGAACTTGCTGCAACGCAGTTTGATCAAGGCGTACGGAACCGTGGCCGAGCGGGGGTGGCTGGATCGTGGTCCCGGCCGGTCGCTCTTCGAGGTTTGCTACGGCACGTACAAGCTGTTGTGGGAGGCCGGTACGATCGGACAGCTGCGCGCCCTGGCCACCCCCGGGACCATGGTGGTGGATGTCGGAGCCAACGTGGGGTTCTTCACGGTTCGGTTCGCTCGCTGGGTGCGTCCCGGAGGACGGGTGTTGGCCATCGAGCCCGAAGCGCTGAACGCGGCGCAACTGGCCCGGCGGATGCAGCGCAAAGCCGACGGGGGCCGGGTTGAGATCGTGCAAGGCGTGGCCACTGACCATGAGGGCGTCGAGCATCTCTTCGTCAACCGTCATCATCCGGGCGATCACCGCATCGGCTTAGCGGGCTTAGAGGGCGCCATACCGGTGCCGGCGCACACCATCGACGGGCTGCTGGCCGGGCGGCCTGCTTGCCGGGTGAGCTTGATCAAGATCGATGTGCAAGGGGCGGAACTGCGGGTGTTGCGTGGGGCGTCGGCAACGCTGGCAGCGCATCGACCGGCGTTGTTCGTTGAGATCGACGAACCTCGCCTGCAGGAGTTCGGCACCAGCGGCCGAGAGGTGATTGCCCACCTCACCGCGCAGGGCTATACCGGTCACCGCGTGTCCAGACGGGGGATCGGCCCCGCCGAGGAGCCAGCGGCCCTGGCGGCGGCCTTTGCGCGGCGTTACGGCGACGTCCTGTTCCTGCCCCGCAGCTGAGCGCATTCCCGAGGGCCTGGTTCGGCGACTCGTCGGCATGTTCCGGTCTTCGCGGCTGATCCGTTCACGGGGCAGACTGCACCCATGACCGCAGCAGACCAAACCGCCAGGTCCGGGCCGGGTGGAGCTGACGGACCTGCACCGTCGTCGTCTCGTGGGGTCGAACGGGTGCCGGCCAAGGCGTGGGTGGCTTTGGCCATCAGTGCTGCGGGGCAGGTGCTGTTCGCCTTCAACCTCACGGCCACCAACATTGCCTTCGAGGACATCGGGCGGACGTTCCCTGATGAGACGGCCTCCACGCTCAGCTGGGTCGCCACCGTCTTCCTGATCGGGTCAGCGTCGCTGTTGTTGGTGTCGGGTCGGGTGGCGGATCGCATCGGGCGGCGGCGGGTGTTCAACGTGGGGCTGGGGCTGTTCGCCATCTCGGCGGTGGTCTCCGCGGTGGCCCCCAATGTGTACCTGCTGATCTTCGGCCGGTTTCTGGGGGCTGCCGCCTCGGCCATGGTCATCCCCTCGGGCCTGGCCATGATCCTGCCGTTGTTCCCCAAGGCCCGCCACGGCACCGCGGTGGGCGCGTGGTCCTCCGCCGCACCGATCGCCTCCATCATCGCCCCGTCATTGTCGGCGTTGGTGATCGATGCCAGCAGCTGGCGTTGGTTGTACGCCATCGGTGCCCCGGCGGCGTTGTTGGCCCTGCTGGCGGGCATCCCGGTGCTGGCGGAGACCCGGGCGCCGGCCGCCACCGGGCGGTTGGACCTGCTGGGCGCGGCCAGCGGCACCGTGGCCATCGCCTTGATGGTGTTCGTGGTGGCCAACGCCGCCAACCTGGGCATTACCAGCGCGCCGATCGTGGCCGCAGCCATCGGCGCCGCGGTGTTGTTGCCCACCTTCATCCGGCGCTGCCAACGCCACCCTCAACCGTTGCTCAACCTGCAGCTGTTCAAAATCCGGGCGGTATGGTCCGCCAACCTGGCCAACTGGTGGATGGGTCTGGTGGGCACCTCCACCTGGTTGATCTGGCCGCTGTTCTTCGCCCGAATCTGGGGCTACGACAAAGCGGCCATCGGCGGGGCGCTGACCATCGGGCCGATCTTCGCGTTCACGTTCACCACCTTGGGCGGGCGCCTGGTGGACCGCTTCGGCGCTCGTCGGGTGGCGGTCATTGGTTCGCTGGGGGCACCGGTGTCATTGGGTTGGCCACTGCTGTTCCTTGACGCCACGCCCAATTACTGGCTGTCCGCGGCGCCCTCGATCGCTTTCTACGGCGCCTCGTGGGCCGCGACCATGCCGCCATTGCAAAGCGGCATCCTGCGGCAGGTTCCGGCCTCGGTGTACGGAGAAGCCAGCGCCGCGTTCAATACCGTACGGAATGTGGCGGGGGCGGTGGGCATCGCCGGGGCGCTGTCCATCATTGGGGACGCTGACCGGCCCGACGCCGTGGCGGCCTATGACCGGGTGTGGCTGGTGTCCTTCGTGGCGGTGGTGCTGTGCATGCTCACCATCATCCTGCTGTACCCCTCAGACCGACCGGCGCGGGCCTCGCGGTCCGACCGGTGATCTTGGCCTTGAGATCCACCGCCGCCACCACCAGGACCACGACGGCCACCACCACCGACGGGTACACCATCCGATAATCGGTGCCCATAGCGCCGAAGAACACGGTTGCCTGGTACACCAGCGACGCCAGACAGGCCCAACCCAGCAGCGCTCTTCCGGAGTGCTTGTGGCGCAGGTATGCCAGCCCCACCATCGTGATGAGCACATAGAACCACGGCGTGTAGAGAAAGCCGCCGCCGTTCACGCCGTCCACCACGCCCGCTTGGAGGTACCGTTGCAGCGGCTCGTCCAGTGTGGGATTGGCCGTTGTGTAGCCCCATGGGTTCGTGGTGATACCGGGTTGATACACCCACCACGCCGGGGAGTGGAACGCGAGCTGCCGTTCCCAAAGCGCCCATCGAACCTGCAAGTACGCTCCGGGGTACCGCCCCACCGTGCGCAACCAGTCCTCGCGCACCGCCTGCGCCGCTTCCTGTGACAACGGAAACGGGAACGTCGGATCCTTATTAAAGAGCAATGAGTTCACCCACCGCGGATTCCAGTTCCGCTCGATACTGGCGAGATCCTGGGCGGGGTGCACCGCCGCGCTGAACTGGTTCTGCTGCAGGTGCAGTGAGACGCCGGCCACGTCGTACAGGAACAGGACCTGTTCGGGGTGGGTGGTCTGCACATCGGCGGCGCGCCGGATGAACAGCTGCGAGCCGACCAGGCCCACCAGCACCACGCTGGCCACCCCCACCCGCACCACCCGCCCCGCCATCGACCTACCGGATGCGCCGGTGGTGCGATCAAAGCGTCCCAGCGCCGGCCACGGTCCACAAACACCCAGCAGGGCCACCAGCAACACCCCGGCGGCGGGAGCGGCATTTTGTCGTGCCGCGCACACCAGCCACAGCGAGCCAATCACCGCCCCCAGCAAGGCACGACGCCACATGGGCTGGCGAATCGAACACAGCCGTGCCATGCCCGCCAGCGCCAGCAGATAGAACGCGACGTACCACAGATCCCGTCCCAGATAACCCAGATAGCCCAACACCGGCGGGAATACCACGGTGGCCACGGTCCCGATGAGCGCGCCCCGGCGACGTAACATACCGCGTAGTACCCCGTACAAACCGACCAGTACGGTCAGGGTGCTGGCCGCGGTGACCCAACCCGGACCCAGGCCCAGGAGCCAAAGTGGCCGCCACAACATGATGAGCAACGGCGCGTGCCAATCGGTATACCGGCCGGTTCGCAACGCTTCGATCTGGGCGATGGTGTCAGGGCTCATGCGGCCGGGCCACACCGCCGAGCTGTGGATGATGGTGAGCGCCACCAGCGCCACCAGCACCATGATCCGCTTGCGCCACCCCGTCGATCGGATTGGCCCGCCTTCCACCGGCGCGGCGGGGTTGACAACCTCGGGCGGGTTCGGTGCGGCCGGTGGTGACGGCGGCGCGCTCGACACCGGTTGCGCCGCCGCGGGCGCCGATATCGAGGTCTGCTCGGGCGGGCTCACGACCGGTTCACCCGCACCGGTTCACCCATGCCGGTTCACCCATGCCGGCGCGCCAGTGGTCGAGGTTCGAGGGTGGACGCCACGTCGAAAACAACGGAAGCCGAGCGCCCCACCTTGAGCGTGGGCCGGCGTTCAGGCACAAGTGACACCCCGACACCCGATGATGTGCCACGCTGCGGGCCATGGACGAAACTCCCGCCCACCTGCAACCTCCGGCGTGGGCTGCGCCGATGGAGGACCGGCCGACGGGGCCGTTACAGGGTTTTCGCATCATCGATGTCACCCACGCCGCCGCCGGGCCGTACGCGGCGTTGATGCTGGCGGACCTCGGCGCCGACGTGATCAAGGTGGAACCGCCCGCCGGGGAGCTGATCCGGTTCTTCGGGCCGTTCCACCCTGATGACACCACCCGCTCCTACGGTGCCCGCTTCGCCTTCCGCAACCGCAACAAGCGCAGCATCGCACTGGATCTCAATGACACCGCCGATCGCGAGACCTTTCTGAAGTTGGTGGAGACCGCCGATGGGTTGGTGGAGAACATGCGGGCCGGTGTGTTGGACCGCCTGGGGGTGGGCTGGGAGGTGTGCCACGCCCGAAACCCCAAGATGGTGTATGCCGCGCTGCGCGGGTTCGGTGATCCCCGCACCGGCACCAGCCCCTACGTGGACTGGCCGGCGTTCGACCCCATCGCTCAGGCCATGGGCGGGTTCATCGCCAACAACGGACCTGACGCCGATCATCCCATGCGGGCCGGACCCATCGTGGGGGACCTGGTGCCAGGGTTGCATGTGGCGTTGGGGCTGGTGTCGGCCCTGCTGGCGGCGCAAGGCAGCGGGCAGGGCCAGTTCCTGGACGTGGCCATGGTGGATGCGGTGATGTCGCTGTGCGAATCGGCTCACGCCATGTGGGTTTACGGCGGCCAGCGTTTCGAGCGCACCGGGAACCGGTTCGACGCCGTGGCCCCCGCCGGGGTGTACGCCACCGCGGACGGTTACTGCTCCATCGTGGCGCTCACCGACGGACAATGGTTGCACCTGTGCCGGGCCATGGATCGGCCCGACCTGGCCACCGATCCGGCGTTGGCCACCGTGGGACGCCGGGCCGCCAACGGTGCCCGCCTCGACGCCGAGTTGCGGGCCTGGACCGCGGCACGTACCACCGGGGATGTTGTGAACCTACTGGGCGGTATTGTCCCGGTGGCGCCAGTGCACGAGGCCGCGGACTGGGCCGATGAGCCTCATGTACAAGCCCGCCAGATGCTGGTGTCGGTGCAGCACGCCGACCACGGACCCACCCCGCAGTTGGCCTGTCCCATCAAGTTCACGGCCACCCCGGCCAACGTCTACCGCCGCCCACCCCGGCTGGACGAGCACGGGGAGGCGCTGCGGGACGAACTGGCCAACGGATCGGCCCCCTCGAGCGGATAACCGCACCGGGTAGGTCGGGTCGGGTCGGGTCCGGGGCCGGGGGAGTGCTACTCGATGACCACCACGATGTCACCGGAGCCCACGGTGTCTCCGGCTTTGACTTTGATGGCCTTGACCGTGCCGGCCTTCTCGGCGGCGATGTTGTTCTCCATTTTCATGGCCTCCAACACCACCACGATCTGACCGGCGGCCACGGTGTCACCCTCGGCCACCAGGACCTTCACGATGGTGCCCTGCATCGGCACCGCCACTGAGCCCGAACCGGCCCCACCACCGGCGGCGGCAGTGGCCCGGCGGGCACGAGGCGCCCTCGCCCCACCGCCGGTCCCGGCACTGGCCACCACCATGGGGACATCCGGCACCCACATGGCAACGGCGAACTTCTTGCCGTTCACCTCCACATCAACCTGGCGGCGGACCCTCGGCGCTTCCCCCTCCTCGGTGGCCGGGGCCGGCGCGGCACCATCACCCTTGTCCGAGGTGATACCAGAAAGATCCAGCACATCCTCCACCCACTTGGTGGAATGCTCCACTGCCGCAAAATCGGGATGGGCCAGGATGGCGATGTCCGCGGGGATGGTGGTGTGGATCCCGGCGATCTCGAACTCTTTCAACGCCCGGATGGTGCGGGCGATGGCGGTATCGCGATCTTTGCCCCAGCAGACCAGCTTGCCCACCAGGTTGTCGTAGTACTGGCTGATCTCGTCCCCGGCCTCATAGCCGCCGTCCCAGCGGGTGCCGTACCCGGAAGGGGCCCGCAGCTTGGTGATGGGCCCGGGGGAGGGCAGGAAACGGCCGCCGGTGGGGTTCTCGGCGTTGATGCGCACCTCAATGGCGTGCCCGCGCAGCTCGATCTGATCCTGGCTCAACGGCAGCGGCTGACCGGCAGCCACCCGCAACTGCCACTCCACCAGGTCCTGCCCGGTCACCATCTCCGTGACCGGGTGCTCCACCTGCAGCCGGGTGTTCATCTCCAAGAAGAAGAACCCACCGTCCTCGTACAGGAACTCGCAGGTCCCCGCGTTGTAGTACCCGCAGGCCCGGGCCACCGCCACCGCGGCCTCGCCCATCTGGCGGCGGATGTCATCGGGCAGCCCGGGGGCGGGAGCCTCTTCGATCAGCTTCTGGTGGCGTCGCTGGGCGGAACAATCCCGCTCGGCCAGGTACACGTAGTTGCCGTGGTGGTCACCGAACACCTGGATCTCGATGTGGCGGGGCTTGGTGAGGTACCGCTCCATGTAGATCTCGTCACGGCCGAAGTACGCCTTGGACTCCCGTTGGGCGGAGTCGATGGCGCTTTGCACCGAGGCCTCGTCGGGCACCACCTTCATGCCGCGCCCGCCGCCGCCATAGGCCGCCTTGATGGCGATGGGGTAGCCATGGGTCTTGCCGAACTCCACCACCTCGGAGGGGTCGGTGATGAACTCGGTGGTGCCGGGAACGCCAGCCACGCCGCCGCGCTGCGCCGCCAGCCGGGCGGAGATCTTGTCGCCCATGACCACGATGGCCTCGGGCGGGGGACCGATGAAGGTCACCCCCATGTCGGTGATGGCCCGGGCGAAATCGGCGTTCTCGGAAAAGAACCCGTACCCCGGATGCACCGCGTCGGCGCCGCTGCGACGGATCACATCGAGGATGGCCTCGGTGTTGATGTAGCTCTCGGCGGCGGTTCGCCCACCCAGCGCGTACGCCTCATCGGCCAGGCGCACGTGCAGTGCCTCCCGGTCCAATTCGGAGTAGACCGCCACGGTGGGAATGCCGAGTTCACGACAGGCCCTGATTACGCGTACCGCGATCTCGCCCCGATTGGCGATGAGCACCTTGGAAAAGAGCCTGCTAGAGAAAGGCCCCGATGACTGACCGGTGGGAGACTGCACCTCAGAAAGCACACCACATGGATAGTCGCTCGGAGGACCCTCAGGCGAGACCACCCACCCCTGCAGCGTCCCCGATGCCACTGGTGGAGCGGGTTACAGCGCTGCGGGCAGGCCTGGCCGACACCCGTTTCGCCCAGGTGGACTGGGTGGCGGAGACCGGGTCCACCAACCGGGATCTCCTCGAGGAACTGCGCGCCGGTGCCGCGGTTTCCGGTGGGGCCGGGCCCGCGGTGCTGATCACGGACCATCAGACGGCCGGCCGTGGGACCAAGGGCCGGAGCTGGTTCGATCCGCCCGGCGGCTCACTGCTGATGTCGGTACGGCTGTTCCCGGACGTAGCGCCCGGGCAGCTGCACCTGTTCACCATGGCCCTGTCCTTGGCCGCCGCCGAGGCCTGCTTCGAGGTGGCCGGGGTTGACGTGGGCTTGAAGTGGCCCAACGACCTTTTCGTGGCCGACCGCAAGCTGGCCGGGGTGCTGGCGGAGTCCTCGGTGCGCGGCGGGCGGGTGGAAGCGCTGGTCATCGGCATCGGCATGAACGTCAACTGGCCCACTGAGGTTCCCGCCGAGCTCGCCGACACCGCGGTGGCCCTCAACCAGGTCGCCGGCGGGGAGGTGGACCGGGTGGCGCTGGCGTTGGCCTCGGTGCGGGGCCTCGAGGCCGAGCTGCGGCTACTGGAAGGCCCCGGTGGGCCCGAACGGTTGCTGGAGCGCTGCCGGCAACGTTCGGCCACGCTCGGTCGGCGGGTCCGGGTCGAGTTGGCTGACGGCCCGCTGGTGGGCACCGCGGTGGACATCGCCGCCGACGGGCAGCTCGTGGTGGACATAAACGGTGAGCGGCGACCGTTCGCCGCCGCTGACATCACCCATCTGCGCCTGGCCTGACCAGCTCCGCCTCCCCGACTCCCGGTGACAGCACGGGGCGGGGCGCACGATGGAGGGCTCGGTCAGCCGGTGGTTCGCGAGATTCTGGCGGTTTTTGGACACCGGCCGGCCGGACATGGGGTCAAATGTCGACGCTGAACGTTGCGACCGCCACGGATTGTCGAGATTCGGGGTTCCGGTGCAGATGTACGTGTCCAAAAACCGCCAGGGTCTTCGCGCTTCGATGTATTTCATGCAATTTCATCTCAGGGTCGGAATTGGTAAGGGGGGGTGCCGCCGCGTTGGGGACCGGTCAACGCCGGGTGCAGCAACCCATGCCATCAACCGCTCGAGCGAGCGGCCACCGCTAGCGTCGTGACCCATGTTGTCCGTCCCGGCGGGGGTGAAACTGCGCCGTACCTGGCCGCAGCGGCTGTTCCTGAGCCTGTGCATGCTGGTGACGCTGGCCTGTTTCGCCTCGGCCGGAGCGCTGTTCTACGTGGACAGCAAGACCGGACAGATCCAACATGTCCGGCTCTCCCACGCCCTCACCGGCAACGACAATCTGGACGTGGCCACCCAGCCCATGAACATCCTCATGGTGGGGGTGGACGTGGCCGACGGGCTGCCCGCGGATGACCCCCGCCGCGCCGAACGGGACGAGCAGGGCATCGGCGGGTTGCGCTCGGACACCATCATGGTGCTGCGGATCATGCCGGAACAGGACCGGGTGGCGTTGGTGTCCTTCCCCCGGGACCTGTGGGTGGAAATCGCGGGCACCGGCCGCAACGACAAGATCAACGCCGCCCTCACCGTGGGCGGGCCGGCCACCCTGATCGACACCATCCAGGAGAACTTCGGCATCCCGTTGGACCACTACGTGCAGGTGGACTTCGCCCAGTTCGAGCAGCTGGTCGATGTGGTGGACGGGGTCAAGGTGTACTTCGGGACGCCGGTTCGGGACGAGTACACCGGGCTGGACATCGCCGAGCCGGGCTGCGTCACCCTGCACGGCACCCAGGCCCTGGCCTACGCCCGATCCCGGTACTACGAGTACTACGACGCCGACAGCGAGGAGTGGATCTATGACCCCACCGCTGACCTGGGCCGCATCAGCCGTCAGCAGGACTTCATCCGCAAAGCCCTGGGCCGGGCGGTGGCCAAGGGCGTGCGGAACCCCTTCACGCTGAATCGCCTGGTCAACACCGGTCTGCAGGCGGTGGTCCTTGATGACGGGCTGGGTGCGGATGACCTGGTGGCGTTGGGCACCAAGTTCCGCAACTTTGATCCCGCCCGGCTGGAGACCTACTCGCTGCCGGTGGTGATCGACTCGGTGGGCGAGATCTCCGTGGTACGGACCATCGACGGTGAGTCCGAGCCGATCCTGGATATCTTCCGAGGTGCGGTGGCCACCGAGCCGGACCCCGCGGAGATCGGCGTGCGGGTGCTCAACGGCACCGGCCGTCAGATGGAAGGCACCACCACCGGTGACGCCCTGGCCGAGGTCGGTTTCGATGTGGCCGGCATCGGGGACGCCGATCCCCAGGGTCTGGCCCGCACCACAATCCGTTTCGCCCCCGAACAACGCCCCCATGCCGAGTACCTGGTGCGGTTCCTCACTGCCGGCGCCCAATTGATCGAGGCTCCCGAGTTGACCGACGGCCTGATCGAGGTCACCACCGGGAACGACTTCCGGGGCGTCAACAACCAACCTGCTCCCGCCGCCACCACCACAACCACGACACCGTCGCCCGGGGCCACCACCACCACCGCCCCGGTCACCTCCACCACCCGTTACGGCGTCGTTCCGGGGTCCGAGGCCGCCGCCGCGGACTGTCGCTGAGGCACCGAGCCCGCACCGAAATGCCTTTCGTTGGGGGATGACCCCTACGTCGATATCGGCTTGGCTGGACACCCGCACATCCAACATCGACTCCCGATCCGAACGCGCCCCCTCCCGAACCGCCCCGACAGCGCCGCGACGCCCCGGGCACGACGGAGGTTGGCGTCGGTTTCCACCCGCCCGCTGGTAGACAGGAGCAGCGTCGGCGCGGGTTCTGGCGGATCCAGCAAGCAGCATCCGAGACCGCCGTCCGGTAGCCGGGCACAACGCTCCGGGCGAAACAGCCGGGCGAAACAGCCGGGCGAGACAAGGCGAGCGAGACAAGTATGAGCGAGACAAGTATGGACAGGAACAGATGAGCAAGATCGCCGTCATCGGCACGGGATATGTCGGCCTCACCACCGGGGCGTGTTTCGCGCACCTCGGTCATGAGGTGATCTGCGCCGATATCGACGTGGACAAGGTCAACCGGCTCAACAAGGGCGAGATCCCCATCCTGGAGCCGGGCCTGGACCGGGTGGTTGAGGAGGGCCGGGCCTCGGGTCGGCTGAGCTTCGTGATCGGTGCCGCCACCGCCGCTGCGGAGTGCGAGTTCGTGTACCTGTGCGTACCCACCCCGCAGGGCGCTGACGGTTCCGCCGACCTCAGCTACATCGAAGCCGCCGCCCGCCAGATCGGCCCGGTGCTGCCGGCGGACGCCGTCGTCATCAACAAGTCCACGGTCCCCGTCGGCTCCACCAAGGTTGTGGAACGGGCCCTGGGAAGACCCGACGTCTCAGTGGTGTCCAACCCCGAGTTTCTGCGGGAGGGTGCCGCCGTGGATGACTTCTTGCATCCCGACCGGGTGGTCATCGGCGCCGACAACCAGTCCGCCGCGGTGCGGGTAGCGTCGCTGTACGTGGGGGTGCCGGCACCGCTGATGGTCACCGACCCGGCCTCGGCGGAGACCATCAAGTACGCCTGCAACGCCTTCCTGGCCACCAAGCTCAGCTTCGTGAACGCCGTGGCCGCCATCTGCGAAGCGGTCGGCGCCGACGTCAACGACGTGATCTTGGGCATGGGCTACGACAAGCGCATCGGGCACGAGTTCCTGCGACCCGGCCCCGGCTGGGGTGGCAGCTGTTTCCCCAAGGACACCCTGGCGCTGGTGGCCATCGCCGAGCACCACGGGTATGACTTCCACCTGCTCAAAGGGGTGGTGGCGGTCAACAACGAGCAGTTCGCCCGGGTCACGGAGAAGGTGCTGCGGGCCGCCGGGGGAACACGAGCCACCGACAGCGCCGCTCAACCCCCCAAGGTGGCCGTATGGGGCCTCACCTTCAAGGCCCGCACCGATGATCTGCGGGAGTCACCATCGCTGGAGATCATCTCCCGGCTGCTGACCCGCGGCGCGCAGATCCGGGCCTACGATCCGGCCATCAGCAAACCCATCGCCGGGCTCGACATCGAGGTCTGCCCTGACCCCTACGCCGCCTGCGAGGGTGCCGACGTGTTGGTGGTACTCACCGAGTGGGACGAGTTCAAATGGCTGGACATGGACAAGGTGCGCGAGGTCATGGCCCGCCCGCAGGTGGTTGACGCCCGCAACCACCTGGACCGCTCGGCCCTTTTGCGCCGTGGGTTCAGCTACCAGGGCATCGGCCGGGCCTGACCCATGGCCCGGATCGTGGTCACCGGCGGCGCGGGGTTCCTGGGCTCGCACCTGAGCGAGTTTCTGTTGCGCCGCGGCGACGAAGTAGTGGTCATCGACAGCCTGGTCACGGGGTCCATGACCAACATCGAACACCTCATCGGGGAAGAAGGGTTCAGCTTCGTCAAATACGACGTCACCCGGTTCGTGCACGTTCCCGGCCCGGTGGACGCCATCATGCACTTCGCCTCCCCGGCGTCGCCCAAGGACTATCTGGAGCTGCCGATCCAAACGCTCAAGGTGGGGGCGCTGGGTACCCACAACTGCCTCGGCCTGGCCCGGGACAAGGGCGCCAAGTTCTTCCTGGCCTCCACCTCGGAGGTGTACGGGGATCCCCAGGTGCACCCCCAGCCGGAGACCTACTGGGGTCACGTGAACCCCGTTGGCCCTCGCGGGGTGTATGACGAGGCCAAGCGTTTCGCCGAGGCCATGACCATGGCGTACCACCGCAGCCACGGGGTGGATGTGCGGATCGTGCGGATCTTCAACACCTACGGGCCCCGCATGCGCCCCGAGGACGGCCGGGTGGTGTCAAACTTCCTGGTCCAGGCGCTGAGCGACCAGCCGTTGACCATCTACGGGGACGGCACCCAGACCCGCAGCTTCACCTACGTCAGCGACGAGGTGCGCGGCATCGTGGGGCTGCTGGACTCGGACTACGTGGGGCCCATGAACATCGGCAGCGACCGGGAGTTCACCCTGTTGGAGCTGGCGCAACTGGTGCTCGAGGTCACCGGTTCGCGCTCCGAGATCGTCTTCGAGCCGCTGCCCATGGACGACCCCACCCAACGCAAGCCGGACCTCACCCTGGCCCGGGCCACGATCGGTTTCGAGCCCCTCGTCCTGCTGCGCGACGGGCTGTCGCTCACCGCCCCGTACTTCGCCAGTCGTCTCGGTCTGTAACGCTGGGACGGTAACGCCGGGTCGCGGAGCGGTCCCACCCCCAGGGGGTAGCCTCGGCGACGGCCGTGGACCGCTCAGCTTGTGCACCAGATGCCCCGATGCCCGCCGGCTCGGGCGACACCGTCCGGGTGGGGGTGAACCTCACGTTCTTGGATTCGGACCAGCCCAGCGGCACCGGGGTCTACGCCTGGTCGCTGGTGGGCGAGCTCGCCGAACAACCTGATCTGGACCTGGTGCTGTACACCGCGGGGGCCACGGTGCCCAAGGACCTGGTCGGTCGGGTCCAGGTGGTGGCCCATCGCCCGTTCCGCTCGGTGCTGACCCGCATCGCGTGGGAGCAGACGGTGCTGGCGCTGCAGGCCCGCCGCCACCGCCTGCAGGTGCTGCTCAACCCGGGCTACGTCTGCCCGGTGCTGGGACCCACCCCCAAGATCACCACCGTGCACGATCTGTACTACGCCCGCTGTCCGGAGGCCCTCACCCGCTTCCGCCGGCTGTATTACCGCATCGGTACCACCATGTCCTGCCGTGCCAGTCGGGCGGTCATCGCCGTGTCGGCCACCACCGGGGCGGATCTGGCCGAGCTGGTGGCGGGGTCGCGCAACAAGATCACCGTGATCCACGAGGCGGTGCGGCCCGGCCTGCTGCAGGCGGCGCTCGAGGTTTCCGGTGCTGCGGTTTCCGGTGCTGAGGTTTCCGGTGCTGAGGTTTCCGGTGCTGACCCGCCTGGGCCTGGGCTGGCAGCGCTGCGGGCGCCGTACTTCCTGATCGTGGCCTCGGTGACCCGCAACAAGAACATCGACACGGTGGCGGCGTCGCTGCGCCAACTCAACGGTACCCGGGCCCAGCCGGCGCAGGTGGCGGTGATCGGCAGTGACCCCTACGGGCTGTTGGCGGAGGCCACCGCCCGCTACGGGGACCCCGGTTCGCTGGTGGCCCTGGGCGGCGTCTCCGATCAGCAGCTGGTCCGGGCCTACCGGGGAGCGGTGGCCGCCATCCAACCCTCCGCCTACGAGGGGTTCGGTTTGCCGGCGTTGGAAGCCCAGGCGCTGGGGGTGCCGCTGATCTGTTCCCGTGGCGGCGCCCTGCCCGAGGTGGTGGGGGAGGCGGCGCAGTTCTTCGATCATCGTGACCCGGCGTCACTGGCGGCGGCCATGACCGTGCTGCTCGATGACCACCATCGACGCCAGCAGTTACGTGACGCTGGCCTGGTCAACGCCGGTCGCTACTCCTGGGCCGCCGCCGGCACCGCCACCGCCACCCTCATCCGTCAGGTGGCCCGCTCGTGACCCGCCGGGTGCTGATCACCGGCAGTAGCGGATTCATCGGCAGCAACGCCGTGGCCCACTTCCGTGCCGGCGGCGATGAGGTGTTGGGTCTGGACCGCCAACCGCCACGACCAGGGTCGGGGTCGGGCCCGGGCCCGGCCGGGTCCCCGCAGCCCGCGTTCCAGCAGGTTGACCTTCTCGACGCCGGCGCGCTGGCGGCGGCGGTGGCGGCGTTCCAGCCCACCCACGCCCTCCACCTCGGCGCCCGTACCGACCTCGACGGATCCACCGAGCAGGACTACGCCGTCAACACCGACGGGACCGCCAACCTGCTGGCGGCGCTGGCACCCACCACCTGTGAGCGGGTGGTGATCGCCTCGTCGATGTTGGTGTGCCGCTACGGCTACCAACCCCGCCATGATCAGGACTTCTGCCCCACCACGGTCTACGGGCGATCCAAACAGCACATGGAGGAACTGGTCCGGGCCCGTCCCGGCGGCGGCCCGGCCTGGGTGCTGGCCCGGCTCAGCTCCATCTGGGGGCCGTGGTTCGATCAGCCCTACCGGCCGTTCTTCCAGGCCGTGCGGCAACGCCGGTTCGTGCACCCCGGCTTCGCCGAGATCGACAAGGCGCTGGGCTTCGTGGGCAACACCGTGTTCCAACTGCAGCGGCTGCTCGCCACCGATCGTTTCGACGGGCAGGTGGTGTACCTCACCGACTATCAGCGGTACTCCATCCGGGCCTGGGCGGACACCATCGCCGCCGCCGACGGGGCGCCAGCCAACCGGCGGGTTCCGGTCCCCCTCTTGGCCGCCGCGGCCCTGGTCGGGGACCTGCTGAAGGCCACCGGGGTGATGGCCCATCCGCCGCTGACCAGTTTCCGGTTGCGGAACATGCGCCAGCCCAGCCAGTTCGATACCAGCGCCCTGGAGGCGATGAC
>JBJXFH010000169.1:0-5413 GCA_046155365.1 Acidimicrobiales bacterium | reverse complement strand
GCCGCGGAGGGCGGGGTCAGCTAAAACGGGTGCCACCGACTACGAGCCAGACGGAAAAGAGCTTTGATGGCTGATGTAAGCAAGTTCCTCGACAAGGAATACGAACAAATGAGCTTCGCTGAGCTGGCTAAGGCGCCAGTCACTGCTCTGCAAGGTGTCTCCGACGCCGATGGGGAGGCCCTCGCCAAGGCGCTCGGTATCAAAACAATCGGCGATCTCGCCAACAACAAGTTCGTGCGCTGGGCTCAGGCCATCTCAACCCTCGGCAGCTGACAACGTTCGCCGGCCCGCGCCACCCCGGCCGGGTGACGCGGTGCCCGTCGTGGTCAGCGCGGGGATCTGCTTCACCGGGAGCCGTATCGGGCCAGGCTGGAGCGAGGGGTGGCGCTCAGGTGCCGCAGAACGTACGGTATGGTACGGCGCTGGGGGTGGCCGGGGTGGCGAAGTGCTCGAGTCCCGGCCGCTCCTCGAAGGGGTGCATGAGGACCTCAACCAGTTGGTCGAAGGGGCCGATGTCCCCGTCGGTGGCGGCGTTTAGCGCGTCCTCAACGAGATGGTTGCGGGGAATGTAGATGGGGTTGAGCCGGTTCATGGCTTCGGTGACCGTGCCGGCCGGAACACCGCCGGACAACACCCGTTGCTGATAACGGGCCAGCCAGGCTTCGATGCCACCGAGACCCGTGCCGCCGCCGTAGAGGGCCAGCACCGAAGTTTCGTCACCGGATACCGCAGCCCCCAACGATCGCAGGCATGACGTGTAATCGACCCGCTGTTCGTGCATGAGCGTCAACAATTCATCGACCAGTTCAGCGTCCCCGGGTTGCTTGTCGCCAAGGCCCATCTTGGCCTGCATGCCGGTTGACCACGCGTCCAGATAGCGCTCGGGGAAGGTGTGCAGCACGGCGGTGGCCAACTCCACCGCGGTGTCGGGGTTGGGGTGGATCAACGGCAGCAGCGCTTCCGCCAGTCGGGCCAGGTTCCACTGCGCCATCTGGGGTTGGTTGCCGTAGGCGTACCGGCCCTGATGGTCGATGGAGCTGAACAACGTGGCAGGATCGAATCGGTCCATGAAGGCGCACGGGCCGTAATCAATGGTTTCACCGGAAATGGTCATGTTGTCGGTGTTCATAACCCCGTGGACGAACCCCACCAACATCCATTTCGCCACCAGTTCCGCCTGCGCTTGCAATACCCGTTCGAAAAAGCTCAAATACAGATTATCTGCATGACGCGTATCGGGATAGTGGCGGGCGATGGCGTAATCGGCCAATCGCTCCAGCAGTGACGGGTCCGCATGGGCGGCGGCGAACTGGAAGGAGCCGACGCGTAGGTGGCTGGCGGCGACCCGGGTCAGGACCGCACCAGGCAGCATGGTGTCACGCTGGATCTTTTCTCCGGTGGCGACCACCGCCAACGAGCGGGTGGTGGGGATATCGAGGGCGTGCATGGCCTCGCTGATGAGGTACTCCCGCAGCATCGGACCCACGGCGGCCTTCCCGTCACCCCCGCGGGCGAACGGCGTGCGACCAGAGCCCTTGAGGTGCACGTCCAGGCGATGCCCGTCCCCGTCGTGCACCTCACCCAGCAACAATGCCCGCCCGTCCCCCAAGCGGGGCGAGAACCCGCCGAACTGGTGGCCGGCGTAGGCCTGGGCCACCGGCTGGGATCCCTCTACGGTGGCGTTACCGGTCAGGGCCTGCACACCGTCGGCGCTCCGCAGACGGCCAGGGTCCAGCCGCAACTGCTGCGCCAGTGCGTCATTGAGCACCAGCAACTGCGGATCGGGGGCCGGTTCGGCTTGCCACGGTTCATACAGGCCGTGCACCTCGCGAACGAAGGAGTTGTCGAAATCGAACAACGGCCGGCTCGAAGCATCCATGCCCCCCAGGCTACCTTCGGACGACGAGCTGATGGCCGGGATAGCCGGCGGAGGCCGTGGTGCCAAAGGACGTCATGCACGCCAAGGCGGCCTTCTTGTTCGCTTGCTTGCACAACGCCAGTGCCTCCTGGCGCTGTTCCCCGGTTACCGTTAGCACGCTGTTCACTGCTTCACTGAAAAGAATTGCGTGGTGAACTGGTCATAAAAGGGGGTCCTCGTCCTCGGCCAGATTGTCATTCGAATAGCCGTGCCACGGCCAGGGCTGGGATTTGCAGTTTGATCGATGCGCTCGACAGCGGCCATCCGTGCAGCAGCACCACGGCCCGTCCGCTGCCACCGCTGTCCTCCACAGCGAGTGCCCTGAGCTCTCCGGACGGGGTGGGTATGGTGCCTGGTCGTGGCCGCGGCGCTCTACTGCGCTCAGGGTTGACCCCGGGCAGGAGCAGATTGCCTCGTAGGGTGAGTCGATGGCGCGTGGACGGGTTGTGATGGGTCTGCTGTTCTTCCCGAGAGGAGGGGCGGCGTATGTGGTGCGCTACTTGAGTCCGGCGCTGGTCAGGGGCGGCAGGCCGGTCTCGTTGGCGGCCGGTTCGCTGGGCGGCCCAGGGAACCAGACCCACGCCCCCACTTTTTTCGAAGGTCTCGATGTGCATTTTCTCGATTACTCCGACGCTGCCCGCGCCTTCGCGTCAGGCGGGAACGCCATCGCGGCCCCAACGCCGATGCACCCCTCTTATGAGGACCGTGCTGACGTGCCTGATGTGGTGATGGCGTCGGTGGATCCGTCCCTCGCCGGGCATCTCGCCGCGGTGTGGGAACATCCGTTGCGGGTGGCAGGTGCCGATTCAGCCGAGCTGTTCCACTTGCACCATCTCACGCCGCAATTTGACACCGCCGGGCTGCACTGGCCGCAGCTGCCTCGGGTGGTGCACCTCCACGGCACCGAGTTGAAGATGATCGAAGCCATCCGGCAGCGAGTGGTGATCGCCGCCAAGCTGAACGAGACGTTGGTGACCATGGCTGGCGACGCGCCCCGCCTGGCCGATCCTGAACAGTGTCTCGACCCCGCCGAACTGGAGCTTTATCACACCACTCGTTGGGCGTCGTGGCGCCACGGGGATTTCTGGGACCAACAGTTGACCCGCCAGGCGCGTGCCGCGGACCATCTCATCACGGTCTCGCCGCAGAATCGTGATGCCGCCATCGCCGTGCTGGGGGTTGAGGCGCAGGACGTCACGGTCATCCCCAATGGTGTTGATATCGAACGATTTCAGCCCCACCCCCGCCAGCCCGGTTCGCGTCGGGCCCTGTTCCGGCGGGTGTTGGTTGAAGATCCGAGGGGTTGGTCTGAAACGGGCGGCCCGGGCGCTGTGGCCTACCGCGAGGCAGACCTGGACCGGCTGCTGGGCGAGGGCGATCACCAACCTCAACCCGACCAGCCCGACCAGCCCGACCAGCCCGACCAGAACGATCATGCGGTGCTGCTGTTTGTCGGGCGTTTTCTGTTGTTCAAGCGGGTACCGGCCCTCATTCGTGCCTTCGCCCTGGCCCGGGAGAGTTTCACCCGTCCCACGTCGCTGGTCATCTGGGGCGGTCACCCCGGCGAATGGGAGGGTGAGCACCCCGTTACCGTGGCGGAGTCGGTGGGCGCCGATGGCATTTTCTTCGCCGGTTGGCGCGGCCATGACGACCTGCCCCGGGCGTTGGCGGCGTGCGACGCGTTGGTGGTGCCCTCCGTTGATGATCCATACCCTCAGGTACCTCTGGAAGGGATGGCGGTGGGTCTGCCGATCATCGCCTGTGCCAGCGGCGGTCTGCTCTCCATGGTCAATCTGGACCCGGCCCGTCCCACTGGTTGGCTGGTGGCGCCCGATGACACCGACGCCCTGGCCGGTGCCTTGGTGAGCGCGGTCAACCACCCCGGTGAGATCGCCCGGCGCGGCGCCAACGCCCTGGCCCACGCCCACGCCGAGCTGTCCTGGGACGGACTGGTGCCACGCTTCGAAGCCGCCTACGCCCAAGGCATTGAACATCATCATCAACATCACCACCACCAACATCGCTGACCCGGCCCGCGCTGCGGGATGATGTGGATCCGTCGGCCATCTGGCCGATGTAACGCGGCTTCGGGTGGGTCATGGTTCCTGTCATGACCATGAACGGGAGCCTGTGGTGGCGGAGTCTGAGGGGGGAGTCCCGGTGATTACCGAGGTGGACCCGGACCTGGCAAAGATCGAGGCCTTCGGTCAGCAATTGATGACCATGCTCAACAACGCGCTGACCGTCACGTCGATGAGCATCGGGCACCGGGTGGGGTTATTCGACGCTCTGGGGGACAGGGCCAGGCCGGCCACATCGGAGGCCATCGCCGCGGTTGGAGGCCTGCAGGAGCGTTACGTGCGGGAGTGGCTGGCAGTGATGGTCACCGCCGGTGTGGTGGACTACCACGCCCACGAAGACGCCTACCTGCTGCCGCCGGAGCACGCCGCGCTCTGCACTCGGGCCGCTGGTGCCCGACAACGTTGCGGCGTACACCCAAATCGTGTCGATGTTGTCCGGCGTGGAGGACGATCTGGTCGAGAAGTTCCGCAGCGGTGGTGGGGTGCCCTGGGGTGCCTATCACCGTGTCCACGACGTGATGCGGGAGCTGACTGGTGCCGTGTTCGACACCCAGCTCGTGGAACAGATCCTGCCGCTGGTACCAGGGATCGTCGCTGATCTGGAGCGCGGGATCGACGTGGCCGATGTGGGCACCGGCAGCGGTCGCGCCGTCAACGTCATGGGTCGGGCGTTCCCGAACTCCCGCTTTGTCGGATTCGATATTTCCCAAGAAGCGCTCGAGGTGGCCCGTGCCGAGGCCGCAAGTTGGGGTCTTCCCAATGTGCGCTTCGAGGTCCGTGACGCAGCTCGCCTGGAGGTGGACCGGGACTTCGATTTCATCACCACCTTCGACGCGGTGCACGATCAAGCGGACCCTCAAGCGATGGTGAACGGCGTATACCGCGCCTTACGACCGGGCGGTTACTGGCTGTGCAGCGATATCCGGGCGTCGAGTCATCTGGGGGAGAATCTCGATCATCCATTGGGCCCGTTTCTCTACGGGATTTCCTGTCAGATCTGCATGACGGTGTCCCTGGCCGATGGTGGTGACGGTCTGGGAGCGATGTGGGGTGTGCAGAAGGCCCGTGAAATCTTCACTCGCGCCGGGTTCGGGGATCTGGTTATCAATACGTTACCGGGCAACGTGATGGAGAACTTTTACGTGTCTCGCAGGGCGTGACCCTCGGCCCGGCCGGCTGCCAATAGTGTCTGCGGTCATGATCGGCGGAGCGCGACCGTGGGTGGGAACACAGATCGTGCTGCGCGTTGACGGTCCGAGCGAGCCGGCTGCCCCTTGGTGGTCCACCTTGACGCCACCCATCGAGGGATGGATCCGATCATCGATGCGGTCGAGACGCTGGCGGGGCTGTCGGAGGATCGGGAGGGGTTCAGTCGATTGCTGGGTGTGGCGGCCCGACGGCGCACGATCTCCGG
>JBJXFH010000166.1:0-8270 GCA_046155365.1 Acidimicrobiales bacterium | reverse complement strand
AGACCGCTGTGCATATCGGAGATGAAGATGTTCCCCTTGTAGGGCTGCGGCCCCCACGCCATAGGCGCATTGGGGGTGAAGCCCTTGTCGTTGGCGGTGTGGAAATACCCGATCTGCCGCCCCTGCCGGTAGAGATCGCCCCGCAGGTCGCCGGAAATATCCACGATCCGGAGCCCGCCCTGGTAGTAGGCGATGTAGAGCTTGCCATCCTCGGCCCACATGTTGTGCGCGCCCGCCTCCGGCACCTCGAACTTTCCCACCTCCACCGGATGCTCGATATCGCTCAGGTCCACCACGTGCACGTAGCCGCGCGGCCCGTTGATGCACTGCGGGCAGCCGAAAATCTCGTCGCCGATGAAGAGGTAGTTCCGGTCGCGCCAGACGTTATGCGTGTTGCCGATCGGGTAGGCGAACTTCGACACGAACACCGGCTTCTCCGCCGTTCCGCCACGGTTGAGCCCGCCCACGTCCAGGATCTGCACCCCATCATTCCAGTAGGAGAGGTACATGATGCCGTTGTGGACCCAGACGTCATGCAGGTAGCGGTTGTTCGGGTCTCCGGTCTCCCAGCGGCCAGCGTGCTTCGGCGCCTTGGGATCGGAGAGGTCAATGATGTGCAGCGCCCCGGTGCCGTCGTTGGTCACGTACACCATGTTCTGGTAGAACCAGGTGTTGTGGATGCCGGAGGTGAGGCTGTCGGTGAACTCGGAGAGGATCTTCGGATGGGCCGGGTCGGCCACGTCCAGCACCACCAGCCCGTTCTTGCGGTCGGCCGCGCCTTCCCGGGTCAGGACGCCGAGCGTGCCCTCGGCATTCACCAGCACGTCGTTGATCACCCTCGCGTTCACCATCAGCGAGTCGGTGAGCACCGGCTTGGCGGGGTCGGTGACGTCATACACGAACACCACGTTGCCGGTCACGTTGGGACGCACCCCCGCCGCGTGGGTGCCCAGGTAGGCAAAGTCTCGCCCATTCTTGCCCCAGACGTGGACTTCGCTGGTGGAGTGGTCGGTCTGCAGTCCGCGGCCCACCAGCTTGACCGGCCGGCCCGCGGCGCGGGGATCGGCCTTGATCGTGGTCCGGGCCGAGCGCTGGCCCACCGTCGCGATGACGGTGTAGAGCCCCGGCTCCTCGGCCACGAAGGCGCCGTCGGCCCACACCCGGGCACCGAGATCGTCCCCGGTCTGCACCCCGCTCACGGTCCAGGCCGGCACCACCCCGGGCACGGGCCGGCCCTGGGCATTGAGCGCCTCCACCCGGAGGCGGATCACGTCGCCGGTGCGGGCGCGGTCGGGGCTGCCGCTGACCTGAAGCTGCGCGATCGGGTTCGCCGCCACGGTCAGGCGGTGGCTGGCGCTGACGTTGCCGGCCTTGACCGTGAGGGTCGCCGTCCCGGCTACGATTCCCGTCACCTGCCCGAAGCGATCCACCGTCGCAACCCGCGGACGATCGGTGCTCCAGACCAGCTCGGCGTCCTCGCTTTCCCGGCCCGCGGCAACCAGCGCCCGGGCCACGAATTGCAGCGTCGTCCCCGCGTACAGGATGCCTTCCGCCGGCCGGATCTCCACGCTGGTCACCGGCATGTCGGTCACCACCAGTGGCACGGTGGCACTGATCATCGTGGCGCGGGTACCGGGCGGCGCCGGCCTGATGACAAAGGCGCGCACCTCCGACCGGCCCGGCTTGGTCGCCGCCAGCCGGTCAGACCCCACCAGCACCGCCTCCCGGCCACCCACGTTGTACAGGATGCGCGCCCCGGTGACGGGATTGCCCGCGGCATCGAATGCCGCGGCCGAGATCTGCAGGGTATCGCCCACGGTGACCCGGATGGAGTCTCCGGTCAGGCGCACGCTGGCCACCCGGAGGGCGGCGCGCTGGGCAGTGGTGAGGGCGGTGGTGTCGAGCTGTGCGGGCTGCTGGGCGGCGAGCGGGGTGGCCGCCGCGACAAGTAGCCCCCAGGCGAGCTGCAGGCGCATCGGAAGACTCCTGGAGGGTGTTGGGTCTGGGGGGTGATACGCCCGACCCGGGCGAAAGTTTCGGGTTGAGACGGTGGGCGGGCAGTCCGTCCCGGCTGGAGCGGAGCGGCTAGACCAGCCGCTCCCGGATCCAGCCCAGCAGCTGGTCCTCATGCACCCGGACCTGGGTCATGGTGTCGCGCTCGCGAATCGTCACGGTGCCGTCGGTGGAGGTCTGGCCATCCACGGTGCAGCAGAACGGGGTTCCCGCCTCGTCCATCCGGCGGTAGCGGCGGCCGATCGCGCCGCTGTCGTCATAGAAGCAGGGGAAGCTCCGCTTGAGGTCGTGATAAATCCGTTCGGCCCGTTCCGGCATGCCATCCTTCTTCACCAGCGGCAGGACCGCGGCCTTGATCGGGGCCACACCCGGGTGGAAGCCGAGCACCACACGGGTCTCGCCCTCGACCTCTTCCTCCCGGTAGGCGTCCACCAGCAGGGTGAGGGTCACCCGGTCGGCGCCGGCCGACGTCTCCACGATGTACGGCAGGTACCGCTCGTTGGCGGCCTGGTCGAAGTACTCCAGCTTCTTCCCCGAGAATTCCTGGTGCCGGCCCAGGTCGAAATCGCCCCGGTTGTGGATGCCCTCGATCTCGTTCCAGCCGAAGGGGAACTCGTACTCGATATCGTAGGCCGCCTTGGCGTAGTGGGCCAGCTCCCCGGGGCCGTGCGGGTGCCAGCGCAGCTTCGCGGGGGCCAGGCCCATGGAATGGTGCCAGGCCATGCGCCACTCCCTCCAGCGCTCGAACCACTCCTCGTCGGTCCCCGGCTTCACGAAGAACTGCATCTCCATCTGCTCGAACTCGCGGGTCCGGAAGATGAAGTTGCCGGGGGTGATCTCGTTGCGGAACGCCTTGCCGATCTGGGCGATGCCGAACGGCACCCGCTGGCGCGAGGCGTTGAGCACGTTCTGGTAGTTGACGTAAATCCCCTGGGCGGTCTCGGGGCGGAGGTAGATCACCGCCGCCGACTCCTCCACCGGGCCCATGAAGGTCTTGAACATCAGGTTGAACATGCGGGGCTCGGTGAGCTCGCAGGTGCTGTGCTCCCCCGGCTTCTTGCTGGGCTTCTGCGGGCACTGCGCGTCCTGGAGCTTGTCAGCCCGGAACCGGGCCTTGCAGGTCTTGCAGTCCACCAGCGGATCGGTGAACCCCGCCACGTGGCCGCTCGCCTCCCACACCTTGGGGTGCATCAGGATGGCGGCATCCAGGCCTTCGATATCATCCCGGGCGTGCACCATGGCCCGCCACCACCGGTCCTTGACGTTCTTCTTGAGCTCGACCCCGAGCGGCCCGTAGTCCCAGACGGATCCCAGCCCGCCGTAGACCTCCGAGGACTGGAACACGAAGCCGCGCCGCTTGCACAGCGACACCAGTTTTTCCATCAGGGTGAGTTCGGCCATGACCGCACGGGTTGAAGGGAGGGGCAAGTTCAGGGGGGCGGAAACCTAGGCAGCACCGGAGGGTGGAGCAAGCAGCGGCGGACCGTGGCGCGGAGGGCGCTCCGGGGTGGTCGGCCGTGCCCGTTTTTCAGTCGTTCATTGGCTGGTACCGGAGGTTTCCCTCCATGACGGAGGGCAAAATGCCGGTGCCGTTCACAAATTGAACACCAATCGATAAACCGCAAAATGAATTTCCACATGCGTTTATGCTGAGTTAATGAAGTGGCACCGGCATTGCTCTAGGCAGGTGGCAATCCGCCCCTGTGTCCGCAGCATGCAGCCGCCGGCGGGAGGGAATACTTGGAGGCCGGTACCATGTCAGCCCAGTCGCGTCACGGACAACGGGGCTTCACCCTGGTCGAGATGCTCATCGTCATCACGATGATGGCGATCGTCGCCGCCATGGCCCTGCCCCGGGTGAACGTCTCCCGCATCCAGTCGAAATCCTCGATCCAGGCGCTGGGCACCACGATGCTGGCGATGCAGCGGGAAGCGATTGCCCGGCAGCACAATATCGTGGTCATGATTGATACGGTGCAACGCCAGCTCCGGGTGCTCTACGACGCCAACGACAACCTGGGCATCAACAACGGCGAGCGGATCCGCGGCATCCCGCTCGGCGAGGGGATCCAGTTCGGCCGCCCGACGACGGTGCCGGTCCGGGCCTTTGGCGGCGCCGCGATCAACTTCACTACCCAGGAAACCACCACCAGCCTTCCGGCGATCGTCTTCTTCCGGAATGGCAGCGCACGGGAGTTTGGCGGCGTGTACCTCACCACCCGTCTGGCCCTTGCCGGGGACCCCGACCACAGCAACGAAACCTGGGCCATGGAAATGATCCGCGCCACCGGACGAGCCGAGTGGATGCGGTGGAACGGCACCACCTGGATGCGGGGGTTCTGAACATGACGCGCACGCGCGAGGCGGGATTCACCCTGGTGGAAGTGATGATCGCGGTGGTCATCCTGTCTATCGTCGTCCTGTCGGTGCCCCGGGTAGGGCTCGACTTCAGCCGGACCGTCTCCAGCAGCCGGGTGCGAAACGAGGCCAACGCGGTCGCGAATGCGTGGATCTCCCGCTGCCGCTCAGAGCCCAACTACGTCGCGCTCGACTCCAGCGTCGCGGGGAAGTGCCGCGGCACGGTGACCAACCTGGGGACCTACGCCTTCAGCCGGACCACGACCGTCGCCAAGGACTCGACGCTGTCCGGGGTGGCCGACTCGCTGCACGACTACAAGCGCATCACCGTGGTGGTCTCGGGCGGCGGGATGGTTACGCCGGTCACCCGCACCGTCACCATCGCCCGCTTCTAGGAGCCTCCATGCGCGACCGTCGTGGTATGACCCTGATCGAGATGCTGGTCGCCATGGTGATTTTCTCGATCATCCTGGGCGGCTCGCTGGGCATGCTCTCCAGCCAGTCCAAGGCGCTCGACCGGAGCGCCACCGAGATGGGCATGCTGCAGAACCTCAGCTTCGGCGGCGACCTGCTCAGCCAGGAGTTCCGCCTCTCCGGCTCCAACGTCCCCTTCAAGCAGCCGATGGTGCTCTACGCCGGGGACAACACCTTCATCTTCAACGCCGACTACGCCTCCAACACCGACAGCCTGTTCGCGGTGTTCTACAACCCCGGCATGCCCACGGGCCAGGTCGGGGCGCTGGTCCCGGCCCAGCGATTCGCGCTTCCCGGGACCAGTCCGGCGTTCATGTACCCCGATTCCACCTACTTCGCGGCCGGCAGCTTCTCGCTCACCAGCCCCGCCGAGACGATTTCCTGGCTCTTCCAGCTCGACACCTCGAGCACCGACCCGAGCGATTACTTCCTGCTGCGCCAGGTGAACAACCAGGCGCCGGAGGTGGTGATCCGCAACGTCATCCGGACCACCGGGCGCAACTTCTTCCGCTACCACTACAAGCGGATTCCGGCGTCCGGCACCGCCACCGCCTCGCTCGACACGGTGCCGACCGCCTGGTTGCCGGTGCGGCACAGCTGGGCCATCCATGGCGCCGCCGCCGACACCGGCGCCTCCGCCCGGGCGGACAGCCTCGGCGTGGTGGAAGTGGCCTTCACGGTGACCAACGGGCTGACGGGCACGGCGCAGCGCACCCGGGCCATCTCCTTCATGGCCAGCCTGCCCAACATCGGGACCAAGAAGATCACCACCTGCGGCACCGCCCCGGTGCTGGGCACGACGCCGGTCGCCGTCTGGGTGGTGGACAGTGTCGTGGCTCCCTGGGACTCCACGATCATGATCCGCTGGAACCAGGCGCTGGACGAAACCAGCGGGGAGCTCGACGTGCAGAGCTACGTCATCTGGCGCCGCGATCAGGGCAGCACCACCTGGCCCGAGCCGATCGCCACCGTGGCCGCCGGGTCGGTGACGCCGCAGTGGGAAGATGAGACCGTGATTGCCGGGGCCCCGGGCTACCAGTACATGCTGGCCGCCCAGGACTGCACTCCCCTTCTCTCGGGCACGGCGACGGTGAACGCGCCGCTTGCGCCCTGACCTCCGGAGCCGATCCCATGTCGTTTTGCGCCCTCTCCCGTGACCGCCGCGGCATCGCGCTGCTCACGACCCTGCTGGTCGCCTTCGCCGTCAGCGCCATCGCGCTCGGCGCCTGCATGATGACGCTCAACGCCAAGCTGGTCGCCCGGAACTCCGAGCGACTGGCCATGGTGGACGCCGCGGCGCATGCCGGCCTCGAGGAGGCCCGCAGCGCCGTCACCGGCAACCGGGCGGTCTATCCCGGCTCGGGCTTCACCACCATGGAGAGCAGCGCCACGGTCCGGGACGCCTCCGGCAACACCATCCCGAGCCTCACCCGCTCCACCTGGATCGGTCCGGTCGGCATCACCACCGGCCAGTTTGGCGTGACCGGCGCGATCATCAGCCACGCCCGGGACGCCTTCGGCAACCAGGCGGTCCGGCGGCTCGAGATCAACCAGGAGAGCTTCGCCAAGTTCGCCTACTTCACCGACATCGAAGAGGACACCGCGGGCACCGTCCTCTCGTTCCTGAACAACGACGCCATCTGGGGCCCGGTGCACTCCAACGACACCATCCGGATCGCTGCGACTGGCGCGACCTTCTACAACCAGGTCACCAGCCGCCGCCCGACCATTATCGGGCAGGCCAACGGCACTTTCCTGCTGGCCCCCAAGCTCAATCAGCCCCGGATCCCCATGCCGACGGTGGCGGACCTCAACATGCTGGACAGCCTGGCCACCGTGGGCAGCACTCGCTTCACCGGGTCCACCGCCGGCGCGACCGGCGAGGCCCGCACCCGGATCGAGTTCCTCACCCTCGATATCGGCGGCGGGGTCATGGAAGGGTTCTTCCGAGTCTACCAGGGGACCAGCGAGGACTTCGTCTCGGCCACGCTGCCGGCGAATCCGTACCTGCGGGCGTCGCGGAATTGCGGGGACCTCGACTCCATTGCCGGCGTGCCCCGGTTTCTTCCGGCCGGCCTGCATACCAACACCTCGCTTGCCCCGCACAATCACAGCGGCGCGTCCACCACCAACCAGGATTCGTCGCTGACCAGCGCCGCGCGGCGCTGTTACCTGGGCGGCGACTCGATCCTCACCTCCACCGCGCTCGGCACCAGCGCGGGCGCGAACTGGCCGACCACCGGCCATTTCGACGGCGGCACCTGGGTCCAGGCTACGGGCGCGATCAACGCCGCCATTACCGCCATCCCGGCGCTGTCCACCCGGCCCGACCGGAACTTCCTCTTCCCGCTCAACCGCGCCCGGAACGTGAACTTCAAGGGCGTCATCTACGTGGCGGGCAAGGTAGTGCTCAGCGGCGTGATCCACGGCCGGGTGACCATCGCGGCCAGCGACAACATCATCTTCGGCGACGACCTGACCTACTACGAGAACCCGGCCACCCGCGACTGCACCCTGGGAGACATCGCCGGCTACTTCTCCGGCCAGTCGCTGATCGTGGCCAACAACACGATCAATTCTCCCCAGACCACCAACAGCAACATGTCCATCTCGGGGACCTCCACGTCCAATACGGGGGTGCGGACCTACGACGACACCTCGGCGGAGACCATTCACGGCTTCATGCTGACGCTCCGGACCTTCGGCGCCGAGAACTACAACGTGGGAAACATGGTGGCGCAGGCCTGCACCACCGGCGGAACCTCGTCGGTGGGTCGTGGCTGCCTCAATACCTACGGCGGCATCATTCAGGGATGGCGTGGCGCCGTCACCACCACCTCGGGGGGCAACGGCACCGGCTACGCCAAGCGCTACCAGTACGACGCCTGTGGCGCCACCGACCCGCCGCCCTTCTACCCCACGACCGGCGTGTTCGTCCGCAACCGGTTCTATGAGATGGACCCGGTCCGGTTCTCCGTGGGCCCCTGGTACACGGCCAACCAGAACTAGCCCGGCGCCCGCCTCCGCCGTCCGCAGGGTCGGTCCCTGGGAGGGGATCGGCCCCGCTCTTGCATGCCCTATAGCCGAGTGAGAACCGCCGGGTCCCCGGGACGTCCTCCCCAATGGACGGGGGGGGTATCCGGCCTGCTTGTTTCGCCCTGACCGGCGAAGTATGGTGAAGGGGGGAGACCGGGCCCGCTGGGCCACTCCCCACCAGCACCAACAGGCCCATGCAGGGCAACAGCTTATGACTTTGCAGCTGTACGGAAACTAGCCGCTCTGTTGCGCGACGTGTCCGGGCTCACATCCCGGGCGGGTCGTGGGACGGAGGTTGGGGGTGCTCAAGGCACCGGTAGCCCCCCGAATTCGGTCGCCCGAAGGCTTGCAACTCGCCACGACGGCCGATCGCCAGGAGCAGCATCGCC
>JBJXFH010000165.1:0-23186 GCA_046155365.1 Acidimicrobiales bacterium | reverse complement strand
GTTGCGGGAGGTGGTCGGGGAGCTGGCCCGCATTGATCGGTTGGCAGTCCCGTTCCAGCACGGCGAGCTGCAACGAGCGATCCAAGAAGCCACCCGCCGGCGCACGAAACTCGACGACGCGGTCGCCAAACTCGCCACGGTCAAGGCCGATCGTGACCGCATCACCGACAAACTGGTCGGGATGTCCCCGTTCAACCCGTTCACCGGGCGCCGCCGACACCAACTCGAACAGGAAAGCCACAAGTCCGCGATCGCGGTGTCCCAGGCCAAGCGTGACATCCGGAACCTGGAACCAACCGTCGCCGAGGCCGACGCCGACGTGGTGAAACGTCAAGCCCTGATCGATCGCTACCAACCCGAACACGACCGCCGCCCCGAACTCCAGAACCGGCTTGTTCGCGATCTCCGCGCCCGAGTCGGAATGGCCGCCCACGAGCCGGCCCCACAATGGGCGCTTCATGTGCTCGGTCACCGACCGCATCGCCCGCACGGGGCCGAAGTGTGGGATCAGGCGGTTGGTGTAGTCAACCAATACCGTGCGCTGGCTGGGCTCGTCGAACACGATGACCCGTTGGGCCGCCAACCCGGGCTGTTACACCCCAACGAGGCATCCTGGCGCAGCGCCAGGTCCACGTTGCGGTGGGCCACCGTGGAACTCGACCGGGAACAGCACCTCAACCACCAGCTCCGCCGGGATCTCGGCCTGGAGCGGAGTCGGGGTCTTGGCATCAGCAGGTGAGCCCCCGACCGTCCGCCGGTGGACGGTAAGGGGTTGGGCAGTGACGCCGTTCGATCTCGGGCCCACCAGGACCGACGCCGCAGTCAGCTCAGATCCCGGTCACGAGCGGAACCCAGGGTCCGGCGTCGGACTCACCGTCGGCGTCGAGCTCGTATTCGATGAGTTGGGTGAGGTCTGTGGTGCTGCCGTCGGCGCGGGCTTGGGCGGTGGCGCTGTCGCTGATGGCGGGGAGGTCTCGGACGAGGGTGCGGATGCGCCGGTACCACTCGTAGTACAACTGGTCGTTGAGCTGCTTGCCGTGCACGGCAGCGAGAAGCCGGGTGGCTCGAAGCCGGTCGCCTCGGAGTGCTGCGGCGTACCCGAGGGCCAGCGGAATTTCGACGAGGCGGTCGGTCGCGCCGATGTGGCGGATGGCGTGCACGGCCTTGGTCAGCTCTGACCGCAGCAGGCCGTCGTTGTGTTCCGCGGCGGCGCAGCAGGCGCGCTCGAACAGAAGAGATACGGGCGGGTGTTGGGACTCTGTTGAGGTCCACGCTTCAAGTTGCCCATCGAGGATCGGGCGGGCCTCCGATGGTGCGGCGCGCCAGAGGTAGAGCGCGGCAAGGAGGTCCTCGGAGACCAGTCGGTGTCGACTGGGGCCGCTTGCGTGCTCGATGGAGGCGAGCGCAAGGGGGAGGGCGGTGGCATCGTCGCCGCTCATCCCTGCGAGTTGGGCTTGGAAGCACAGTAGGTAGCCGTGCAGGTCGGTGCTGTCATAGCGGGCGCTGTGGTCGGCCATGAGGTCGATCAGCCGGGCAGCTTGGAGCGGCTCGGGGATGGCCAGACCCTGGGACATGATGCCTGCGGCGATGGCCGCGGCTGCGTGGTGGGCTGACTCGGTCGCCCAGTGGAGTGCCTCGCCGGCGTGGTGGCGCATTGCGTCGTAGTCGCCGGACCCATATGCCGCGTCGGCAGCGGCGATGAGAAGTTCGGCGCGGCGTTGCGGGTGCAGCTCGTGGCGGCAGGGAAGCAGTTGGCGCGTCCATTGCACACCGTCGGCTACCGCGGTGCGTAGGAACCAAAGGAACCCCCCGCCGGTGCAGATGATGGCGGCGGCATCGAACGCTCGCTGCTGCATTGACCAATCGAACGCGGCGCGGAGGTTGTCGAGCTCGATCTGGACGTCGAGCGCCACGCGCCTGGCCAAGTGTCGTTGGACCAGGTCGTCGTCTTCGAGCCGGGCTACATACCAGTCGGCATGACGCTGTTTGGCCCGAGTGGAGATCGGTTCGCTGCCGACGCGTTGCTCGGCGTACAGGCGAACCGTTTCGAGCATCCCGTAGCGGGTCCGTGGCCGTGTGTTGTCGATCGTGATGAGGTGTTTGGCGACGAGATCGCCGAGAACTGCGGCCGCTAGCGAATGGGCCGGGGTGGCAGCGTCTTGGGCGATCTGTTCGATGGCTTCGAGGTTCCAGTCTCCCGGAAAGGTCGTGCACGCGATGAGTACGTGGCGCTGATCTGCTGTGAGCAGATCCCAGGTCCACTCCATCAGCGCGGCCAGCGTGCGTTGTCTTGGCGGTCGACCGATGCCGCCGGATCGCAGCAGCGTGAAGCGCTGGTGAAGGCGTTCAAGGAGTTCGGTGGGCGACAGATGTACGAGTTGGGTCGCAGCGAGCTCGATGGCGAGCGGTATGCCGTCGAGGTGTTCGCAGATCGAGCTGACGGCGTCGAGCGAGGTCTGGTCATCGAACGGGCGGGTCGTGCCCGCTAGACGGGCACGTTCGAGGAGTAGCTGCTGGGCGGGCCCGCCGGGGCCCGTGTCAAGGCCGTGCAATGGCACAACGGCCTCGTCGATGATCCCGAGAGGCTCGCGCGACGTGGCCAGAATGTGCAGCTTCGCACCAGCGGTGAGCAGATCGTGCACTGCATTGGCCGCCGCTTGGAGCACGTGCTCGCAGTTGTCGAGAAGGAGGAGCTGGCTGCGATTGGCGAGTGAAACCGCCAGCGCTTGACGGTCCTGCTGGCCGCTGGCTTGGAACCCAGCTCGTTCGAAGATCGCGGGCCAAACCAGTTCGCTGTCACGCAGAGGAGACAGGTCGACGAGGACCACGCCGTCGGGAAAGGACGCAGCGCTGCTGGACGCGACCTCCACAGCGACGCTGGTCTTTCCGATGCCACCCAGCCCGGTGAGCGTGATGAGTCGTTCGGAGTGCACGCGGGAGACGATTTCTGCGGTGATTGACTCACGTCCGATGAGCGTCCGTCGCGTCGCGGGCAGGTGGACCGCCGGCCGGATGTCGTGTCGGTCCGCATCGAGGCTTGGCAGCGCTGCGTTGCCCTGCAGGATCTTCACCTCGAGTGACTCGACCTGTCTCCCGGGCCTGAGCCCGATCTCCCGCAGCCGCGTCCGCAACGCATCCAGGGTGTGCAGGGCATCAGTCGGTCTGGTCAGACCCAGAAGCGCTTGTGCGTGCAACACGGCGATTTCTTCGTCGTAAGGCCAGTCCCGCTCGATGCGCAGGGCCGTCGATCGGCCCGCGTCGAAGCGCCCGAGTTTGACGAGCGCGTCGAGGCGCCGCTCCTCGGCGCGGTGACGTCGTTCGGCGACTTCTGTTCGGAACGAGTCGATTCGCGCCGCCCGGGCGCCGGCGAACGCTGGGCCTGACCAGAGCGAGAGGGCCTGATCGAGCAGTGCGAGCCGCTCGATGGACCGACCACCGCCGAGCTGTTCAGCTTCGGCGAGGAGCGCGTTGAACAGGCCGAGATCGAGCTGCTCTGCCAAGAGGTCGAGTCGATACCCGTCACCTTCACGCAGAACGCATTGGCGGCCGAGCGTCGCTCTCAACTCGGAGATGTAGCGCTGCAGTGTGTTGCGCGCCGTTGCCGGCGGCTCATCGCCCCACAGATCGTCCATCAACACGCTGTCGCTCACCGCATAGCCGACACGTACGCCCAGCAGCGAGAGAACTCCTTTGACCAGCGGACCCGGAACGTCGAGGTCGTCGCCGTCGACCGACACCGAGACCGGGCCCAACAGCTTGACAGCGACGATCGCCACGCACACCCCCTCCGCCTTGAGTCTTGTGTCTGTCGGTTCGAGCCGCAACCAGCGGCTTCAGCGGATCCCCAGCCGATCTTCAGCGGCCGCTGACACGCTCTCGGTCATGGATATCGACCAGGGCTCGCTCGAGCTGCTCGAGCTGCCCGAAGCCCGAGCGCTGCTCAGCTCGACCGTGCCGGCAAGGCTCGCCTACAACTGGAGCGACGGGACACCCCGCGTCGTTCCGATCTGGTTCGCCTGGTCCGACGCTGAGTTGGTGATGGCCACGTTCGCTGGCGCGCCGAAGCTGGGCGTGCTCGCCGAGGGGACGCGGGTCGCCGTTACGGTCGACACCGCTGAGATGCCGTACCGCGTGTTGCTGCTGCGGGGCCCCCTGGATGTGCGGGAGCAGGTCGGGATCGTGGCGGAGTACGCAGCCGCGGCGAGCCGCTATCTGGGAGCGGATGGTGCCAGCAGCTGGCTCCAGCAGTTCCCGCCCGACATCGCCATGACCCGCCTAGCACTGCGGCCGGACTGGGTCGGCCTGCTCGACTTCGGACCGGCCGCCCGCTACCCCTCCATGCTGAGCGCCTGAGGTCGGCGATGCCATCGATTGCTGACACCCCGCCGCCGCCGTACTACGCCGCGATCTTCACCACCGTGCGCACCGAGCACGCTGAGGGCTACGCCGACGCAGCCGCGCGCATGTTCGAACTCGCCGCGCAACAACCCGGCTTCCTCGGCGTGGAGATCGTCGCGGACGGCCGTCGCAGCATCGGTATCTCCTACTGGACCGACGAGGCCGCTATGACCAACTGGCGACAGAACGCGGAGCACCTCGTCATCCAACAGATGGGACGCGAACGCTGGTACGAGAGCTACTCGCTCCGCATCGCACGGGTAGAGCGCTGTCACGCCCACCCATCGCTCTAGCAACTCGCGGCCAGAGCCGGGCCTGCCGGGGGCCCGACTCGACCCAAAGATCCCCGGTTGCTGCGGACAGGAGGGGAACGCAGCAACCGGGCGAGCACGTGGCGGCTGTGCGCGGGCATCGGATCTGGGTTTCGATGGTGCTTGGTACCTGGTGGAGGGCTGGTCGGTCGAGCAGATCGTCGAGGAGTTCCCGGGTTTGGAGCCGATCGATGTCCGGGCGTGTGTCGCGTGTGGGGCCCGGCTTGCCGATGTCCGTTTCGTTGATCTCGACGATGTGGCGTGAGGTTCAAGCCCGACGAGAACTTGGGCCGTAGCGCTCTCGATGCCTTCCGCAACGCCGGCCCCTCCAAGGTCGGGCGGGTGATCGCCACGCTGCTCGCCGCGGTCGAGCACCACGACATCGAAGGATCGCTGTGGATCGTCCGCCCCGACCGCGTCCGGGTCCGGCGCCCCACCTTGCCGGACGGAGCGTGAGACGCGCTGTCTGCCGGCTCCACGGCCTCTGGAGGACACCGTGGATGCTCGATTGCGAAAGGACGGAACCTGCCTTCTTCGCACGGACGGTGGCCGGCTGTTAAGGCTCGACAGGCGACCCGCCGGCGGTCCGCACGGGGCTTGGGCGTGAGCACTGCCGCGAGAGCTATCCGGCGGGGAAACCCGGTCGCTGATGGTCGTTGTTGGGCAGTGGTGGCAGACCGTCTGCCCAGGTCAGGGGGAGTATCGGGCAGTCGTGGTCGTTCCCGGTCGCTGGTCGTAACGTCGTTCGTGAGATCTACGGATCAGATCCACTATCCATGACGCACGTTCCCGTGCTCACTTTGAGATGATGGAACTGCGTTAGCTCGTGGAGGGCCTACCATCTGCCCGGGCGATGGAGGTGGTCGTGAATGATCGAGCGGAAGCAGTTGCATGCGGGCGAGGTTCGTTACGAGGTGCGCTACCGCGGCACCGACGGCAAGGAACGGTCCAAGACCTTCCGCACCCGCAAGGACGCAGAACGCTACGAACGGGCCCAGCAGAACTCGATCGAGCGCGGCCTGTGGGTCGACCCCCAAAAAGGTCGGGTGACGCTTCGAGCATGGGCCGAGGAGTGGCAACGAACCGTCGTGCACCTGCGGCCCACGACCCGCCGCATCTATGACGTGAACCTGCGCCGCCACATCCTGCCCTATCTCGGGGACCAGGAGATCGGGCGACTCACACCGTCGATGTTGCGTGGGTGGTTGTCGGAACTCAGCGTCGCTGACCAGCGCGGACGCGGTCCGCTCTCGCCGGCATCCGTCGGGCAGGCCTATCGCACACTCAATCGGATCGTCAGCGCGGCGGTCGCCGACGAGATCCTCGGGCGCAACCCTCTTTCCGGCGTCAAGCCGCCCCGGCCCGGCACCGAGGAGATGCGGTTCCTCAGCCATGACGACGTGGCAACCCTGGCGACCGCCATCGACCAGCGATACCAAGCGATGGTGCTCGTCGCCGCCTATTGCGGCCTCCGTGCCGGCGAGCTCATCGGGCTGCGCCGCCACCGCGTCGACCTGCTGCACCGCCGCCTGTCCGTCCTCGAACAGGTGCAGTGGATCGACGGTGGCTTCGACGTGAGTGCACCGAAAAGCGCCGCCGGCCGCCGAGCCGTATCCATCCCCGGCATCGTCCACGAGGCGCTCGAGAACCATCTCAGCAAGTTCGCCGAGCCGGGCAGGGAGGGCATCGTGTTCCCGGCTCCCGAGGGCGGCTACCTCCGCCTCGAGAACTTTCGCCGCAGAGCGTGGTCACCGGCAGTGCAAGATGCCGGATTGTCGCCGCTGCGGTTTCACGATCTGCGCCACACCTGCGCCTCGCTGGCCATCGCTGCGGGGGCCGATGTGAAGGTGCTGCAGCGCATGCTCGGCCACTCCTCCGCCGCGCTCACCCTCGACCGCTACGGCCATCTCATGCCCGGCCAAGCCGAGCTGATCGCCGACCGGCTCGACCAGATGGCCCGCCTTGCCACGCCCAATCCGCCCCCGCCGGCGATTTCGCTCGCGGGATTTTCGCGGGATGCGGGCGGCTCGGGAAACTGAACAGCGCCCCCGCAAGGGCGCTGACCAGGTCTTTTACGGTGGTCGGGACCGGCGTCGATCCGGTGACCCCGCGCTTTTCAGGCGCGTGCTCTGCCTACTGAGCTACCCGACCGTGCCCTCCCCCGCCAAGCGACGGGGAAGGCTGGCGGTCCCGACGGGATTTGAACCCGCGGCCTCCGGCTTGACAGGCCGGCGTGCACTCCAAACTGCACCACGGGACCGGGTGAAGCCTGGCTACTCTAGCCCGGTCGGGCGCAGCACGCATCCTCAATTCTGTTGCCCACCCCAGTTGCCCCAACAGCGGGTGGATCATGCCGCTACGGTCCGGTCTTGGTGCCCAGGCTCCACCCGTCCGCTTACCCGATCGACGTCGGGCGCTACCGCGGCGCTGACCACGGTTGGCTCGATGAGTTGGACGAGGTGGCGGTCCATGCCGGCCGGCCCCACCAGCTGGTGCGATCCGACGAACGCTGCGCCGCGGAGTTGGGCCTCAAACGGCGTTTGTTCGAGCAGGCCGCAGATGAGGTTTTCCGGGCGCTACCCGGCAGCGAGGACGCATCGGTGGAAACCGCGGCGTTGGTGGCTGCGTGGTTGTACACCCACGATCCGTCTTACGTCGCCGCCGCTCCCCATGAGCCCCATCCGCTGATCACCGCGGCGTTGTCGGTGCAGGAGGACCTCTGCCCGATGCAACGTGACGCCGCCAGCACGGTCCACCTGCCCGTCGCGGTGGCATGGCAGGACGACGGGGCATCGGTGGTGGAGTTGACGTCTGAGGCCCCCGCTGCAACGGAGGCGTTCATCAGTGGCAGCTCGGGCCTGACGGGGTCCTCGAGCGCCCCGGTAACGATCCACCCGGTTGCCGGCCGGTGCTGAACGGACCTCACAGGATGGACTTCTGCACCCCCAACGGGATTCGAACCCGTGTTACCGCCTTGAAAGGGCGGCGTCCTGGGCCGCTGGACGATGGGGGCTAGGACAGTGGGACGCTAGCACGGCACCCGGTCCCGGCCGACAGCCATATCGGGCTGATCCGGTGCCGGTGGGGTGGGTCAGAGTTTGGTGGCGTCCAGGATCAGGCTCAGCAGAAACGTGAGCCAGTGGTAGATCAACCGCTCACCGGTGGGATCGTCGAAAGGGTCCTCATCGTCGTCCTCGCCGATGTCTAAACGGGTACCCAACACCAACCGCAGCTGGTTGATGGTGGTCATCCACGCCGCCAGCTGCTCATCGCTGAGGTGACGCCCGTACAGCGAGTCCCGCATCGTGGTCAGGCTGGCCAGACGGGTGTCCATCAGCTCCGAGCGGGCCAGGATCTGGTACTCGGCGTCCCGGTCGGGGTCCTGGTGGTAGGCGGTGGGGAACAACCGTTTCAGGTCCGGGTGATCGGCATCCTCGCCCAGGCGTTGCTGCAGTTCCTGGGTGAGTAGTTCCAGCACGTCACGCTCCTCGCGGCCCAGGTCCAGATCGACGCCTTTGGAGGTGCGGCGAATCGGCGGTTTGGAGCGGAACACCATCGGGCCGGGCCTTCAGTCCTGCTGCATGGTGGCCCACAGGCCATGTTCGTGGAGGCGGAACACGTCGATCTCGGCTTTGTCCCGTGACCCCGTGGACACCACCGCCTTGCCCTTGAGGTGCACATCCATCATCAAACTGGTGGCCTTTTCCTTGCTGAAGCCAAACAGCTTCTGGAACACCATGGTCACGTACTGCATCAGGTTGATGGGATCGTTCCACACGATCACGATCCAAGGTCGGTCGATGTCCAGGCCCACATCGGTGGTGGGTTCGTCCAACTCAACCGGGGAGGTTTGTGCCTGGTGGTGCTGGGCCGAACGGGCCGGATCCGCCGTGATCACGCGGCCGACCACTGGGTGCCAGGTGGTGCCGATCATCGGGCCGAGAGTACCGGCCGATCGGGGCTCATGGCGCGGCGGCCGTCCTGACCGGGCTCTGCGGGCGTTAGTGAGCGGCCCGTCGGCGCCACCACCGCCAGCAGGAAACTGACGGTCACGCCGAAGACCGCCATCGATCCGGCCACATGCAACGCCACCAGCGCCGCCGGCACACCCAGCGCGTACTGCACGTAGCCCAGTGTCGCCTGGGCCCCCACCAGGGCTATCAGCGTGACCACGCGCCCGCGCAGATGGCCGGTGAGCTCTCCCCGCCGCAATACCACCACCGCCGTGACCAGCAAACAGCCGACGAAGATCCACAGGGCACCGGTATGGACCCGGGTCACCGCCGTCAGCGCGAAACCGAAGCGATCCGCCCGCGCGTCGCCTCCGTGAGGACCGCTGCCGGTGACCACCGTGCCGGTGCCCATGACCACCACCACCGCCGCCGACAGGACCCAGGCCAACGTCCGCATCAGACGCCACGCCGGGTCCGGCGTCGGGGCCTGCAGTGCAGCGGCTGGGAGCGCCGGGGTCCCTGGGGCTGACACCCGATCCTCGCCGGCACCGTGGACCAGGGCCACGCCGTCGGCCACCAGCACCACTGACAGCACGAAATGCAGCACCGTCAGCCGAGGGTCCAGCTCCAGCAGCACCAACACCCCGCCCACCAACGCCTGGGCGAACACCCCCACCACCAGCCCCCAGGACAGCCATTGCAGGCCGGGGCGATAGGGCCGGCGGCGGCGTGAGGCCAGCGCCGCCAGCAGGGCCGCGGCCACCACCGCGAAGGTCACCAGGCGGTTGCCGAACTCCACCCAGCGATGGAATCCCCAGGCCGGGACCAGGCGGTCCTCGGTGCAGCCGGGCCAATCGGTGCAACCCAACCCGGACTGGGTGAGGCGAACCGCGGCCCCGGTGACCACGATCCCCACCTGGGTGGCCAACGCCAACCAGGCAATGGGAAGGAAACGCTGAGGGGTCACCGCTCGGTTCCGGCGCATCACCGCCGACGGTACCGACTCCGTCAGCCGATACTGATGCCGGCACCGGCGAATCCGGCGCGGGCGGGGCGATTCCGGCCCGGACTGCACTCTGGCGGGGCGTTGGCCCTACGATCCTGCCCGTGCTGCTGCCGCCGGCGATCTCCTCCCACGGCACTCCCCGCGCCGAGCCTGCAGCGGCGGGGGTGGATGTCCGTTCCCGCCCCAAGGCCCTGGCCTACCTGGCGCTGACCAAGCCCCGAATCATCGAGCTGCTGCTCATCACCACCGTGCCTATGATGGTGGTGGCCGAAAAAGGTCTGCCCAGCCTGTGGCTGATGGTGGCCACGGTGGCCGGAGGCACGTTGTCCGCCGGTGGTGCCAACGCCATCAACATGTACATCGATCGGGACATTGACCGCTTGATGGACCGCACCCGCAACCGGCCGCTGGTCACCGGTGAGCTCACCCCCCGCCAGGCGCTCAGCTTCGCGGTGGGGATCGAGGCCCTGTCCGTTGCCTGGTTGTGGTTCACCGTCAACCCCCTGTCGGCGCTGCTGGCGTTGGGGGCCTGCGCCTTCTACGTGGGCATCTACACGCTGTGGCTGAAGCGGCGCTCCACCCAGAACATTGTGATCGGTGGCGCCGCTGGGGCGGCCCCGGTGCTCATCGGCTGGTCTTCGGTCACCAACACCGTGGCCTGGCCGGCGGTGGTGGGGTTTCTGGTGGTGTTCTTCTGGACGCCGCCGCATTTCTGGGCGCTGGCCATCAAGTACCGCACCGATTACCAGGCGGCCTCGGTGCCCATGTTGCCGGCGGTGGCCAGCCTGACCCGCACCAGCCGGGAGATGGTCATCTACACCGCGATCACCGTGGTGTGCGCCTCCGGGTTCGGCCTGGTGGCCGAGATGGGGCTGCTCTACCACGGGGTGGCCCTTTTGAGTGGGGCCGGGTTCCTGGCGCTCACGGTGGGCTTGCACCGGTCCGCCTCGCCCGAAGGTGCCATGCGGGTGTTCAGCTACTCCATCACCTACCTCAGCGTGTTGTTCCTGGTCATGGTGGCTGATCAGCTGCTGCGTAGCGGATTCTGAGGGGTCTGTGAGCCCGCATTCGGAGGTTGATAGATGCCCCCTCGGGATAGGCGCAGGGTTGGTCCGCCCGACGTTGTTTCGACCCACCTGCGCCGTCCGGTTAGAGTCCCCAACGTTCCCGTCCTGACACGCCCAGCTTTCCCTGCAACCCCGATCAGCGCGCTCGTTGACGCCCCTAGGCGCCGTCCCGGGCCCGGTTCGAGAGGCCAGTAACCGCCCATGACCGTGACCGATGCCAAACCGGAGGACGTGACCGCCCTCACCGGCGACAGGTCCAACCTTCCGGCGACCCCACCCAGCCCCCCACGCGGCTTGCTCGGGATGCTGGCCACCGCCGATCACAAGACCGTGGGCCGGCTCTATCTCGGGGTCTCGCTGGTGACGTTGGGGGCGGCGTTGGTGCTGTCCACCCTGATCGCCTCGGAAGGGATCGACGCCGCCGGTGCCGGCCCGTTCGATTCCCGCAGCTACTTCCAGGCCGAAACCTTGTCTCACGTGGGCCTGTTCTTCTTGGGGCTGATCCCGGCGCTGTTGGGCCTGGCGATGTTCGTGGTGCCCCTGCAAGTCGGCTCACCCACCATCGCCTTTCCCCGGGCCGCGGCCGCCTCGTTCTGGGGCTGGCTGCTGGGCGGGGGTCTGCTGATCGGCTCCTATCTGGCCGATGGGGGGCCACTGGGTGGCAACCACGAGGCGGAGCTGCTGTTCCTGCTGTCATGGGCCATGGTCATCGCCTCCTTGGGACTGGGGTGCATCTGCGTGATCGCCACGGTGACCACCGCCCGAGCGAACGGAATGACCCTGCTGCGGGTCCCGGCGTTCTCCTGGGCCATGTTGGTGGCGGCCACCCTGTGGCTGTTCAACATGGCGGCGCTGCTCGGCAACCTGATCATCGTGTACATCGATGCAGACCACGCTGGGGTGCTCTACGGCGCCGGCCCCAATCGCTGGATGCAGCTGTCGTGGATCTTCGCCCAGCCGGCGGTGCTCAGCTTCGCCATCCCGCTGCTCGGCGTGGTGGCTGAGGCGGTTCCGGTGGCCGCCCGTCAGCGCATCGCCCGCCACCCGGTGGTGCTGGTGACCATCGCGGCGTTCGGGGCCCTGACGTTCGGGGCCTACGCCCAGACGGCGTTCAACCCCGGCCTGGTGCACGAGGCCATGTTCGTGGTGGGCAGCGTCATCCTGGTGCTGCCGCTGCTGGCCCTGCTCGGTGGCTTGGCCGATACCCTCCGCCGCGGTCGCCCCCGACCCGGCGCGGCGCTGGTGGTGGGCCTGGTGGGCCTGATCACCCTGCTGGAAGCGGCCTTGGTAGCAGGGTTGTACGCCATTGAGCCGCTCGACCTGGCCTACACGCTGTGGGGCCACGGGGTGGAGAAGCTGGTGGTCGCTGCCGCCCTGTGCGGGGTGGGCGCCGGTCTGTTCCACTGGGGACCGAAGATCTGGGGCTTTCAGCTGCCCCAACCGCTGGGCGCCTTGTTGGCCCCGGTGCTGTTGGGTGGCGGCGCACTGTACGCGGTGGGTGATCTCATCGCTGGAGCCAACGGTCAGCAACCGCTGCCGGCGCGGGGCATTACCGACGTGGTGGCCGACGGTGCCGAGTTGGGTGCCGGGCTGAGCACCGCCGGCGGTGCGCTGCTGGTCCTGGCGGTGGTGATCATGGCGCTGGCGGTGCTGCCGGCTGCGTTGCGTCGCACCCCCAAGGCCGACGCCGATCCCTGGGGCGGTCACACCCTGGAGTGGACCACCGCCTCCCCCCCGCCGTTCGGGAACTTCATCGGCCCGGTGGCCCCTGTCACCAGTCCTACGCCGCTGCTGGACGCCCGTGAGAGCGCCTCGCTGAACCAGGCCGGCACCGTGAAGGAGAACGCCTGATGGAAAGCCTTGCCGGGCCCCTGGATCTGACCCTTGCGGTTCCGCCACCGCCGCCAGTACGACCCCGAACCCTGCTGGTGGGGTCCGCCCTCGCCGCCAGTGCCGGGGCTCTGACGATCTTCTCCATGGTGTCGATCTACCTGGCCCGCCGCTCCGACGTGCTGAACCAGGGCGAAACCTGGCTGCCGCGTGGCTCTCGCATCCCGCTGCCGCAACCCAACATGATGTTCTTCACGCTGCTGCTGTCCTGCGTGACCCTGGCCTGGGCGGCGTGGGGACTGCGCCGGGATGATCGTCAGAACGCCTACCTGGCGCTGGGCATCACCACACTGTTGGCCTTGGCGTACGTGGTGCAGGCCAGCTACCTGTTCACCCTCACCAACATCGCGGTTGACGCGCCGGCCGGGCAGGGCGTGCTGTTCTGGGCCATCTCCGGCACCCACCTGGCCATGGTGTTGGCCGGGCTGGTGTTCCTGGCCCTGATGACCTTCCGGGCCTTGTCCGGCAACTTCCGCCGCATCCCCGATGGGGTCACCGCGGCCGGTGTGTACTGGTACATCACCGTCGGGGTGTACTCCGTGATCTGGTACGCCGTGTACATCACCAAGTGACCGCCCCGATGCCCCTCCCCTTTCCTGTGACCCTGATGGACCTCGGACCAATGACGAAGGCTGCGACCCGATGATCACGACCGGAGCGAAGTTCTATTTCGGCCTGGGTTTCGCGCTGGTGTTGGGCGCCGTGCTGTACGGCTGGACCAGCGGTGGCGTGGACTGGGACCTGTTCCCCGGGGCCCTGGGCACGCTGTACTTCCAGCTGCTCGGCTCGGTGACCCTGGGTTACAAGGGCGGCGTCGGAGACCACGTCGGATACGGCATCCTGTTGGGTGGCGCCGCGGTGTCCATCACCATCGGGGGCTTCTTGGTGGCGTTCCGCGACGCCGATGACAAGCCCCTGGCCGAGGTGGCCGGTCTGTCCGAAGCCCCGCCGCTGCGTCCGGTGGCCTCCCCGAATCACTGGGCCCCGTTGAGTGCGTTCGCGGTGGCCCTGGCGGCCATTGGGTTGGCCACCTCCGGTTGGTTCCTGCTGGCCGGAGCGGTGCTGGGTGCGGTGGCGATGTTGGAGTGGGCGTTCTACGCATGGTCGGACCGGGCCAGCGGTGATGAGCGCATGAACGCCCAACTGCGGGCCAAGCTGCTCAACCCCATCGAGGTTCCGCTGTTCGGGGTGCTGGTGGCCGGCTTCGTGGCCTTCGGCATCAGCCGGGTCTTCCTGGCCGTTCCCAAGTTGGGCGCCACGTGGCTGTTCATGGGGATCGCCTCGGTGATCTTCGTGATCGCCATCGGCCTGGCTGCCGCACCCAAGGTCCCCCGTCAGGCCCTCTCGGCGCTGCTGGTGCTGGGCGCTATAGGGGTGTTGGCCGGCGGGATTGCCGGAACCGCCGCCGGTGAACGCGAGTTCCACGACGAATCCGAGGGGTCCACCATCGAAGGCGGGGGCGGTACTGGTTTTCCCCGGGTGTACGGCACACCACCCACCACCACTGCGGCCGAGGGCGCCGCCACCGGGGCCGAGACCGAAGGTGGCCACTGATGGCACCGTGTGACCCACAATCTCGCTTCGCCGCGGGGGCCCGGTTGGCGGGGCGTTCCCGACGCCGACAGACTGTCGATGGCCTGCCCATCACGGCCGTTGAGCGTGAAAGAAGGACGATGTCGCCCACAACCGCGAAGCCGAGCATTGCCCGGTGGGCGCTCGCCGGGGTGCTTGGCTTGGCCTTGGCGCTGCTGAGCGGCTGCGGGTCCGACGGTCGCCCGTTGACCACGCTGGACCCCCGCGGTGAGGCGGCGGACAGCATCCAGACCCTGGCCTTGCCGGTGTTCATCGTGGCCGGGGTCGTGTTCGTGATCATCAACGCCGGTGTCTTGTACGTGGCGCTGAAGTTCCGCCGCCGTCCCGGGGAAGATGATGTGTTCCCGCCCCAGATCCACGGCAACACCAAGCTCGAGCTCACCTGGACCATCGCCCCGGCGGTCATCATGGCGGTCATCGCTGCGGGCACCGTGGTCACCATCGTGGATCTCAATGAGCCGGCGTCCATGACCCAGGAGTTCGAGGTCACCGTGGTGGGTCACCAGTGGTGGTGGTCCTTCGAGTACGACCTGGGCCGCGACGGCACCATTGACTTCGAAACCGCCAACGAGATGGTGATCCCCACCGGCGATGCCATCGATCTGACCATCACCTCCCGTGATGTCATCCACAGCTTCTGGATCCCTGCTCTGAACGGCAAGAAAGACGCCGCTCCCGGCCGGCGGCACGAGCTGTGGATCCAAGCGGATAACCCCGGCCGCTACCTGGGTCAGTGCACCGAGTTCTGCGGTTTGTCCCACGCTTACATGCGCATGTTGGTCGACGCCCGTCCGCCACAGGACTTTGAGCGCTGGGTGCAGGAACAACAGCAACCGGCGGCCATCCCCGAGGCTGGCACCGCTGCCCGTCGGGGCCTGGACACGTTCGTGGCCCAGTGCGCCAGCTGCCACATGATCGAAGGCGTCAACTCCCCCGAGTGCAGCGCCATTGAAACGGAAGAGGCGTACATCCCTGAGGGGGACACCTGTTGGGTGGGGGCCGCCGGCTACACGGGAGCGGCGCAAGTATCGGGTGCGGCGCCCAATCTCACCCACCTGATGTCCCGCTACATCTTCGTGGGTGGTCTCTACGAGCTGCGCAACGTCGACACCGGAGAACTGAACCGCAACCACCTCGAAGGTTGGATCCGCAACCCGCAGGACTACAAGCCGATGGCCCCTGCACCCACTCGCGGGAACACCTTCGGCCGGGGCATGCCCAAGCTGCCGTTGACCGAAGATCAGATCGACGACCTGGTGGCGTATCTGTCCACATTGGACGCCACCCCGGCCTGATCTCGCGCCATTTCGTTTCTTCAACACTCCGAAGCCTTCAGCATCAAGACAACCAAGGACCCGCATGGCCCTCGTCGAGCGAGAACCGCTGGCACTGACCGCAGGTAACGGCAACGGTCACCACGTCGATCTCGGCGTGTTGGCCCGCCCGGCCACCAAGACCGGATGGCGCGCCTGGATCTCCACGGTGGATCACAAGAAGATCGGGATCATGTACGGCGCCGCGGCGCTGTTCTTCTTCCTGCTGGGCGGCCTCGAGGCGATGCTCATCCGCATCCAATTGGCCCAGCCCAACGGCAAGGTGCTGAGCGCCTCGTTGTATAACCAGATCTACACCATGCACGGCGTGACCATGGTGTTCCTGGTGATCATGCCCATGGCGGCGGCCTTCGCCAACTACCTGCTGCCGTTGCAGGTGGGCGCCCGGGACGTGGCCTTCCCCCGGCTCAACGCGCTCAGCTTCTGGCTGTTCCTGTTCGGCGGGACCTTCTTCAATACTGCCTGGTTCGTGGGTGGCGGCGCCGCTGATTGTGGGTGGTTCTGTTACGCCCCCAACTCCGGGGTCACGTTCTCGCCCACTCACGGGGTGGACTTCTACGCCGTCGGTTTGCAGATCGCCGGAGCGGCATCCCTCATTGGATCGATCAACCTCATCGTCACGGTGTTGAACATGCGGGCGCCGGGGATGTCGCTGTTCCGCATGCCGGTGTTCACCTGGATGCAGTTGGTCACGCAGTTCCTGCTGCTGTTCTCTCTGCCGGTCATCACGGTGGCGTTGTTCCTGTTGTCCTTTGACCGCATGTTTGGATCGAACTTCTTTAACGTGGCCCAGGGCGCGGATCCGTTGCTGTGGCAGCACCTGTTCTGGATCTTCGGCCATCCCGAGGTGTACATCCTGATCTTGCCCAGCTTCGGGATCGTGTCCGAGATCATTCCGGTCATGTCCCGCAAACCGATCTACGGTTACCCGTTCATGGTGTTCTCGGGCATCGCCATCGGTTTCATGGGCTGGGGGGTGTGGGCCCACCACATGTTCGCCTCCGGTTTGGGGCCCATCTCGGTGGCGGCGTTCTCGCTGTCCACCATGTTCATCGCCGTGCCCACCGGGGTGAAGATCCTCAACTGGATGGCCACCATGTGGGGCGGCAAGATCACGTTCAACACGCCGATGTTGTTCTCGGCGGGGTTGGTGGCGATGTTCACCATCGGCGGCCTGTCGGGGGTCACCCACTCCATCGCCCCGGCCGACACCCAGCAGACCGACACCTATTACATCGTGGCCCACTTCCATTACGTGCTCTTCGGTGGTGCGCTGCTGGGCTTGTTCGGTGGCATGTACTTCTGGTGGCCGAAGGCCTTCGGGTACCTGTTGAACGAAAAAATCGGCAAGATCCACTTTTGGATCACGTTGGTGGGGTTCAACTTGACCTTCGGGCCCATGCACATCCTGGGGCTGCAAGGCATGTCCCGCCGGATCCAGACCTACCAGCCCAGCGACGGCTTCACGTTCTGGAACCGGGTCGCCACCCTTGGGGTGTTCGTCATCGCTATCGGTGTGCTGCTGTTCCTGCACAACATCACCGCCAGCTACCGCCAATGGAAACGTGCGGGCAGACCCAACCCCGGTCCTGATCCGTGGGATGCCCGGAGCCTGGAGTGGAGCATTCCCAGTCCGGCGCCGGAACACAACTTCGATGTTGTGCCCGACATTCACGCCCAGGATGACTTCTGGCACCGCAAGTACGGCGAGGATGAGGAGGGACGGGCGGTACGCATTGCCGCCACCGAGGACGTGGCCCAAAAGGGCGACGCCAAGGGTGTGCACCTGCCATCGCCGTCGTTCTTCCCGATCATCCTGGCGGCGGGTACCCCGATCATCGGGTACGGGATGATCTTCAACCGGTTCCTCATGATCCCCGGTTTCGTGCTGGTGATGATCGGGGTGTTCGGTTGGGCCTTCGAGCCGGCAACCGAACCCGGCGATGACCATCACGACAATGGCTACGGCCACAGCGGCGAGGCCCCGTCCGGCGAGCACGGCACCGCGGTTGAAGCTGCCACGCCCAGCACTGAGGAGGCCCCCGTTGGCTGACACCGCCACCGCCCACGCACCCGCCGCGCACGCAGAGGGCGGGTCGGGTGATCACGGTCATGTCACGAACACCGGCATCTCCAACGAGAAGCTGGGGATGTGGGTCTTCCTGGGTTCGGAGTGCCTGCTGTTCGGCGGGTTGATCTCCACCTTCTTGCTCTACAAGAAGAAGCTCAACACCTTCCCGGGGTTCGAGAACACCGAGATCAACCGGCTCGGCGCCAACTTGTTCGATATCCCGTTCACATCGGTGTCGAGCTTCGTGCTGCTGATGAGCTCGTTGACCATGGTGTTGTCGGTTTCGGCGCTGCACCGCAACGACCATTCCCGCACTCGCATCTGGCTGTTGGCCACCGCCTTGTTGGGATCCACGTTCCTGGCCGGACAGGCCTACGAGTTCACCGCCTTCGTCAACGAGGGCCTGGGCTTTACCACCAACATCTTCAGCTCGGCGTTCTTCACGCTCACCGGGTTCCACGGGGCGCACGTGCTGATCGGCATCGTGATCCTCATGACCATGTTCGCCCGCTCCTTGCAGGGCCGCCTGCCCTCGAGCTCAGCCGAAACCCTGGAGATCGCCGGTCTGTACTGGCACTTCGTGGACGTGGTCTGGGTGGTCATCTTCGTCGTCGTCTACCTCATCAAGTGAGGAACTGGTCGTGAGCACCGAAACCACGCACGCCGCCCCGGCGGACACCGCCCATGAGGCCCACCCCAACCGGGACCGCACCTACGTCATCGTGGCGTTGGTGTTGGCCGCCATCACCGGGCTGGAGACCTTCACCTATTTCGAGAGCGTGGTCGACTTCGGTCGGGCCACCATGCCGCTGCTGCTGGTGTGCATGGTGGTGAAGTTCTATTTGATCGCCGCGTTCTTCATGCACTTGCGATGGGATCATCCGATCCTGCGACGGGTGTTCATCACCGGCATCTTGATTGCGTTGTTCGTGTACGCCGCTGTGGAGTTGACCGCCTTCCGCTTCTGGGAGGGCACCGACGTGATGCCTCGGTGAGATGAGCGGGGCCGCACTGCTGGCGGCGCAAGGTCCGCTGCAATGGCAACCACACGTGGAGATCTGGCTGTTGCTGGCCGCAGTGGTGGCACTCGGTTTCTATGTCACCAGGGTCATCCAGCCCACCATGCTGGCTGCCGGTGAGGCCAGCATCACCCGCCGCCAGAAGGGCTTCTTCGTGGCCGGGGTGGTGGTGCTGGGTTTGGCATCGGATTGGCCGGTGCATGACCTGGCCGAGGAGTACCTGTTCTCCATCCACATGGTGCAACACCTGGTGCTGACCCTGGTCATGCCGCCGTTGTTCCTGCTGGCCACCCCAGCATGGTTGGTGAAGCTGGTGTTCGGTGCCGGCCGGGTGGGGGCGCTGCTGCAGACCGTGGGACGTCCCCTGTTTGCCGGGCTGCTCTACAACGGGCTGGTGGTGTTGACCCACGCCGCGCCGTTGGTCAACGCCTCCGTCAAGATCGGACCGCTGCACTACCTGTTGCACAGCGCGCTGGTGCTGTCGGCGTTGCTGATGTGGAACCCGGTCTGCGGCCCGGTGCACGAACTCCGCCTCAGCCTGCCCACCCAGATGGCCTACCTGTTCGGTATGTCGGTGTTGCCCACCATCCCGGCCGCCTTCCTGACGGTGGCCGAGAACCCGCTGTATCGGGCCTATGAGCGCGGTGACTATCGGTTGTGGGGGGTCAACGTCGTGCAGGATCAGCAGTCTGCGGGCTTGATCATGAAACTCGGCGGCGGCTTCTACCTGTGGTCGATCATCATCGTGCTGTTCGTTCGGTGGTCCTCACGACACCAGGTCGAAGCGCGGGGCACCCCGGTGAAGGTGCTGACCTATGAGGGGGTCACCGCCCGCTTCGAAGCCTCCGTCCCCGCCACCTCTGACACCACCCCCTAAACCCCCCCCAGACCCCGCTCGGCCTCGGCCCGATCGAGTCGGACGCCTCGGCCGTGCGGAGGCTGTCACACCCCTTTTCGTATGGTTGACCGGTGCCGCCCTATGACGATGCCATGCGCCTGCTGGCGGAGCAGGACCCGGCCCGGCTGTGCGCCTGGGTCCTGGGCGTGCCGGTCGCGGGGTTGACGGGAACCACGCAGGTCTCCGGGGATCTGACCGTGGCCAAGGTGGCTGCCGACGGCGTGTTCCTCCTTCCAACCGAACCTGGGCTCGTGCACATTGAGTTCCAACTCGACGCCCGACCCGACCGGATCGAACGTCGACTGGTGACCTACTGGGAGCGTCTCGAAGCCACGTACGCGCAGTCCCCGCACCAGGTGGTCGTCGTGCTCCGACCCGGGGGCGGAACCCTGACTGGCTCGTTCCGTCTCGGTCCGCTCCGGCTTGACTACCACGTCATTGAACTCTGGACGCTACCCGCCGAAGCGCTCATGGAAGATGCCTGGTTGGCGCCGTTGGCCACGCTGGCGCAACCGCCGTCGGGAACGACCCGCGTCGAGCTCGTTGAGGTCATTCTTGAACGTCTGGCGCAAGTGGCCGATCGCTACCGGCGCGAGGCGTTGATGCGCCAAACGCTCACGCTCGCCAACGCCCGCATTGAGAGCTCTACACTTGAAGCACTTCTCCGGAGGTTCACGACGATGCCACTCGACTTGTCCACCCTGCTCTACACCGAAGGCCGCGAAGAAGGCCTCGAGCAGGGCCTCGAACAAGGCCTCGTTGAGGGCCTCGAACAAGGCCTCGTGGAGGGCCGCCAAGAAGGTTTGTTGGAGGGCGAGGCCCGGGTCGTGCTGCGTGTGCTGCAACGATGCCTCGGCCCGATCGAGGACGCCGTCATGGCCAGGGTGCGCTCGCTGTCCCTCGCCGACCTCGAAGCCCTCGCTGACGCCGTCATGGACCTTGACACCCACGGCGAGCTGGTGGCGTGGCTTGCCTCCCGCAGTTAGCTCGCGGTAGCGGGGGCTAGCGGTTGGGCGACCAGCGGAACGTGCGAGCGGCCACGGCGACGGTGACCGCGGCCCACGCCAGTAACACCACCAGCGACGCGGTGATGGTGCTGGTGCCAGTGCGGGCGGGGTCGGTGGCGGCCCGCAACGCCTTGACCAGCGCGCCGATCGGGGTGAGCTCGGCCAGGTTCTGCAACGGGCCGGGCAGTTCCTCCGCCGGCACCGCCACCCCGCCGAAGAGCAACAACAGCAGGTACAACCCGTTGGCGGCGGCCAGGTTGGCGGGGCCCGACAACGTGCCGGCCAGCGCCAGACCCAGCCCGGCGAACGCCGCGGTGGCCACCACCAGCGCCGCCAACGCCAAGGCTCCCCCGGCGGCGTCAATGGTGGGGTCCCAGCCCAGCACCAACGCCACCAGGCTCAACACCAGCAGCTGTACCGTCTCGGTGACCAGCAACGCCGCCACCTTGGCGCCCAGCAGCCGGGGGCGGCCCAGCGGCGTGGCGCCCAGCCGTTTGAGCACCCCGTAATGGCGTTCGAAGCCGGTGCCGATGCCCAGGCTGACCATGGCCGAGGACATCACCGCCAGCGCCAGGACCGCCGGGGTGAGGGTGTCGATCCGTGCGCCGCTGCCGGCAGGTAACAACGCCACCTGGGTCAGGAACACCAACAGCAGCACCGGGATACCCATGGCCACCAGCAGTTGTTCGCCCTGCCGCAGGGACAGCACCAACTCCATGCGAGCCTGGGCTATCAGCGCCTTCACGGTAACACCCGAGCCGTTGCCGCCATGGCCGTCATGGCCGATCGGGCGTCATGGCCGGGTGAAACGGGCGGACCGTGGTGGCAGCGGCGGAGCAGCGGCGCGGTCACCGGGACTCCGCCGGGTCAGTCGGGTCGGGTGGGGTCGGGTCGGTCGGGTGGGGTCGGGTGGGGTCGGGTCGGTCGGGTCGGTCGGGTGGGGTCGGGTCGGGTGAGGTCGGGTCGGTCGGGTCGGGTGAGCGCGGGTGGGGTGAGGACGGGATGACCTGTTGGGCGGGAGGTTCCCGGGTGAGGCGCAAGTAGATCTCCTCCAGGGACGGGCCGCCGGTTTGCAGGTCCTGGAGGGGCAGGTCGTGGTCGGCCAACCAGGTGGTCAGGCGGGCCATGTTGGCGGGCCCGGGGGTGAGCCGCACCTCGAATCGGTGGTCGGGCAGCGCCTCCACCGGCGCCGCCAACGCCGTGGCCAGCGCTGGTGCATCCAGGCCGGGGCACCGGAAGCGGATGGCGTCCCCGCCGCCCCCAGACGCCACCAACTCGGCCAGGGTTCCGTGGGCCAGCAGGCGACCGGTGGCGATGATCGCCAGTTGATCCGCCACCCGGGCCAACTCGTCCAGCTCATGGCTGGTGATCAACACGCACACCCCATCGGCGCGCAGCTCTTCGATGACCGAACGGACCAGCAGGCGGCCCTCCACGTCCAGCCCGGCGGTGGGTTCATCGAGGATGATCACCGACGGTTGTCCCACCAGCGCCAACGCCAGTGCCAGCCGCTGCTGTTCACCACCGGACAGCTTGCGCCAGGCGGTGGCGGACCGCGAGCTCAAGCCCACCCGCTCCAGCAACGCCACCGGATCAGCAGGCATCGACCCCGACCGTGACGCCGACCCCGAGGGCGATCCGGATCCCGACCCCGACCCCGACGACCGTGTCGCGATGTCGGTGCGGTGGTAGCTGGCGAAGAGCTTGACCGCCTCCAGGGGACGGATGGCGCTGGGCAACCGGCAACCCTGCAGCATGACCCCCATCCGGTTCATGAGCTGGTCGTGGCTGGTGACGGGGTCCAGGCCCAACACCCGCACCTGACCGCGGTCGGGCCGGCGGAACCCCTCCAGCGTTTCCACAGTGGTGGTCTTCCCGGCGCCGTTCGGTCCGATCAGCCCCAACACCTGACCGCCGTCCACGCTGAGTGACAGCCCGTCCACCGCCGTGACCGACCCGTAGCGCACCCCGATGTCACTGATCTCGATGACGGGCACCGGCCGACGCTAGCCCGGTGCCCGTCGTCGGATCGGAGCCCCCGGGTTGTGACCGCACGGCATTAGCGTTCGGGGAATGATCGATCTTCGACGGCTGCGGACCGAGCCCGACGTGGTGCTGGCCGCGCTGGCTCGCCGCCACATCGACCTTGCCCCGTTGCAGGAGGTGATCGAGCTGGACCGGGTCCAGCGGGACCTGTCCAGCCGCCGTGATGACATCCGCAACCAGGTGAACCAATTGTCAGCCCAGGTGGGTCGGCTCCACAAGGAAGGACGGGGCACCGAAGCGGGGGAGTTGCAAGCCACCAGCCGCCAGCTCGGCGAACAGGAAAAAACCCTGGACGCCCAGGCTGACGAGGTGGCCGGCCAGATCCGCCAGGCGCTGTTGGTGATCCCCAACCTGCCTCATCCCGACGCCCCCGACGGGGCCTCTGACGCCGACAATCCCGAACTGCGCCAGGTGGGCTTCGACCCCGCCGCCTACCAGGCCCATCAACGGGTGCCGCATTGGGAGATCGGCGAGGAGCTGGGCATCTTGGACCTGCAACGTGGCGCCAAGCTGTCCGGTTCGATGTTCGTCATGTATCGCGGCGGCGGTGCGGCCCTGGTCCGGGCGTTGATCCAGTTGGGGTTGGACCGCAA
>JBJXFH010000164.1:0-41951 GCA_046155365.1 Acidimicrobiales bacterium | reverse complement strand
CCCGCCGCGGAGACGGCACCCGACCGCGTCCAGCCCCGGCCGGACCGGGAGCCGGGTTGTGGGCGGCCCGATCAGGTCACTCGTCGTGGGGGCGAACCGGGCGGCGGGTGGACTTGGTGGCCGCCCGTTGGGCCTTGTCCTCGAGCCGGCGGCGGATGGCGCCCCGGCTGGGTCGGGTGGGACGTCGTGGCGGTGGCACGTAAAGGGCGTCGGCCAGGCGCTGTTGGAGCCGACGCTGGGCCAGGTCCCGGTTGCGGCGTTGGGAACGTTCGTCATCGGCGGTGACGGTGAGCGCCGGGCCCAGCCGAGCCAGCAATCGTGACCGCTGGGTGGCGCTGAGGCTGGGTGAAAGCTCGATATCGAAGCGCACCGTGGCCCTGGTGTGGGCCCGGTTGGCATGCTGACCGCCGGGACCGCCCGAGGGCTCAAAGCGCCACGTCAGCTCGTCGGCGTCGATAACGCAGCCCGGCACCACGACGATCGGCTCTCCCACGGCATGGCACCGTACCCAACCCGTGACCGTTCCCCGACCGCGCAATACCCCGTGGGGGTATACCGGCGAATCGACGTCGATTCGACCCTACGGGGTGCCAGGGATACCCCTTCCCCACCGTCCGATTACCCCTGGGGGGTATCTTGAGGTGGGCGAATCAGGCGGCTCGGGTGCGCAAGGCCAGCGGCGGGCGGGACGGCGAGGTAGGTTGCGGCCGCGCCGGGGTGCGCCGAATCACCCTGACTTTCAAGGCTTTCCGAGAGGTGGAACATGTCGAGCACGTCGAAGACGTCGGGCACGCCGGTGGTCCTGTTGCACGGGATGGCCACCTCAGCGGCTCGCACGTGGGGTGAGAACGGCTGGATCGATCTGATCCAGGAGGCCGGGCGGCCGGTGCTGGCCATTGACCTGCTGGGCCACGGTGACGCCGACAAGCCCCACGACCCCGAGGCCTACGAGCAGCTCGAGGCCCTGGTGGCGGCACAGTTGCCCGACGAACCGTGTGACATCATCGGGTTCTCCCTCGGTGCCCGCACCACGTTGGCATTAGCCCAGGAGAACCCCGGCCGGTTCCGCAAGATCGTGGTCTGCGGGGTGGGGGCCAACCTGTTCAACCATGACGAGGGCCGGGCCAGGGCCATCGCCAAGGGCATCGCCGGCGAGCCCGATCCCGAGGACCGCACGGCGGCGTACTTCGCGCAGCTGGCGGACTCGCCAGAGATCGACCGCGCTGCGCTGGCGGCGTTGATGCGCCGCAAACGGTCCCTGCCGGTCACCATTGAGGGCCTGGCCAACGTGACCAACCCGGTGCTGGTGGTGCTGGGCGATCAGGACTTCGCCGGTCCCGCCGATCCGCTGGTGGACGCCCTGCCCAACGCCACGTTCCTGGGCCTGCGCAAGGCTGATCACTTCGGGGTGGTCAAGGATTTCCGCTTCATCGACGCCGCGCTGAAGTTCGTCGAAGCCGTCTGATTAGACCCGGGCATCGATGTGGGCGAGGAGCGCCGCGCCTCGGGCGGTGGTCTCCACGTCGGTTTCGCTGCCGTCGTGGCGGTGCAGCACCAGGTAACCGAATCGCCAGAATGACACCCGACGCTGTTCGATGGTGACCCGGCGCACGTCGCTGAACGCCAGGGCGGTGAGCACCCCGGTCGGTAACCCGGTCCAGGACGAGGTGCCCACGAACAACAGCCGGTGCTCGGTGCAGGCCAGCACCATCCGGTTGGCGAATCCCTGCGGTGCCCGATGCAACGCGTTCAGCAAGGTCTCCGCCACCGAGAAGGCCGCCACCCCAGCCGCGGCGTTGACCGCGATGCTGGCGTTTTCGTCAATGGCCTGACTCATCACGAAGGCGCCCAGCCCGGCCAGCATGAACAGCAGCACCCGAAGCTTCAGATACCCGGTGCTGAAGACCCGGGCCGCGGCCAGCACCGTCTCCCCCGGCTGCAGCACCCCGGGACAGGCACCCACCCGAGCGGCGAGGTCAGCCATGTGCGTCCATTCGATGTCCTCCTCGCACCCGGCTGGCGGGCGATGCCGGCCACCGCGTCCTGATGGCCACGGACGGTACCAGCCGCCGAGGTCACCAGACCGTGAGGGCCCACCACAGCCCCTGGACGAATCGCCAGCCCAGGTAGGCAGCCAGCGCCGCCAGCAGTAGCCAGAAGTGCCACGGCACCGAACGCCAACCGGTGGCCGGACGACGCCGTCCCACACCGCCGCCGACGCCGGTGCCACACGCCGGGCAGCTGCCATCGGCCCGCACCGTGTTGGGGCTCCAGAACTTGGCGCAGGGTTCACACCACGGCACGGCGGCTCACACCGGGGGCACGCCGTGACGGCGATCGGAGAAGGAACGGTCCTTGTTGCGGGCCCGCTCCAGGCGGCGGATGCACTCCCCCCGCAGATCCCCGAAGTCCACGATGGCATCGATGACCAGCTCCGATGCCAGACGCAGGATGTCCACGTCCTCCTCGTACAGCAGGCGCTGCTCGGTCACCCAGGCGTCGCGCTCGGTCGGATCGGTCATGGCCGCGATCCGGTTGGCGTACACGGCGTTGATGGCCGCTTCGGGACCCATGACGGCGATCTTGGCGGTGGGCAGGGCGATGGTGGCCTCGGGATCGAAGGCCGGTCCACTCATGGCGTACAGACCGGCGCCGTAACACTTGCGCACGATGATGGACAGTTTCGGGACGGTGGCCTCGGACACCGCGGTGATCATTTTGGCGCCGTGACGGATGATGCCCTGGCGTTCCACCTCGGTGCCGATCATGAACCCCGGCACGTCGGCCAGGAACAGCAGCGGAATGTTGAACGCATCGCACCACCAGATGAACCGGGCCGCTTTGTCCGCCGAGTCCACGAACAGCACCCCGCCCTTCTGCATGGGGTTGTTGGCCACGATGCCCACCGGCCGACCATCGAGCCGCCCGAAACCCACAATCAGCTCCGGGGCGAACAGCGGCTTGATCTCCAGGAACGATTCGGCGTCCACCAGGCCTTCGATGACGTGGTGCATGTCGTAGCCCCGGCTTTCCTCGGCGGGGACCACGGTGGCGTCGAGCACCCGGGACGGCTCGGCGGACACGTACTGCGGTGGCTCGTGGCGCCAGGAGGAGGGCAGGTAGCTGAAGATGGCCAACGCCTGGTCCAGGGCATCTTCGTCATCGGTAGCGAGGAGGTCTCCGCAGCCGGAGACGGTGGCGTGCATGCGGGCGCCGCCCATTTCCTCCAGCGAGACGATCTCGCCGATGACCATCTCCGCCATGCGGGGCGAACCCAGATACATCGAGGCGTTGCCCTCCACCATGATGACCACGTCACAGAACGCCGGGATATACGCCCCACCAGCGGCGGAAGGCCCGAACAGGCAGCAGATCTGGGGCACCTTGCCCGACATGCGGACCTCGTTGTAGAAGATCCGCCCCGCCCCCCGACGGCCGGGGAACAGGTCCACCTGGTCCGTGATGCGGGCCCCGGCGGAGTCCACCAACCAGAACATGGGCAGCTCGTTTCGCAGCGCCAGCTCGGTGATGCGGATGATCTTCTCCACCGTCCGGGCGCCCCAGGAACCGGCCTTGACGGTGGGATCGTTGGCCATCACCGCCACCGGCCGCCCGTCGATGGTGCCGGTGCCCACCACCACCCCGTCTGCCGGCAGATCCTGGGCGGAAGCGTTGGCCAGCAGGCTGTCCTCCACGAAGGAGTCCGGGTCCAGCAGCAGGGCCAGGCGGTCCCGGACGAACAGCTTGTTCTGGCGGGCCAGCTTCTCGCCCTCGCGGTGCAGGTTGCCCTGCAACGCCCGCTGAGCCGCCTTGGCCAAAGACTCAGCTGAGGACAGGTTCGAGGTCGACTCGTGAAGGTCAGTCACCCCCCCACTCTGCCAGTTTCGGGCGTGGCGCCCGCGACAAAGTTCAGATCCGGCGGATGGCCAGGATGGCCACGTCATCGCTGATGTCCGCGGTGGCGAACTGGCGGGCCTGTTCCAGCAGGTCCTTGCACATCACGTCTGGTAAGGCACCAGGGTCTCGGCGGATCCCGGCAGCGATGCGCTCCTCGCCGAACAGCTCTGCCCCGGCCCGGGCTTCGGCCAAACCGTCGGTGTACAGCACGATCAGGTCACCCTCGTCCATGTCGATCTCCCGGGAGGTGTACTCCGCGCCGGGGTCCAAGGTGATGAGGGGACCAGTGGCCCGCAGCGGTTGCAGGTCCCGCTCATGCCACAGCCACATGGCGGGGTGACCGGCGGACGCGTAGCGCAAGGTTTGGGCCCGGGGGTCCAACACCACCGCGCACATGGAGATGAACTCCTCGGCCCGATCATGGGACGAAAGCTGCTTGTTGAGCTCCTCCAGGGCCTGGGCGGGGTCCCGGTAGTTGTTGAGGAACACCCGCAGCAGGTACTTGGCCTGGAACGCGGTAATGGACGCTTCGATGCCGTGGCCGGTCACATCGCCGATGACCACCGCCAGGCGACCCCGGCTGAGGGGATACACGTCATAGAAATCCCCGGCCATCATGCCGGTACCGGCCTGGTACACCCGACCGATTTCGAAGCCCGCCAGCGCCGGCAGCGTTTCGGGCGCCAGCCGCTCAGCCCAGCGTTTGGGGGCCAGCTCGTCCTGTTCGAGGGTTTCTTCGGCCTTGCGTTCGAGCTGCCAGCGGTCCTGGGAGATGCGGGCCTGACGGGCGAATCCCCGGCCGATCACCAGGCTGGCCACTGCCGGCGCCGCCAACAACAGCAGCAGGCCGGTGATCGCCGGTGGGGGTCCCGCCAACCCGGCGCCGATCAGCGCTACGGTGAGGCCGGACCAGGTCAGGGCACTGATGGCGTCCTTGTGCCACGTGGCCCGGGAGAGCACCGCGGCGTCAGCGTCAGCGCCGAAGTCCCGGGCCACCTTGGCCGCGAGCCGGCGTCGAACCCGAGCCGAACGCCCCCAAGTGAACGCCGCCAGAGCGCTGAGCCCGCCGGCCAGCAGCAGGGCCACGGCCATAGCGTTCATCGGCCCCCCTCACGGGAGCGGTCCCCAGCTACGCAGCTGCGTTCTGGCATCGGGCGAGGGACTCGGCAGCGCATACGGATTGGAAAATCATGGTAGGTCCGGCGCCGAGGCTCCGTCGATGGTTGCGCGGCGGCGGACCCCCAATCACATCGAATCTGCACACAACCTCGCCGATTCCGTCACGTGACGGCCACGATGTGCGGTAATCGCCACCGGTTCGGTCTCGCCGTCCACCCTGCAAAGGACGTAGGCGGCAGGGGGCGGGTCAGCCACGGCGCCGAACCCGCAACTTGATGGGCACCGCACCCAACTTGCAGCCCTGACGGAGGGACCGTTCCAGATAACGGACGTAGGTGTGCGGCAGGTCCTTGTTGGTGAACAGCGTGAACGTGGGCGGGTTGGTGGCGCCCTGGGTGGCGTACAGCACTCGGGCCCCCGCCGGTGCCGGCTGGGCCACCTGGGCGTCGCGGATGACCCGGTTCACCACCGCGGTGGGCACCCTGGCCTGATAGTCCTCGATGGCATTGCCCAGCTGGGGCAGCAGGCGGTGCACGCCCTTGCCGGTCAGGGCGCTGATCTTGATCACTGGGACCGCGCCGAGGAACCGCAGCCGGTCCGCCACGTCGATGCTGACCCGCTCCCGCAGCTCCGCCTCCAGCAGCTCCCACTTGTTGAGCAGCACCACCACCGGGCAGCCGGCAGCGTCAAGGCGTTCGGCCAGCCGCTGGTCCTGATGGGTGACCCCCTGGGTGGCGTCGATGACCAGCAATGCCACATCGGCGTGGTCCACCGCCCGCAAGGCCCGCACCATCGAGAAGTACTCGGTGGCCTCCTCCTCGCTGTGTCCGATGCGGCTGCGGCGACGCATCCCGGCGGTGTCCACGAACCGCACCGGTCCGAAATCGGTATCGACCACGGTGTCAATGGCGTCCCGGGTGGTGCCCGGCATGTCGTGCACCACCGCCCGATCGTCCCCGATCAGCCGGTTGAACAACGTGGACTTGCCCACGTTGGGCCGGCCCACGATGGCCACCGAGTACAGCTCGCCCGACCCCTGCCCAAGGTCGAGGTCCTCATCAAGGTCAAGGTCGCGGTCAAGTTCGCCGTCAAGCTCACGGTCCGGCGCACGGTCGACCCCACCGGCCTCGTCCAGGGCAGGCTCCCCGGCACGGTGGTGGTCCCGGGCCGACGTTGTGCGCCGGTCCTCAACTCCCACCTCGGCGCGCCGGGCCTTGACGGCTTCGGCTTCGGCCAGCCGGGTGACGGCCCGTCGGGCGGCAGGGGCGAGGTGGGCGGGGTCCGGGTCGGGCTCGCCGATGACGGCACCCACCCGGTCCAGCACCGCGTCCAGCAGGTCCCCGGTTCCGGCGCCGTGCAACGCCGACACCGCGTAGGGCTCCCCCAAACCCAGCGACAGGAACTCCCAAACCGCTTGCTGCTGAGCCTTGTTGTCCACCTTGTTGGCCACCACGAACACCGGGGTGTGCTCCTCGATGCGGCGGAGCATGCCCGCCACCCGGGCGTCATCCTCGGTGACACCGACGCGGGTATCGAGCACGAACAGGACCGCGTCGGCCTCGTTCATGGCCCGCTCGGACTGACGGGAGACCTTCTCGTCCAGCGCGTTGCCCACCCCGCCGGGCATCCAGCCGCCGGTGTCCACCACGGTGAACTGCCGGCCCTGCCACTCACCGGCCATGGCCTTGCGGTCCCGGGTCACGCCGGGTCGTTCCTCCACGATGGCCTCTTGGCGGCCCACCAGTCGGTTGACGAGGGTGGACTTGCCCACGTTGGGACGGCCGACAACGGCCAATACCGGTGCCATCAGCGCTCCTCGTTGTTCAGGGGGTTCGGGCTCTGTGGGCTCAGCGGCTTGATGGGGCTCACGGGGTCACGGCCTTTCCGGCGGTCGGTGCCGACCAGAGCCCGGTGCAGCGCAGCACCGTCCGTGGGGATGATCTCCACCGGTCGGGGCAGTGCTTCGGGGCGGGTGCCGTCGAGGAATCGGCCTTCGGACAAACATACGTCGGGCAGCAGATAGCGGTGCCCCACCGGCGCGTCGGCCAGGACCCGGGCCAGGTCCTCCCCCACCATCAGCCCCGTGACCCCGATGTTGCCGCCGAAGAAGCGATTCTCCACCGGCAGCACGTCCACATCCACGTTGTGATGCTCACGCAGCGCCCCCAACAGCGGTTCCAGCACCCTGGCCCCGAAGGTGCCGGTGAGGATCCGGGTCGGAGCCCGCCTGGACGCCCGGAGGCTGACCGCTTGGCTGGCGCTGACGGTTCGGGGGGCCCGGTACCCCTCTACGGTGGCGCTGATGCGACCGGTGGCCGGGGCGGGAACGCCAGCCGCGCCGCCCCCATCGGACCAGGCGAAGAACCCCGCCCGGGGATGACGGGACCGCGCCTCGGACTCACCATCGACCGGCAGAGTGGCAGGCAGCGCGGCGGCCACCCCGACGGGCGAGTCAGCGCAGAAGTCCGCTTCGAAGGCCCGGGCCATGCCCACGCCGTCCTCATGCAGGGGGAAACCCTCGTACTCCCCGGCGGGGGGAAAGGGCCGGTCCGCCATCAGGTAGTACTCGTCGGCGGCGAACACCAGCCGGCGGCCCAGCACGTCCAGGAACTGTTCCTGCCAACCGGTGACGCAGTCCAGCACCGCCGCCGCCTCGGCCGGGGTGTGCAGCCGCATGCGAGGAGCGGTGTTGTACCGGCTCAGACCCAGCGGGACCACCGCCACCGTGGCCAGCTGGGCGTACTGGTCAGCGATGCCGCACAACGTGTCTTCCAGCACCGCGGCGTCGTTGAGCCCCGGACACACCACGATCTGCCCGTGGACGGTGACCCCGTGCTCCAGCAGCAGCCGCAACCAGCGCAGGGAAGTGGCGCCACGGCGGTTGTGCAACAGCTCCGCCCGCACCTCGGGATCGGTGGCATGGATGGACACGTACAGCGGTTGCAGGCCCTCGGTGAGCACCCGCTCCAGATCCGCTTCGGTGAAACGGGTGAGGGTGGTGAAGTTCCCGAACAGGAAGCTCAGCCGATAATCGTCGTCCTTGAGGTACAGGCTGCGACGCATACCGGGCGGCAGCTGGTAGATGAAGCAGAACTCGCAATGGTTGTCACAGGTCCGGACCCGGTCGAACACCGCGGCGTCCAGCTCCAATCCCAGCGGGCTGCCGGCGTCTTTGATCACGTCCAGCTCCAGGGACAGCCCGCCCCGACGAAGCTCCAGCCAGGGATCCGCAGCGTCAGCCAGCACCTGGTAGCGGATGATGTCGGTGACCGGCTCACCACAGATGGCCACCAGCTCATCACCGGCGCGCACCCCCGCGACAAAGGCCGGGGAGCCGTCGCCCACCGCCACCACCCGGGCCAGCGAGGCGCGCGCCATCAAACTGGAAGTGCTGGACACAAAGCGAGTTTACCCGGGCACAAGGGACCAGGCCCCGGGCCTCGATAGCGTCGAGTAGGTGCCCACCCCGATCGACCCGACTCCCGAGGACCGCCCGTCCCCCGTTGAGCGAGTGCTGTTGGCGGCCCCCCGGGGGTTTTGTGCCGGGGTGGAGATGGCCATCAAGGCGTTGTCGTGGATGGTTCGGACGTTCCCGGCGCCGGTGTACTGCTATCACGAGATCGTCCACAACCAGCAGGTGGTGGACCGGTTCCGGGCGCTGGGCGTGATCTTCGTGGACGACATCGCCGACGTACCGCCGGGCCAGCCGGTCATGTTGTCAGCGCACGGCTCGGCCCCCGAAGTGGTTGAAGCGGCCCGGGCCAAGGGCGGCTACGTGGTGGACGCGGTCTGCCCGTTGGTCACCAAGGTCCATCACGAGGTCAAGAAACGGGCCGGTCAGGGCTATCGGGTGCTGTACGTGGGCCACGAAGGGCACGAGGAAGCGGTGGGGACCATGGCCGTGGCCCCCCGCCACATCGACCTGGTTGAAACCCCTGCCGATGTGGCCGCGCTGGCCGATGCCGGTCAACCGGTGGCGTTGCTGGCCCAGACCACGCTGTCGCATCGGGATTGGGCGGACGTGCTGGCCGCGGCCCGGGAGCGGTTCCCCAATCTGTGGCAACCGGGCCGCTCGGACCTGTGCTTCGCCACCACCAACCGGCAGGCGGCGTTGATGGAGATCGCCCCCCGCTGCGATGCCATGGTGGTGATCGGCTCCGCCAACTCCTCCAACACCAAGGCCCTGGCCCGCCTGGCCGCTGATGCCGGCTGCGCCCGGGTGTTCCGGATCAACAGCGCCGAGGAACTGCCAGGGGACCTCAGCGGCGTGGTGGGGGTAACGGCCGGCGCTTCGGCCCCTGAAGACCTGGTCACAGCGGTGATCGATCGGTTACGTCCCCGGCTGGGGGTGGAGGAGGTGACCGTCACCAGCGAAGACGAGTACTTCCCGCCGCCGCGCCACCTGCGTGAGCTGCTGGCCACGCTGGACGCCTTCGTCACCCTCGGCGCCGGCGGTTCGCTCACCCGACGCCCCGCGGTCAACGACCGGAACCTGGCAGCCAGTGACGTGTTGTCCGCGCTGGGTGGTGGATGACCGGGTGGTGGATGACCGGGTGGTGAATGACCGGGCGGTGGATGACGGGGTGGTGGATGACCGGGCGGTGGGCTCGACCATGACCGAGGGGGTCCGATCCGTGCGGCTACGTTCGTAACGGTGCCCCTTCCTCCTGCCCAGGACCGGATCCGCCTGGTCGTGCTCTTCGGCGGTCAATCGGCCGAGCACGACGTGTCCCGTACCACCGCCAGCCACGTGCTGCGGGCGGCGGACCCGGACCGGTACGACATCTTGCCGGTGGCCATCGGCCGCGACGGCCAGTGGCGACTGGCCGAAAGCGCCCTGGAGGCTCTGGCCGGCGGCCCGGACAGCTTGCCCGACGCCCTCAGCGTTGCCGGCCCGCCCATCGATCCCGCCACCGCCCTGAGCCTGCCCCCATCCCCGCCGGCCACAACCCCGCCCACATCCCCGCCGGCACCGATCGCGGCGACCGGGCACCACCTGGGTTGGGAGCCGTTGGTGGCGTTGCCGTTGCTGCACGGTCCTTTCGGCGAGGACGGCACCGTGCAGGGCCTGTTGGAGCTGGCCGCGGTGCCCTACGCCGGGGCCGGGGTGTTGGGCTCGGCCCTGGCCATGGACAAGGCCAAAGCGAAAGAGGTGTTCGCCTACCACGGGCTGCCACAGGCGAAGTGGTTGGCCTGGCGGGCCGATCAGCTACCGAAGGATCAGTTGGACGTGGTGGGCGCTGAGCTGGGCTTCCCGTGCTTCGTGAAACCGTCCAACCTGGGCTCCTCCATCGGGGTCAGCAAGGTCAACCGCCCCGCTGAGTTGGCGGCCGCGGTGGAACTGGCCCTCAGCTACGACGAATGGATTCTGGTCGAAGAGGCCATCGTGGGCCGAGAGATCGAGCTGGCGGTGCTGGGGAACGGCGATCCGCAGGTGTCCGGTGCCGGTGAGATCGTGCCCGGGGCGGACTTCTACGACTACGAGGACAAGTACCTCGACGGGCGCGCCAAGCTGCTGATCCCCGCACCCATACCCGACACGTTGCTGGCCCGGTTCCAGTCCCTGGCCCGCCAGGCGTTCCTGGCCTGCCGGGCCGAGGGCATGGCCCGAGTGGATTTCTTCTTGGAGGAGGTCAGCGGCCCCAACGCCTCGCCCGCCCGGGGCCCGCTGCTCAACGAGGTCAACACCATCCCGGGTTTCACGCCGATCTCGATGTACCCCAAGCTGTGGCAGCACCACGGCCTGGCCTACCCCGAGCTGCTCGATGCGCTGGTGAGCCTGGCCATTGAACGCCATCAACGACGTCGGCGCCGCACCGACCGCTGACCGGCGAAGGCCCCCGGGAACGTGGTCCGATCAGTGCCGGGAACGCAGCGCCGCTCGCTCCCGGGCGGACCAGGCCAGCCATCCGACCAGCTCGTCGGCCACCCGTGACGCCTCCGCCAGCGGCGAATCCGCGCCGCGGCCCACCACCTCACCCAGCCGACCGTCCCCGCCGTACATGGTCTGAACCCGGAAGGCGGCGTAGCGGCGGGCCGGGAGCGGCAAGAACGGCGGCCGCCGCCACCAGCTCGGCCCGGCGGTGTGGGCCAGTTGCCGCACGGCCGTGGACCACAGCCGGGGCCGGAACCCCACCCGCCACAGCACCGCCACTAGCACTGCCGCCACGCCCACCGCGCTCGCGACCGGCCGGCGTCCCATCGCGCCGCGCCCGCGGGCCAACCACCCCAGCCGGTCCGGGTCGGCAAGCCCCGCAGACCCGGTCCGGTCGGCACCGGCAAGCCCGGCGGAGTCGGCAAGCCCGGCAAGCCCGGCGGGGGCGTTCTCGGGGGTCATGGCAGCCCCAGACCGTGGCGGCCGACGGCGGCGGCGCCAACCAGGGGGCCGTCCGCGCCCAACCCAACCAGGGCGATGCGGGCACCCACGGCGTAGGAGATTCGGCTGCGCAGAGCCAGTTCCTGATTGGCGGCGTCCAGGAACGGTTGGCCGAAACCCAGCGCCACCGAGCCCCCCACCAGCGCCAGACGCAGGTCCAGCAGGTTGACCACCGACGCCACCGCCCGACCCACCAGCCGACCGGTTCGCTGCCGCACCTCCAGCGGGGCCTGCGCTGCGGGAGCGCCGGTGAGCGCGGCGATCGAGGGGCCCGAGGCCTCCGCCTCCAGGCACCCCCGCCCCCCACAGGCACAGGGCCGACCATCCGGTTCCACCACCACATGACCGATGTGCCCGGCGTTCCCGCTGGCCCCCTCCAGCAACCGCCCATCCACCACGATGCCCGCCCCGACCCCTGTCGAGACCACCCTGGCCAGGTAGTTGCGCTCGCCCTGGGCCGCGCCCAGCCAGCCCTCGGCCCGGGTCAGCGCCTTGGCGTCGTTGTCAACGAAGACCGGCAGGCCGAAGCGGTCCGTCAGCCGGGACCGCAACGGGAACAGCCGCCACGGCGCGATGTTGAGCGGCGAAACGGTCTCCCCCCCCGGTGCCATGGGCCCCCCGCATCCCACCCCGATGACGGACACCGCGGCGGCGTCGCCCTCCGTGGCGCGGAACACGCCCAACGTGGCCGACAGCAGTTCAGCGAGCACCTCGAACAGCGCTTCGCCGTCCGGAGCGACCGTGTCCCGTCGCTGCCGGGCCACCACGGTGCCAGACGGTGTGACCACTGCGGAGGCCAATTTCGTGCCGCCGATGTCTACCGCAAGCACAAACGGGGCATGCTCTCCGACAGATGATCGGGCGGCCATGCAGCACTACGGTAGCGCCGCCCCCACCCGGCGCAGATGAAGCGCTACGCTCCGGCCGTCTGTTGTGGACGCAAGGGTGAGGGGCCCGGCGTACGGTCTCCCCTCCGCACCCATCGCCCCGCCCTCACACGAATCCACCAGCCTATTGTGGGCCGGAGCCGGCCCGACCAGAGGAGCCCACGTTGGCCAACGCACTCCCGACCGACCCCGGGTTCCCTTCCGCCGCGGCTTCGAACGGCTCCCCCGCAGCCGGCGCGCCCGGCCACCCAAACGACGCGGTGATGGCCGCGGATCTCTCCAGCCGGGACGCGGCCACGTTCTCGGAGCTGTTCAGCCAGGCCGTGCGCAACATCGAGCGGGTGATCCAGGGCAAGGCCGAGGTCATCGAGATGGTGGTGCTGTGCCTGGTGGCGGAGGGGCATCTGCTCATCGAGGACCGCCCCGGGGTGGGCAAGACCACCCTGGCCAAGGCGTTGGCGACCACACTGCAGACCAGCTTCGGACGCATCCAGTTCACCCCGGACCTGCTGCCGTCGGACGTGATCGGCGTCACCGTGTTCGACCGGGCCGCATCCAGCTTCGATTTCCGACCGGGACCGGTGTTCAACTCCGTGGTGCTGGCCGATGAGATCAACCGGGCCTCACCCAAGACCCAGGCGTCGCTGCTGGAAGCCATGGCTGAAAAGCAAGTCACGGTGGACGGCCAGACCCACGCCCTGCCCCGGCCCCACATGGTGCTCGCCACCCAGAACCCCATCGAGCACGAAGGCACCTACCCGCTGCCGGATTCGCAGCTGGACCGGTTCCTCATGCGGATCTCCATGGGCTACCCCTCCCGAGCCGATGAGATCACGATCCTGGACACCCACGGCCAGACCGATGGGTTCGAGTCCCTGACCCCGGTGCTCAGCTTCCGGCAGGTGGAAGCCATGGTGGCCGCGGCCCGGGCGGTGCACGTGGCCCCGGCCATCAAGGAGTACCTGGTGGACCTGTCCGACGCCTCCCGTCGCCACCCCTACGTGTGGGTGGGCCTGTCGCCGCGGGCCACGCTCGCCATGCAAAAGGTCTGCCGGGCCCGCGCCGCCGCTGCCGGACGGAACTACGTCACCCCCGACGATGTGAAAGCCCTGGCCGAGCCGGTCATGGCGCACCGCTTGCTGCTCACCCCCGACGCCCAGTTGCAGGGCCTCTCGGCGTCCCGGGTGGTGGCGGACATCCTGGCCCAGGTTCCGGTACCGGTCCCCACCAACCGCTGAGCCCATGCTGACCAAGTCGGGTTGGGCGGTGCTGATCGGCGCCGCAGTCATGGTGGTCGCCGGCCGGATGCTGGGAGCGTTCGAGCTGTACCTGTTGGGCGCCGGGGTCGCGGCCCTGGTGCTGGTGGCGACGCTGGCGGTGAACCTGACCCGACTGCAGGTGGGCGTGTCCCGGGCCGTGATCCCGCCGCGGGTGCACGCCGGGGGCGCGGCCCGGGTGGAGTTGCGCCTGGCCAACCACGCCACCCGCAAGACGCCCACCCTGCGGCTGTACGACGCGGTCACCGGCACCCGGGGCGCCAACCTGCTGTTCGGGCCGTTGGGCCACAACGAGCAGGGTCGCGCCGCCTACCAACTCCCCACCGACAAACGTGGAACGCTGGCCATTGGACCGTTGGAGATCGTGGTGGCGGACCCCTTCGGCATCGCGGAGAGCCGCACCACCGCTGTGGGCCAGGCCCAGCTGATCGTCTATCCCCGTGTCGATGAGATCCTGGCGTTGGACCACGCCTCCAGCCATGACCCCCAGGCCACCTCCCGCCACCCCAACGCCCTGGGTCGGGTGGGGGACGATTTCTATGCGCTGCGGCCCTACGTGGTGGGTGACGACTTGCGCCGGGTGCACTGGCCCTCCGTGGCCCGCACCGGTGAGCTGATGATCCGCCAACACGAGCTGCCCTGGCAGGAGCGCACCACGGTGCTGTTGGACGTGGCGGCGGGGGCCCACACCGACGCCACGTTTGAACGGGCGGTCTCGGCGGCGGCGTCGATCCTGGTGGCGGCCCACGGACGGGGGGACCAGATCCGTCTGGCGTCCAGTGACCGCAATGATTCCGGCTTCGGGTTGGGCCGGTCCCACCTCGACGCCCTGTTGCACCATCTGGCGCTCACCCGGCCCGATCCCACCGCCACCTTGATGGCCGGGGCCGATGACCTGGCCCGCACCGCCACTGGTGGTTCGCTGGTGCTGGTGGCGGCCACCTTGCAGCCCGCCGACGCCGCCCATTTGGGGGGCCTGCGACGCCGTTTCGGCCATGTCGTGCTGGTGACCTTCGACGATCCCGAACTGCAACACCCCGGAACGGCTGGCGCCGCCGCCGAGCCGCTGTCGGCCAGCCTGCCCCGCCAGATTCGTTGCGGACCCGACGAGGTCTTCGCGGTGGTTTGGAACCACTCCGGGGTGGCCGGTGCCGCGCAACGAAAGGCCAACGCCACCAACGCCGGTGCCGCCACCGCCATGAGCGGAACCGGCATCCCCACTATCGCCGGAGGCCTCCGATGACCACTGTCACCAGCCCTCCCCCCGGTCGCACCGGCACCAGCCCCGACCCCGGCGCAGCTGGCCGGCAACCAGGGACGGGCGGGCCCCGACCCACCATGCGCATCCCGGCCGAGTTGAGCCTGTGGCTGGTCACCATCGCCGCCGCGGTGTCCTTTCGGCGGCTATTCATCGACAGCAGCTACCTGTTGCCGGTGGTGGTGGCCGCCGCCGCCTCCCACCTGCTGGCCGCCGTCTTGCGCCGCAGCCGGGTGCCGGTGGCCCTGGCGGCGCTGATCTCCGCGGTGGTGCTGGTGGTGGTGGGAACCTGGCTGTTCTACCTGTCCACCACCCGTTTGGGGTTGCCCACCAGGCTGACGTGGGACAGCTTTACCGCTGACCTGCAGGAAGCCGTTGACCGCTTCCGTGAGGACCAGGCCCCCGTTGAACCGGTACGGGGGTTCGTGGCCGGCTCCGCGGTGGGGTTCTGGCTGGTGGCGTTCCTCGGGGATTGGTCGGCGTTCCGGTTGTGGGCCCCGGTGGAAGCCACGGTGCCGGCCGGCTCGCTGTTCGTGTTCGCCTCGCTGCTCGGTGCCGATCAGTCCCGCACCGTTTTGACCGCCTTGTTCTTCATCGCCGCGGTGCTGTTCCTGCTGGTCCACCGGGTCGCCCGCTTGGAGATGAGCTCGGGCTGGGTGGGCGGCAGCGGCGCCAAGGGGGCCCGGGCCCAGCTCGCCATGGGCGGCGCGGTGGCCGTGGTGGCTCTGGTGGCGGTGGCCGTGGTGGGCCCGTTGCTGCCCGGCGCCACCGCTGATCCGGTGTTCGACGTGAAAGACATCGGCAACGCCGGCGGGCCCCGCATCACGGTGTCCCCGCTGGTGGACATCCGCCAGCGCCTGGTGGACAACCGCGAGAACGTGGTGTTCACCGTTCGCAGCCCGGTGCACTCCTATTGGCGGCTCACCGCGCTGGACGAGTTCGACGGTCGGGCCTGGCGTTCCTCCAAACGCTTCGAGGAGGTCCAGACCAACCTCCCCCAAGCCGATCTGGGCCGAGACGCCTCGTTCCGGACCGTGAACCAGACCTTCACCATCTCCAACCTGGCCCAGATCTGGCTGCCGGCGGCGTACGAGGCCCAGCAGGTGCTGCGGACTGAACGCCCGGTCCGCTGGGACCCGTCCACCTCGACGTTGATCGTGGATGAGGAAACCTCGCTGAACATGACCTACAGCGTGGTGTCCTCGATGCCGCTGCACACCGCCGAGGAATTGCGTGCCGCAAGGGGTCCGATTCCGTCGGCGATCCGCGATGAGTACCTGACCCTCCCCCGTGACTTCCCCGACGAGGTCAGTCAGCTAAGCGACTCCATCACCCAGGGTGGCAACACCGCTTACGACAAAGCGCTGGCCCTGCAGAACTACTTCCGCAGCAACTACACCTATTCCACCGAGGTCACCGGCGGGCAGGACATCAACGCCATCGAGGAATTCCTGTTCTCCGAGGTAAAGCAGGGCTACTGCGAGCAGTTCGCCGGCTCCTTCGCCGCCATGGCCCGCAGCATCGGGCTACCGGCCCGGGTGGCGGTGGGGTTCACGCTGGGTGATCCCAACCCCGATGAGCCCGACCTTTTCGTGGTCAAGGGCCGCCACTCCCACGCCTGGCCCGAGGTGTACCTGGCCGGCGTTGGCTGGGTGCTGTTCGAACCCACCCCCGGGCGGGGCTCCCCCAACGCCGATTACACCGGCACCTCGGAGCTGCAAGACAGCGACATCGCGCCGCAAGGCTTTCCCACCACCACCTCCACCACCGCACCGGGTGACACCACCACCGGGCCCACCTTCGATGAGGGGTTGGGCGGGGTCACCGGTTCTCAGACCAGCACCGAGACCACCGCCGCCAGCGGTCCCGGCCCGGTGGACTCCACCGGTGCCAGGGTGGTGCTGGCGGTGTTGGGGGTGGCGGTCCTTTACGTGGTGGTGGTGCCGTTGGGACGACGGACCCGCCGGCGGCTGCGGCGACGCGGCGCCCGCACCGGAGGGGCCCGGGTGGATGTGGCCTGGCGTGAGGCCACCGAGACCCTGGGCTTGCTGGGCATGCGCCCCGAGCCCAGCGAAACCCCCTCCGAGTTCGCCGACCGGGCCGATCGGCGAAGTCGGGCCGGCACCATGGTGACAGAGTTGGCCGGCCTCACCACCGCCGCCCGCTACGGTCCCGAGCAGGTGGCCCCGGTGACGGTCAGCCGCGCCTGCGAGTTGGCCGACGGGGTGGAGAGGGCGGTCCGTGATCAAACCACCGCCGCGGAACGTATGCGAGATGAGCTGGACCCACGCCCGGTGCTGCGCCAGGGCTGGTCTTGGCTCCGTCGAGGCGCCAATACCGACAGCGACACCGAGGACAAGCCATCAGCGCTGGTGGGCCGCTCCTGACCATCGCTGCAGGACAACGCCCGACCACGACACTCACGCTCGTGGCGGTGCTGGCTGGGCGGGGCTGGGCTGGGCTGGCCTAAGTGATCCCGCTGGTCGGGGGCGCTATCCCTCGTCGGAGGTGTTGCGCTGGAACCGTTCACGCATGCGTTGGCCGGCGGTACCGAAAATGCCACGAACGCCGCTGCTGCCCTCACCGTTGGTGTTGCCGGTCAGCTGAGCCCAGCCGGCCCGGCCCATACGGCGGCCATTGCGTTCCACGGCCAAGGCACTGCCCAGCATCAACAAGAAGCCCACGAAGGCAATCAGCCAGTGCGCCGAAAGCGACGCCACCATGATGACCATGCCGGTCACGAAACCGAACAGCGCCCACCGGATGTTGCGCAGCGCGTGGCTGTAAATCGTGGTGGAGCTGACCTCGCGCGCCAGTCCGGGGTCGGTCTCATAGAGCCGAGCCTCGATTTCTTGGAGAATCCGCTGCTCATGCTCCGAAAGCGGCACCCCAGCTCTCCTCACGCCGACGAGCGGTCACTCGATAACCACTGCGCGTGGCCGACGGGTCGGACCACGCGATTGCCTTCGTTACTCTACCGGGATGGCGGCGCCTCAGGTACTTCATCGGGGGAGGTTCTGACGTTGTCCGCCGGGCCCCACTCCTGCTGACCCCGTTCGAACACCTCCAATCGGCCCTTTCCGGCCAGGCTGGCAGGGCCGATTGCTGCGGCGCCGAAGCGTTGCCGGATGGCATCAACCGTGTCGTGGGCGTCCAACCACGCCGCCGGCCGAGCACCGGACGATCCCGCCGACCCCGCCCACCCCGCCGACCCCGCGACCGCCGGTGCCGAGCGCGCTGATCCCGGGGCCGACCTCGATGCTGCATCCGGGGCCGGCCCGGGTGCCGATGGGGCGGCGCTCGGCCGCTCCGACCGGGTCAGGTGGGCGGCAACGGGCACGCCATCAACGGAACGGGCGGTGGTCGGCCCCCACGGATCGGTGAGGTCCAACTGCAACTGGCGCAAGCGGGCCGGGCCCAGGCCGCTGGCGCTCACCCCCAGCAGGCGGATCCCGGCGGTGACATCGATCTTGGCCAACAGCTGCCGGGCGGCCCGGGCCAGGTCCAGCCCGTTGTCCAACGGTTCAGCCACCCGGCGGGAGCGGGTGATGGTGGTGAAGTCCCCGAAGCGGACCTTGAGCTGCACCGTGCGCCCGGTCAGGCCCGCCCCCCGCAACCGCCGGGCCACCGCGTCCGACAGCCGCAGCAGCTCCCGGTCCAGGTCCTCCCGATCAAAGCGGTCCACCGGGAAGGTCTCCTCGTGGCCGATGGACTTGGTTTCCCGATCCGGTTCCACCCGGCGGGGGTCCCGGTTGTGGGCCAGCTCGAACAGGTGCCGCCCCGAGGCCTCTCCCAGCGCCGCCACCAGGGTTCCCACCGGCATGGCGGCCAGATCTCCCACCGTGGCCACGCCGATGCGTTGCAGCTTGGTCAACGTGGCCGGGCCCACCCCCCACAGGGCCTTCACCGGCAACGGGTGCAGGAACGCCAGTTCCTCACCGAGGGTCACCACCCACACCCCCCGCCCGGCCCGGGCTCCCTGCGGGGTGGGCGTGGGTTTTGCGGCCTCGGAGGCCAGCTTGGCCAGGAACTTGGTACTGGCCACCCCCACCGAACAGGGCAGATGCTGCTCGTCCGCCACCCGTTGGCGAAGCTGCGCCGCGATCTCCGCCGGCGAACCGACCCGGGCTTGGGCCCCGGTGACATCGAGGAAGGCCTCATCCAACGACAGCGGCTCCACCAGCGGGGTCACGTTCCGGAAAATGGCCATGATGGCGCTGCTGGCCTCGGCGTAAGCCGAATGATCACCGGGCAGGAACAGCGCCTGGGGGCACAACCGGCGGGCCTGCACCGAAGGCATGGCCGAACGCACCCCATACGCCCGGGCCTCGTAACTGGCGGCGGCCACCACCCCACGGGCACCGTTGCCGCCCACCACCACCGCCCGACCCACCAGCGAGGGGTCACGGCGGACCTCCACCGCCACGTAGAAGGCGTCCATGTCCACGTGCAACATGGCGCTCGGCCAGCGCGCCACACCGGGTGGTACCCCGGCGGGCCCGGCGCGGGAGCCCCCCGCGGTCACAGGCGGAAGACCTCCAAGGCCTGCCGCTCAACCCCATCCACCCGGTATCCGAAGTGGCGCTGTTCCTCCCAGCGCTCAGCGGACCACTCCAGCAACGGTTCATGCACCCACTGGGGCGCGCCCAAAAGGTGCACGGCGCACTGCTCGAAAGGCACGAAACGGGCGTCCACCACGATGCCGTCGGGATCATCGATGCGCAGCTCGCCCTGATAGGCCAACGCCAGGTGGGCCTCCACCCGCAAATGCCAGCCCAGGCCCTCCGCCCAGGCCTCCACCTGATACACCGGCCCGGCCCAACTGGTCACCACCAGACCCGTTTCTTCCGCTACCTCCCGGGTGAGGCCTTCGATGAGCGACTCCCCCTCATCAATGACGCCTCCGGGGGTGCTCCAATCCACGGAACCGTTGCGTCTCTGGTTGGCCACCAGCAACAGCCCCTCCGGCCCGACCACCAACGCTCCCCCGACCGTCCAACGACGCATCCGCCCATGCTACGCCCCACCACTGACACCCTCCCCCGAACCCCCGACCCGGTGCCCGACGCGCGGTCTGACCCGGTGGCTGACGGGGCGACGGTGTCCGTGGCAAGCTCGCCCGTATGACCGAGCCCGCCGACACCGCGCCCGCCGACACCGAGCCCGTCGACACCGCGCCCGCCGAGCCCGGCACGGCCCCCGAGGCCGACGACGGCTTGCACCCCAACGCCGTGGCGGTGCGCCGGGCGGCTGCGATGCTGGGTCTGAGCGTGGAGGTCCGCACGTACCCCGCCGGCACCCGCACCGCAGCCGATGCCGCCGCCGCCATTGGCTGCGACGTGGGCCAGATCGTGAAATCGCTGGTGTTCCTGGTGGACGGGGTGCTGACCATGGCCCTGGTGTCGGGGTCCAACCAGCTTGATGAGGCCAAGCTGGCCGCCGCCGCTGGTGGGCAACGCACCAGCCGGGCCGACGCCAACCAGGTCCGGGAGGCCACCGGTTACGCCATCGGGGGTGTCCCACCGTTCGGGCACCGCCATCCCCTGCCGGTCTACGTGGACCCTGACCTGCTGCAATACCAGAAGGTATGGGCCGCCGCGGGCACCCCCACGGCGGTGTTCGGCGTCCATCCACAAGAACTGCTCGACGCCATCGGCGCCCCAACCGCGGACCTGCGCCGGGGCTGACCTGCAAGAAGGCCACCTACCCGGACGGTACCTATCGGTCTGTACGGGTGTCAGGTCAGGTCAGGTCAGGTCAGCTTGGTCGCCGGCGGAGGGCCTTGCAGCTGGCCATGCTCGGTCAGTTCCCGCACCGCGGCCACCGGATCGGTGTCGGCGAACAGTTCGCGGTCCCGGTAGCGGTCCACGCCCTCAACGGCGGTGGGGTCTTTCACCCAGAACGACGCCTCGAGCGCTATGCCGTTGGGGTCGGTGAAATACACCGAGCGCAGGAAGCCGTGGTCCACCACCTCGGTCACCTCGCTGCCGGCCTCGAGCAGGCCACGTCGCAACTCCAGCAACGCCGCCTCATCGGCCAGGTCCAGCGAAAGGTGGTCGAATTGGGCGAAGCGAGGGTCAGCCACCCCGGCCGGTTTGGCCAGCTTGGGCAGGGTCACACCCTGGTATTCGAAGAACGCCACCGTGGTCCCGGAACCGAACTCGAAGAAGTAGTGCCGGAATCCCGGGGTGCCGATGGTGGCCACCAGCCGGGCGCCCAACACCCCGTGGTAGAAGCGCACGGTGGCGTCCATATCCCCCGTGACCAGGGCCAGGTGGTTCACGCCACGCCATTTGGGGGCCGCCGCGCCATCACTGACGGGATCGATGGTCGTCATGGGACCAAGCCTAGGACCGGGCCGGGCTCAGGCTGAGCGGGCCAGGCTGCGGGTCACCGGCTCATCATGTCGGTTGAGGGCGATGACGTCCGCGACGCCGCTCCGACCCATCTCAAGCCCGCCGCCGGGATCATCGCCCCGTTCATCGAGCACCAACAGACCCTCGCCGGTGGCGGCCACCATGATCCCGGCCTCGGGGATGACGGTGCGGCGGGCCAGACGGCGAGCCCGGCGACCCACCCGATCCCGGGGGTTGGTCATCAGCAGCGCCAGGCGGGACTCCACCTCGTCGGGTTCGATCCACAACGTGTCGCTGAGCACCGCCAGGTCCTCTTGGCGCAACAAGATGGGCGTGCCCGCCGGAGCCCCCCGCAGCGCCAGGATCAGGCCCAGGTAGCGGGTCAGGACGTCCTCAATGCCATCGGAGACGGAGCGGGGACGAGTGGCCCGCACGCCCGCGATCAGGTCCCCATCCACAATCAGTCGGGTTCGGCGCGGCAGCAGGCCGGGTTCGACGTTCACGCCGTACACCTCGCCCAGCAGGCACAGGTCCTCATCGTTGAGCAGCCGTCGTCCGGCCTCGATGTCAGCCAGATCATGGGTGCCGAATCGACCACCGGTCAGCCCCGCCAATCGGTCGAGGTTGACGCCATCATCCCAGCGGCGTTCGGTCAGAATCTGTCCGAAGCGGGCCGGCGGGACCAGCGACAGGGAGTCGAGCTCGGTCAAGGAGATCACCTTCCGATCATCGGTCGCCGCGGTCTGGGTCTTGAGTCCCATCCCGCCCTGCGCCAGCAGGCCAGTTGGCCCTGCGCGGACCAGCGGGCTTCAATGGCGGGAATGGACCGACCAGCCACACCGCCGTCGGCCCTCCCGCCTCGTGGCGCCCGGATCCTGGCCTTCGCCGCGGTGCTGATCGCCGGGCTGTGCGGCGGGCTCATCGGCTACGGCGTGGTCGACGTGTCCTGCAACGGGAATTGCCAGCTGACCGCGGCCGTGGTGGGGGTGCTGGCGGCGTTGGGGGGCGCAGCCGGGGTGGCCATTGTGGCGGTGCTGACGTTGCGGGCCATGGGCGAGTGGAAGACCGGTGGCCGTCGATGAGCCCGGGACCGGACCGCGAACCCCAACCCGATCCGGACCCCACGGCCCTGCTGGAGCTGGCCCGGTCCGTGGCGGCGGCGGCAGTGGAGTTGTTGGACCGCTCCATGGCCCGCACCGACCTGCAGGTCCTGTCCAAGTCCTCCCACACCGATCTGGTGACCGAGATCGACCAGGCGGCGGAAGCGTTGATCATCGATCGGCTGCTGCAGGCCAGGCCGCACGACGCCATCTTGGGTGAGGAAAGCGGGGCCCGCTCCGGTGGGTCCGGGGTGCGCTGGGTGATCGACCCCATCGATGGCACCACCAACTTCGTGTACCGACTGGCACCGTTCGCGGTCTCCATCGCCGCCGAGTTGCACGGGGTCATGGTGGCCGGTGTGGTGGCGGTGCCGGGCTGGCGAGAGACCTTCGAGGCCACCCTCGGCGGCGGGGCCCGTTGCAACGGGGTCCCCATCGCCGCGTCGGCCAACAGCGAGCTGGCATCGGCGCTGATCGGGACCGGTTTCTCCTACGACGCCGGCCGCCGGATCCACCAAGGTGAGGTGGCCAGTCGCCTGTTGGGCCAGGTCCGGGACCTCCGCCGGATGGGGGCCGCCTCGGTGGATCTGTGCGCGGTGGCGTGCGGGCGCCTGGACGGGTACTTCGAAGCCGAGCTGAAGCCCTGGGACCATGCCGCGGGGGCGCTGATCGCCACCGAAGCGGGGGCCACGGTGACCGACCTGTGGGGCGGGCCACCCTCATCGACGTATGTGGTGGCCGCCGGGCCGGGCTTGCACCGCACGCTGCGCGAGGTGCTGATCACCGCCGGCGCCGGCACCGATCCGGACCCTCGCGACGCGAATGCCGCCACCGGGAGCGGCTGGTGAGGCACGATGGAGGGGTGGGCACACGCATCCTGACCGTTGAGGACGACGAGCGCATCCGGGCTTCGGTCCGCCTGGCCTTGGAAGGCGAAGGCTGGTTGGTGGAGGAATCCGAGAGCGGCGAGACCGCATTGGAGATCTTCAACCGCCAACCAACCGACGTGGTGTTGATTGACATCATGCTGCCCGGCGTGGACGGCTTCGAGGTCTGCCGTTCCATCCGCAAGGTTTCCGACGTGCCCATCATCATGGTCACCGCCCGGGACGACACCCACGACATCGTGGCTGGTCTGGAGGCCGGAGCGGACGATTACCTGACCAAGCCCTTCGCCCCCAAGGAACTGTCGGCGCGGATCCGGGCGCTGCTGCGGCGAGCCCGGGCCGTGGAGCCAGCCATGTCCCACATGCGCTTCGGAGACCTCGAGATCTTGCAGGACGAGGGCGTGGTCCGCATGGCTGGCGAGGAGGTGCACCTCACCCGAACCGAGTTCAAGCTGCTCTGCGAGCTGGCCAACAACGCCGGGCGGGTGTTCAGCCGGGAGGTCCTGCTGGAGCGGGTGTGGGGTTACGGGTATTTCGGTGATGGGCGCCTGGTGGATGTCCACATCCGCCGGCTGCGGACCAAGATCGAGCTCGACGCCGCCAATCCCCGCCACGTTGTGACGGTACGTGGATTGGGTTACAAGCTGCAGACATGATGCGCCACGGGGTGGATCGGCTCTCCTGAGGGGACAGAATGGGCTCGCCCACCATCTCCCCGCCAGGACTGCTCCCCCATGTTCCAACTACAGCCGATGGGCGCTTGCCGCTGCCCGGCCCGGCGCCGCTCGTGGGGTGAGCGGTGAAGCCCCGTCGACGGGTGGGTCTGCGAACCCGGGTGGTGGCGTCCTTCGCGCTGCTCTCCGCGATGCTGTCGTTGTTCTTGAGCGGCGCCACCTACTTCTTGATACAAGCCAGCACCTTGGAACGCCGCGAGGCGGTGGCCCGCAGCCTGGCCTTCTCCAACGCCCGGTTGGTGCGTGAACAGCTGCTGATCGAGGGGGCGGACGGGCTGGACCAGCTGGACAACGTATTGCAGCGTCGACCGATCGACGGCACCGTGGTCCTGACCTACGGCGATTCCACCACCGTGTCCGCATCGGCGTTTTCCCAGGCCAGCTTCGATCCCGGCCGTGACATCCCCGCCCCGTTACGGGCCGCAGTGCAAAATCGCCAGACCGTCATCCAACGCACCCAGCTCAACGGGGAACCGGTGCTGTTCATTGGCGTCCCCATCCGGCTGTCCACCGCCGCCCCCGCCGAGCAGGCCGCCGCTGACGCCGCCGTCGCCGCGGCGGACGCCGAACCGGGATCACCCACCATCACCCAGCAGTCCGGCACCCAGCAGTCCGACGCCACCACCTCCAGCCTGGCCGAACCGGCCGCGCCGGCGTTCAAGGGAGACTGGGCCGAGTACTACGAGGTGTCCAGCCTGGCGGACATCGAGGACACCTTCGACACGTTGGTGGTGGCCCTCATCGCCGCTGACGGGTTGACCACTTTGGCGGGGGCGCTGGTCGGGCGCTGGATCTCACGACGGGTGTTGGCCCCGCTGCATGACGTCAACACCGCGGTGCGGGCCCTGGCCACCATGACCTTCGACACCAAGCTGCCACCCACCCGGGATCCGGACCTGGCCCCGCTGGTCAGCACGTTCAATCAAACGGTGGAGGCGCTGCAGGACCGCATCGACCGCGACGGCCGTTTCGCCTCCGATGTGAGCCATGAGCTGCGGTCCCCCCTCACCACCTTGGTGGCCTCGGTGGCGGTGTTAGAGCAGCATGAGGACGTGCTGCCCGAACCGGCGCAGCGGGCGGTGCGCCTGCTGTCGGAGGAGTTCCAACGCTTTCAGCAGCTGGTCGGGGACCTGCTGGAGATCTCCCGCTTTGACGCCGGCGCCCAACACCTCGATCGCAGCCCGCTGGTGGTGGGGGAATTCGTACGCTTCGCGGTGGGCATGACCTGCCAGGGCGAGGTGGCGGTGACCATCGACCCCGATCTGGAGGAGGCGGTGATCATGGCCGACAAGCGCCGCCTGGTGCAGGTCCTGTCGAACCTGGTCAGCAACGCCGACAAGTACGCCGATGGGGTGCGCGAGGTGGACGTCAGCCGGGTCCGGGGCGGGGTCGAGCTCCGGGTGATGGACCGCGGACCGGGCGTGCCGGAGGAGGACCAGGAGCGGATCTTCGACCGGTTCGCGCGGGGCGTGACCGCCGGGCGACGGGGCAGCGATCAGGGCACCGGTCTGGGGTTGGCGCTGGTGTCCGAGCACGTTCGCCTCCACGGTGGCACCGTCCGGGTGCAGGACCGCCCTGATGGTGCCTCCGGCGCCTGCTTCACGGTGTTCCTGCCGGCCAACCCGGTGTCGATCTATGACTCCGAAGCCGATTTCGAGGCTGCCGGGTTCGGGGCGGACCTTTGATCGGGCAGCACCGCGGACGCGGGCGCGGACTCGGATCGGTCCCGCTGGCGTTGACGGTGGTTTTGGGACTGGCGGGCGGCGTGCTGGGCGGGTGCGGCCTGCCCGGTGAGGACACGCCCCGGGTCATCGACCCCGAGACCGTGCCCTATGACCTGGCCGGCCCGGCCCAGCGTGACGCTCCCGTGGGTGAGGGGGCGGGCACCTCCCCCATCGCCCTCTACCTGGTGGATGAGGTGGGCGGGGAGCTGCGCCTGGTGCGACGGGACCGGTTGATTGAGGGCCCGGTGAACCTCGACACGGTGGTGGCGAACCTGATGGCCGGCGGGGTCACCGGCGACGAGCGGGAAGCCGGCATGACCAACCAGGTGCCCGGCGAAGAACTCCGAAACCTCAACATCGAGACCCCCGCCGAGGCCACGCCCGCCGGCACCGGGGGTTCGAGCGTGACGGTGGAGGTGAACGCCGAGTTCTTCGAGCGTTTCCCCACCCAGTCCTCCCAGGTGCTGGCTATCGGTCAGATCGTGCTGACCATCACCCGGTACCGGCCCACCTCCGGCGGCGCCACTATTGACTCGGTGAGCTTCAGCGTGGACGGCCTCCCCAAAAAGGTGCCCACCTTTCGTCGCGGCGGAGACAGCTCTCTGACTGCGCAGGTGACCGCCGACGATTACGCCGACCTGCTGGTGGAAGCAGCCAACCCCGTCACCCCCGTCACCCCTGTCACCGCGGTACCCACCACGACCTCAGGTTCCTAGCCGGGGCAAGTAGCTAGGCGAAAAACTGCCGGGCGTCATCCCACAGCGCCGGGTCCACCACCTTGAGGCTGGCCACCGCCTCCGCCAGCGGCACCCGGACCATGTTCCCGCCGCGCAGCGCCACCATCTCGCCCCAGGCCCGATCGTGCACGGCGTCGATGGCGGCCAGTCCCATGCGGGTGGACAGCACCCGATCGAAGGCGGTGGGGGTCCCGCCCCGCTGCACGTGCCCGAGGGTGGTGACCCTGGTCTCGAAGCCGGTGCGTCGTTCGATCTGGTCGGCGATGATGGCGCCGATTCCGCCCAGGCGGATGTGCCCGTACTGGTCGTACACCTTGTCGGGCACGTCCATGGTCCCCGGCAGCGGAAGCGCCCCCTCCGCCACCACCACAATGGAGGCGTAACGGCCCCGCTCGTGACGCCGCACCAGGGACTGGCACACCGCGGCGATGTCGAACGGTTCCTCGGGGATGAGCGTGAACGTGGCGCCCGCGGCCAGCCCGGCCCAGGTGGCGATGTGACCCACGTGGCGGCCCATGACCTCCACCACGATGATCCGGTCGTGGCTTTCGGCGGTGGTGTGCAACCGATCAATGGCCTCCACCGCGATCTGCACCGCGGTGTCGAAGCCGAACGTGAGCTCGGTGCCGCCGATGTCATTGTCGATGGTCTTGGGCACGCCAACCATCGGAAAACCGTCCTTGACCAGCTCATTGGCGCAGGAGAGGGTGCCTTCGCCGCCCACCGCGATGATGGCGTCGATCCCCAGGGTGTCCACGGTGCGGCGAAAGGCCTCCAACCCGCCCGTCACCCCGTAGGGCTGCACCCGGGAAGTGCCCAGCACGGTGCCGCCCCGAGGCAACGTCCCCCGCATGAACTCCACGTCCAGGGACACCGTTTCGCCCTCGATCAGTCCCCGGTAGCCATCGAGCGAACCGAGCAGATCATCGCCGTAGTGCTTCTCCCCCTTGCGCACGATGGCCCGGATCACGGCGTTCAAACCCGGGCAGTCCCCTCCACCGGTGAGCACACAGACCCGCATGACATCAGCCTACGGTTGGGGGTGGTTCGGGCGTCGCCGCCGGTTGGGCGCTGGTACGGTGCCGCGGTGCCCGTCAGCGCGCCCGATGCGCCCCGCCCTGTTCCCACCAAAGGGGTTGATTCGGCCCGGGCGTGGCTGGTGGCGGGAGCCGGGCTGGTGGCCAACGCCGCTTGTTGGGGCACGATGAACAGCTTCGGGACGTTCTTGGACTCCATGACCGAGGAGTTCGGATCAGGCCTGGCCGCCACCGCGCTGATCTACGCCCTGCCCTCCTTTGTGCTGTTCAGCCTGGGTCTGGTCACCGGACCGCTGGCGGATGAATACGGGCCCCGACGCATGGTCCTGGGCGGCGCGGTGCTGCTGGGGGGCGGACTGGCCATCACCGCCCGGGCCCCGAACCTGGCGGTGGCGGTGCTGGCCTACGGGCTCGGGGTGGGCTTGGGCATGGCCTGTTTCCTGGTGCCCATGACCGCCTGCATCGGTGGCTGGTTCGTGCGACGCCGGGCCTTGGCACAGGGGTTGAGCGCGGCGGGGTCCGGCCTGGGCACGTTCTTGATCGTGCCGTTGGCCCGCTGGTTGATCGATGAGCACGGCTGGCGTCGGGCCTACGAGGTGCTGGCGCTGATCTGCGTGGTGGCGTTGGTGGCGGCCGCGGCGGCTGCGGCGCCTCCGCCCAACCGGGCGCTGATGGGCAGACCGTCGTGGCAGCGGGTGCGTGAAGCGGCGGCCGCGGGTCCATTCCTGCAGGCCTACGTGGGCGGGCTGCTGCTCAGCGCGGCGTTGTTCGTGCCGCTGGTGTACCTGGTCCGCTACGCCACTGACCACGGCATCTCCAAGCGGGACGCGGCCCTGCTGCTGAGCGTGTTGGGGTTGTCGAACATCGTGAGCCGGCTGGTCACCACGGCACTGGCGGGCAGGATCGGCGCGGTGCGGATGTATCTGGGGTGCTTCGCCATGCTGCCCGTCGGTTTGGCCCTGTGGCTGGCGGCGGGCAGTTCCTATCTGGCGCTGGCGGGGTTCGCGGCGGTGCTGGGGATCAGCCACGGGGGGTACGTGGCGCTCAGCCCCGAGGTCACCGCCGAGCTGTTCGGGGTGGCCAACCTGGGCACCGTGCTGGGCGCGTTGTGGACCGCCGGTGGCGTGGCCGGCCTGGCCAGCCCGGTGTTGGCGGGCCTGCTGATCGACTCCGCCGGGTACACCCCCACCATCATCGTGGCCTTGGCGTTGGGGGTGCTGGCCGTGGTGGTGCAACGCAGCCTGTGGTCCGCCGGGCGATCCCGAGCCGCGCCGCCAACGGCGACGCCAGCGCCAACGCCAACGCCCACGGTGGGAGGCCGGTGAACAGGTTCGCTACCGTCGCCCCATGAGCGATGCCGTGGTGGTGATCGACGCCGGTACCACCGGGGTGCGAACGGTGGTAGTGGACAGCAGCGGCCGGTTGGTGGCCCGGGCCTATCGGGAGTTCCCCCAGCACTTCCCCCGGCCCGGTTGGGTGGAACATGACGCCGAGCAGATCTGGGACGCCACCTGCACCACCTTGGCGGAGGCCATGACGGAGGCGGACGCGGCGGGGGTGGGCACCGTGGCGGCGCTGGGGATCACCAACCAGCGCGAGACCCTGGTGGCGTGGTCGCGGTCCACCGGGCGGCCGAAAGCCCCCGCCATCGTGTGGCAGGACCGGCGCTCGGCGGACATCTGCGAGGAGCTGGTCGCCGCCGGTGGCCTGGCCCGGTTGCGGGCGATCACCGGGCTGGTGGCGGACCCCTACTTCAGCGGCACCAAGCTGGCGTGGTGGTTGCGCCACCGGGTGATCGATGCCAGCGACGCCGATCTGGCGGTGGGCACCGTGGACAGTTGGCTGATCTGGAAGCTCAGCGGCGGCCGGCATTTCGTCACCGACACCACCAACGCCTCGCGCACGCTGCTGTTCGATCTGCGGACGCTCGATTGGTCCGATGAGATGGCGGACATGTTGCAGGTGCCGCTGTCGGTGCTGCCGCGGGTGATGGGGTCTTGTGGTGATCTGGCCACGGTGGCGGCGGGGGTCTGCCCGTTGCCCGGCGGCCTGGCCATCACCGGGGTGGCCGGGGATCAGCAGGCGGCGCTGTTCGGTCAGGCGTGCTTCGAGGTCGGGATGACCAAGAACACTTACGGCACCGGCAGCTTCGTGCTGATGAACGTGGGCACCGAACCGCCGCCGGTGGTCGATGGTCTGCTCAGCACGGTGGCCTGGACGTTGCCCGGAACCCCATCGGGCCGAGTCGACGCCGATTCGATGAAACCCCCCGGTCAGGCCCCGTCCGCCATGAACACCACCTACGCCTACGAGGGTGCGATTTTCGTCACCGGCGCCTCGGTGCAGTGGCTGCGGGACGGGCTGGGCATCATCGCGGAGTCCGCCGAGGTGGGGCCGTTGGCGGCGTCGGTGCCCGACAGCGGCGGGGTGTACCTGGTGCCGGCGTTCGCGGGCCTCGGCTCACCGTGGTGGGACCCCCACGCCCGAGGCACCATCGTGGGCCTGACCCGGGGCAGCGGACGGGCGCAGCTGGCCCGGGCCGCGGTGGATGCCATGGCGCTGCAGACCCGCGACGTGCTCGAGGCCATGGTGGCCGCCAGCGGGCGCCGGTTGCGGGAGTTGCGGGTGGACGGCGGCGCCGCGGTGATGGACGTGTTGTGTCAGATCCAGGCCGACCAGGCCGGGGTCATGGTCACCCGGGCGGCGGAGACCGAGCTCACCGCCCTCGGCGCCGCCGGCCTGGCCGGGTTGGGGGCCGGGCTGTGGTCGGGGCTGGATGAGCTGGCCGGCCACTGGCGCCACCAGGCCTCCTTTCAGCCGAACCCTGACCGGCGGGCCGCAGATCAGCTCTTCGCCGGCTGGCGTCGGGCGGTGGGCCGATCCCGGCAGTGGGCTCAGCCGGAAGAGTCCTGATCGATCACAGCCGCCAGTCGCAGGCGGGCTGCGCTCCGAGGCCGCAACGGCGTGGGCTGAGTCGTGGGTGTGGGTGTGGGCGTCGGCTCCGGCGAGGACACCGACAACGCCACCGGTGGCGGGTTCGAAGAGGGGTGCATCGACCGGGATCCGTGCATCTCGCCAGAGGCTCGCAGCGCGCCCACCCAAGCGTCCGCGATGCGGGCCAGGGCGGCGACGCGGTGGCGTTGCTTGGCCCTGATCCCTCCCTGGTCACGGCCCACCACCAACGCCACACCGGCCACCACCAGCGGGGCCCAGACCACGTCGTGAGCGGGCACCGCCTCCTCGGTGGCGGGGTGTAGGCGGGCGGCGTGTTGGCTGCCGGCCACGAACGCCACCAGCCACCGAACGGGCGGGATGGACCCGTGCCAGGCGTGCACCCGGGCGTCGTGCAGATCAACCACCGCCGCCCAGCCACCCCCGACACTGCGCTGGACCTGCACCACCAGTTCCTCGAACAGGTCCGTGGCGTTGGTGGTACCCACCAGGTGGGCGGCGGACTCCAGGGCGTCAAGGCCCGAATCGGTGGGGCCGTCGAGGGGGCGGACCTCCTCCACCGCGGCGCCGTCGACCTCGTTGATCTCGCGGATCAGGCGATCCACCCGGGTGGCGTCGGGCAGCTCGATGACCAGTTCGTCCACCGCCCGGCCGGCGCCCCGTTCGAGGATCTCAATGCCCACCACGTCACCCTGCAGTGCCCCGATCCGGCTTGCCACCTGCCCCAACGCGCCGGGACGATCGTCGATCCAGATCCGAGCCACGTAGGTGAAAGCCATGGCGGGGACCCTACGAAACCGGTGTGAACGTGGGGTTTCCCGGCTGCGAACAACGGATCAACCCAGCTTGACCAATGCCTTTCGCAGGTTGCGGATGGCTTGGCGGCTGCGTTCTTCGTTCTCGATCAGGGCGAAGCGGACGTGACCGTTGCCGCCGGGACCGAAGCCGATACCCGGGGAGGTGGCCACCCCGGCTTCACGCACCAAGAAGCTGGCGAACTCCAACGAGCCCAGCTCCTTGTAGGCCTCGGGGATAGGCGCCCACACGAACATGGTGCCCTGCGGCGGGGTGACCTCCCAGCCGATGCGGGCCAGTCCCTCGCACAGCACGTTGCGGCGGTTCTGATACACGTCCCGGGCCAGCTTGGGATAATCCGGTTCCTCGTTGAGGGTGACGGTGGCGGCGATCTGCACCGGTTGGAACGTGCCGTAATCCAGGTAGCTCTTCAGCTTGGCCAGCGCCGCCACCACCTCGGCGTTGCCCACCAGGAACGCCACCCGCCAACCGGCCATGGAGTAGCTCTTGGTCATGGAGTACAGCTCCACCGCCACATCCTTGGCCCCGGGGACCTGCAGGATGGACGGCGGGTCGTAGCCATCGAAGCCGATGTCGGCGTAGGCGTTGTCGTGAACCAGGATCATGTCCCGCTCACGGGCGAAGTCCACCACCCGTTGCATGAAGTCCAGATCAACGCAGGTGGTGGTGGGGTTGTGCGGGAAGCTCATCACCGCCACCCGGGGCTTGGGCCAGGAGTACTCCCAGTTGGCCTTGAGGGACTCGAAGAAGTCCTCCCCGGTGCCGATGGGGACCTCGCGGATGGTGGCCCCGGCGAAAATCGGACCCCAGATGTGGATGGGGTAGCTGGGCGAGGGCACCAGGCAGGTGTCCCCCGGCTGCAGCAGGGTCCACATCAGATGCGTGAGACCCTCCTTCGCGCCGATCACGTTGAGCACCTCGGTGTCGGGATCGAGTTGCACCCCGAAACGGCGCTCGTACATGTTGGCCACCGCCAGACGCAGGTTGGGGATGCCCTTGGACAGCGAGTAGCGGTGGTTGCGGGAGTTCTGCACCGCTTCGATCAGCTTGTTCACCGCGGTGTCCGGTGAGGGCAGGTCCGGATTGCCGAACCCGAAATCGATCACGTCCATCCCAGACCGCCGAGCCTGCGCCTTGAGCTCGGTGATCATGGCGAACACGTACGGCGGCAAGGAGTCGATCCGACGGAACTGCATGGCCGTCAGGCTATACGCCGGGTTCCGTAGCACTTGGTGACGGTTTCCGGTGTTGCCTCAGAACCGCTGGTGGGAGCAGGTGTGAGGCGAGGGCCGGGGGCGGGCGGGCGTGTCGCTAGGGCGCTGCGTCGGCGGCAATGAGGGCCGCGCCCACCGCCCCAGCCCGCCGCCCCAACATGGCCGGTACCAGCCGGGTGGCTTGGCGCATGGACGGCTGCATGATCCGGCGTTCGTAGGCGGCGCGGATGAGGCCCATCCACAGCTCGGCCTCGGTGAGCACCGATCCGCCCAGCACCACCACCGCCGGGTCCAGCAGATGCACCAGGTTGACCAGCCCCAACGCCACGTGATCGGCGAAGGTTTCCGCCACCGCCCGGACGCCGGCATCGCCGTGACGGAGACCGTCGGTGACGTGGTGGCCATCCACCGCGTTCAGCTGACCGCCCGCCGCGGCCAACAACCACGGGGCGTCTGCACCGGCGGCGGCCTTGGCGGCGCGGGCCAGGGCCGAGCCTGACGCCAGCGCCTCCCAGCAACCATCCCGGCCGCAGGCGCAACGGGGTCCGCCGTCCACCACAATCATGTGGCCGGGCTCACCGGCGAACCCCGCCACGCCCCGAAACCGCGCCCCGCCGAACACCAGCCCGCAGGAGATCCCGGTCCCGAGCCCGATGAACACCATTGGCTGGTCAGCGGTCCCGTCGACACCACCGCGACGCCCAGCCGCGCCACCCTCCCCAGCCCGGGTCGAACCACCGTCACCACCGTCACCACCGTCACCACCGTCACCACCGCCTCGCCCGTCTCGCCCGTCTCGCCCGTCACCACCGTCACGCTGGGAACCGACGGGACGGCCGGCGCCCAAGCGGTACTCGGCCCACGCCGCGCAGTTGCCGTCGTTGTCCACGCTGACCGGCACCCCCTGGCGCTGCCCCAACCACTCGGCCACGTCCAGCTCGGTGACTCCGGGCAGGTTGGGTCCCCAGCGCAGCACGCCACCGCCGGTGACCAGGCCCGGTAGTCCCACGCCGATGCCGGCCAGGGTTGAGCTGGCCTCCAGGCGCGCCCTCAGCCTGGTGATCAACCCGTCGAGGCGCAGATCCACCCGGCCGGGCGCCTCATCGGGGCCGGCCACAGTTGGTTCCTCCAGCTCGGCCAGGACGGTGCCCGGATCCCCGCTGGGGGTGGCCACCGCCAAGATCTTGGTGCCGCCCACGTCCACCCCGATGTAGTGGCGCAACGCCATCCCGCCGGGCTCCTTGCTGGTGGGCGCGCCCATGTGCTGCTCCGAGGGCCCGCTGGCGGACATCGATGGACCGCTCAGTACCGCAGCAGCGCGCCGATGCGGCCCAATACGTCCAGGTCAGCGCAGTCCACGCAGACGTGCACCGCGGCCCGTTCGGCGATGGCCTGATCGATGGCCACGCTGACCACATCGGTGACGGGGTCCATGGCGGTGGAGCAATCGGGGCAGCGGGGGCCCCTGACCGCCAGACGGGCGCAGCCGGGGCAACGCCAACCCGCCTCTTCGAATCCGTCCGAGACCAGGATCCGCTCCACTCGATGGGTGGCCAGCACCGCCAGCACGTCGGCCAGACCCACCCGACCCGCCCGACCCGAACTGGCTCGACCGGCCCCACCAGCACCGGAGCCGCCGTTCGAGAGGGGTGCGTTCGCTGTTGCGGTACCGGATCCGTTGCCCGGCATCCGCTCGGTGGGGACCATGGCGCTGTGACGGAGCCGGTCCACCAGGGCGGCTTCCCGGGTCCGGGCGATGTCGATCTCCGCGGCGCGAACGGCCCGACCGATGTCCTCCATGTTGGCCCCGGGGTGGGGGGCGATGCGGCCGTGGTAGATCTTGCGCAGGTACGGATGGAGGCAACGTTCCACCTCGGCCACCATGGCTTCGGGCCCACCCAGCACCAGGCGCCCGAAACCGTTGCGAGCCTGCACCTCGAAACACACCCGGGCCGCCTGACGGGCCTGACGGGCCGCCTGCTGATCCGCTTTCTGGTCCGAGGTTCCCTGGTCACGGCCCGTATCGGCCTCACCTGGAGATGCGGCGGCGGTCCCGGCTTGGTCCCCGTCGGTGTGATCCACCAGCTCGTCCCAGGCAAAGACCAGCATGCGGATGGCGGCCCGATCCACCAGCAGCACCCCGATGGGCTCGTGGTCGGCGAGGGCCACTTCCAGCGGCGCCACCGAGGGGGCCAGCGCACCGATGACATGGTTGGGTACCGGGCACGGCAGCGACACGACCTGCCAGAACCCGTCGTCGTGGTGGGCGAAGAATGCCAAGCCGCGGGTATGGGAGCGGTCCAGCCCCTGACGAATGTACGCCCCGATCCGATCGAGGTCCGCCAGGCGGGAGCGATCCCCCGCGGCGGCTTCCCGACCTCGGCGCAACAACAGGTCCACCGAACGTTGCAGCTCCTGGGGCCGTCCGAACCGCCGCCCGTCCACGTTCACGTAACAGCTGGTCATGGGGGTGGCCGTGCGGTGCAGGGCCAGGGTCCGCAGCTGCTCGCGGGTGAGGGGCGGATTCGGGGCCATGGGCGCCTCCGGGCTTGTTTCGGTTGGACCCTCTGCAAGCTACGGCGTGCGTTGGTGCTTGCGTCACCCCTCAGCGTCGGCGGGGCGGGAACCAACCGTGGGTGGCACCGGTCAGGGTGAGACAGCCCAAGCCGAACACCGGCGCCAGGGTGCAAAACGCCAGTGGGGTGAACGGGCGGGCGGCGGCCGCGGCCAGGCCCACTGCCACCTGCACCCCCAAGAGCAACAACATGCGTCGCCGCAGCGGAGCGCTCACCGAGCCGGCCAGGAAGAACAATCCCGGCAGGTCCACGGTGGCGGTGCGGCTGCGATGCAGGGCCCGGAAGTAGCCCACCAGGAACGCCACCGAGCCCGAAGCGAACAACGCCAGGGACACCGTCACCCCTATTACCACCAGCGGCTCGGGTAGGGCGGCGCTGAGCCCGGCGGCCACCACGAACACCCCGGTGGCCGCGGTACAGCCCCTGACCAGCTCGTCGGTTCGGGGGCGAACAAACTCCACGCCGTCCTGCCACGGGGCCCGTCGGGTACCCACCACCTCCGGCCCGCCGTCGAACGGCCCGGAATCGACCTGACGAGCTGCAGCTGCTCGAGGGGAGGCCGCTCGAGGTGGGGATTGTCGAGGTGGGGATTGTCGAGGTGGGGACCGTCGAGGTGGGGACGGTCGGCGTTTCGGTGGCTGGCTCACAGGTGGCCTTCCTGGCGAGGGACGGGGGGTACGGCGCCTTGCCCGGACGGCGGCAGGGCCTGGTGGAGGGCGCGGTGCAGGCGCTCGGCGAGCAGGTCGTAGCGGAACTCCCGGTTGGCCCGTTGCAGCGCCGCGGCGGCCATGGCGGCCCGGGCGTCATCCTCACTCAGCAGCCGATCCAGCGCCCCGGTGACCTCCCGGACCGAGGACGGCCGATCCACTACCAGCCCGGTGACCTGGTCCTGCACCGCTTCGTGGGCGCCGCCGCTGCGACCGCACAACGCCGGCACCCCGCACGCCGCGGCCTCGGCGAACACGATGCCGAACCCCTCCTGCTCCAGCCCCATCCACCGACTGCGGCACAGCATGGCGAACACGTCCGCGGCGCCGTAGAAGTCCGACAGCTCGTCATCGGGGATGAAGCCCACCAGCTCCACCGGTGCCCCGGTGGCCAGAATCGCTCGCCGCAGCCGGTTCTCGTCACGGCCCTTGCCGCCGATCAGCATCCGCACCCCGGGATGGCGGAAGCGCAGCTCAGCGGCGGCGGCGATGAGTACGTCCATGCCTTTACGGGGCACCAAGCGGGACACGCTGGCCACCACCACGTCATCCTCGTCCAGCCCGTAGCGCTTGCGGACCTCACCTCGCCGGTTGGGGTCCAAGGGTCCGAAGCGGTCCGTGTCAACCCCTGGGGGCACCACCACGATCGGCAACGGGACCCCGGCGCAGCGTTCGGCCTCCGTGGCGGGGTATTGACCAGCGGCAATGACCAGTCGGGCGCCGCGCAGCACCCGTCCCAACACCACCTTGGTGGGCGCCAGGCGGCCGGGGATGGCCACCTCGGCGCCGTGCAAGACCACGGCGTAGGGCCGGTTGAGCCGCCCCGCCAACAGACCCAGGGGAAACGCCGGATCGATGATCACCAGGTCGATGTCAAGCGCTTCCACCAGGGCGTTGATCCGCCGGATGAGGCCCGGATGGGGCAGCAGCACCGGTTCCCGACTACGGCGGATCCAGAAGTCCTGCTCGGCGTCGAAGGCGGCGGCGCCCTGGTAGGGGGTGGTGTACACGTGGGTTTCGGCGGCGGGGAGGCGCCGCCACAGCTCCCACAGGTAGGACTGGATGCCGCCGATCTTGGGCGGGAAGTCATTGGTGAGCAGCAGATGCTTCATCGGCGGTTCACCGCACCGGTCAGCTCGTCACGCACGGTGGGATCGGGATCAGCGGCGGCGGTGGCGGCGAGGGCGTCCAACCCCAGGCGTCGGGCGGCCCACACCGCCGTGGCCCGCAGGTTGGGATCGTCATGGTGCAGGTAGACCGCTACTCGGGACACAACTGCGGGGTCTGATCCGTCGGCCACGTTGCCCAGGGCCAGCAGCGCGTTGCGTCGAAGGGCGAACGGCTGACGATCGGCCAGGTACCACGCTCCGTAGGCGTCCAGCAGGGCATCGTCGGACCCATCGAGCAGCTCGAACAGCTCCACCCAGGCCCCCGGCTGGCGGGGCGGGTCACTCCCCGCGTTGCTACTGGCGGCGAGCGTGACGCGGGTGGCGCGGGTGTTGACGCGACCGGCGTGATCCGCACGGTCGGCACGGTCGAGAGGGACGGGTTCGGAGCGGACCGGCTGCTGGCGGTTGGGGGGACACGCCGTCTGGCAATCGTCGCAGCCGTAGATGCGGGCGCCCAGGGCCTCACGGAAGGGGCGGGGGAACAGACCCGGGCGCTGGGCCAACCAGGCCAGGCAGCGGTTGGCGTCGAGCACGCCGGGGCGGGGCAGCGCCGCGGTGGGGCAGGCGTCAAGGCAGCGCCGACAACCGCCGCAGCCGTCGGCCACCGGTTGGTCCGCCGGCAGGTCAGCGTCAGTGATCACCGAGCCGAGCACGAACCAGCTCCCCCGACCGGGTAACAGCAGGTTGGTGTTCTTGCCGTACCAGCCCAGCCCGGCCCGATACGCCGCCTCCCGATCCACCAGATGGTTGCTGTCGATCTGCAGGGCAGCACGGAATCCGTCCTGCCGCAGCCGTTGGGCCAGCGCCTCCAGCCCCCGCCGCAACTGGGCGTAGTGATCCTCCCGGGCATAGCGGGCCACCTCCCCCACCAGCACGTTCGCACCGGCGGAGCTGACGGGAGGCTCGGTTTCGGCCCGGTGGTAGCTGCGGGCGCCCACCACCAGACTCCGGGCGTTGCGCAGCAGGTGTTGGGGCGAGGTGGAACGCTCGGGGTTGCGGTAGGTGAAGGCCATGTCCGCGGCCAGGCCCTCGGCGGCGCGTTGTTCGAGATCGGCCCGGGTGGACACAAAGGACTCGGCCCGGGCCACCCCGACCGCGTCGAGCCCGGCGGCCAGGCCCACCGCACGCAGCACGTCAACGTCCAGCGGGGCAACAGGCACCTGCCCATGATGGCCTACGTTCCGGGGGTGGTCCGGCATCTGTGGCGCCGAATCACCGCACGGGTTGGGGACCTCGACCGCTCAGATCGACGGGGCCAGGTCCGCGGCGCCGGGTTCGATCACGCCGGGCCGACCCGCTGCCGCACAGCCCTGCCGATCAGCGCAACAGGCTCAACAACTGCGCCGCGGTGAGGGTGTTGGCGCCACGCTGACGGGCCCCGTCACGGACCCGCCGATCGGTGGACACCACCACCACCGGTCGATGCAACGGCGTGGTGTCCACCAACTCCAGCAACCGGTCATCGGCCTCCCGATCAGCCGCGGTGAACTCCACGTGCAAGCGTTCGGGGGCGTGGCGGGCGGGGGTATTGCCCTCATCGATGCCATCGAAGACCACCTCGGCCCGGGCCCCGGTGCGGGCTTGCAGGGTGACCAGGGCGTCGATCAGCCGTTCCCGCTGGTGGGCCAGCTCCAGGGCCGGCCAGGCCAGCTTGGACACGTTGTACCCGTCGATCAACAGCACCACGTTGGGCACCCGGGACAGGTGCCACGCCGCCTGCTGGCCGTCCTCGAACGTGCCCGGTGGCATCCGCAGCGGCCGGCGACGACCCACGCTGGCGGAGCGGGATGCGGGTGCTGCCGCCGAGCCCTTGGGCAGCGCCGGATCCATGGGCCGCGCCGGATCCATTGACAGGGCCGGATTCACGGACAGCGGGGACCCGGAGCGCACCGGCCCGGCCGACGGATCGCTGGTGGGGGGTGCGGACGTGGGCGTTGGGGTGCCGTCCGTATCAAGGGCCCGGGCGGCGTCGCTGAGGGCCAGTGCCAACGCCTGGGCGGCCACGGACGCCGCGTGCACCGCCTGACGCAGCGGATCGGCTCGATCAGGGCTCCGGCCTGGGCCCGATGCGCGGCGGCCGGCAGTGTCCTCCGGGCCCGCAACAGAGCCCGGGAGGTCCTGGCCGGCGACCGCGGCCGAATCCGGTCCACCAAGGCGCCGTTTGCCGTCAGCCGCAGACGCGGGGCTGTCTTGACGGGCGTCATCGGCAGAACCCGGTGCAGCAGGGCGCCCTTGCCGGTTCGGCGGAGAACCCGGGCCGTCCTGGCGGGCGACGGCGGCGGGATCCGGTGCATCAAGGCGTCCTTGCCGGTTGGACGGAGAACCCGGGGCGTCCTGGCCGGCGAGGACGGCCGGACCCGGTGCTTCAGGGCCCCGGTCGCCACCAGAGACGGAACCTGGATGGCTTCGGCCGGTGCTGGCTGCCAGATCGGCTCCCCCGGGGCGCCCGTGGCGGTCAGATGCGGCGCCTCGGTGGTCTTGGTGGAGGTTGGGGGCGGCTTGCGGACTCGCCGGGACGGATTGGTTCGGCGTTGAACCCGGGCCGGGCTGGGCGGTGGCCGGGTGGGGCTCGGGGGCGGCATCAGGGTACGGGGAGGCCGCGGTGGTCTGCGCCACATCCGTCAGACGGGCCCGTAGCTCGGCCACCTCCCGGGTCCGGGTGGCGGCCACGGCTTCGGCGGCCTTGAGCTGGCGCAGCAACTGTCGGCGCTCATCGTCCGCCGCCCCGAGCGAATGCAACGCTTGGTCACGCTCCGCGGTCAGCTCCCGCTGCCGGCGTCGGGCGTCCGCGGCCTCCGCTTGAGCGCGCTCCATGGCCGCCACCGCCACCCGTCGGGCCTGCTCGGCTTGGGCCGCGGCACCCTCGGCGGCCTGCTGGCGCCGTTCAAGTTCGTCCTGCCCACGAGCGACTCGCGCTTGTAGCAGCTCCCGTTCCTGCTGGGCGTGTAGCTCAGCGGCGGTGGCTTCCCAGCCCTCGGGTCGGGTCAACCACAACCAGCCGATGGCGCCCACCTCTTCAACGGTGGTTGCCGCCGCTACCCGGGACCGGAAGACATCGTCTTCTTCCACCGCCCGTCGGCACAGCTCCAACGCCGTCGCCGGGGCCTTGGCGAAGGTCAGGAACGGCCGCAGCCGGGGCGGGCAGGGCGAGGGCGGCGACGCTGATTCCCCTTGGCGGGCGACCACCAACGCCAAGTGCAACGCGGGGCGGAGCGCGATGGTTGGTGCGGCTTTCACGGCCCCTCCAGCGTATGCCGCCAGACCTCGCACCACTGACCTGCCCGTTCACGCGGTCCGGTCGATTCGATGTCGATTCGACCCTACGGTGGACTGACCGGTGGACTGACCGGCGGACGCTGATGGCCCGATCACCGGCACCGATCAGCGGGTTCGATCGAACGTCAGCGTTGAGCGGACAGTTTCACCAGTTGGTCCAGGGCCGCCCGGGCACCGCCGTCATCGATGGCCGCCTTGCCGCGCTCGATGCCCTCTGCCAGGTTCTCCGTCATGCCGGCCACGGTGAGCGCGGCGGCCGCGTTGAGCAGCACGATGTCCCGGTGCGGGCCCCGCTCGCCGTCCAGGATGGCCCGGGCGAAGGCGGCGTTGGTGGCTGCGTCACCGCCAGCCAGGTCACTGGCGACCGCGGGGACCAGACCCAAGCTGGTGGGATCGAGGTCGTAGCGGCGTAGTTCACCGTTTTGGAGCTCGATGATGGTGGAGGGGGCGGTGGTGGACAGCTCGTCCAGTCCGTCGTGGCCGAACACCACCATGGCCCGTTCGGCGCCGTAACGCTGCAGCACCTGCGCCACCCGGTGCGCCATGGCCGGGTCACTGACGCCCACCACCTGACGTCGAACCCGTCCGGGGTTGGCGATGGGGCCCAGGAAGTTGAACGCCGTGGGCACCCCGATCTCACGGCGGGTGGGGCCGGCGTGACGCATCGAGGCGTGGAAGCGGGGGGCGAAACAGAAGCCGATGCCGGCCTCCGCCACGCAGCGTGCCACTTGTTCCGGGCCGATCTCCACGGTCACCCCCAGCGCCTCCAGCACGTCGGCGGAACCGCAGGCCGAGGACGCCGCCCGGTTGCCGTGTTTGCAGACGTGACCGCCGGCACCGGCCACCACCAGCGCCGCCAGCGTCGACACGTTGATGGAGTGGCTGCCGTCCCCGCCGGTGCCGCAGGTGTCCACCACAGTCAGGGCCGGGTCCAACGGCACCAGCACCGCGGCGTCCAACATGGCGTCGAGCAGACCGGCGAGCTCGTCCACGGCCTCGCCCTTCATGCGCAACCCCACGGCGAAGGCCGCGATCTGCGCTGACGTTGCCGTGCCCTCCAGGATCTGTCCCATGGCCGATCGGGCCAGCTCCTGGGAGAGGTCCTGGCGGGCCAGCAGGCTGCGCAGAATCGAGGGCCAACCGGGGAAGGCCGCGCTCACGATCGACCGCCGCGGGTGGGGACCTGGCTGGCACCGCGGGTGGCGTGGCAGGCCTCGGGAACGGCCTCGATCGAGGTGACGGTGGCCATGGGGTGCCTTCCTTGGTGGGGGTCCGGCCGGAGTATTGCCCCGCCCCCCTCAGCTGTCCACCCGATGCGGTCCGCTCAACGGTCGGCCCTACTCGAACCCCACCCGAACCCCACCCGAACCCCACCGCGCATGGCACCGGTGACCCGGATGACCCCGGTGACCGTTCACCTGAACGCAACCCGGCGCTCACCCCAACCCGTTAACCGGCTGACCATCGCCCCGAACTGGTCACCCAAGCGGGTCCCCCTACGATGGCGGGCCGTGCAGTCCCCCAACGATCGACCGGGTCGACGGCTCCGGACCGGTTCGGTCCTGGTTGGTGCGGTGTACTCGCTGGTGATCAGCGGCGCCGCGGGTGTGGGCCAGGCGGTGGTGGACAACGACGGATGGCGAGGATTGCTTTTTCTGGTGGTCCTGTTCGGCTTCGTCTTCGGCGGTTTCGTGGCCGGCAGGGGCAACTTCGACAACGCCGCCCGACACGGGGCCGTGGCGGCGCTGGCGGCGTTCGTGCTGCTCCAAGGGGCGGGCTCGATCCGACGGCTGGCCATCGGCGAGCCGGTCTCGCTGATCGGGGTGCTGTTCAACGGCTTCACCGCCGCGGT
>JBJXFH010000125.1:0-62439 GCA_046155365.1 Acidimicrobiales bacterium | reverse complement strand
CACCCGGACTTCGCCGGCACCTACCAAGATTGGTACGAGGGCATGCTGGCGGAGGTACGCCTGGCTGAGGAACTGGGTTTCGAGGGCGCATGGTTCGCGGAGCACCGGGTACCGAACTTCGCGTTCGGGTCCCCGGCACTGTTCATCGCCGCCGCCGCCCGGGAAACCAGCCGCATCCGGCTGGGCTCGGCCATCTCCCTGCTGCCGCTGAATGACCCCATCCGCTTGGCCGAGGACTACGCCATGGCCGACGTGCTTTGCGGTGGTCGGCTGGATTTCGGCGCCGGGCGGGGCCTGTACAAGTACGACTACGACCTGGCTCGGGTGGACATGGCGCAGTCCCAGGACCGCTTCCTGGAGCACCTCGACATCGTGTTACGGGCCTGGTCAGAGCCGCAGTTCAGCTATCAGGGACGCTTCTGCACCATCGACACCCACACCGTCACCCCCCAGACGGTGCAACGTCCCCATCCGCCGGTGTGGGTGGCAGCGGTGCGCACCGACAGCACGTACCGCTGGGCTGGCGAGCACGGGTTCCATCTGATGACGGCGCCGTTCTTCTTTTCCGAGCCCGAAGAGCAGCAACACCTGCTGGGGGTGTACCGCAACGCCCTGGCCGACGCCGGACATGATCCCGCCAGCCGGGAGGTGTTGGCGGTGTACCACCTGTATTGCGGTGCCGACGACGCTGACGTGTTGGCCACCGCGGATCCGGCCCTGGCCCGTTATCAGGCGTTCACCAGCGCCGCCGATCAGTCCCGGCAGGCGTTCCGTGACCCCACCGCCTACGCCGCCTGGCAGGGCTTCTTCGAGAACCGCAAAACCATCACCCTGGAGCAGATGAAGGCCACCAGGGCGGTGATCGGCACCCCGGAGGAGTGCGTGGAACGGATCCGTCGCATTGCCGAGTGGTACGGCGTGACCTACCTCAGCTTCGAGGTGAACTACGGGTCCCTCCCCCATCCGCAGGTCATGGCCTCCATGCGCCGGTTCGCGGCCGAGGTGATGCCCGTTATCAACGCCTGACCTGCGCAGGGGCGGCCGGTTCAGTTGGCGTTGGGGGCGTTGGGGGCGGCGGGGATCCGGAGCCAGAACGTGGACCCGACGCCGGGCTGGCTGGTGACCCCGTACGTTCCACCGTGAGCGTCCACGATGGCCGCCGCCAGCGCCAGGCCCAGACCGGACCCGCCGCCGGCCCGGGTGCGGGCGGCGTCCACCCGATAGAACCGCTCGAACAGGTGCGCCGCGTGCTCGGGCGGGATGCCGGGGCCCTGATCAGCGACCTCCACCACCACCCAGCCGCCGTCGCGCACCACCCTCAATGCCAGCGCGATGTCCGCCGGGGTGTGGCGCAGCGCGTTGGAGGTGTAGGCCGTCACCGCTTGGGTGAGCCGGTGCACGTCGCCCAGCACGACCGTTGGCGGGACTCCCGTGCTGGTGGGCACGTGCAACTCGATGGGGCGTTGCGGTTGGACGGCGCGCAGGTCCGATGCCACGTCGGTGACCACCACGGCCAGGTCCACCGGCAGGCCATCCAGCGGGCGGCCCTCATCCAGCTCGGCCAGCAGGAACAGGTCATCCACCAGGTGGTTCATCCGGGCCGACTCCTGGGAGATGCGGCGCATGGCGTCCTCGAGTTCGGCCGGGTTGCGCAGCGCCCCCGCCGAATACAGGCCAGTGTAACCACGCAGAGTGGTCAGCGGGGTGCGGAGTTCGTGGGAGGCGTCGGCCACGAAGCGGCGCAATCGGGTTTCGGCGGTCTGACTGGTGTCCACCAGGCGGTTTATGGCCAACCCCAGCCGGTCCGCTTCGGTGCCCGCGGCGAAGCGTGGCGCCCGAGTGGTTACGGCCCCCGCGGCCAGGGCCTCGGCGGTGTCGGTCATGATCCGGATGGGACGCAGCCCCAGCCGCAACACCCACCACACCACCAGGGACAACACGCTCATCACGGCCGCAGCAGCAATGGCCAGGGCCACCAGCAGTCGGCGGTTGGCGGCCTCCACCCGGCTGGTGGTCACTCCGACCACCAGCCTCAGGCCCGGGCGGGGTTCGCTCACCCCGATGCGCATCTGTGGGGAGCGCCCGGCGCTGGTGGCCACGGTGGTGAACCGTCCCGGCGTCAAGTCCGCCGGAAGGGCGGGTCGTACCTCGGGGTCATCAAGCGGCGCGGCCACCGTCACCACCGATCCGTCTGCCGCCACGTAGCCCAGGTAGAGGTCCGCCACCACGGCATCGAGCGGTCCCGCCGGCGGCCCGGCACCGGGGGCTTGGGGCGCCAACTCGGCTCGGATCAGGCGCGGCACCGCCGGCAGCACCACGCTCAGCTGGCGGTCGAGTTGCCGCTCGGTGAAACGCTGCTGGGTGCGGGCTACCACGAGCCCGGCCAGGCTCAGGGCCAGCACCATGGTGACCAATCCAATGAGCAGGCGGGCCCGTAACGTCATGTCACGTCACATCTCGTGCGGGGTTGGTGGCGGTCGGCGGTCGACGCTCATCGTGGGTCACGAAGGCTGTATCCCACGCCACGCACGGTGTGGATCAGCTTGGGCTCATGCTGATCCACCTTCCGTCGAAGGTTGGAGATGAACGATTCGATGATGGCCGATTCGCCGTCGAAGTCGTACTCCCACACGTGATCCAGGATTTGGGCCCGGCTCAGCACCCGGCCGGCGTTGACCATCAGGCAGCGCAACAGCTTGAACTCCGTGGCGGACAGGTGCACTTCCTGGTTAGCCCGCCACACCCGGTGGGCGTCCTCGTCCAACTCCAGATCCGCCACCCGATGACGGGAGGGCGCGCTGGCTGCCCCGTGACGCCGTAGCGCCACCTGAACCCGCGCTACCAACTCCTCCAGGGCGAACGGTTTGACGATGTAGTCGTCCCCGCCGGCGGTGAGACCACGCACCTTGTCCGCGGTGGTGTGGCGGGCGGTGAGAAACAGCACCGGGGCCGCGCACCCGGCCGAACGCAGCCGGCGCAGCACCTCGAATCCGTCGAGGTCGGGCAGCATCACATCCAGCACGATCACCGACGGCCCGAACCGTTCCGCCTCCGCCAGCGCCTCCAAACCATTGGCCGCGGTGCGGACCTCGAAGTTGGCCAGCCGCAGCGCCGAGGCCACCAGGAACGAGATGTTCTCCTCGTCATCAACCACCAGGGCCCGGGGCGAGGTGTTGGCGGATGGATTCACCCTTGCACCATACGGTCGGAATCTGGATTCGGGCTGGAGCAATGCTGGAGGTTTCCTGAACGGCCGTCCCCTCCCGCCCTGCACCGCAGCGGTCCGCCGTCACCCCTTTCCGCCACTCGGCTGACGTGGTCCCGCCTGCGCTCAGGCAGCTCGATCGGCACGGAAAGGGGTGTGGGGGAACTTTGGCGGTTTTTGGACACGGCTTTTGGGTAGAGACCGCAGATTCTCGACTCACGGCGCGTGCGGGACCACGTACCGTCGAAATCTTGGGGTGGTCGGCAACGGGCGATGTCCAAAAACCGCCAGAGTCAAGGCGTGTCAGCATATTTCATGTGTTCTCCACCCAGTTGCGGAGTGGGAGACCCCCGCCGGACCCCTGTGACGGGTCGGTCTGGCACCTTGGCGCAACGACCACAGCCGGATCTCCAGCAAACCTCCAGCTGGCGTTGGGATTGGCTCGAGGCACCGGCCCCATGTTGGCGCCATCGAGTCCTGCCGACCGGCAGGGCACCGACCAAAGGAACCGACCAACCCCATGAACCCCACGACCCGTGTGAACCGTATGACCCGTGTGAACCGCACGTTCCGCAACCTGACCGCCGCCACTGCCTTGGCTGCGGTGGCCGCCACCGGGGTGTTGACCATCTCCAACGTGGCCGGCGCCCAGGACAGCACCACGCAGACCGCTCCCGAGAACGGGGCGGCCAACCCCAACCGTGCCCGGGTGCCGCTGACCGCCGCCGAACGCCAGTGCCTGACCGATCAGGGCCTGACCCGGCCCGAGACCAAGCCCACCGCCGAGCAACGCCAAGCGGCTCGGGCAGCATTTGACGCCTGCGGGATCGAGCATCCGGTGGCCCGAGCCCGGGCCGGCCGCTTCGTGCGGAACCTGACCCAGGAGCAGCGCGACTGTCTGAAGGCCGAACTCGGTGTCCCTGCCGGCGAAGGGCAGCGACCCCGCCTGGGCACCCCCGAAGCCCGCCAGGCCCTCCAGGACGCCGCCGGCGCCTGCGGAATCACGCTGCCGGCCCGCCCCAACCAGCCCGCCTCCTGACTGCTTTGGCCTGCCCGCTGCCCGGTTGCCGAGGGCTGATCCACCGGCCCGACCGACTTACCCGGTCGACCGGCAACCGGCGATGCCGCTCAGCCGACATCACGGCCGGCTTGACCCCTCAGCCGGCAGGCCAAGCGGGACCACCCCTCAACCGGCAAGCCCAGCCGAGACGAAGCCGTCGGTGGTCGGCCCAGCCAGGATGACCCTCAACCGGGGAGCCAGACCGGCCTGACCAGTCGGGCAGCAGCCCAGCTGGTTTGGCCGGTGGCTGACAGCCGGCGGGCACGGTCAGCCGACATCAGGACCGGTTAAGCCGGTCGGCCGGCAGGCCAAGCGGGATCAGCCGGTCGGCCGGCGGGCCCAGCGGGGGTGACCCCCTCAACCGGCAACCCGACCGGCTGAACCGTCAGCGGGCAGGCCGGCTGGCTGGCCTTGACCGGTCGGCTGGCGGGCCTGCGGGTACCGTCAAACCGACATCACGACCGGCCTGACGGTCGGCCGGCAGCTCGGGTCAGCACGACGCGAAGCCGGCAGCCCATCGGGGGTTTGCTCACCAGTTGGCCCAGCTGCCCAGCTGGCGGTTGGCCTGCGGTTGGCTGCACTGGCCGCGACGAACCGGCCGCACTGGCCGAGCCGGACGAACCGAGCAGCACCGGACGAACCGGCCGGTGCTCGTCAGTTGGCCCAGCTGCCCGGCTGGCGGTTGGCTGGCCGCACCGGCCGCACCGGCCGCACCGGCCGCACCGACGAACCGGCCGCGCCGGACGAACCGGCAGCACCGGCAACACCGGCTGCTGGCGGCAGGTGCAACCTGGCGGGGCGGGCGGCGGGGGGGTGGGCCCCGGCGCCGGCGGCCGTCAAACCGGCTTGGTCACGGGTGACAACGGTCCGTTCTGGACAATCCCTGGTGGGTTGGGTCAGTCTCGGCGCCTATCGCCCCACCGGTCGCCGGATCGGGGCGGTTCGATCCCAGGGGGTACATCGATGACCGCGCAGCCCACCTCGTCGTCCAGTTCGTCGCTCACGTCGTTGCGGCGGGTGCTCATCGCCAACCGGGGCGAGATCGCCATTCGCATCGGCCGAGCCGCCGCCGGACTGGGCGTTGAATCGGTGGCCATCTACGCCGCCGTCGACGCCGATGCGTTGCACACCCGGCTGGCGGACCGCTCCCATCAGCTGCAATCGGACGCCGGGCCGGTGGGGGCGTACCTCGACATCGACGCCGTGCTCGCCGCCGCCGCGGCCACGGACTGTGATTGCGTCCATCCGGGTTACGGGTTCCTATCGGAAAGCGCCGCCTTCGCCGCCCGCTGCGCCGAGGCCGGGCTGATCTTCATCGGCCCCTCGCCCGACGCGCTGGCGTTGTTCGGGGACAAGGTGGCCGCCCGCTCGCTGGCGCAGTCCCTCGGCATCCCGGTGGTGTCCGGTAGCGACGGGGCGCTGGCCAACCTTGACCAAGCCCGCGCCGCGGCAACAGCCATCGGCTATCCGGTGATGGTGAAAGCCGCGGCCGGTGGCGGTGGGCGGGGCATGCGGGCGGTGGGTGACGACGGCGAGTTGGCCGAGGCGTTCGAACGCTGTCGCAGCGAGGCCGAGGCTGCCTTCGGGGACGGGTCGGTGTTCCTGGAGAAGCTGGTGGTCCGGCCCCGTCATATCGAGGTCCAGGTGCTGGCGGACCGCGTCGGCAACGTGATCCACCTCCACGAGCGGGACTGTTCGGTGCAGCTGCGCAACCAGAAGGTCATCGAGTTGGCCCCCGCCCCGGGCCTTGACGTTGACCTGCGGGCCGCACTGCACGCCGACGCAGTGCGGCTGGTGACCGCCGCCGGTTACCACAACGCCGGCACGGTGGAGTTTCTGGTGGTCCCCGAGACCGGCGAGTACTACTTCATCGAGTGCAACCCCCGCATCCAAGTGGAACACACCGTCACTGAACAGGTCACCGGCGTGGACCTGGTGGAAACGCAGTTCCGGCTGGCGGCTGGTGCCACCCTGGCCGAGTTGGGCTGGGCCGATCAGGCCGCGGTGGGCCAGCCCCGGGGGTTCTCCGTCCAGGCCCGGGTGGTGGCCACCGCCGGGGGCACGATCACCGCGTACAAGGAACCCAGCGGCGTGGGGGTCCGGGTGGATGCCGCCGGGTATGCCGGTTATTCACCGCCGCCGCAGTTCGATCCGCTGCTGGCCAAGGTCATCGCCAGCACCTTCGTGGGCGGTCCTGGAGGCGGTCCTGGAGGCGGCGCGGGAGACGTGACCGCCTTGGCGTCGGTGTTCCAGCGGGCCCGCCGGGCGCTCGGGGAGTTCCACCTCCTCGGCCTGCCCACCAACCTGGCCCAACTCCAGGCCATCTTGGGCCACTCGGCGGTCCTGGCCGGGGACGCCCGTACCACGTTGTTGGCCGAGGCCCCCGAGCTCGCCGCGCCCGCCATCACCCCCTCCCCCGCCGGCAGCACCGCCGGGACCGCCGGAACAGCAACCACCCCCATGCTGGCCCTGCTCAACAGCTACGCCGGTCACGACGGTAACGGTGCCAACTCCAGTAACGCCGCCAACGCCAAGAACCGCGGTGTTGGCGGACCGGCGGCGGGCGGCCTGGTGGTCGGGGACGGCGAGGAGGGCGTGGCCAGCCCGCTGGAGGCCACGTTGGTGGCCTGGCGGGTGCAAGCCGGGGACACCGTGGCCGCCGGGGATGCGCTGGTCACCCTCAACGCCATGAAAATGGAAACCGTGGTGGTGGCGCCGTGTGACGCCGAGGTGACCGCCGTGGCTGAATTGCAACCGGGCCAGCCGGTGAGCAGCGGCCTCATCCTGGTGCGGTTAACGCCAGTGGTGCTCGACCCTGACAGCGACACCGCCAGACGGGCCCTGGCCGCCACCGCCGTGCCCGACCCCGACGCCGGCTGGGGCCCCGTCCTGGAGGATGTCCGGACCCTGCACCGTTTGGCCGAGGAACGCCTGGCCCCCGGCTCCACTGACCCCGGCGTGGTCCGACAGCGTTCCCGCAACAAGCTCACCTGCCGGGAGCGGATCGATCTGCTGCTCGACACCAGCAGCTTCCGGGAGGTGGGCAGCGTGGCCGGGTTCGCCTCCCATGACGAGGGGGGCGCCATCACCGCCTTCACCCCCGCCAACCACGTGGGCGGCTGGGGGCGGATCGAGGGCCGCGCCGCGGTGGTCTGCGCTGACGATTTCACCTCCCGCGGCGGGCACTCCGATGGGGCCATCGGAGCCAAGAGCTTCCACTTGGACCGCATGGCACTGGAGTTGCGCATCCCCTCGGTGCGGTTGCTCGACGGGTCCTCCGGCGGGGGCAGCGTGGCCTCCATGGTGCCCGAACAACGCAAAGCTGGCGAAAGCACCGCCCAGGAGAGCAGCGGCGCCATCACCGCCGGGCGGCCCCGGGTATCGGGCGGCGGCGGCTCGTTCCTGCCCGGCCATCTGGGCAGCACCATGTACACCGAACAGTTGGCCACGGTGCCGGTGGTCAACCTGTTGCTGGGCAGCGTGGTGGGCATCGGCGCCGCCAAGGCCGTCCTGGGCCATTTCTCGGTGATGGTGCGCGATATCGCCCAACTGTTCGTGGCCGGCCCGCCGGTGGTCAGCCACGCCATGGGCTATGACATCACCAAGGAGGACCTGGGCGGCTGGCACATCCATTGCCGCAACGGCTCGGTGGACAACCTGGCCGAAACCGAGGCCGAGGCCATGGACCAGGCCCGCCGGTTCCTGTCCTACCTACCGGGGAGTGTGTTCGAGGCCCCGCCGGTGCTCCCGATCAGCGCCGCGGACCGCGCCAACGCTGCCGATCGACGCGATGACGAACTTTTCTCGTTGATTCCCCGCAAACGCACCACCACCTTCGACATTCGCCGGGCCATCACCCTCATGGCCGACCGGGGCTCGTTCTTCGAGATCGGCCCGCACTGGGGCACCGATCAGGTGGTGGGCTTCGTGCGCTTCAAAGGCCATCCGCTGGGGGTTATCGCTTCGGACAGCCGTCACGTCAACGGTGGGGCCCTCACCGCTGATGGTTGTGACAAGGTGCGCCGCCACCTCGATGTGTGCGACTTGTTCCACATTCCGATCCTCAACCTGGTGGACAATCCCGGTTTCGCGGTGGGTCTGGAGCACGAGCAGGCCGGCACCATCCGCAAGGGCGCGGAGTGGATGGTGGCCTTCGCGCAGATCACGGTGCCGCTGTTCACGGTGGTGATGCGACGCAGCTTCGGGGTGGCCGGCAACAACTGGGCCACCCCCCAGCACGGTTCCTCCATGCGGGTGTGTTGGCCCTCCGCTGATGTGGGTGGCATCCCGCCCGAGGGGGGCATCGAGGCCGCCTACAAACGACAATTGGCCGAATCTGCGGATCCGGTGGCGTTGCGGGCTGAGCTTGAGGCCCGCATCGAGAGCGCCCGGGGACCGTTGGGGCCGCTGTCGAAGTTCCAGATCGAAGAGATGATCGATCCCCGAGATACCCGTCGGTACGTCTGCGAGTGGCTCGACATCGCATACCGTATGGTATCGGCACCATCCCGATTGGTATCCCGCCCGCAGCAGTTCCGACCGTGACAGACTCCCCGTCCATGACATCACCGCAACCCTCGCCGGCTTGGGCCCGTCACGCCGGGCGGGTCACCGTCGCCCCCCAAACCGCGGACACCGACCCGGCGCGCACCGCGGACCGGCTGATGATCGCCGAGCGCATCGCCCGTTACGGCTGGGGTTATGACGAGCGGGACCGGGCCCTTTTGGCCGATTGCTTCACTGCCGATGGAGTGTGGGAAGGCAGCGTGATGGGCGGGGACCCGGTGGGCCCCTTCGTGGGACGGGACGCGGTGGCGGACTTCCTGGCGGAGTTCTGGGCCATCCAAACCGACCAACGTCGTCACGTCTTCACCAATGTGGTGGTGGAATCCATCGCCGGGGACCGCGCCGTGGCCCACGCCTACCTCATCCTCACCGCCTCCGCCGAGGCCACCATGAACGTGGTCACCAACGGCCCGTACCGCTTCGAACTGCTGCGCGAGACCGACGGCGTGTGGCGCATGACCAAGTTGTCCGCCGGTTTCGACGCGCCGTTTTGAAAGGGGGGCTGCGCCCCCCACGGCGCCCTGAGGGCGCCTCCCCCATCCGCGACGATGATCCGGCGCAACGATCGGTCGGCTGGCGCCTCCCTGGCGGCGCTCGGGCGGGGCCCCAACCCCACCCTCGGAGGTGGCGTCGATCTCGTCGGTCCCCTGTCTGCTGCGCGAACCTGCGCCGTGAACCGGTGGTGGCCAACCGAACCGCCGCAGCATTGAAGGTGGCCCCGGCCGGTCCTACCGCTCAACCTGCCGCCAGGCCGATCAGCAGGGTGGACACGAGATCGGGACGGCTGATGAACGGCGAATGGCCGGTGTCCCACTCCAGCACCGCCCCCGCCCGGGCGGCAACCAGGCGCTGTCCGTCAGGGTGAAAGGCACGGTCACGGGCGCACACCACATAGGTCGAAGGAGTCGACCGCCAGGCGTCACCGGTGGCGCTGGGGCCACGCCCGCCCAGCACCTGGGGCCGCAGATTGGACAGGGCCCACGCGATGTCCTCACCGGTGCAATCGTTGTAATAGATGTCCGGCGCCAGCGCCATGCCGGGCATGGTGGCGCCATCGGCCAGCGGCTCGATGTTGGCGCGCAACCGGGTGTCGCCCAGTACGTCAGCGGACTTCTCGCCCAGCTCCAGCAGCAATGCGCCGAGGTACACCAGGTGCCCCACCCGGGGATGGCGTCCGATCTCGGACAGGACCATGCCGCCGCGTGAGTGACCCAACACCACGGCGGGCTCAACGCCATCGAGGCCGTCGAGCACGGCGTTGACCTCGGCCGCGTCGTCGATCAGATCACAACCCCGATGCGCGTCTCGACAACTCGGGAGGTCCACCGCCACCCACGGGACACCGGCCCGCTCCAGCGCCGGGGTGATCCGCTCCCAACACCAAGGCCCATGCCAGCCTCCATGCACCAACACCACCGGCTTCATAAACCCCCCGTTGGTCCTACAAGTTCGAGTGCGGAGGACGCCAAGCCGGCGAGGAGACCAACCACCAGCTCCGGTCGGGACAAGAAGGGGGAATGACCGGACTTCCAGGTCACCGAGCGGGTGGCCCGAGCGGCGAAGATTCGCTGCGCGTCGAGATGCAGGGCCCGGTCCTCGCTACAGCAGACATAGGTTGACGGCGTGTGATGCCATGCCGGCTCAACCGCCAACCGGGCCGATCGGTCAGCGTTCATCGGCCGCAGGCTCCGCTTGGCCAAAGCCACATCCGCAGCGCTGCAATCTGCGTAGAACATCTCCTCGACCTGGCTCAGATCAGCTTCACGGCCCCGATCCGTGGTGAGCACCGCACCGGGCAGCATGCTGGGATAATCGGTGATGTACGGGACGAAACTTTCATCCCGGTCCGTTTGCAGCGCACACAAATACACCAGATGGTCCACATTCGCCCGGGCCGAGGCCGCCGCAGAGATCACCATCCCGCCGTAGGAATGTCCACACAACAGGAAGGGGCCGGACATCCCGTCCATGACCGATCGGGTAGCGGCCACGTCAGCGTCGAGACCAGTGAACGGTAACTCCACGGCCACGGCCCGCACCCCGGCGGCGTCAAGCCCTTCCATCACCCGCCACCAACACCAAGGGCCGTGATAGGAGCCGGGCACAAGAACGACGGTTCGCATGCCGTCGAACCATACCGCGGGCGCCGGAACGCCCGCGCCGCCCTTGCGGTAGGGTCCGGCGCCATGGACGTGTTTGAGGCCATGGGTACCGCCCGGGCGATTCGTTATCTGAAGCCGGACCCGGTTGATCCCGAGATCATCGAGAAGCTGATCTGGGCCGCCACCCGGGCCTCCAGCCCCGGCAACAGCCAGGCCTGGGAGTTCGTGGTCATCACCGACGCCGACAAACGGGCCGCCATCGGAGGTGCGGTGGCAGACGCCATGTCCGGGTTCTGGCGGGCCCCGTCCCCCGAAGCAGACCGGTCGGTACGGTTGATGCTGAACGGCGCCAAGGCCCTGGCTGACAACCTGGCCACCGCCCCGCTGATGATCCTGATCTGCGGCCGCATGATCTACCCGCCCGGAGCACCCGATGAGTTGATGGTGTGGTCCGCCTGTTATCCGGCAGCGCAGAATCTGATAGTGGCCGCCCGGGCGCTGGGTCTGGGGGCCACGTTCACCACGTTCCAGCGCCGTGCCGAGCAGGTGGTGCGGGCCACCGTGGGCCTGCCCGAGGACGTGCGCATGGCGGCGCTGATCCCCATCGGCTGGCCCGATCGCCCGCACGGCCCGGTCAACCGCCGCCCCGTGACCGAGGTCATCCACTGGAACAGCTGGTCCGGCTGACCATCCCTGGCATCGGACCCAAGGGTCGGGATCGGCCCCGAGAATGGCGAACTGGTTGCAGCCGTCCCGCGGACCCGCCAGTTGCGTTGGGCAACGGTGCTGGTCAGACCCCCGGGCTTCCGATCAGACGGCGAGTGTCTGCCACCAAAGCACCATTCTCGGCAAACTTGGCCCGCGCGTCGCTGCAACCGCCGTCCGTCCAACACCAGTCGGGCCCACCCAGGAGCACCACCCATGGCCGATACCGCCCAACCGATCCAACCCGTCCCGGCCGTGCAGCTGGGCAACAGCGGGCTGCGGGTGTCACGCCTGACGCTGGGGACCATGAACTTCGGCGTGCCCGGCCGAGGTCACCAGGGTGACTGGACTCTTCCCATAGACGCCGCCCGGCCCATTTTTGCCGCCGCCTTCGACCTGGGCATTTTCACGTTCGACTGCGCCGACGTCTACGGCCTCGGTGCCTGTGAGGAGGTGGTGGGCCAGATCTTGCGGGAGCTGCAGCCCAGGGATCAGTACGTGCTGGCCACCAAGATCTCCATGCCGCTGGGCCCCGGCGCCAACCAAGGTGGCCTGTCCCGCAAACACGTGCGCGAAGCCATCGACGCCAGCCTCCGGCGCCTGGGGGTGGAGTACATCGACCAGTTGGTGATCCACCGCCATCCCCACGGCGTGCCCGGCCACGTGGCGGTCCCCATAGAGGAAACACTGGAGGCGTTGCATGACGCGGTGCGCGCCGGCAAGGTGCTGTACCTGGGCGGTTCGTCCATGTTTGCCTGGCAGTTCGCCGAGTTGCAGCTCACGGCCAAGCTCAACGGCTGGACCCGGTTCATCTCCATGCAGAACCACCACAACCTGATTTACCGGGAGGAGGAGCGGGAGATGAACCCGTACTGCGTGTCGAGCGGGGTGGGGCTCATGCCGTGGTCGCCGCTGGCCCGGGGCATTCTGGCCGGCAGCTACCAGGGCGGGTTCGAGGCCGGTTCGACCAGCCGTTCCAAGGGCATGGACCGGGCTCGCACCGAGGGGTTGTACCGGGGCGACGCGGACTTCGACATCGCCGCACGGGTGGGCGAGGTGGCCGGACGTCTGGGCGCCACCCCGGCCCAGGTGGCCCTGGCCTGGCTGCTGGCCCAGCCCGGAGTGGCGTCACCCGTGGTGGGCGTGTCCCGCATCGAGCAGTTGCAGCAACTGGTCGGCGCCTGCCACCTGACCCTGGAACCTCAGGACCGGGCGTACCTCGAGGAGCTGTACCGGCCGCTGGAGAACCTGCTCAGCATCGGCTTCAGCTGACCGACCCCGATTCGTGCGGCTTGGCTGGTCCGACGCCCAGTTCGAAAGCGCATCAAACACATCGGACCGGTTTGGTCCTGGCGGATTTCCGACACGGTGCCTTTGCGCATGGTCCGAAATCCGCCTTCCCTACCGGCCCACGGCCCTCGCTTGGGCGTTCAGTTAGCCGCCGAAAGGGTCACCACGAAGCGGGCGCCGCCGTGTGGAGAATCGTCCACTGTCACGTGGCCACCCAGGCCCTCCACGATGCTGGACACCACGGCCAGACCCAGGCCGGCCCCGCCAGCGTCTCGGGTGCGGGCCGCGTCCAGGCGGACGAACCGCTCGAAGATGGCCCTTCGCTGCTCGACGGGAATGCCAACACCGTCGTCCTCAACCGCAAGTTGCACCAGTTGGCCGCTGCACCCCAACGAGACCCACACCGAACCCCGGGCGTGCCGGGCGGCGTTGTCCAGCAGGTGGGTCACCATCCGACGCAGTTCCGGCGCTCGACCCCGGACCCGCCCGCCGGACACGGCCCGCACATCAACGGGAACCCGACGGGGGCGGGCGGCCTCCTCCAGCAGCACGTCGTCGAGGTCGACCTCGGCGGTGGGGCCGGGACCGCCTTCGTCGTAACGGGCCAGGGTCAGCAGGTCACTGATCATGGTGGCCATGCGGTCAGACTCGGCCCGCACCCGCTGTGCCAACTCGGTGGCGTCCACGTTGCTGCCCGGCTGCAGGGCCACATCGGCCGCGGTCCGCAACACCGCCACCGGGGACCGCAGCTCGTGGGAGGCGTCGGACACGAATCGACGGTGGCGGTGATCATGGGCCTGCAACCGTCCCAGCATCTCGTTCATGGTGACGGCCAGGGTGGCGATCTCGTCCCCGGTGGGCGGAACCGGGACCCGTTCGTGCAGGGTGCCGGCGCCGATACGGGCGGCCTGCTCGGTGATGGCCCGCACCGGCCGCAGCGCCCGCCCCGCCAGCAGCCAGGTGACCAGACCGGCCAGCAGCACGGTGATCGGCACCGACCAGCGCAGCCATTGCCGGACTCGGTCCACGCTGCGGGCCACCCCGTCGAGCGGGGCCCCCACCAGGTAGGACACGCCATCGATCCGCCGCACCCCGTAGGTCAGGCCCCCATCGAGGGCGCCGGGGACCGAGCTTCCGTCCGCCACGCCCGCCATCCCCGCCGGACCGAACCCCGGGCCCGCCCCCCGGCCGATCTCGCTGTCGAGCAACGCCCCCAGGCGATCAAGCGGCGGACCGCCGGCGGCGGCGTCCCCGAACATGTCCCCGAGGTGTGCAGCCGGTCCGCCGTCGGGCATGGACATGGTGGCGCTGGCGGCATCGAACATGTCGGCGAACAAACCCGCTCCGCCGCCCACCTCGCCGCTGAGGGCGAACAGCTCACGCACCGCCACCACCGGCTTCCCCACCTCGGTCAGGTCCACGCTTTCCACCCGGGCTGTGCCGTCCGGCGCCACGAGGACCACCGTTGAGCGGTCGATGGCCACCGTCACCACGCTGTCGCGGCTGCGGGCCCGGAGTTCCTCGGCCGCCGGACCCAACGAGGTCACGGTGTCGGCGAGGGTGGCGGCCAGGATCGGCTCGAGACCTTCGATGCCGCCGAAACCCTGGAGCATGGCGAACATGCCGCCCATGCCCCGCACCGACTCCGCGGACAGCTGGGCATCCGCAGCCACGATGTCCGATACCAACGCTCGTTCAACGGCTACGGGGGCCGCCAGGCTCAGCGCGATCGAGATCAACGCCACCAACGTGGACACCCCCGCCACCAGCCGAACCCGAACCGAGCGGGCCCGACCGAACCGAGGACGTGAACCCGTCCCGGCCGAGACATCCGAACCGCCTGACCCGTCCAAGCGAATTGCATGGTCCAAGCCGCCAGGACCGCCCAGGCCCCCCGCATTGGTCACGCCGCCCGAGCCGCCAGGACCGCCCGGACCGCCCAGGCCCCCTGCGTCGGTCAACCCGCCCGAGCTGCCAGGACCGACCGCACCGGCCAAGCCGCCCGGTCCGCCCGAGCCGACCGCGGGCCCGTTCACAGGCGTCGTGGGTGGCGGGGGCGTCCTCGGCGTCGTCGGTGGCGTACTCGGCGTGCTCGAGGCCCCGCCAGGTGTTGAGCCGGGGCCGCCGGGGCTGCCGAGCCCGGGTGGGAACACGTGGTGGCCGCTCACGGGCCGTCGCCTCGCAGTTGGTAGCCCAGGCCCCGCACGGTTCGGACCATGTCCCGACCCAGTTTGCGACGCAGATAGCCGATGTAGACCTCCACGATGTTGGGATCGCCCTGGAAGTCCAGGCCCCACACGGCATCCAGTAGGGCCCCCTTGGACACCACCTCGGGATGGCGGCGGGCCAACACCTCGAGCACGGCGTACTCCCGTGAGGTGAGCTCCACGTCCGTCTCGCACGGCGCCACCCGACAGCTGAACCGTCCGGGGTCGATGCTGAGCGAGCCGACGGTGATGGTTCGCTGCCGGGGAACGGCCCCCCGCTGGATCATCAGCCGCAGCCGGGCCAGCAGCACCACCAGCGAGAACGGCTTGCGCAGGTAATCATCGGCGCCGGTGTCGAGCGCCTCGGCTTCATCGAGGTCACCGTCTTTGGCGGTTAGCACCAGGATGGGGGTCCACACCCCGGCCGCTCGCAGATCACGGCACACCGCGAACCCGTTCCTACCCGGCAACATGAGATCCAGCACAATGGCCGCGTAGGGCATCTGTTGGGCTTGCCACAGCGCATCCAGCCCGTCGTGCAGCACGTCAACGACGTACCCCTCGGTCTGCAGCCCGCGGGCGATGAGGTCCGCGAGGGCTTCCTCATCGTCCACCACCAGGATGCGCACCCTTGCAGTATGGCGCCGCTCGAGGGGGCTCCGGTCGGGTGTCGCTTCCGGTTCTCAGGTTGTTCTCAGCCACGTTCGGTCACAGTGGCCCCACCAACCGAGCACACGACCGGTAGAGGATCTCCATGAACCACCCGCACAACCCCGCCAACCCCTTCGACTCCGATGACCACAGCGCGGACACCCCAGCCCAGCTGACCCCCCTCGAGACTTTCTCCGACCGCCGTCACGCCCGTCGCCGCAGGGGCCTGTTCGGGCTCGGTGCGGTGGGCTTCTGCGCCGCTGGCCTGCTGGTGGGCACCCAGCTGGCCGGGGCTGGTGGATCCTCCGACGCAGCTCCCGCCGCCGGTGCCGCGAACAGCGCCAGCACCGACGCCAACTCCGCGAGCGCCGCGCCGATGGGCTCCCATGCCGGCGGATCAGGCTGGAGCTTCGGGGCCAACATGGCGTCGGGCGGCATGGGTGGCGTGGGCGGCATGTTCGCCGGGGCCGGGGAGTGCATGGCCACCGAGCTGGGCGTCGACATCAGCGGTGGCATGGGCCCGGGGATGTTCGGGCAGATGCAGGACATTCCGCAGGAGGAGATCGAAGCGGCCTGGGAGACGTGCGCTGCGGAGTTGCCGGCGGACCTGACCAAGACGATGGAGGGGTTCAAGGCCTGCTTCGGCGATATGGCACCCGGTGCCATGCACGGGGAGGGGATGTCCGGTCCGATGGGCGCCATGTTCGACGGGAACGGCGCGGTGGCGGTCATGACCCCTGACAACCACAAGGTGCACAGCTTCGGTGAGGGCGACGGCACCATCACCGTCACCAAGACCGGTGACACCTACAGCGTGACCAACACCGGGGACGTCACCGAAGCCGAGATAGGCGCCATGCTCGAAGGTATGGGCACCAAGATGCAGGAGATGATGCCCGGGCTACAGGATCGCCTGCAGGAGTGCGGCATCGAGCTTCCCTCCGGCATGGGCGCCCCGGCCGGTAACTGACCGAGAGGCGGGACGGGAACGTAGGACGCGGACCGGGGCCCCACTCGAATAGCGTGACCCCGCTGCGCCATCGGCGTCGGCCGGGTAGGGCCCCGAGTCCGCACCCGCCTCAGTCACGAACACGCTCCGGAGCCTGCCGCCATGGCCGCCACCACCCTGCCCGATCCCTCAGTGGCGGCCATCGCCGCGCTGGCCCCCACTGGGACCCTGCGGGCCGCCATCAACCTGTCGAACTTCCTGCTGGTCACCGGCAAGGGAGCCGACGGCAACCCTGAGGGGGTCTCCCCGGACATGGCCCGGGAGCTGGCCCGGCGGCTGGGGGTGGGTTTGGAGCTGGTGCGGTTCAAGAGCCCCGGCGAACTGGCCGACGCCGGGACCAGCGGGGTGTGGGACATCGGCAACATCGGCGCCGAACCGGCCCGGGCGGAAAGCATCGCCTTCTCCGCGGCCTATTGCGAGATCGAGGCCACCTACCTGGTGCCGGCGGGTTCCACCATCACCTCGGTGGAGGAGGTCGACCAGCCCGGTGTGCGCATCGCCACCGCCGCCCGCAGCGCCTATGGCCTTTGGCTGGAACGTTGCATCGAGCGGGCCGAGCTGGTGGTGGTGGATGGTCTCGACGGGTCCTTCAACGCCTTCGTGGAGCAGAACCTCGAGGCCCTGTCCGGGTTGCGGCCGCGGTTGTTGACCGACGTGGAGCGGCTGCCCGGGGCCCGCATCCTGGAGGGCCGCTTCACCGCGGTGCAGCAGGCCATGGGCACCCCACGGGACCGTGATCCGGCCGGTTTCGAGTATCTGGCGGCCTTCGTGGAGGACGCCAAGGCCAGCGGCTTCGTGGCCGGCCTGATCGAAAAGCACAAAGTGGCCGGCCTCAGCGTGGCGCCACCCGCCTGAGCCCGGCCCCTTCGGCGCCCCGCTGCGCTCAGGCGGCGGGTGCGTCCACGGCCACGGTGCCCATGGCGGCGGGCGAGCAGATCTCGATGACCTCGAGGTCGTCGGACAGGTTCTTCTCGTTGTGCAACATACCGCCGGGGATGGAAGCGAAGGATCCGGCCACCAGCTTCTCGGTGCGGCCGCCTTCGAACTCCAGCTCCACCCAGCCCTTCAGCACGTACACGAACTGCACGTCACACACGTGGTAGTGCCAGCCGGTCTCCTCGTTGCGGCCGCTGGCGGCCATGCCCAACATCCGGAAGCGGTCACCGGTGGCGGCGGCCAGGCCCACGTCGCGGTAGCGCAGGAACTCCCGGCGGCCCTTGCCGGTGTAGCTCTCGGCGTCCAGGTGATCGATGACCAGCTCAGCGGTGGGGGTTTCGGCGGGGGCGGTGTCGGAGATCGTCATGGGCCCAGGTTACGCCTCTTGTGATCAGCGACACACGCGTTGTTGCCCATCCCAGGCGCACGGCGGAGGCGGGCCGGCCAGTTGCAGCAGCTGACCGATGGGCTCGAAGCGCTCCGACGCCGTATCGAAACGCAGCACTTCGCCACCCTCGATGAGAAAGGCATCCTCGGCGCCGTGCAGGCGAAAGGACAACCCTTCGTGCAGGAACGGTGCGGTCATGTTCAGGTCGCGCAACGCCACCATGAGGTTGACCCTGCTCAGCCCGCCATCGAGCTCGGCGGCGATGCGCAACACCTGCTCCAACGTCCAACCCAACCGGGCGGTGGCGTCGGCTGCGGCAGGATCTGCTTCGCCCAGTCGGGTGAGGGTGTCCGCGGCCCAGGCGTTGCCGGCCGCCGCCGCATCGTCCAAACGCTCGGTGCCGTCGCCCACCATCATCCAGCCTTCGGGCCAGGTGGTGGTGCCGTCGGGCAGCGGCTCGCCAAAGAACCCCCGGCAGGCCCAGGGCAACAACCGCAACGACGCCGTCTGCTCCACCCTCCCGCCGCGGGCCTCATGAACCGACTGTTCGCAGAACGTGCCCGCACCCATGGTGATGAACACGTCGGGCGCGATCTCGGCGAACAGGCCCGACCAATCGACGATGGCCGGTGCCGCGGGCTCGAGCACCGCGGGCCGGTAGTCGAGCTCGGCGCTGAGGGGGCTGTTGGCCAACCAGCTCAGAAAGCCGGCCTCATAAGCACGCCCGAGCTCACCATCGATCACGAAACCGGCCACGGTGATCCGGCCGTCGGACCCGCGCCACTGCGCGGCCTGCTGCTCGATGAGCTGACCCCACAACATTCCTTCGGTGTGCATGGCCCTATAAAGGCCGGTGCTCCACGGGTGACCGAGTGGATCACCAAGCCCGGGCTGGGACGAGAGGGCCAGCGGGTGGGGTAGGCACCGCCGGTTGAGGTCATCTTGGTTGTAATCCCGGGTGGTGTCGCTCATCGTCACCATGCCCAACACGTCCTCCACGCCGGCCAGGGAAGACAGCGCATTGCCGCCCAGCACCCCGTAACTGACCGTCTCGACCGCCCGGCTCGCTCCGGTGTCATCGATGATGTTGCGACGATCCTCCGGTTCGAAGTAACGGCGCAGACCCTCCTGCAGCGGCCCGAGGGCCACGAATCCCTGGCGGAGAAGCTCAGCCGACGGAGCGGGAGAGTCGGGCGGATAGCTGGTGCCGTGAACACCAATGCGGATGGCGGTCGCGCTCAGGCCGCCGGCATTGTTCCAACCTTGGGGACAGGCGGTCAGGTCAATGCGATAGTTCTCCGAGATCAGCGCGGACTTCCCGTCCGCCGCCAGACCGTACCCACCAGTACGGATGTTGGCCACGATGGCGGCTCGTTCCTGACGCCAGAGCTCCTCCCAGCCTTCCATACTCGTTGGCATGGTCGGGCCCGTACCGGCGGGTAGGGTCATGGCGTCGGTGTCAGGGGTGGTCGGGGTGGCGGCGGCACCCGAGGTGCGGTCCTTCCCGCCGGCCACCACCAGACCAATGAGTATGGCCGCAGCGGACAGCACCGCGGCGGCCGCCAGCAGCGCCGGGCGCGGTCCCCGCCGGCGCGGTTTGGTGCCGGGGAACGGGGCCGCCACCGCGTCATCGGTCGGCCCGGTCGGCCCGGACGGTCCGGACGGCCCGGTCGGCTGGGTCGGCTCCGGGGGCAGCAGGTCCGGCGTCGCGGCCCCGATGGCCTCGGGTCGTGTCGGTCGTTCGAAGCGGCTTGCAGCGCTCGGGGCGTGGAGGTCGGCGGGGGGGTCCAGGGATTCGGCGGCGGCGGGCGAGGCCGGTAGCGGCGGCGGCGGGCCGGTGTCGGGCTCGTCGGGCGGCAGCCAACTCGGCAACGTGGTCGCATCAACGGGGAGCCGGTGCGGGCTCGGTACGCCGTTGAGCAAACCCACCAGCTCCGCCAGCACCGTGGGCAGATCCGGTCGGAGGTGGGGATCGGGTTCTTGACAGCGACCGAGCAGTGACACCAACGGCTCCGGCACCTGAGCGGCGGTGAGCTCCCCTGCCCCGTCATCGGGGACCTCGACACCTACCTCGCCCGGGTCCCGCGACGCGGGGTCAGCGCCGGGGACCGTATCGGGAGCGGGGTTCATGGGGGGCGGCGCCGCACCGGTGATGAGGTGGTACAGCGTGGAGCCCAGCCCGAACACGTCGCCGGCGGTGCCGTGGTCCTCCCCCGCTGCCACCTCGGGCGCCACCGTGGCTTGCTGGGGGGTCAAGCTGAACGCGTCCAGGGCCACCCGGCCGGCGCGGTCGTACCAGACCTTGTCGGGGGTGACGGCACGGTGGAGCAATGCCGCGCCGTGCAATTCCGCCAGGGCCTCCGCCAGGGTCACGCCCACCTGCGCCGCGTCCGACCAGGCCATGGGCCCGTGACGTTCCAGCCAGGCCCCCAGGGACCCGGCCATCAACTCAACCACCAGGTACGGCTGACCCGCCGCGGTCCGCCCGCTGCTGTACACCGTCAACAAGGCCGGATGACCGGACACCGCCGCCCGGGTCATGCGTTCCTCGTTGAAGCGCTCCAAGCTGGCGGCGTCGGACTCAGGAACGTCGATGACCTTGAGCGCCACCCAGCGGCCGCCGAGGTCAAGGCGGCGGGCCACGTACACCACGCTGGCGTCGCCCCGGCCGATCTCGGCCACCACGTCGTACCCCGGCACTACCGGTCCCATGACCCTCCCCGCGGCACGGTTCGTGGTCTTGTGCCCAGTCGCCTGTTCACGATACGGATCGGCACCCGTGGTCACGCACCTCCACCCAGGGGAATCGCCGCCGAAACGGACCCCGCTGATTGAAATTGGTGATTGAAATGGCAGGAAAATTATCGACGTGAAAGTCATTGGGCGGATTTCGGCCACTGCGGCTCGCCCACCGAGACGAGATATCAACAGATCGTGCTCTGGTGACCACTCATCGTCGAAGATTTGCCCGGATCATCGGGCACCGGTGGCCCAAATCCGCCCAATGGACCCAAACGGCGCCCCCAGGGCAGTCGCCGGCGGTGTTCCCCACCCCGCCTCTAGAGTCCCCGGACATGGCAGCCGTGGAATACGAACAGCGGGGCTACGTCGCCCTGGTCACCCTCAACCGTCCCGAGGCCCGCAACGCCCTCAACCCTGAGGTCCTGTGCCGACTGGCGGACATCTGGGACCGTGTCGCCGCCGATGATTCGGTGCGGGTGGTGATCGTCACCGGTACCGGGTCGGTGTTCTGCTCCGGGGCGGATCTGGCCCGGCTGATCACGCTGAGCACCAAGGTCCGCCAGCCCGAGGACGAGTGGGATCACCGGATCCTGAACGAGCCGGGCTTGGGCGATAAGGCCATCCTGCGGGTCAATGATCTGGACAAGCCGATCATCGCTGCTATCAACGGCACGGCGGTGGCCGGCGGCTGCGAGTTCGTGCAGGGCATGGACATCCGTGTCGCCTCCGATACCGCCCGCTTCGGGGTGCAGGAGGTCAAATGGGCGCTGTTCCCCGGTGGCGGCTCCACCGTGCGGCTGCCGGCCCAGCTGCCCTATGCGGTGGCCATGGAGTGGCTGCTCACCGGCCAGCTGTTCGACGCTCAGCGGGCCTATGAGTTGGGGTTCGTCAACCGGGTGGTTCCCCAGGATCGGGTGTTGGATGAGGCCATGGCCATCGCCGACCGGATCGCCGCCAACGGGCCGGTGGCGGTGCGGGCCATCAAGGCCTCGGCCAAGGCCTGCATGGGCCTACCCGAGCGGGAGGGCATGAAAGTGGAAGCCACCCACAGCGCCCCGGTGTTCCGCACCCAGGACGCCATCGAGGGTCCCCGGGCGTTCCTCGAGAAGCGCGAGCCCAACTTCCAGGGTCGCTGAACGCCCACCGGTGTTGGGTTGGAGGTCCGTCCCGCCGGCCCATCCCGCCCATCGGGCCCACCCGATCAGATCTCCGCCGCGGCCCCGCTCGATGTCGGGGCCGCGCCCGGCCCTGCTGCCGAACCCGGCCCCACCGTCGAACCCGGCCCCACCGAACCCGGCCCTGCTGCCGAACCCGGGCCTGCCGTTGAGGCGGGCACGGCGGTGGGGCGGGTGATCACCGCGGCCAGCGTCGCCAGCACCACCACCACGCCAACCACCTGCAGCGCGGCGACACCTTCGCTGAAGAACAGCGCGCCGAGCAACAGCCCGAACACCGGTTGGCCCAACGTCAACAGCGATGAGTGGGCGATGGGGATGTGCTTCGCCGCCCAGCTGATGGCCAAATGCCCGCTGCCGGCGGTGGCGATGATGGCCAGGATGCCCAGCCATTCCTGCGGCCCGCCCGGTGAGAGCGGCTGGCGTGAGACCACGGCGATGACGGCCAGCGTGACGGTAGCCACCGGCAGCATGGCCGCTTGCAGGGTGGTGGCGTCGAAGGTGGCCCGCAACCGTTTGTTGAACACGAAGTACGTGGCCCAAGCGGCCAGCGAACCGAGGGCGGCGAGGTCACCCCAGGGGCTCCACTGACCGCGTCCCGACGATCCCACCACCACCAGCCCCACCCCGCCGATGGACAGCACCGACAGCAGCAGCTCCCGCCGGGTGACCCGCTCCCCAAACAGCCGGTTGGACACCGCCATCACCGGTAGCGGTTGCAGCGCCAAGATGATGGTGACATTGGCCAGCGTGGTGTGTTTGAGGCTCACGAACAGCAACACATTGGTCAGCCCGTAGCAGATACCAAGCGGTATGGCCGCGGTCAGCTGGGCTCGGGTGATGGGCCGGCGCTTGGCCAGCACCCACACCTGATACAGCAATGCCGCCCAACCGACGCGGTGCACGCTGAGCACCTGGCCGCTGAGATCCACGTTCTTGGCAATGGCCGATGCCGCGGACAACGACACGATGGCCAGGAACATGGCCACCGTCGCCTTGCGGGCCAACGCCAGCGCCTCGGCATGGATCTCGGTGGGGGTGGCGGCCATGGGCGGCAGCGTAACTCCCCACCTTTGGATCGGCGGGCTGAGGGCGCTGGCGTGGATTAGCGGGGAACCGTGGTCGGGCCGCCAGTCGTGGTCCCGTGGTCCTAGCGTGGGTGACCATGCGGAACCTCCCCGCGGGACAGCGGATCTACCTGACTGGTTGGATGCTCGTTTTCCGGGTGCTGTACGTGGGCCTGGTGTGGGCCATCTCGTCGTTGTTCGGCGCGTCCGTGTTGGGGACCGTTGCCGTCCTGTCCGGCTTGCTCTTTCTTTACCGCGCGGCCGTGATCTGGTTCGGGCCCCGACCGTTTCGAGTACCCCCCACCGGATCCGGGGGCGGCCTCGCCGGTGATCGATTCCCACGTCGTCCGGGGCCGTTCCGTCCGGCGGGGTCGCTGGAGGGTCCGCTGCCTCACCGCTGAGTGAGCGGTGTCCCCGGCCTTGGTGTTCCCGGCGGAACGATGGTGGGTGACGCCGTCGCTCCGTTGCCGGGCCGGGCACCGGGGTGACCCGGCGGGCGCTGGTGTTCAGCTTCCGGGCTGGTGGCGGAGCACCCCGGCCTCCAACAGCTGTTGGTAACGGTCAGGGGCCCAGCCGGCCAGGCCGCACACCACGGCCTCGTTGTGCTCACCGAGATCGGCGGCTTGGAGGTCTAGTTCCGCGGGAAAGGCCGAGAACTGGATGGGCATGCCGGGGATGTCCACCGCCCCGGCCACGGCATCCTGCACGGTACGGACCACCCGGGTCTGGCGCAGGTGCGGGTGGGCCAACGCCTCGATGACATCGAGCACCGGAGCCGCCGGCACCCGCTGCGCCACCAGCGTCGCCACCGCCTGATCCCGCCCGGGCTGCGCGGCGAGCCAATCAGCGATGAGCTCGTTGAACGCCGCAGTGTTGGTGGATCGTCCCTCGGCGGTGCAGAACCGTTCGTCGTCGGTGAGGTCGGGGCGTTCGATGGCCCGGCAGAACTGTTGGTATTGCCGGTCATTGACCACCGCCATCGCCACATACTGACCGGTATTGTGACCCACCGGGAACACCCCGGCGCCACCCACGATGGGATGGGTGGATCCGTTGCGCTCCGGCACGAACGCGCCACCGGACAGTGACGCCGACTGATAGTTCACCTCGTGACAGCTGGCGTAGGAATGCAACAGGGATACCTCCACTCGCTGCCCGGCGCCGGTGCGTTCGCGGTGGTAGAGCGCGGCGCAGACCCCGGCCATACCGTGCACCCCGGTCAACACGTCACCGGGCGAAAAGCCCATCATCGACGGCGATCCACCGCGAGGTCCGACCATGTGCATGGTGCCGGTGTAGGCCTGGGCGATGGGGTCATAGCCCGGCTGGTCCGACAGCGGGCCGCTCTGGCCAAACGCCGAGATCGAGCACATGACGAGGCGGGGGTTGCGAGCGGACACCGCGTCCCAGCCCAGGCCCAGCCGGTCAATGGCGCCGGGGCTGAAGTTCTCCACCAGGACGTCGGCCTTCTCGACCAGGTCCAGCAGCAGGGCGCGGCCCTCGGGGTGTTTGCCGTCCACGAACAGCGAGCGTTTCCCGCGGTTCTGCTGCACGTGATAGCCCGACCGGCCGTTGACCCGCCACGGCAGGTACCGGCCCACATCGCCCAGGGGGTGCAGTTCCACCTTGATGACGTCGGCGCCCATCTCCGCCAGCAACCGGGTGAGGGTTGGGCCTGACAGCACGTTGGTCAGATCCAGCACCACCAACCCCTCGAAGATCCCCTGCACGACGCCCCCTTGGTCCTGGCCGGCGGGGCGCCACTATGGCACTCGCCCGAGCCGCGGCAGTCTCGCGTGCGGGCCGGCTGATGGTGGAACCCACTCCGGGCCTGAGATGCGGCCATGGGCCTCTCCCAGGTGGGGCACTACGCCCGCCGGCAGATCCAAGCCCAGCGACACGACCAACGCGAACCGCCCAGCTGCAAATCCCGCCGGAGGACCACGCTGGAGGACCACGCGTCGCCGGCGGACACAACCGCAGTGTCGGGCGGCACACTACGCTGCGAACCAGCCATACATGCTGGGGGTGAACGGTGACCGCAACCGAAACTGGTGACGTCCACAATCTCGAGTTCGACTTGTTCGATCCGGATTTCATCGAGGATCCGTTTCCGATGTACCGCCAGCTGCGGGCGCACAACCCGGTGGCCCACACCGAACGCTGGGGCGGGCAATGGATGGCCACCCGCTATGCCGATGTCGAGACCATCGCCCGGGACAGTGAGCGGTTCTCTTCCGTCACAGTGGGGATCAACGGACCCAAGCCCGGAGAGGGTCCGCTGTTCATCGGGCCGCCGGTCACCCTGAACCCCCCGGAGCACGGGCCCATGCGGCGGCTGCTGTTGCCGGCGTTCGGGCCTGCGGTCATCGAGCGGCTGACCCCGATCACCCGTGACATCGCCCGGGATCTGATCGCCGATATCAAGGCCAAGGGCACCAACGCCACCGACGCCGCCGATGAGTTCGCCCAGCATCTGCCGGTGCGGGTCATCGCCGGGCTGCTGGGTATCCCGGTGGAGGAAGAGGCCCGGTTCACCGATTGGGTGGTGCGCATCCTGAAGATCGGCGCCACCGACCTGGAGGTCCTCAGCGCTGCATCCCGCGAGGTACGGGACTACTTCAGCCAGCAGATCGAAGCCCGCCGGGCTGATCCGTCTCCGCCGGAGGACCTGATCACCTATCTGGTCAACGCCGAGATCGACGGTGAGCCGGTGGAGCGCAAGCACATCATCGGGGTGCTGTACGTGCTGCTTATGGCGGGCATCGACACGACCTGGTCCATGCTCGGTTCCAGCCTGTGGCATTTGGCCACCCACCAAGATGACTTGGCCCGCCTGGTGGCCGAACCCGAGTTGTTGCAGACCGCCACCGAAGAGTTCCTGCGGTTGTACTCCCCCGCCACCATGGGCCGCATCACCGCCACCGAGGTGGACATTGCCGGCCGTCATGTGCCCAAGAACGAGCGGATGCTGCTGTGCTTCCCCGCCGCCAACCGGGACCCCGAGGTGTTCGACAACCCCGACGTGGCGGTCATCGACCGGGCCGTGAACCGCCACGCGGCGTTCGGGCTGGGCATCCACCGCTGTTTGGGTTCGAACCTGGCCCGGATGGAACTGCACATCGGCCTGGAGGAGTGGTTGAAGGCGTTCCCCAGCTTCCGCCTCGATCCCGCCGCCCCGGTGGTGTGGAACGGCGGCCAGGTCCGCGGTCCGGCCGCGCTCCCGTTGCTGTTGGGCTGAGCGGAGCAACCAGCGCGACCCGGGGCTCAGCCGCCCGGCGGTGGATAGTCCAGCGGGGACTCGCGGACCGCGTCGACATCGGCGGGATCCAACAACCAGAACGTGTCGGCCCGATCGAACCGCCCCGAGGCCTGCGTCTGCAGGAGAAGGTTCTGCGCCGCGGTTGGCGGTGGCGCCTCGCCGTCGGTTTCGGGAAGGCCTTCCGCCACGCCTGAAGGGCTCCGGGCACCACGGCTGGTCGCGCCCGGCCAGGTGCGGACCGGTCCCCCCCAACGCACCGCAGACCCAGGGTTCAGGTGAACGCAGCCTCTGGCGCCTCCCCAGGACCTGTCGAAGTCCGTTGCTCAACAGGTTGGTGGTGGTTTCGTGGCTGGCCAGCAACGGACCGAACAGTATGGTGGGGACCTCCTGCTGGCCAGCGGGGTGCCGGACTCGTCCGCAGTGTGGACCAGATCGGTGGTGAAGTCGTCCCGGGGATGGGCCCGCCGGTCGTTGGCCAACTCCTCGCAGTAACGCCAGAAGGCGGCCATGCCCACCGCCGCGTCCACCTGCTCTTCCTCGCTGCAACGGCCGAACATGAACCGCAACCGGCTGAGCGAGCCGCCCTTGATCTGATCCAAGTCAGCGGCAGGGATACCCATGATCTTGAACAGCATCAGCGCCGGCAGCTCGTAGGTCAACGCGGCCACGATGTTGGCGCGCCCATCAACCAGCCACTCGGCCACGAAGGAACGCACCAGATCCCCACGAAACCCTCCATGCGGGCCACCATCCTGGGGGTAAAGGCCAGGTGGGCGATGCGCCGGGTGCGGGTATGGGCCGGTGGGTCCACGTTGGTCATGGTGGGAATCGAACGGAAGCCCCCGGCCTACAGCGCCTGCCCGGCCCGGGGGCAGGGAGCCACCAGCGGCAACACGGTGTTGGAGGCGGAGAACGTCTCGTGCTCGCGCAGCACCCGCCTGGCATCCTCGAAGCGGGATACCACCCAGTACCCCAGGGTGGGCGCGAAGCACACCGGGCGGCTGCGAACGAAACGGGCGAACTCGGCGTAGGGATCCGCCAGCGACGCCGGCGCGAACGGATCGGACCGCTCGAACGGGACCGACCGGTCCTGGCTCTGGCCGGCCGGTGCCGTGCTGCTCACGATCACCCGAAGCGGGGTGGACGTTTCTCCGCCATGGCTCGCACGCCCTCGGTGTAATCGGGCAGTTGCATGGCCTCACCGATCAACTGCTTGGAACGCTCCACGGCGTCACGGGGGTCGTGTTGCAAAAGGTCCCCCCACAGTTGGCGTTTGGCGGTGGTGACCGAATGCGGTGACGCCGCCGCCAGCCAACCCGCGTAACGGGCCACGGTCTCATCGAACTGCTCGGCCGGCACCACGGCGTTGAAGAAACCCCAATCGGCCATCTCCTCCGCCAGGATCACCCGGCCGGTGAAAATGATGTCCGCGGCCCGGGTCACGCCCACCAGCCGGGGCAGGATCCAGGACAGGCCGTACTCTGCGGGCAGGCCCAGCTTGGGAGCGGCGGTGGTCAGCTTGGCCCCCACCATACCGATGCGTAGGTCACAAAAGGCGGCCAGGGACATGGCGATCCCGGCGCAGGCCCCGTTGATGGCGGCCACCATGGGCTTGCGCAGACCGAGTTGCCACACCATGTCCCCGTCGAACTCGGGACGCACGCCGTAACCGGGGTTGGCGGCCTCCACGGAGAGGCTGGGGTCGTAGTGGTCGGCCTTCACGTAATGGTCCAGCGCCTTGAAGTCCGCCCCGGCGCAGAACATGGTGCCGGCGCCGCGCACCACGATCACCCGCACCGCCGGATCATCTTCCAGCACCTTGCAGATCCAGCGGATTTCATCGTGCATGCGACCGGTCCACGAGTTGCCCCGACCGGGCCGGTCCAACCACAGCGTGGCGATGCCGGCATCGTCAATGTCGTACCGGGTGACCTTGAGTTCCATCATGCGAAGTTGGGCATGACCTTGGAGGAGAACAGATCCAACGACTCCAGCACCCACTCTGGAGGATGGATACCTTGAGGTATGATCATGTGGATGTCGGTGGGGCCGAAGTGGTCTTTGGCCTGCTGGATGCGCCGGGTGATGGTCTCCGGTGAACCCACCAGCATCTCGGGCAACGGCTGACGGAACTGCGTGGACCAGTTCTCCCACAACCACAGCATGTCCGTGGCCCGTTCCTGGGCGATGGCGTCGGTGGGGGCGCAGATCATGATGCCGCCCCAGCCGGCGGACTCACCGTGGGGGATGTCATGGCCGAACTTGGCCTGTTCCACGTGATAGGCGTCCCACAACGTCTTGCAGAAATCAAGGTTGTCGGCCAACACGATGGGCTTGCCGCCATGACGGGCCCACCACAGCGCGGTACGCATGGAACCGGTGAACCCGCCATACAACGGTGGGTGCGGTTGCTGCAGCGGACGGGGGGCGATGCCGATCTCGCGGATGGTCATGTCCTCATCCACGCCGGCGCCGTAGCGGGTGTAGGCCACGTGCGGGTGCGGGTTCTTCACAAGATCCGCCACCGGGAACTGGAAGAACTTGCCCTTGTGGGAGAACGTGTCGTTGCGCAGCGCTTTGAGCACCACGTCCACCCATTCACCGAAGTAGTCACGGTTGAGATCGTCATCGGCGCTGTCTTTGTTCCAGGCACCCACCGCGTGCAGGTCGTCGCGGATGCGGAAGTTCTCCACCCAGCGGGCCTGGTAGCCGCGCACCATGCCCACCCCGAGGCGGCCGCCCAGCATGTGATCCAACGTGGAGATGTACTCCGCGGCCCGCAGCGGATTGTGGGTGGTGGACACGAAGCCGATCATATTGACCCGCAACTTGGTGGAATGGGTGCCGAGCCACATGGACATCAGGCCGGGCTCGTTGGAAGCCTCCATGCCCTCGATCTGCAGATGGTGCTCGGGGTGACCGAACCCGTAGTACCCGTGCTCGTCGGCGAAACGGGCCAGGTCCGCAACCTCGGTGAGCATGCGCTGGTACAGGTCGGGGCGTTTACCGGCCAGACCCGCTTCCAGCTCGGCCCGGCGGCCCATGGTGCAGTACATGAACAAGCTGAACTTCACAGCGCAACGGCCCTTCTGATCGGCGCGGCCCAACCCTGCGGATGTGGGCCAGGCGCGACAGGAGCCTAATCGGGCCCGGCCAGCCCACCCTCGGACGGCGCGACTTCGGGGAGCACCACCTGGAACAGCGCCCCGCCATTCGGTCGGTCCCGCACCGACACCGTGCCGCCGTGCAGTTCCACGAAGCGCCGGACCACGTACAGCCCCACGCCGGTGCCGGGCAGGCCGGAGCTGCCCGGGCCCCGTTCGAAGCGTTCGAACATTCGGCTGCGAAGCTCAGGCGGGATCCCCGGGCCCCGGTCCCCCACCTCCAGCTCGATGCCCCGGGCGGTTCGGATCAGGCGAACGTCCACCGGGGTGAAACTGGGGGTGTGTTTGGCGGCGTTGCCCACCAGGTTGGCCACCACCCGGGCCAGTTGCGCCCGATCCACCGAGGCTGTGATCGCCTCCAGGTCCAAGGCCAGCGCCCGTCCCGTCAGGTCGCACTCCTCCACGGTGGCCGCCACCAACTCATCGAGCCGGCACAGCTCCCGCAACGTGGTCTGACGGTCCAGCGCCACCCGTTCGGCGCTGAGCAGATCGACCACGATGCCCTTGGCCATCCGGGCCTGGGTGCGGATCCGGGCCAGGGCGGTCTGCACCCGATCCGCGCCCAACTGTTCACCGTGGTGCTCCAGCGTTTCCGCCAGGATCCGGATGGCCGCCAGCGGGGCGTCAAGATCGTGCACCACGGTCTGGAACAGCGCCACGTTGTCGTCGTGCAGCCGGCGCAAATCCGCGGCGAAGGCCTCAGCCCGGTTCAGTTCCTCGCGGACCTGCACCTCGTCGGCCACGGTGGCGGACACGTCATTGAGGGTGCCCGCCCAGCCCACAACCCGCGCCACGTCATCGCGCTGGGGCTCGGCCCGCACATCCAGCCACCGCGTCTCCCCCACTGCGGTCACCCCCCGGTAGCGGCAGCTGAACGGCGACCCGGTCCGTAGCGATGCTCGCCATCGGCCCAGCACCAGGTAGCGGTCCTCGGGGTGCACCAGGGCCTCGATGGCAGCGGGCGAGTGGTCCTCAGCCAGGCCGGTGATCTCCCGCCAGCGGCTGTTGACCGAGGTGATCCGGCCGCCGGCGTTGGCGGTGAACAGACCCACCGGGGCCACCGCCAGAACCGCGTGGAGCTGCCGCTCGGCCCGGGCGGCGCGCACCTCGGCGTGCAGGCGATCGCTCACGTCCACCAGGCTGACCACCACCGAGCGGGCGTTTCCGGGAGCGTCCGCGATCAGGGCTGTGGTTGCGGAAACCCATACCACGGCGCCGTCGTCGCGACGCACCCCCATCACCATCGCCGGCTGCGGCTGCCCGGTGCGACGGGTGAGCGCCGCAGGCCGATCCTGGTCCGCCAGGTGCCCCCCGTCGGGCCGCACGCATCGCCAACGGGGCGCTTCGAAACGGGAGCCGAGTAACGCTGGGGCGTCCGCACCCAGGAGATCCGGCGCGGCGGCGTTGCAAGAACGGATGACGCCGTCGGGCCCGTGCAGGAGAACGGCGGTCCCGAGCGCGCCCACCAACGGAGCCGCCAAAGTGGCGGCCAGGGGCTCCCCGAACCAGCGATCAGGGGCGGCGAGGGACAAGAACGTCACGCCTCAGTCTGGGCTTGCGCCGGCCGATTTCAACCCCTCCGAGCCGCCCGTGACCAGGAGAGGACGTCCTCGGCAGATCCCCCCGGGGCCGGGGCGGGATCCGGCTTCGGAGCCGTTACCGTGAGTGCCGGAGAAGGTGGTGGACCCCGTGAGCGGCGTTGAGAGCGGCGTTGAGACCAGCGTTGAGACCAAGACCCGGGTGGTGTTCGTGGACGACCACCGGGCCTTCGCCGAGGCGTTGGGTCTGGCCGTCTCCCTGGAATCGGATCTGTGCTGTGTCGGTGAAGCCGCCACCTGCGCCGAGGGAGCCCGTCTCATCGCCACCGAACAGCCCGACGTGGCCGTGATCGACTATCGCCTGCCGGACGGGGACGGCATTGACCTGCTGCGATCCACCCGGCTCATCTCCCCCCGCACCGAGGTGGTGATGGTGACCGGCCACGCCGACCTCGAGGTCATGGCCCGTGCCGCTCGTGCCGGGGCCGGGGCGTTCCTGTCCAAGGAGAGCACCGTGCGCGAGGTGCTGACCGCCATTCGGGGGCTTCGGGCCAGCGCCGCCCAGACCGGGGATGCACCCGGTGAGCATCCGTTGGCGGTGGGAGCGCCGGTGGGTAACGCCGCCTTGCAGGCCTCCGTGGAGCAGTTCCTCCTGCAATCCGCGCCCGCCGATGGCCCGGCCGTACCCCACCTCACCCGCCGGGAACTTGATGTCCTGCTGCTGTTGGCGGAGGGAGTGGACCTCGGCGCGGCCTCCCGCCGGTTGGGGTTGTCGGTCCACACCGGGCGGGGCTACGTGAAGTCGATCCTGCGCAAGCTGGACGCCCACAGCCAACTGGAAGCGGTGGCCGTGGCCCGCCGGTTGGGCCTACTGGAACGTCAGCGCTGACCCCGCTGGCGCCGCGTACCCCCTGTTTGGGGGGAGCGACCCCCCGGAAGAGGGCACTTCAAGGCCCCACCGAGCGTGACGAAAGTGTGGGTACACCCACCACGGTGGGCCCGACGAGCAGCGGAGGCTGCCGTGCTGGCCGGTTTGCAGCGATCGATTGAGGCCCTGATCGGCCACGGCGTATGACGAGTACCGTCGTGGTGCACAAGGCCCGGGCGTCCGAGCCGCCCGAGATCGGACCGCAGCACCACCAGCACGGCGCCGACGGGCCCGCTCCCCGATTCGCAGACGTCGGGCCTCCAGGGTCCGTCCTCCAGCGCCACGCGGCACCTACTGTCGGCCGCTGTTCAGGCCGCCACCGTGGCGGATGCGCACGGGGAGAGCCATGCCGTTGAACGTGCGGGTGCACAAGTCAGGTCTGCGGGTGCCGGGTCTGCTGGTTATGTGGCTGCCGGCGCTGTTCTCGTTGCTGGTCGGGGCGTGCACCGTGGTGGTCTCGCCGCGGGGGCCGCTCACCGCCGCCGACGCCCTGCAAGAGGTCGAGGCACACCTGGCGTTTCTCAGCACACCGACCGGTACTGGCAGCGCCGTCCTGCTCGAAGACGGCCGCCTGATCACCAACGCCCATGTGGTGGACCCCTTCGGCAGCGTCGAGGTGACCTTCGCCGACGGTGAGGTCTTCGAGGACGTTCCGGTGATCGGCACCGACCCGGGCAGTGACCTGGCCCTGCTGGGGCCGCTGCCCGAACAGCGCCGGGGCACCACCCTGCATTCGGGTGGCGAGTTGGATCTGGGGAGCGTGGTCTATCTGGCCGGCTACCCGTTGCAGTTCAACAACGACGAAGACCCGCAGCTCACCATCAGCCAAGGCATCTTGTCCCGCCGCCGCTCGGTGGACCAGCCCAGCGAGCAACGGTGGCTGCAAACCGACGCCATGATCGCCGGGGGTCAAAGCGGTGGGGCCCTACTGGACGCCCGGGGACGGGTGATCGGCATCTCGGGGCTGGGCATAGAGGGTTTCGCCCTGGCCCTTGACGGCGCCGACGTGCAGCGCTCCATTGAGGCCATTGGCGCCGGTCAAACCGAGCCGCGGCTGCCGTTCCCCGACGAGGACGCCGAGGAGGCCGCCACCAACGGATCGGTCCGGCTGTCCGATGCCCGCAGCGAGCTGACCCTGATGGCGTACGTCAGCGAGGACAGCACCGTCGAGTTGCGCTTCGATCCGCAGTCCCGGCCCACGCTGCACGCCCACACTCTCGAAGGGGAGTTCCTGTGGCCCCCCGACGAGGACCCCTTCGCCGAGGACCCTGCCACCCCTGCCACCCCCGACACCCTCGACACCCCCGACACCGCCCCCCGGACAACGTTCGAGTTCGATGTGCCCGCAAACAGCCACCTGGTCATCTTTGTGGGTGATGAGCGCCCCGATGCCGCCACCATTGGATGGTCATCGTCCATTCCACTGGTCGCCCGAGCCGACGAGGATGACGGCACCAGCGTGGACGGCGAAGACACCATTAGCGGAATCCTCGGCCTGCACGAGATCCAGGACATCTATCTGGTGGATTTGGAGGAGGGTGACGAACTGCGGGTCGGGGTGGCGGCCGGACCCGGTGACGCCGCGGTCTCCATCGAAGCTCCGGGCGATGACCGCTTCGGCAGTTGGTACACCGATGACAGCGACGTGGGCCTGATCGGACACGACGCCGAGGACACCTTTGTGGCCGAACGCAGCGGACTGCACCGGGTGATGGTGTCCAGCCCGGACGCCATGCCGATGGGGTACACCCTCACCCTCAACCGGGGCTGATCGCACCCAGCGGGACCAACGACCCCCGCCCACGGGCCGTAGCCGGGACCATCGCCCTGCGACCAACGTCGTGCGCCCCTGCCCGGCAGGACCGCCGTCGCGAACCGAACGGTCCATTCCGACAGCACCCCCCTACCCCGACGCTGACGCCTGTTCTTGGATAACCCGAGGTTAAGGGCGGCAGGCAGATGCAAAGCACACGTTCCGACAAGTCCAGCGGCTCGGGCCTGTCCCGTCGGGACTTCGTCAAGGCTGGCGTCTTCGCCGGCGCCGCGGTGGCCATACCGCTGCACCGGCTCGCTTCCGCCCAAACGGCGCTGGCCAACCGGATGCCGCAGAGCAAGCTGCCGGTCCCCTTCACCCGCCCCTTCCAACGCCCGCCGGTGGCCGCCAAGTTCCGCACCGACGCCACCACCGATTACTACAAGATCCCTATGGTGCCGTTCCTGGCGGACATCATCCCCGGCTACCAAACCCCGATGTACGGCTACGACGGTTCCTTCCCCGGGCCCACCATCAAGACCACCAAGGGACGCAAGACCGCCATCCGCTTCGGCAACGAACTGCCCTCACGGCACCAAACGCTGCTGTATGAGCCCTACACCTCGGTGCACCTTCACGGTTCCCCCTCCCTGCCGCAATACGACGGCTACGCCAGTGACATCACCCGGCCCGGCCAGTACAAGGACTACCACTACCCCAACAACGAGTCCGGACGTACCTTGTGGTACCACGACCACGGCATGCACCATACCGCGGAGAATATTGTCCAGGGTCTCGCCGGAATGTACATCCACGAGGACCCCGCTGAGGCCGCCCTTGGCCTCCCACGCGGTGAGTTCGATGTGCCGTTAATGATCAATGACGCCATCTTCAAGAACGACGGCAACCTGCTCTTCAGCTTGGAAGACGAGTCCGGCCAGTGGGGCGATGTGATCATGGTCAACGGCGTACCGTGGCCCGCCATGAAGGTGAAGCGCCGCAAGTACCGCTTCCGGGTCTTGAACGCCAGCATCTCGCGGTCCTTCGAGCTCTCCCTGAGCAACGGCCAGCAGATGACCGTGATCGGCACCGATGCCGGGCTCATGCCCCATCCGGTGAAGACCTCCCGGCTGCGTCTCGCCGGGGCCGAACGCTACGAGGTGGTCATCGATTTCGCCAAGCTCCGGCCCGGCACCCGAGTCCAGTTGCGCAACTCCAGCCCCAAGAACAACGTCAATTACCTCAACACCGACCGGGTCATGGCCTTTGACGTGGTGGGCGACCCCTTCGACGCCACCTCCAACGGCGTCCCCTCGGAACTGAACCCCACCAACAAGGTGATGGCTCTGCAGCCCTCCCAGGCCACCACCACCCGCCAGTTCCGGCTGTTCCGTGACCGCAGCCAGTGGACCATCAACGGCAACACCTGGGCCAAGGTCACCGCCAGCAACTACAACTTCGTGGAGGCCAGCGTGCCCAACGGCGCGGTGGAGATATGGGAGTTCATCAATGACTCCGGCGGATGGTTCCATCCCATCCACATCCACCTGATCGACTTCAAGATCCTCTCCCGCAACGGCCAGGCACCCCAACCGTACGAGGCGGGAGCCAAAGACGTGATCTACCTCGGCGAGAACGAGACCGTCCAGGTGCTGGCGCAATTCAAAGGCAACGGAAAATACATGATCCATTGCCACAACATGATCCACGAGGATCACGACATGATGACCCAGTTCGAGGTGGTGGACCCCGACATGCCCGCTGACCACCCCTTGAGCGACCCGTGCCGCAACATGCCGGAGGAGTCCGAGCTGTAGGGGACGGCGGAACTAGCCTGCCCGCTCGATGAGCGCAACAGTTACCAGCAGCGGGGCGGTGGGGATCGGCATCGCCAGCCGCTCCCTGATCGGGGCCAACCAACCAGTCCTGGACGTTCGTTTCGTGGGCTACCGGTTGGGTGGCTGGGGCGCAGGGTCAAGCTTCGATAGCCCCGGCGTTTCCGTGTTGGGCCCGGACCGATATGCCGAAGCGGCCGCGGTGGCCGGGCGGGCGGGGCTGGATCTGGCGGGGCTCAGCCAACCCGACCCTGATCGGCGGGTGCGGCGCGAGGTGGTGGCGGTGGGGGTGGCGGACCTGGGCGCAGCACCGGAGGGCGCGGCGGACGTCTATCTGCGGCTCCACCTGCTGTCAGCCCGGCTGGCCCGACCCCACAGCATGAACCTCGACGGCATGTTCGGGCAGGTCCACAATGTGGTGTGGACCAACTGCGGCCCTTGTGACAGCGAGGACTTCGATACCACCCGCTGGCAGTTGCTGGCCGCCGGTCGTTCGGTGCACGTGTGGGGCGTGGACCGTTTCCCCCGCATGGTGGACTACGTGATCCCCTCCGGCGTGCGTATCGCTGACGCTGACCGGGTGCGGCTGGGGGCGCATTTGGCGGAAGGCACGGTGGTCATGCACGAAGGGTTCTGCAACTTCAACGCCGGCACCTTGGGCACCTCAATGGTGGAAGGGCGGATCTCGGCGGGGGTGGTGGTGGGCGCCAACTCTGACATCGGCGGTAGCGCTTCCATCATGGGCACCCTTTCCGGCGGCGGCAAAGAGGTCATCTCCATCGGCGAACGCTGCCTGCTGGGCGCCAACAGCGGCATCGGGATCTCGCTGGGCGATGACTGCGTGGTGGAGGCCGGCCTGTACGTCACGGCCGGAACCCTGGTCACCCTGCCCGACGGCGAGGTGGCCAAAGGACTGGCGCTGTCAGGGGTGAACGGGTTGCTGTTCCGGCGCAACGGGCGCACCGGCACCATTGAGGCCGTGGCCCGCAGCGGACGGGAATGGGGTGGCCTTAACGCCGCCCTGCACGCGCCCAGCTGAATCCCGGCTGTGACCGACGTCTCCCCGGTTAAGCTGGTAGGGCCAAATAGCTCGACTCCAGGGGGGATCGCAGATGGCCAACCAAACCACCTATGACATCCACATCAAGGGGGGCACCGTTGTGGACGGTACCCGGGTGCCCCGCTTCCAGGGCGACGTGTGGATCAAAGACGGCAAGATTGCCCAGATTGGCGGCCGGGCCAACGGTGGTGCTGAGCGCACCATAGACGCCAGCGGCCTGATCGTGGCACCGGGTTTCATTGATCTGCACACCCATTACGACGCCCAGGTCCGCTGGGATCCGTACTGCACCACATCGGGGTGGCACGGGGTCACGTCACTGCTATTGGGCAACTGCGGGTTCGGCTTCGCCCCCTGCAAGCCCGATTTCCGGGACCGATCCATGCTCACCATGACCCGCACCGAGGCCATCCCCTACGAGTCCATGAAGCAAGGCATGACCTGGGATTGGGAATCCATCCCGGAGTACCTGGACTCACTGGAGCGTGCACCGCTGGGGGTCAACGTTATCCAGTACATGCCCACCGCGTCCTTGATGACCTATGTCATGGGCCTGGAAGCGGCCAAGACCCGCGTGGCCACGCCGCAGGAACGCAAAGAGATGCAGCGCCTGCTCCATGAGGGCATGGACGCCGGCCTTTGTGGTTTCTCCATTCAGCGGCTGGGCGAAAACTCCACCCAGGCTGACTTCGACGGCTCCCCCATGGTCACGGACACCATGTGCGATGAAGACATCCTGTGTCTGGCCGAGGTGCTGGCCGAACGGGATGAGGGATGCATCCAGATCACCCAGGCCACCGGTGACATCAAAGCGGACCTGGCGTTCCTGGAGAAGCTGGCCGCGGTGGCGCAACGACCGCTGTTGCACAACGCCATCATCGCCACCCGCCGCGATCCCGAAGTGCATCGTCGCAGCCTGCGTTGGCTGGAGAAGTGCTGGAGCCAGGGCCTGCCGATCTACGGCCAGACCGCCACCCTGCGGGCCGGTACGGCGTTCACGTTGGAGCATTGGAACCTGTATGACGCCTCGCCAGCGTGGCGGGCCATCACCACTGGCACCAAGGAAGAGCGCATGGCCAAGATGCGTGACCCCGAACTGCGCCGGGCCGTTATCGATGAAGCCGAAGCCGCCGACAAGAAACTCAAGGTCATTCAGGCCGGGGTCTCCGGCGCACCGGACAAGCTGGTGGTCCAAGGCGTCAACCGCCAGGCTGACCTACAGAAGTACGTGGGCAAGACCCTGGGCCAGATCGGCATGGAGGAAGGCAAGCACCACATCGAGGTGATGATCGACCTCTCCCTGGCCGGGGATCTCAACGTGGAGTTCTTGCAGGCCGAGCACGAGTTCAACGCCGCCTTCAACGGCGAGCTGCTCACCGCCTCCCCCTACACCCTGCCCGGCGTGTCCGACGGTGGGGCCCACACCAAGTTCTTCAACGGCGGCTCGTGGACCACGGACCTGCTGCGCTGGCTGGTCCGGGACGAGGGTGTGGTCCCGCTCGAGGAAGCCCATTTCCGCATGTCCACCCTGGCGGCGCACGCTGCGGGCTTCAAGGACCGCGGCGCCATCCGCGAAGGCGCCGCGGCTGACGTGTTGGTCTACGAACTGGAGGAGCTCGAGGTTGATCCCAGCTGGCTCGGTGAGGTGGCCTATGACTTCCCCGGTGGGGAGTGGCGGCGGATCCAGCGGGCTAAGGGCTACAAGGACATCATCGTCAACGGCGAGGTGACCTTCGAAGACGGTGAGTGCACCGGCGCCCTGCCCGGTCGTCTGCTGCGTCACGGTCGGGCCTGAGCGCCACTGGGGCAGACCCCCGGTGATCAACTGACAGCACGGGGGTGGGGTTTCGGCCTCGCCCCCACCGGCTCCCAGCGTATACAGCTGCGACCGGTAGGATCACTGGGTCTTAACTCTGCAAATGAAGGACTCACATGGCCTTGGCCATCCCGTCCGGCACCTACGGCGTGGACTCCATGCACACGCAGCTCGGCTTTTCCGTCACCCACCTCGGGATTTCCGTTATTCGCGGCACGTTCGACCGATTTACCGGTTGGCTCAGCGTGGGCGATGGTCTTGGTGAAACGTCGGTGTCCCTCGAGGCTGAAATGGCATCGGTCAACAGCGGCAATGCCATGCGTGATCAGCACCTCCAAGGCGCTGACTTCTTCGATGTGGCGAACCATCCAACGCTGACGTTCACGTCGTCATCCATCGAAGAGGCTGGTGCAGGCTATGACCTGCACGGCTCGCTGACCATCAAGGGGATCAGCCATCCCGTCGTCTTGGCAGTCACGTTCAATGGGTCTGCGGTATTCCCCATGAACCAGTCAACTCACTTCGGCTTCAGCGCCCGCTCCACCATCAGTCGCACGGCATTCAACATGGGCTACGGCGTGCCCATGGCGAGCGACGACGTCAAGCTCCAACTGGAGGCGCAGTTCGTCTCCCCCGCCCCGACCGGCTGAGCCGAAACGCCCAGCCGCCGCAAGAATCCATACCGATAGGTGTCGTCCGATTGGCGACGGGTGGGCGCGCCGGAGGGTCAAGCCAGCGCTTCACGAAAATCGGGGTGGGCGATGGCCCGTAGCGCCTCGGCCCGTTGTGTGAGATTCAGACCCTTGAGGCGGGCCACGCCGAACTCGGTGACGATGCGGTCCGCCAGGTAACGGGCCACCGTCACCGGCGAGGTGGGCGCCAGCGTCCGCACGATGCGAGAGGTGGTCCCGCGTGACGCGGTGGCGGGGAAGCCGATGATGGACACCCCGCCCCGGCTGAGGCTGGCCCCGAGCGCGAAGTCCGGTTGGCCGCCGGGACCGGAGATGACCCGTCCCCCGGCCACCTCGGCGCCCACCGAACCGTCGAGCGCGATCTCCACCGTGGAGTTGATGGCCACGAAGTTGTCAATGCGGGCCAAGTTGGTGGGTCCGTGGGAGTAACTGGCGGGCACGGTCATCACCCGCTCATTGCGATGGACCCAATCGAACAGCCGTCTGGTTCCCAACACCTCGCCGCCCACATGCAGGCCGGCGTCGATGCTCTTGCGGGAACCGGTGGCGGCGCCGGATTCGATGAGATCGATGCAGGCGTCGCCCAACATGCCGCCGTGCAGGCCCAGCTCCTTGCGGTCCCCCAGCAGGGCGATGATGGCCGCGGGGATGGCGCCGATGCCGAACTGCAGCGTGGCCCCGTCACGAATGTCCTCCGCCACGTGCCCGGCGATGGTGCGCTCGAGATCCCCGATGGGCTGCGGCACCAGCTCCGGCAACGGATGATCCACGTCCACCAACAGATCGAAGTGGTCTCGGCTGAGCTCACCGGCGCCGAAGGTGTAGGGCATCTGGGGGTTGACCTCGGCGATGACCAGCGGCGCCGAGCGGACCACGTCAAGGCTGCTAGCGGTGGCGGTGCCCAGGCTGAAACGACCGTCGGGTCCGGGCGGGCTGACCTGCACCAGGGCCACATCGGGAGCCAGCGCCCCACCGGCAGACAGCAGAGCGGGCCACTGGCTGAGGGCGGCGGGCACAATGTTGCAGGCCCCGGCGTCGATCATGGCCCGGGCCGCGGTGCAGGCCTGCAGCGTGGTGAGCACGAACGGTTCGTGGGGGTGGTTGAACACCGACAGCGGTTCGAGCAGGTAGGCCGTGATGAGCTCGATCCGGGTGAACCGACCCCGGGCGGCGTCGAGGGCGTCGATCAGCGTCAACGGTGCCGAGCTGATCTGGGCCACGAAGACCCGGGAGCGGTCCGCGATGGCGGCGATGGCCTGATCGACACTGACGCTGCGGCCTTCTCGGACGCCCCGCCAGGGAGCCATGAACGGGGTGAAATCGGGATGTTCGAGGCGCACCACCAGACCCTAGGCCGTGGGTGCGGCAGACCTCACGAGCGGTAGCGTTCGGTGCCGCCCGGGAACAGGAGCCACCCCATGACCGCCCAGACCGCTCAGACCGCACTGGTGATCGGAGGAACCGGACCCACCGGGCCGTACGTGGTGAACGGCCTGGTGCAGCGGGGCTACCAGGTGACCATCCTGCACACCGGCAATCACGAGGTGGACACCATCCCCGCCCATCTCGAACACGTGCACACCGATCCCTTCGACGAGGCTGCGGTGCGGGCTGCGCTGGGTCAGCGTTCGTTCGATCTGGTGGTGGCCATGTACGGGCGGCTGCGGACGTTGGCGGTGTTGTTGGAGGGGCGTTGCGGGCGTTTCGTGTCCGTGGGTGGGGTGCCGGTGTATCGGGGATTCGCCCGACCGGATGCCCTGTTTCCGGTGGGGATGCCGTTGCCCACCCGGGAGGACGGTGTCAAGATCGAGGGCGACGAGGTGGGCAAGGTCATCAAGATCCTTGAGAGCGAGGGCGTGGTGTTCGCCCATCACCCCACCGCCACCCATCTGCGATACCCGTTGATCTACGGTCCTGGCCAACTGCTCCCGCGTGAATGGTTGATCGTGCGCCGGATCCTTGACGGGCGCCCCCACATCATCGTGCCCGACGCCGGCCTGTCCGCCCGTACCGCGGCGTATGGCGAGAACGCGGCCCATGCGCTGTTGTGTTGCGTGGACCATCCCGAGGCCTCCGCCGGCAAGGCGTACAACGTGGGTGATTGCCAGACCTTGACCGTGCGCCAGGTGGTGGAGGTCATCGCCGCCGCGCTCGATCACCAATGGGACATTGTGGAGATGCCCTTCGCGTTGGCCCCCCATACCCGTTCGTTGCTGGCCACGTCTTGGACCAATCACCGCTTGACTGACATTGGAGCGATCCGGGCCGATGTGGGGTATCGGGACGTGGTGCCCACCGCGGAGGCCATGGCCCGCACGGCACGCTGGCTGGTGGCCAACCAACCCGAGCGGGGCGGGCGCGAGGAGCGGGGGCTGCAAGACGGTTTTGACTACGAGTGGGAGGACCGTCTGGTGTCGGCATGGAAGACGGCCATCGGCCCAGTGGCGGCGGTGGCGGCAGAGGGCGGGCATCGCTTCCGTGACCGCTACGCCGAGGGCCGCCGCGGCGAGCTCAACGCCAAACCGTGACGTGCGCGTGGCCATTCCTCCGCCTGATGCAGGGAACGTGATTTTGGAGACATACGCTCCAACCATGGCTGAACCGCCCACAGATCGCTCCTAACGCATCGAAGGTGGCAACCGAAGGGACCTTCTGTACTTTCATGTACAGCGCTGTACAGTGCTGTACACTATGCCGATGGCCACAATGTCGGTGACCGAGGCCCGGGCGAACCTTCCGGAGGTCCTCGATCGGGTGCTGGCCGGTGAAGAGGTGACCATCACCCGTCACGGGGTGGCGGTTGCGGTCGTGGTGCGTCCAGACGCGCTGGCGGCGCGGCGGGCCGAGAGGGCCCGGACCGCAGCAGAGACGGTGCGCGACGTGCTGGAGAGTGGCCGCCGGGCCCCCCTGGAGCAGCAACCAACCCTGAGCCGCCAGCGGGCGCAAGCCATCATCTCCGGCGTGCGGGCTGATCGTGCCGGTCGCTGATCGATACCGGAATGGACGCCTTCGACGCTGACGTATTGATCTATGCCACGGTTCGCGACCATCGATTGGGTCGCCGGGTGCGTGCGCTGTTCCCCTCGGGCCCGGTGGCCGCCGCCACACCTGAGCGCATCGGATCGGTGTTGTTGTTGCCGGAACTGCTGGCCCGGCCCATGCGGCGCGGCGCCCAGGACGAGATCGCCGCCCTGGGCGCACTGCTCGGAAGGCTCACCCTGCAACCCGTTGGTACCGACACCGCGCAGTTGGCCACCGCGCTGGCCGCCTCCTACGGGCTTAGGGCCGCTGACGCTGTCCATCTGGCCACCGCTGTTGCTGCCGGTGCGGATCGGTTCCTGACCAACAACTCCAAGGACTTCCCCAAGACCATCACCGAGATCGACATCACCTACCCGGATGATCTGCCTGACCCCGGCCCCCGGTGACGCCGTGCTGCTTGAGGGCGCACGGCAGTTGCCCGCAGTGGTCGGCGAATTCCGAAAGATGTGCCCTGGTAGGGGAACTATGTTGAAGCGATGGCGGCTCTTCTCAACGAGATGGACGCCGTGGATAGGGGGCGACGACGTGGCGTTCCTGCTCACCACCAACCGGGCCGACCTGCTGGAGCCAGCGCTCGCCACCCGCCCCGGGCGAGTCAACCAAGCGGTGGAGATCGCCCTTCCCGACACCGCCTGCCGGGAGCGGTTGATCGAGCTCTACGCCGCGGACATCACCCTCAGCAGCGCGCAGCGAACGTTGCTGGCCCAGCGCCTCCAGGGCGTCAGTGCAGCATTCATCAAGGAACTGATGCGTCGGGCCGCCATGCGCGCCGCCATGGACAACCGAACCGAATCAATTGACGACGTAACCGCCGCGCTCGACGAGTTGTACCGCGACACCGGTGCGCTGACCCGATCGCTGCTCGGCGCCAGCCGGCGGCCCGACCCAGCGGAACTGGCGGACCAGATCGTCCGCATGGGTGCCACTTCGCCAGCGTTGACGGTCCCGGCCGAGATCATCCGCCAGTTCAACCAGTAAAGCCCTCAATGCGCACCGGATCGGGTGGCGGCGGGCCTGGACGGGGACGTGCTGGAGGTCGGCTTCGCTTTAGCCCTTGCGCTACTGGGCGCGACCGTCCCAGTTCTGGGCGGCGCGCAGGACCTCCTCGAAGGGCTTGTTGGTATCGAAGCTGGGCTCTCGGGGCAGGCCCAGTACGCGCTCGCCGATGCCGTTGCGCTGGACCTCGTTGGTGCCCGCGGCGATCGAGACGATCCGGCCGTTGAGGTAGTTCAACGCGGGGTTGCCGCCGCGCTCGTCCGTCGGAGCCCACGCCAGCGCCGCGGCACCGCCGATCTCCAGACCCAAGCGGGCCCGCTGCGGATTGAGCATGCCCGCGGCGAGCTTGCTGTAGGCCGCGATGGCCGGATCGGGCGTCTTGGAAGCACGCAGCCGGGCCGCCATCCTGCGACCGAGGTGGTACTGCGCATAGTCGTTGATGTGCGCCCGAGCGATTGCCTGGCGGGCAGCAGGGTCCTCGGTACGACCGGCCTGGCGGGCCAGCGCCACCAGGTCCGGGGCCAGCTCGCGTGGTTCGCGTCGGCCACCGCCAGAACCGCCGCCGCCCCGCTCATACACCAGCATCGTCTGGGTCACCGCCCAACCTCGATTGACCTCACCGATCACGTCATCGTCGGTCAGCTCGACCTCGTCGAGGAACTCCTCACAGAACTCCGCGTTGCCGTTGATCTGACGGATCTGACGGATGGTGACACCTTTGGCGTTGGTCGGCACCGCGAACCAGGTGAGCCCCCGATGCTTGGGCACGGTCCAGTCGGTGCGGGCCAGGCACATCGCCCAGTCGGCCAGGTGCGCTCCGCTGCTCCAGATCTTCGAGCCACTGATGATCCAGCGGTCGCCGTCACGCGTGGCCCGGGTGCGGATGCCGGCCAGGTCCGAGCCGGCTTCGGGCTCCGAGTAGAACTGGCACCACAGTTCTTCGCCGGACAGGATCCTGGGGATGTGCGTCGCCTTCAACTCCGGCGAACCGTGGGCCACCAGCGAGCGACCGATCGGTGCCATCGTCACATGACCGACCACACCGAGATCGGGCAGGACGAAGCCGCGGGCCTCCTCGTTGAATGCTCGCTCATGGCGGGCGCTCAACCCTCGCCCGCCGTACTGGGGCGGATACGTGATCCCTGCGAACCCACCGTCGAACAGCCTGCGCTGCTGGGCGCGCGCCTCGGCCAGGCGCTCCACGGTGTCCGCAGCGGGCATGGCCCGACCCGAGCGTTGCCCCGGAACTCGGCGCTCGAGGTTGGCCTCCATCCAGGCGCGGGCCTCGAGCCGAAAGTCCTCCACGGAAATGGTCGTCTCGCTCATCTCGGCCCCCTTTTTCGACCCCGCCACCATTACCACAGTTCCGTTCGGTCGAGGCGACGATCAACACCTACCAGCGGGTTCCCGGCAAAGGCCCCAACCCCCACAAAGGCGAGCACCGGTCCCTTTGTGGTTGTTACTGCGTTTGCACGGATCGACCCGCTGGTGCGTGTACACCGTGTGTGGACGCCAGCGACGCTTCGGGCAGGATGCGCTCGGTGATCAACCGTGACCGCCCAGCTGTCGAGGATGCTGACACGGAAACCCTGGCCGGCATCTCGGCGCTGTGGGCACGGCTGTATGACCCGTTGGTGCGCTTCGCCTGGCTGCTCGTCGGGGACCGCGCCAAGGCTGAGGATCTGGTCAGTTCGACTTTTCTGCGAACTTACGGGCGTCTGTTGGCATTGCGGGACCCGGAGCCGTACCTCCGCCGGGCGCTGGTGAACGCGGCACGCTCCGAATGGCGCCATGAAGAGGCCGGCCTGCGGGCAACGGCCAAGCTCACGGTCCGGGAAGAGTTCGATGAGCGGCTGGTTGAGTTGCTCGACGTGCTCGAGGCGCTACCACACCGTCAGCGGGCGGTGGTGGTCTTGCGCCATTTGTACGGCTACGACGACGCCGCCATCGCCGAGTTGCTGGGCTGCCGCGTGGCAACGGTCCGGTCCCACGCCCGCCACGGGTTGGCCCGCCTTCGGGAGGTGCTGCCATGACTGATGTCGATGATCGACTGCACGACGCCCTGGTTGCCATCCGTGATGCGCTCGACGTGAAACCCCTGGATCCCCCCAGTCTGGAGCAGACCGTGGTGCGACTTCGGCCACCGGTCATTCGCCCCTTCCGTCGGTCGCCACTGCTGTTGGTGGCCGCGGCGCTTCTGGTGATCGCCGCCACCGCAGCGGGGATGGTGGCCGCCGGTCAGCGCCAGCAGCGGGTGAAGGCGGGCCCTGATGAAACCGTTTCCCAAACCAATCCCGTCCGGTGCGAGCCCCTACCGGGCGGCTACAACCCCGCCGGTGGTGTGACGCTACGGGTGCACGCAACGGCGCTGCCGGAGGGCTGGGAGGTGCTTCCGCCACAGCGCAGTGTGAGCGGATACACGGTTGGACAGATTGGCGCCGCCAGTCCTGTGGCCTCCGCGCCGACGCTCCTACCGCTCATCGGGCTGATTGCGGTGCTTCGGGAAGAGGACTTCATCAACGACTACCGCAGGGGTGAAATCCTCAAGCCGACAAGGATGGTCAGCCCCGCCGGGACATTCGTCACGCTCTGGACCGATGACGGTGCGCCGATGCCGCTCCCTTCGGCCGCTGCACGCTGGCAGTTGGCCAACGGGACCTGGGCCGAAGCCAGCACCGGCTACGGGGTCACGCTCGATCAGCTGATGACGGTTGTCGACAGCACGGTCGGGCCCGACTATTGCGGGGTGACGCCCGTACCGGTACCGGTCACGGGTTCGGGCAGTACGGATCCGGGGACCGGCGGCGCCGCCAACCCGCAGCCACCGGTGATGACCATCAGCGAGCTTGGTTCGGTCAAGGGCACACCACTCGGTAGCCAGCTGATCGCGGTTGCCGGGGGTGTGGCTGACACTGTGGACGTGGCCGTTTCTGAAGCAACGTTGCCCGGGTGGTGGCAGCCGTCCAATACCACCCCACCGTTCGACTTCGCCAAACAGGTGTTGTTCTTTGTATCACTGCGCCGTTGCGCCGCTGCCGGGATTGATTTCGTCGACATTGTCACAGCCTCAACGTTCGGGGCCGAAGCTGTCATCTATCAGCCCCTATTCTACCAGCGCCCCGTCACGGTTGACCCCTGCCCTCAGTCCACCGGTCAGCAGCGCACCGACGTTCGCTCTTACGTGATCGCCGTGGATCGGGCCCGGTTATCGGAACGCTTTGACTTCGTGCTCAACTCCGCCGATCCCGCCTTCGTCCCGCCCAGCCACATCAGCATCGACCTCAGCGGCGCCGACCTCGAGACCAGTATTGTAGATAGACGGGCGACGCTTTCGTAGTGCCCAGCCGCATGCCTCCGGCCATGGATGGATGCAGTCTCTGTAGAAATCTCAGCGCTCGACAATCTTCCAGTAGGAATCTTTGCGCAGGATCTTGTCGTCGCGGAACTCGAACAGATCACAACCACGCACCTCGACCCGCTCCCCATTGGTGGTGGTGCCGGTCAGCAGCCACTCCGAACAGCCCCGGTTGCCGCTGACCCAGTGTGCATCGTCGCCATAATGGACATCGGGGATCCCGGCGAAGCGGCTGGCGAGGCCGGACCGCACCTCCTCTTGCCCCTGCAGCCGTCGCCCCCAGGGATGAGGTCCCCGCGGCATCTCCAGCACCGGGTCCTGGACAAAGTAGCTCATCACCGCGTCAAGATCGTGGGCGTTGAACGCGGCGGCAAGACGCTGCAACATCTCAACGGTTACTTTGCCGCTCACAGTCATGGTGGGAACTCCATCGGTCTTCCTCCTGCTGTGCTCGGACGGGCCCTTGCTGCACGCAGCCTACGACCTGCCAGCCGTTGCCGACCGGAACATACCTTGCAGCCTGGTCGTTGCTGGTTTGGGGCTATCGCAGCGGGCGGACGAGCCAGAAGCTGCGCCCGAGGGTTTCGAGATGTGGATCCAGCGGGCGGTGGTCACGGCGCGGTCTCAATCACGAGGTCCTCGCTCGGCCACACCAACCACCAGATTGCCTCTGCACTGTTCGTGTCGGCCCGAACCGCCCAAGATCACGTGCAGCACATCCTCACCAAGCTCGGCGCCCACAACCCAACGCAGATCGCCACCTGGTTCAACGCCCGGCGAGACGCGCAACAAACAAGGTGAAACAGCCGCGCTACGCTTCACTCATACTGCTGGATGGCGTCAACCACGTTGGAATACTCACCCGGGACACGGATCGCCTGTCGCGTTTCTACAGCGACGTCTTTGATGCTCCACCAGCGCGAACGATTGAGCAGCAACCGGGTTTCAAGTTGTCCCTGATCGATATCGGTGATGGGCGAGAGTTGAACGTATTCGAGATCGAAGGGAACACTGAAGCCCACCATCAGACGCCGATGTTCGGACGGGGCCGCCTGGACCACCTGGGATTCCAGGCGGCTTCGTTCGACGCCTTCGAGGAGATCCGGCACCGCCTGATGGCCTGCGGCGCCGCCGACGACTTCGTCACCGACTTCGGCCCGCTCCTGTCGTTGTTCTTCGTCGACCCCGACGGGCTCGAAGGAGAGGTGCTGGTCGCCAATCCCGACTGGGAGCCCGGAGTCTTCAACCCGCCTGGTACCCGGGCCAAGCGCTTCACCGCTACATAGCGTGGCTGTCGTCAGTTCGGTGTAGCCCTGATCCGCACCTACCCTGATGGGTGCGCTGCCACCTCCGACCCCGTGGCCGAAGCCTCCGAAAGGGAAGTGCCGTGATGCCGAAGGTCCATGTCCACAACTTCTCGGTGTCCCTTGATGGGTTCGCCACGGGCGAGGTTCAGAGCTACGAAGCCCCCTTCGGCCACGCCGGGCAGCGTTTGCACGAGTGGATGATGGCCACCCGGTTCTGGCGGTCGATGGTCGGCGAGCCCGGTGGCACCGTCGGTGTCGATAACGCCCTCGCTGAACGGCATGGTGTCGGTATCGGTGCCGAGATTATGGGCCGCGGCAAGTTCCGTCCCGAATCGGGCTCTTGGAAGGACATCGGCACCGATCAGGAGTGGCGTGGTTGGTGGGGCCCGAACCCCCCGTTCCACACCCCCGTCTTCGTGCTCACCCACCATCCGCGCCCGCCGATGGAGATGGAGGGCGGCACCGTGTTCCACTTCCTGGACGCCACCCCTCAGGAGGCGCTCGCCATCGCCCGAGACGCGGCCGGTGATCTCGGTGTGCGCATCGGCGGCGGACCAACCGTGGTGCGGGACTTCCTCGCCGCCGGACTGGTCGACGTTGCCCACATCGTCCAGGTACCCATCCTGCTCGGCCGCGGTGTCCGCTTGTGGGGCGGGCTGGAGGGACTCGACCAGGTCTACGACATGGAAGCGGTCACCTCGCCGAGCGGAGTCACCCACCTGACCCTCACCCGCCGGTGAGCGGTTCACGACCGACGATTTGAGAATGGAGCAATCTTTTGATCATCGTCGCCGGACAGATCATCGTCACGCCCGAAGAGCGCGAGTCCTACTTGGCGGGTTGTGCGCCGGTGGTCGAACAGGCTCGGGCCACCCCTGGATGCCTTGACTTCGCCATCAGTGCGGACCTCATCGACCGCGGGCGGATCAACATCTTCGAACGGTGGACGTCCCAGGCTGCCGTTGAGGCCTTTCGTGGCAACGGCCCCAGCAACGAGCAGGACGCAGCGATGATCTCCGGATCAGTGGCGGAGTACGACATCGCCGGCGTGCGCAACCTGATGGGCTGACCCACGCCCTGACTACCGGCCCCGGAGGATCGGAGTACGTTCACGAATCGTCCAGGAGCTGATCGAGCTCCCGCCACGAGGACCGGGGGACCCAGTACGACTTCCCGTCGATGGACAACTGGGCGTAGAGCAGACGCCTCTGCGGCGGTAAGGCCGACCCGACCGGGCAAGAGTAGGACTGCTCCAACGTAAGGTCGTAGTGGGCCCTCCGGAAGACGACAAGCCTGCCGTCGGCAAGTCGCGCAATCGCTCGGGGTGCAGCTAACGAATCCATGAACGGAATGAAGTAGTAGAGGCTCGGTGGCCATCTGTCGTAGGCGTAAACGACCGTCATGACGCACGCCGGGTCACTCTGTATGGACCGGACAGCGCGCAGCAACTCCTCGTTGGCTCTTCTCACGTTGGTTCTGCGCCCCAACGTTCAAGTATCCGAATCACCGTCTCGGTCACCTTCGACCCACTATCAGCTCTGCTCCAAAGCCAGGGCCAAACACTAGAGACAAAGAAGCGCCAAGGGCCCAGTTGAAACTCCATGAAAGTGGAGCTTCGCACGGCGGAGGACGAGGGCGAGGGGACCTGCCAGGGCCAGCCCGGAGCGATTTCCAATCCGACGGCGCCGAAGAATGTCGGGTTCGAACGGGCTCTCTCGTACCGGTGGCCAATCACTGCGCCCCCTCAGCGTCCTGTTGACGACACGGTGCGGTCTCCGCCCCGGTGGCCTGTGGATCACCGCGAGACCGGACCCGAAACTGATCCCCAAGCAGGCGGGGCACACATCAGTGACAGTGGTCCTCGACCGCTGCAGGCACCCCTATCCCGATGCCTCGGACCGACTGAAAGACGAGCGGGAGGTTGTCGGTCGCTCAACAGCGGAGGACTCCCGACGTCCCCGCAGCGTGCCGGCTGATGTGGCACGGGACGACTGGTAAGGACCAAGGCTGCCCAGTCGGTGTGGCACGACACCGTCGGCCGGAGCAAAGCTTGCCGGTCACACCCGCTCTGACCAGGGCTTTTTCGGTGGGCGCTGGGGGACTCGAACCCTCGGCCTCAGCCGTGTGAAGGCCTTGGGGCCTATATTCGCGACCTGGCGATATCTGTATTTGCCCAGGTCAAACCGTACATTGCGTATCGACCTATGTTGGTCTGTGACCGCTGGTTTCGGCTGGGAGTGGCACGCGTGTGGCACGAAATCCGCCGTCTCCCGAGGGGCCCCATCACACCGTTGGCTGCCCCGCGCGGCCTAACTGGAGCCGGTTTCGAGCGTGGCCGCCAGGGCCGGCACCTCGACGGTGGCGATGACCCAGACCTGCTCCGGATCGACCCGGTGGTAATGGTGAGCGAGCACGATGCGGAGACGGGAGATATCACGCCAAGGGACGTCGGGGTACTTGCTCGTCGTCGTGTCCGAGAGCGTCGCCGCGGCCTCGCCGATGATCTCCAGCAACCGCTCCGCAGCCCGACGCAAGATTGGATCGGCGAGGAACGCCTGATGGCCTCGGGACACCACCTCGGCAAGTTCAGCGGAGCAGTCCAAGATATCGGCGAGCCGCTGGTCGTCTGATCGGCTCAAAGAGGGACGGCCTCGCGCCGGATGTGCGCGTCTCTCGGCTTGAGGGCGCCCTTCGACACGACATCGACGTCGGAGCCGAGCAGGCTTCGGAGCTCGTCCTGCAGGTGCAGCAAGTCGAACAGCGAACTTCCCGGCTCGAACTCCACCAGGAAGTCGATGTCACTCGCGTTCGTCTCATTACCACGAGCGACGGACCCGAACACCGCGACGCTCCGCCCTCGGTGACGCCGAACGATGGCAGTGATCTCGTCTCGCTTGGCCTCGAGAAGCTCGCGGCGCGCACCCATGTCCTCATCGTATCCCCCTGCCTGGGCCGGTCTACCTCGGGGCGTCTGAGCTCCCCCCGAACTCGACCTCTCACCGTCCAGCCCGACCCGGCCTCCGCGATCGTCCGTCAACTGGCTCCCCTGCTTCCGGCCGGGCAAGAATCAGCCTGCTCAACGTTGCAACCTTCTGGTCCGTAGGCTGGCGAACACCTGTTCGCCTGTTGGTGTTGGGTGTTGTGCAATGCCGCTGATCTGGCCTTACGCGAACTACAGCGCACGGCCCAGCACCCGCTGACACGCCCCGTTCTTGCGGAAATGCATACAGTCGACATACGCCGTCGGCCCAACGGTAGTCGTCGTCCTCGGCCGAGCCGGAGGCGAATTATCTTTCAATCAGGCCGGTGACCGCTTGTCCGTCATGCACGCCCAGGCCATGACGCCCAATGCCGCATCGTGCCGGCCACTGCCGCTGACCAGGACTTTCGCGTGAGGCCCGTCCGGCAGCTACCGGCCAATACCGCCCCCTGCTGTGCATCGTGTGATCAAAATGTGATCATCCGGGGGCAGCGAATCGGAGCGTGCCTTGCCGACCGCCGGGTCCCTCCGACGGCCTGCGCCAAGCCCTCGGTCTCATTGCCGCGAATTCGGTTGGAAGGCTTTCCTCGGCCCGAGCGGCAGCGCTGGGGCCGTGGCCTCGAAAGTCGAGCCCTGTCGAACGTCATACTCGGAGACTCGTGCCCTGCGAAGAACGTTTGGAGGCGGGTCGGCTCGTTGCGGACGCGTGAACTGCGGCGGCAGCAGGCGCTCCAGCGGAGGAAAGCATTGTGAGCAGCGAAAGGTCAAATGCTCGGCGGTGCCGGGCGTCATGGGATCAAATCGAATGCCTCGGTGTGCGATGGGCGCACGACGTTGAAGTCCCGTCGGTTGAGCGTCGCGATGGTGGTGAGGTTCAGGCGTTCAGCGATAGCGATGACGGAGGCGTCAACGAGGCCAAGGCCGAGGTCTGCGTAGGTTTCGATGAGCTCGACGCAGCGGGCCCAGTCGGCGAGGGTGAGATCGGCGACGTGGAGGTGCCCGCCGGTGATGAGCCGCAAGAACGCGGCTTCTGAGCGGGGATTGAGGTTGCGTTCAATCTGCCAGGACGTTTCGGGGATGACCGGTGCGGGCACGTGAAGCTCGCCGCGGTGCTTGCGGAGCAGTGCTGCGCAACGGTTGTGATCGGTGTCGTCAGTGTCGGCCGCAGCCAACAGCACTCCGGTGTCAACGACGATGCGCACGTGCTCAGAGATCGCGTGCGCTGAGCCCGGCGGTTCGTTCGGCCCGGATCTCACGGTGACCGCGGGCGAGGTCACCACGGCCCGACGATCCCGACCCGATGAACGCTTCGAGCGGGTCGTCCTCGGCGGCGAACGCGGCGGCGAGATCGGCGATGAGCTGGTCGAGGGTGACTCCGCGGCGGGCGGCTTCGGCTTCGAGGCGGGCCTGGGCTTCGGCGGGGAGATCGATCGTGACCGGCATGGCGCCCAGTGTAGGAACCGAGAGCGCCACTCCACAGTGCTTTGGGCGCCTTGTGCGGCGCCTGGTTGAGGACCCGGTCACCCCGACGCGTTCCCCACGACCCGGCTGGGCGTTGTGGCGATCGCCTGCGGTCCGGAAACCCCGAGACACAACCGAGGTCACTGCAAGGAACGCCCGCTGGCGGCGAGTGGTAGGTGGCTGCGGTAGGTGGGTTGGTAGGTCCCGGGCTGGTCCCGGTGTTGCTCCCGGCCCGGGCGGCGGTGGTAGGTGCTCCCTGTTGGTGCCGATCCGCGTGTGCATCGTGTATAAAAATGTGATCTTCCGGGCGCAGCGAATCCGGGCGTGGCGTCGTGGCTGAGCTGGAGGACGCCAGCGGGGTCTTCCTCGGTGACCCTTCGACGCCAGCTTGATGTGGGCACGGCCGTCGGCGAGGAGTCGGCCAGCGACTTCAGCCGACGGGGCCACACGAGCGAGTTCGCCGTCCGTGATAAGGCGTTGAACGTCGGTGCGGCCACGCTCCCAACTCAACGTGCGGCCTCATCCGCGGCGTCGGGGGCGTCGGCGTGATGCAGATCAGCGAACAACGGACCGTCGTTGCTGGCGAGGACGAGGACGAGGGGTCGTGCGCGCAGATCCTTGATGAAGCTCTCCTGGCGGGCGTCCCGTTGCCCGCGGCTGCGGACAGTGGCCTGCACCGGCAGCCCGACCCGGCGTTCGGCGCGTTCGGCGGCATCATCGACAGCATCACGATCGGGATTGCCGATGACAAGCACATCGATGTTCTTCGGTGCTCGGCCGGGCTCGCCCCGATAGCACGCAGCCCAGGATCCGAACAGAACCACGGCCCCGGCACCGTCGATCTCAGCGAACTCTTCGGCCACGATCGCCGGCGGCCCGTAGGTCCCCAAGGATGAGCTGGCGAATAGCGTCATGCCGCGGGTGAGCAGGGTTCGCCCGGACCAGGCGGGCCGGGCCGACCTTCCTCGTCGTGACGATACCGGCCGCCTCCGCCCGTTCAATCTCGCGTTGCACGGTGGGCATGCTCGCCTTCGCCGACGACACGAGGTCAGTGAGGCTGTAGCTCGCCTCGGGGTCGACCAGCACGCGCGCCAGGGATCCGGCCCTGGGCGTCCGAGCGGAGGATATGCTTATTTCGGCCGCGGGTACTTGTGGGCGGAGCATGCGGACGAGACGGAGATAAAATGAGGAGAATCACAGACAACAGGGCCTTGTTTGCAGGCATATTGGTACTACTCGTGCTTGGACTAGCAGTGACCAATTCACTAGCGAACGCTGTAGAGCCTGACATTAGCTCCTCGGACTACGCGAGTCTCCTCCAAAGTCTTCACACCTCAGGACGTCTTGGCTCGTCCGAGCTATCGAAGGATCGGAAGACTTCGACAGTTTATGTGGTCAACCTGCAACAAGGTGAGGAGCGGACACTGTCGCTCCTGGTTGAGAGGGCCGAGGCACGGGCCGCGTTGCGGTTTGTACCGGCCAGGCACACCCTCGGGCAGATTCTTGATACGGCTCGTGATGCTCTCGCTTCAGCTCCAACTGATAGCGGTATACATGCTGTCTCTGCCGACAGCAAGACAAACGGCCTCGAGGTCGAGACAGACGCCAAGTCAATTAGCAGTGCTATTGCTTACGTTAACGAATTACGTGCAACTAGCGGGATGCCGGTCACTATCATCCAAGCCCAGAGAACGATAGACACAGCCTGCAATGATAGGGCCGATTGTTGGAATCCAATCACCAAAGGTGGCATACATATCCAAAGCGCCGGAGGTCTTTGCACGTATGGATTCGCAGTCGTCGGCCCAGCCGGCGACTCACGTCTACTTACGGCGGGACACTGTGACTTCAACGCCAACCATACTTGGACACATAATGCTGTCACACTCGGTACCGAGATAGGAGGGCCGAATGTTTATCCGAGAACCCCCGGAGGGGCCACATCCACGTGTTGCTTAGATGCGCTAACCATAGCGCATCTCCCGGGTTGGACATTTAGCAACAAAGTGTACCGAAATGGTCCCACCGAGCAACTCAGCGTGACTGGTCTGATCCACAACTGCCAGCTTCAGGCGGGCTCTAACGTTTGCAAGAGCGGCATCACTAGTGGCTGGACGTGTGCTACTACAACCAATCAAGGTGCTTGGTATGTATCAACCACATGCAACTGTGGCGTGTTAGGTGTCACGGCTTCGCGACCTACGCCCATATTCTGCAGCACTGGCGATAGCGGTTCTCCTGTCATACGTAAGACAGGCAGCGACGAGATTCCTCTAGCAGGAAACACTGTTGATGCTATCGGGACGATCGCGGCTTGTGGTGGTAGCAATAACGGCACAGGAAGATACTCGCCGATGCAGGCTTTAGTGGAGCTCGGCGCAACTCTCAAGACGAGCTAGCTACTTGCCCCTTCACGAGCTTGGGTTGGCGTAGGTCGACAGAAATGCCCTCTTCACACGTCCAAGTAGGTCGATCGAGAGGTCGCTCGCGGAGATGAACAGCGGCGGACCCCTACGGACCTCGTCGCCCGGTGTTTAGTTAGACATCTTCCATCCGATTATAGACTATCGAAGAGCCATCGAACTCCTGATCGAGGTGTACGGATACCTCCCTCTCGAATCCAATAGCATCACAGAGTCCGTCAGAGGGTTCGTTGTAATCCTTAACCTCCACTGCAACGTACAGGACGTCTCCTGCCACTCTCGTACTGGCCGTATATGACGCCGAGCACACGATGTTGGGATCGTACGCAGCTGGCGTTCCGATAAACCGGATAGTTAATGTCCGCCCGTCCGCAGACAACACCGCACTGGTTATTGGCACGTCAGCGTTCTTTCCCGGCCCGGGATCGGGCTCAGAGGAAGTGGAAGCTGGCGGAAGAGTAGGTTCGGCGGATCTAGAGTCGGAAGAAGATGCTGCAGTCCCTTTCCCGCACGCCAAACAACCAAGAATTATCCCTGATAGGGCTAATGCTCGACGCATCTGATCTCCTGTCATTCTCAGGTCAGTGGCCCTATGACGATATCACTGGTCGAAAAGTTCCCCCTCAGCGATGAATCTCTCGACCAGCCCCTGCGGGTCGGGACCAACGATAGCGTGAGGTAGCGCGATGACAGCCCACCCGCCCGGCGCGAGCGCGGTCCCATCACCCGAAGCGGGCCGTGTGCGTCCCGCGGGCTGTGGGTGCCTTACACTCGCGCGTCGCCGCTGACCAGGGCGTTCTTGGCCTTGAGAGCTCACTCAACGGGGAGACCTTCGCCTTGGGCTTGAGACGCTACTTCTCGCCACTTGCCATCTGTCCAAGGGCGCACAGATCGCTCGCTCGACGCCACCTCCGGCCGCCGCCACCGTGTGAACGACAACCAACCAATCGTTGTGGTTTCGCATCACCGCGGCGCCCACGGGCTTGAGGCTCAAAGGTGTGCAACAACTCGTCGGCAGCGCTACTCGTTGCCGACGGACCTCGCTCACCTTTGGACTACAAATCCGGGTCATCGGCACAAAACGTGTGTTGGCCGCCACGCTGGATGAGGATGGCGGCGACACCGAAGTTGGGGATGAGAAGTCGGGTTTGGTGCTCGTTGAGCGTGTCGCAGGATCTGTGGCTGGGCGCGTTGAAGTAGGCGGTAGGTCACGTGGAGGGGTACGTGATGATCTGGCGGGGGTGGGGGGCGAGGATCCCGGCGTGGGTGATGGCAAACGCGAGTTGCATGGCGGGTGTTGCGGTCCGACCCGGCGGATGTGAGCGGCGACGGCTCTGCCGACGGCTTCGAGCACGTCGCTGAGGGCGCTGCCGGTCGGATCAATCTTGTCCGCCAACGGGTCCAAGCCGTGGCCGGCGATGGTGGCGTTGACCCTGATCGTGTCGCTGTTGATTCGGGCGCGTTGGAGCCAGCCTCGCACGGTCGTGGTTGGGACCTCGACCCGCGCGGCGACCTTGCGGTAGCCGAGCCCTTCGACCGCTCCGAGCAGGCGGCGCCGACCGTCTCAGCGGTGTCAGGGCGCCGCGGGTAGGTCCGAGCGGGCATCAGGACGTGGGTGCGCCCACAGACCCGGCACCGGGCTCGGCGGGGGGTGTGTGCTTCGGTGCGGGCGGGACCGAGACGCAGCCACCGGGTACGGGCGTGACCCCACGGTCCAAAGACACCAAGGCAACCCTTCTCGCTGCACACCAGTTCGCCAGCTGCGAGCTGGAGGGCGGCGGCGGAGGGGTCCAGGACAATCAGCATCGTTGGGCACCCGGACAGCCTCACCGTTCAGGACCGGGGGCGGGAGGGCGAGCTCGTGTTGCAGCCTCGCTCATCCAGGAACAAACCGCCGCGCCGGCCCCGATCCGTCATGGCCAGCCCGACGCCACCGTGAGGACGGTTCGTCCTCACGCCCGCTGTCGCCACAACCCCCGCGCGTCCTCAATGAACGCGGCGCTCAACAAACGTGTGCAACAGTTGGTAGCGGAGAACATTGCTGTCGCTGTTGACGAAACAGGCCGATCGTCAGCCTGGTGAGCCCGACGTGGTGCTCATGCGCGATGTCGGGCGAGACACTCCTGGGAACGGCACCTCTGACGTGGTCGTTGTAGGCGGGCAGCTGGCGTGACGCCTATCGGCGAGGGAAATCGGCGTGGACACAACCTTGGCCTCGCTGTCCACCCTACTCAAGGGGTGCTCACTACAGGACAGGTCACATGCTGATACCCAGACCCTCACTCCGCTCGAACCCGAGATCACGACGGAGCTGGCGGTTGAGGAACTGCTCACGGTCGAGCTCCACCGTGGCCCACCTCAACGTGGCTGCGGCGCTACGCCGAGGGGTCTCGTTCGGGTGTAGCAGCCCGGGTTCACGTCCCAGCGGGTGGTCGTGGTCCGTGATGGCGGCGATGGTGCGGTATTGCTCCACCACACCGATGGCCTGGTCCCAGACCTGCGCCGAGTGCTGGCGGTCGGGCCGGGGGCCGAGAACTTGTAGCGCCCAGAGCGGGGCTGGTTCTTCGCCGGCCAAGCAGATGCGGGCGTGGAGGTCTCGATCGAGGCTGGCCTGCAATTCGGGGCGGCGATCAAACACAGGTTGAAAGCGATCAACCAGACCCTGACGTTTCCCAACCTCGGCGTCCGCTGCGGCGAGGTCCGGTTCGAGATCTCGAATGGCACGCCGGGCCCGGGGCACGTCGCTTGCGGCTTTATGGAAATCGTGTTCGAGTTGATGTCGCCGACGCCCGGCGAAGGGGTTCCACGGTGACATCCCGACCAGCTGCTCCCCGACTTCGTCGCGGCGGACCTTGACCGGTTCAAGCTTGGCCACGGCGTCAGCGAGAAGATTGCGTTGCCGGGCCGCTTCTTTCACCGATCGTTGCAGTTCGCCTTGCTGGAACGGGACGTCCAGCAGGTCGATCTGGGCGAGGCCCCGGGCCACCTCCGGCAACTTCGAAGGGTCCAACGGCCGTTGTGGGACCGCTGCCGGCGGGCCATCCGCAGGTACGGCGAGCTGCAGTTGGTGGCGGTAGGTGATGGCGGGAATATCAGCCCAGTCCCGGCAGACGGCTTCGGCGAGAACATCTCGTGCGCTGCGGGGATCGTCGGCCTCCAGTGCGACGTAGGCGTGGTTGGATCGCCGGCCTCTGGTAAGCGGCACGTAGACCCCGCGGTTGTCGATGTTGCCATCCACGATCAGCAGCGAATGATCCACCGTGCGGCCCTGGGCGGCGTGACCGGTCTGGGCGTACGCCAACTCCACATGTGACGCCACATACCCGGCCGGGAGCCGCACCCGCCCCGCACGCCCGGTCGCGGTCAGGTCGCCAATCTTGTTGATGGTGGTGATGGTCCATTGGTCGTGGTTACGGACCATTTCACCCTGGTCGGTGCGCAGGCGGCGGTCGTTGTGGCGGGTGGCGATCTCGTCACCGACCAACAACCGCACCCCCGCATCAGTCACCACGGACGGGCCGTGGTCGTCGAGCTCGCCGGCCTGGATGCGGTGGTGTTGGGCGAGGTCATTCAACCGGGCGACGGTGTCGTTGTTCGCAGCCAAAACCACCACGCTCTCCCCGCCGGCACGAAGCCGGGCCCAGTGGTCCAACACATCGAAGTCCATCTCACCGGGCACACCCCGATGCAGACGACCGTGCTGCTCGTAGATCGTGAGGGCGTCGGTGTCACCATGGCGGAGGGCGAGGGACGCCTGGCGTTCCCAGGGTTCGCTGAAACGGTGGACCCGGCCCAATTCGATGGTGGGGCCATGTTCGACCAGCCAATCGAACATCCCGCCCCGACCGACCGGCAGGTACTGCAACGGGTCACCAACCAGCACCACCCGCCACCGGCCGCGATCAGCCAACACCGCCAACTCCGCCAGGATCGGGGTGGCCACCATCGCGGCTTCATCCACCAGCAACGTGGCACCGGCAGGGAGCCGGTAGCGCGGTGACGGGCCGCCGGGGCGGTGGTGTTCGTGGAGCAACTTGTGGACGGTGTCCGCCGCCACCCCCGTCTCCCCTGTCAGCACCGCCGCCGCAGTCGCCGTCGGGGCCACCGCGAACACCGGACGGCCATGCGCCGCGAGGGCGTCGATGCCCGGACGGAGAGCGGTGGTCTTCCCCGTCCCCGCTGGGCCGACAATCACCACCAAGGGGGCGTCCCCCCCGACCGCCTCCGCCGCCGCCTGCTGGGCGCAGTCCAACAACCCGCCGACCTCGACGTAGCCGGCGTGACCGGGGAGGGCCCAGCGGGCCTTGGCCCATTGGGCGAGGTGGGCTTCCTCGTCCAGGATGAAACTCGTGGTGTAGCGGCGCTCCAGCGGGGACTCCCACGCCGGACGCCCATCACTCAACCGGACCGCCGTGCCCTCGGGCAACGGGCGGGCAAACTCCACCAGCCGCTCCGCCGCGAACCCGCCGGCCGCTGCTTCCAACCCCTCGACCAGCACGCCAGCCGGTACAGCGAGGTCGGTGGGGGTGGCACGGGCGAACTCGCGGACCACGTCAGGGTGCCGCCACGTCGAACGGGCATCGCTCAACGCGTCCAGCGCCTGGTCCGCTACCTGGTGCCACCCGGCCGGGTCGAGCTCGCGGGGAGGGTCCATGGTTCGCCCGATCACCGCCGCCACCAACCCATCGGGTTCCAGACCGCACGACGCCAACTGCTCCACCCACCGCACCCGCAGCTCAGCCGCGTCCACCGGCGCCGGCTTGGAACGACGGGAATCCAGCACCGCCTCCCTCTCGAGCCGCCACCGCTCCCGACCGGTCGGCTGCCGGCCCAACGACTCCCTGAACCGGTCCAACTTCACCATGGTACGGGCCGCGACCTGCAACGAACGCTGCGAGAACTCCTGCAACACCACCTCGTCGACACCGTGCATTTCGGCGATGCCGTTCACCGGGTCCTGCCAGCCAACGCCAAGGCGTGCGGTCAGCTCCGCTCGTAGGCCGGCGTGATACAGCGAGGACAGGACCGTCTGGTCTTTCATCAACGCCCTCGCGTCCAACGCCAACCAGCGGCCATCCGGTGACAACACCCGGTTGGCGATCACGGCGTGCGAATGCAGCTGCGGGTCCAACTCCCGGGACACATGCTCGCGGAACACCCCCACCACCAACCCCTCCGCGTCGACGGACATGACCTCCCCGTCCACCCGGTACCGGGTCAACGCATGCCGCTCCACATACCCCAAGACCGCATCCACCGCCGCGTCATGCGCCCCATACACCTCCGCCGCCACCACCGGATCCCCGACCGCGGCGAGCAGCGACAAACACTTCGGTGCCGAGAACGTCACGTCATACCCCCGCACCGAACGCTCCACAAACGGCCGACCCAACTCCACACCGCTGCACGGATCAACACCAGCCATCACCGCAACGAACGCATCGTCATCAAACGAACTGTTCAGACCTAAACGCGAAGCACCCACACCAAACCAGCGGCCCGCAGGTTGTCCCGCCGCCAAATAGTACGAACCCGCCTCGGCCACGTAGTACTGCCCCGCAGCCGCGCCCTTCAACGACGTCACCCGAACCGTCACCACCCACCTACCAGGAGATGGCCAGAACCCCAACAGGCACACCCTGTGCAACCGTCTGTCGCAATGAGCTCGGTTGAGGTCAGTAGGAGGTGACGTACGGACAAGACTCAGGCCTGCTCGGTCTCGCTCAGAAGGCTGAGCTGCGCGGTGCGGGCCGGACGTCGAGTCGGGTTGGGACGAGGCGCGGGGACGGCGGGCGGAAGGACCTCGGTGGGTTCCAGGCTGATCTCGCCCGCAAGCAACTTGGCAAGCAGCACCTTCGGCACCCGCAGGTTCCGACCGACCGCCACCACCGGCAGGCCCTCGCGACCGCCGGTCTTCACGTACCGACGCGCCAGCTGGTAGCCGAGCGTCCGGCCGACCCGCAGCATACGAGCCGCCTCCTCCACGGTCAGCACCTCAGGCAGATCATCAAGTTGCAAGGCAGCACTCCGCTCGGCTCGGCGGGCCTCGACCGAGACCCGCCGACCTAGGGTGCCGGCAAACTACGGAGCTGTCATTTCATGGCGTTAGCTCAGTTCGGGACGTCCTGGGACCAGCTGACACAGGCGGAGACGCAGCGACACCAGGCGCGATCGCATGAGATGAGCAGCCCGGAAAAGAAAACATCGGCACCTTCCCGAAAGGGCCGAAGGCGGCCACGATCTGCAAGGGCCCAGTGACGCTGAGCAGTCCGCCCGAAAACTGCCTCCCAGCCCTGCCGTCGGGCCCGTCGTCGACCAGCTGTGCTCGAACACCGCTACTGTTCCATCATGGCGGGCAAACGTCAGTTCGGGTCCATACGTCAACTTCCCTCGGGCCGGTGGCAGGCCCGCTACCGGGACATCGACGGCGAACTGGTGGCCGCACCCTCCACGTTCCCAACCAAGGGCGACGCCGGCTCGTGGCTCTCAGCGGCGCAGACCGACCGCACCCGCGGCACCTTCGTGGATCACCGCGCCGGCGAGGTCCGCTTCGAGGACTGGGCACAGGAGTGGGCGGCCACCATCGTCAACCTCCGCGAGAGCACCACCAAGCGGGACCTCGACTACCTCAAGCGCTACCTCCTGCCGGCGTTCGGCACCCTGCAGCTGTCCGCCATCGATCACATGCGGGTGCGTCGATGGGTGGCGCAACTGTCCCAGCGCGGCCTGGCTCCCGCCACCGTGGTCAAAGCGGCACAGATCATGGCCAAGATCATGCGCATGGCCGTGGACGCCGGCCGGCTGGCCGCCAACCCCTGCAACCGGGTGCCGCTGCCGAAGATCGAGCGCGCCACCATGCGCTTCCTGGACGCCGCCGAGGTCGCTGCCCTGGCCGACGCCATCGGGGATGCCTACCGGGCGCTGGTGCTCGCCAGCGCCTACGGCGGCTTCCGTATCGGCGAGCTGGTCGGTCTCCGAGCGGCCCGGGTAGATCTGACCAAGGGCACGGTGGACATCGCCCAGACCATCACAGAGGTGAGCGGCCGCCTCATCGAGGGTCCCCCCAAGACCCGTGCCGGGCGACGGGTCGTGCCTCTCCCCCGCTTCGTCATGGAGGAGCTCGGCACGCACCTGGGATCGACGGCGGCGGGCCCCAATGATCTGGTGTTCACCGCGCCTGAGGGTGGACCGCTTCGGCTGGCCACCTGGCGGAGCCGATTCTGGGCGCCGGCCGTGGCCCGGGCCGGACTCGAGCATCTGCGGCCCCACGATCTGCGACACACCGCGGTCGCCCTGTGGATCGCGGCCGGAGCAGACCCGAAACTGATCGCCGAGCGGGCTGGGCACACATCGGTGGCGGTGGTCCTTGACCGCTACGGGCACCTCTATCCGGACGCCTCGGACCGTCTGAACGACGTGTTGGAGGTGCTCGGTCGCTCAGCCGCGGAGGACACCCGACGACCCCGTCTCGTGCCACTTGATGTGGCACAGGCATGACCGATGCCAAGCTGTGACGGGCAGGGGTGCCAGCTCAGAGTGGCACGTGTGTGGCACGAAACCGCCGACCGGCACACAGCCCGCCGGTCACACCCGCTCCGACCTGGGCTTTTGGGGTGGGCGCTGGGGGACTCGAACCCTCGGCCTCAGCCGTGTGAAGGCTGCGCTCTAACCAACTGAGCTAAGCGCCCGTGAACCGGCGGTCAGACTAGCGGGTCCGGCACCGA
>JBJXFH010000124.1:0-68200 GCA_046155365.1 Acidimicrobiales bacterium | reverse complement strand
GCAGCCAAAGAGGTGCTGGCCGCGGCCACCACTGATGCGGCGATCTCCGCCGGTGAGACCGTTGAAACCTCGAACGTGGCCGCCATCATGCAGGCCTTCGCCGCCGCCGTGGTAGCGGTACTGGTGGTCGGGGTGGCGTTCTTCGCCCTGGCCGACAGCTCCCGGCGACGTCCGGCCCGGGCCCTGCCCAGCGAGGAAGCCGATCCCCCCCTGGTCGCTGCCGGCGCGGCGTCCGTTGCCCCCCGGGGTCGGGCACTGGCGGACACCGTCATGCCCGCCGCCTACCGGCCCGCGTCGCTGGAGGCCATGGAGTCCGCCCTGGAGTCCGAGGTAACGGCCCGCAGCGAGCCCACCCCGGCCTCTGCCGCCGCCCCGCCCACCAGTGCCCGTCCTGCCACTCCCACGCCGGTGAGCGCCCGGTCCACCACCCCGGCCGGTTCCACCAACGGCTCCTCGGCTGGCAAGTCCGCTGCCGTCACCGGCCCCGCGGTGGTGTCGGTGTCCTCGCCGGCTTCCCCCGCTACGGGAGGCAGCGCCAAGCAGGCCAGCACCACCAGCAGCAGCAGTACCGGCAGTCCGAGCACGACCGGTGCCCCCGCACCCGATGGCGACAAGGTCAGCGCCGCGGCCCTTACCGAGGACGTAACCGTTGAGCCGGTGAGCACCGGTAGCGATGTGGCCGTGTCCGGCACCGAAGAGCGCAAGAGCGGTGGCGGCGCCGGTGAGCGACCCCGCCGTGCCCGACGGCCCGAGGCCCAGTCCATGTTCGCCCGCCCCGCCGAAACCACCAGCGCCGTGACCGCCACGCCCGAGGAGCCCGAGAGCGAGGTGGCGCCGGTGAACGCCGACGCCCGCCAGCGTCGCTCAGCCGCCAACCGACGTCGGCTTGGCAACTGACCAGATCTCATAACGGTCGGCGGCGCGGCAACGCGACACCGACCTTTCCTGAAGGGTGGCTGTAGGTGCGTATCGCGATGATCGGGCAGAAGGGCATCCCGGCTCAGTACGGCGGCGTCGAAAAGGCCGTCGAGGAGCTCGCTGCCCGCCTGGTGGAGCGGGGCCATCGGGTAACGGCGTTCAACAAACGGGACCGTGACCTACCTGCCCCCCGGGAACACCGTGGCATCGAACTGCGCTACGTCCCCACCGTCGGCGGCAAACACCTGCACAGCCTGACCCAGTCCCTCGGGGCGTCCTGGGCCACGCTGGCGCACCGCTACGACATCGTGCACTACCACGCCTTGGGTCCCTGCCTGACGTCCCCGTTGGCCCGGATCCGACCAGGCACCAAGGTGGTCAACACCATCCAGGGCCGTGACGATCAGCGGGCCAAGTGGAGTCGGCCGGCGCAGCTGGTGCTTTCCACCGCGGCGTGGATGTCCACCCACGTCCCTCACGGTGGGATCGCCGTCTCCCAGCAGCTGCAGCGGGAGTTCCGCACCGAGTTCGGTCGGGAAACGGTGTACATCCCCAATGGGGTGGCGGTGGTTCCCGAGCAGCCGGTGACCCCGGAAACGGACCCATTGATCCGCTTCGGTCTGGAACCGGGCGGCTACCTGGTGAACATTGGCCGGCTGGTACCGGAAAAGGCCATCGACCAGCTGTTGCGGGCCTGGGTGCAGGTCGACACCGACGTGAAACTGGCCATTGTCGGCGGGTCCAGCCACACCGATGACTTCGTGGACCGCCTGCACCGGTTGGCGGCACAGGACCCCCGGATCGTGTTGACCGGTCCGGTCTACGGGGCCGGACAGGACCGTCTGTTCCGTCAGGCGGCGGGGTACGTCATGCCGTCATTGCTGGAAGGGCTGCCGTTGGCGCTGCTGGAGGCCATCTCCTACGGGCTCCCGGTGGCGGTCAGTGACATCCCGCCTCATCTGGAAGTGATCGGCTCCTCCGCCCCCGGCCAGCGGGTGTTCAAGGCCGGAGACCTCAACGAGATGGCCAAGCAGCTCCAGCTGATGGTGGAGGACCTGCCCGGCGAACGGGACGCGGCCCACCTGCTGCACACCCGGGTGATCGAGGAATACTCCTGGGAACGGGTGACGGACAAAACCGAGGCGTTCTACCAGTCCCTGCTCGACGCCAAGCGCTGAGCGACCACACCGGTTCAGGCCCGGTTCAGGCCCGGGCGACCTGCAGGCGGACCTCGGCCCGGCGCAACGCCGCCCGGAGTTCCTCATCCTCGCCGTTGCGCAATGCCTCTTCGGCTCTGTTCTTGGCGTCCTCGGCCCGGGCCACGTCGATGTCCTCGGACAGCTCAGCGACGTCGGACAGGATCGAAACCCGCTCGTTGGCGACGGAGACGAAACCACGGTGCGCGGCCAGGGTCTTGACCGAACCACCGGACTCGAAGATGCGCACCGCCCCCGCCGCCAGCGTGCCCACGAACGGGACGTGGCCGCTCATGAAGGCGATCTCGCCGCCATCCACGGTGCGGGCGATGACCATGTCTGCATCGCCCTCATAGAGGATGCCTTCGGGGGAGACCAACTCGACCTGCAGGGCCATCAGCTCTCCCGACGCAGCTGAGCTGCCTTATCCCGGGCTGCCTGGGCGCCACCGACGTTCAGGAATGCCTGCTCGGGCAGGTCGTCGAGCTCACCGTTCACCAGCATCTCGAAGGATTCCACCGTTTCCTCCACCGGGGTGGTGACCCCGGGCAGACCGGTGAAGACCTCAGCCACGTACATGGGCTGGGAGAGGAACCGCTGCAAACGACGAGCCCGGGACACGGTTACCCGGTCCTCCTCGGACAGCTCGTCGAGACCGAGGATGGCGATGATGTCCTGCAGTTCCTTGTACCGCTGCAGGATCTCCTGCACCCGGCGGGCCACCCGGTAGTGACGATCGCCCACCACCTCGGGCGCCAGGATCGAGGAGCTGGAGGCCAAGGGATCCACCGCGGGGTAGATGCCCAATGAGGCAATGTCACGGGACAGCTCGGTGGTGCCGTCAAAGTGGGTGAAGGACGTGAACGGCGCCGGGTCGGTGTAGTCGTCAGCCGGCACGTACACCGCTTGCAGGGAGGTGATCGAACGACCCCGGGTGGTGGTGATGCGCTCCTGCAGCTCGCCCATCTCGTCGGCAAGGGTGGGCTGGTAACCCACGGCGGAGGGCATGCGGCCCAGCAGCGTGGACACCTCGGAACCGGCCTGCACGAAGCGGAAGATGTTGTCTACGAACAACAACACGTCCATGCCCCGGGCATCACGGAAGTACTCCGCTACGGTCAGCGCGGCCAGGGCCACCCGCAAACGCACCCCGGGGGGCTCGTCCATCTGACCGAAGATCAGCGACGCTTTTTCCAACACCCCGGACTCGCCCATTTCCAAGAACAGGTCGGTGCCTTCACGGGTGCGCTCCCCCACGCCGGCGAACACCGACACGCCACCGTGGTTCTGGGCCACCCGTCGGATCATCTCGGTGATGAGCACGGTCTTGCCCACGCCGGCCCCGCCGAACAGGCCGATCTTGCCGCCCTGGAGGTACGGGGTGAGCAGGTCGATGACCTTGATGCCGGTCTCGAACATGATCCGCTTGGGTTCAAGGGTGTCGAAGTCCGGGGCCGGTCGGTGGATCTCCCAGTACCCGTCGATCTTGTCCTTGATGGACTCCAACGACACGTCGAGCGGTTCGCCGATCACGTTGAACACGTGGCCCAACACGCCGTCGCCCACCGGCATGGTGAGGCCCACGCCCAGGTTGCGCACGTGGGTCCCGCGGCTGAGACCGTCGGTCGGCTTGAGGGCGATGGCCCGCACCCGGCTGTCACCGATCTGCTGGGCCACCTCGGCCCGAACCGTGGTGATCTCGGTACCGGTGGGGATGTCGAACTCCAGCGCGGTGTTGATGGCCGGGAGCGCGTCGGGGGGGAACTCCACGTCGACCACCGGGCCGGCGATGGCGACGATGCGGCCGTCCTTGAGGGTGGCTGCGGTCATGGTGATGCTCTCCTCTACACGTGCCCGGGCGGCGCGTGGCGGTCGTGGTGGTGGAACAACTCGGGGGCGTTGAGCCGGTCGAGCAGGAGGTCTTCGTCGTCGCCCTGGTCGTCTTTGAGACCCTCGGCGCCGCTGATGATCTCCATGATCTCAGTGGTGATGGCGTCCTGGCGGGCCCGGTTGAGCTGGCGGCCCAGGCGGGTGATCATGTCATCCGCGTTATCGGTGGCGGATTTCATGGCCCGCTGCCGGTTGGCATGTTCGGAGGCTGCGGCGTCCAGCAAGGCGGCGAACAACCGGGCCTCCACGTAGCGAGGGAGCAACGCCTGCAGTACCGATTCCGCGCTGGGCTCGAACTCAAAGGCGGAGGCGGCCTCGGCCGAACCGGCCTGGGCGATCTGCGCGCCCGCCGCCAAGGGCAGGAACGTGCGAACCACCACCTTCTGGGAGGCGATGGAGATGAACTCGGTGTAGGCCAGGATTACCTTGTCCACCTCACCGGCCTCGAAGCGGGCGGTGATCAGCTCGGCGATCTCCCTGGCGTTCTCGTAGGTCGGCTTGTCGCTGATCCCGTCGAAAGCGGCGGCAATGCGGTAATTCCGGAAGCGGAAATATCCCGCCGCCTTACGACCGATGGTGATGAGCTCGTAATCGATGCCCTCGAGCTGGTTGGCCTGCAACTCACGCTCCGCGGCCCGAATGACCGACGAGTTGTAGGCACCGGCGAGCCCGCGATCGGAGCTGAGGACCACGTAGGCGATGCGACGAATGGTCTCCGGCTCACGCAGCAGGGCATGGTCGATGTTGGCCCCTCCGGCGGAGAGGTCCTCGATGACCTTGGTGATCTGGCGGGCGTAGGGCCTGGAGGCGTTGGCCCGCTGCTGGGCCCGCACCACCCGCGAAGCCGCGATGAGCTCCATGGCCCGAGTGATCTTCTTGGTCGCCTTGACGCTGTTGATGCGCCTGCGGAGGATGCGTTCCTGCGCTCCGGGCATCGATCAGACCCCCATCAGTTGACACGGCATCAGTGGTCGCGCTCGATGTCTTCTTCGGGCAGCGTGTGATCGGTGTCGACCATCCGGCTGGCGGCTGCACCTTGCGGCTGGGCCTCCGGCTCGGGACCCGCGCCCACCACGCTGACCTGGAACTGCTCGGCGAAGTCCTTTACCGCCTGCTCAAAGGCGGCCACGTCGGCGATGTCCCCTTTGGTGCGGATGGCGTCGAGCATGTCCCCATTGCGGGAGCGGAACCAGTCGAGCAGTTCGTCCTCGAAGCGGCGTACGTCGGGTATCTCGATCCGGTCCAGGTAGCCACGGGTACCGGCGAAAATCACCACCACCTGCTCCTGCACCGGCAGCGGGCTGTTGAGGCCTTGCTTGAGCAGCTCGGTGAGCCGGTTACCACGGTCGAGCTGCGCCTTGGACACGGCGTCGAGATCGGATCCGAACGCCGCGAAGGCCTGTAGCTCACGGAACTGCTGCAGGTCCGACTTGAGGGTACCGGTGGCGGTCTTCATGGCCTTGATCTGCGCCGCGGAGCCCACCCGGGAAACCGAGATACCCACGTCCACCGCAGGCCGGATACCGGATTTGAACAGGTCGTCCTGGAGGTAGATCTGACCGTCGGTGATGGAGATCACGTTGGTGGGGATGTACGCCGACACGTCCCCGGCCTTGGTCTCGATGATGGGCAGCGCCGTGAGCGAGCCTGCACCACGATCATCGGACAGCTTGGCCGCACGCTCCAGCAGGCGGGAGTGGAGGTAGAACACGTCACCGGGATATGCCTCACGGCCCGGCGGACGGCGCAGCAGCAGCGATACCTGACGGTAGGCCTCGGCCTGCTTGGACAAGTCGTCGTACACCGCCAGGGCGTGACCGCCGTTGTCCATCCAGTGCTGACCCATGGCGCAACCGGCGTAGGGGGCCAGGTACTTGAACGGTGCAGGATCAGAGGCCGGGGCCACCACAACCACCGTGTAATCCATGGCGCCGTGCTCTTGAAGGGTGGCCACGGTCTGGGCCACGGTGGAAGCCTTCTGCCCGATGGCCACATAGATGCAGTTCACCCCCAGGCCGCGCTGGTTGATGATGGTGTCGATGGCGATCGTGGTCTTGCCGGTCTTGCGGTCACCGATGATCAGCTCCCGCTGACCCCGACCCACCGGGATGAGGGCGTCGATGGCCTTGATGCCGGTCTGCATCGGCTCGTGCACCGGCTTACGTCCGGTGATGCCCGGGGCCTGGATCTCCATGCGCCGGCGGATCACGTTGGAGAGCGGACCCTTCCCGTCGATGGGGGCGCCGAGGGCGTTGACCACGCGGCCCAGCAGGCCGTCACCGACGGGGACGTCCAGGATGCGCCCGGTGGACTTGACCGCCTGGCCCTCATCGATGTGGCTGACCTCACCGAGCACCACCGCACCGATGGACTCTTCGTCGAGGTTCAGGGCCAGACCAAGCGTCCCGTCTTCGAACTCCAACAGCTCGTTGACGGTGGCGCCGGGCAGGCCGGACACCCGGGCGATACCGTCGCCCACTTCAATGACCCGGCCCACGGTGGTCTGCTCAAGGGTTGGGGAGAAGCCCTCGAGGTTTTTGCGCAGCGCGGCGGCGATGTCCGCGGTGTTGATCGTCAGCTCTGCCATGTCAGTCGCGTACCCGTTCCTCAGATCACCTGGCGCAGCTGGGCGATCCGGCGGCGCACTGTCCCGTCGATCACGACATCACCGACCTGGGCGTGCACGCCGCCCAGAACGCTCGGATCAACCGTGGTCCTCAACTCCACTTCACGGCCGGTGGCGGCACTCAAGGCCGCCGCCAGGCGGGTCTGCTGATCTGCGGTCAGCGGTACGGCGGTGCGCACCTCGGCCACGGACCGGTTGCGCTCCGCGGCACTGGTCTGGACCATGGCGTCCACCATGGCCGGCAGGTCCTTGCCCCGTCCGGCGGTGACCACCATGGAGACCAGCGCCACCGTGGTGTTACTGGCCTTGCCCTTCAGCAGGTCCTCGACGATCTGCTGGCGCAACCCTGCCGGCAGGGCGGGGTCAGCCAGCTTCTCGAACAGCTCGTCGGAGCGTTCCAGGGCCCGGGCGAACTGATAGAGCTCGTCCTCGACCACGGCCAGGTTGCCCTCGGCCACGGCGACATCGAGCATGGCTCGGGCGTAGGCGTTCGTTCGATTGTCGGCCATCTTCAAGGCTTCCTTGCAGCGCTTCTCGTCAGAGGCCGACCGCTCAGCGCGGCGTGCCGACCTGGTTGATGTAGTCCTCGATCAGCTGAATCTGCGTCAGCCGGTTCTCCAACTGGCTGCCGACGACCACCTCGGCGGCACCGATGGCGAGCGCGGCAACCTCACGGCGCACGTCGTCTTGAGCAGCGGCCCGAGCAGTCTGGACCTCGCTGTCGGCACGGGCCCGCAACTCGGCGATATCGGACTCAGCCCGTTGTTGGAGGTCAGCCCGAACCACATCGGCCTGACCACGGGCGGCGTCGATGATTCGAGCGGCTTCGGCCCGAGCGTCACGCAGTTGGGCTTCCACCGCGGCCTGGGCCTCTTCGGCGGAGCGGCGTGCGCCCTCAGCGGCGGCGAGGTCGCTGCGGATCTTCTCGGTCCGAGCCTCCATGGCCTTCTTGAGGGCCGGGATCCCCCACTTGTACATGGCGACCAGGAGGACGAGGAATGCCGCGCCGCCCCAGATGATCTCGTCGGTGGCGGGAAGGATGGGGTTCGGCGACGCTTGGCACTCGTCGATGGAGCCGTCGAGTCGCTCGGCCAGCGCCGCCTCCTCCAAGCCCTCTTCTTCGGCGGCGTGCACCAGTTCCAACACGCAACCACCCACGGACTCCCCGGCGGCACCAGCCACCATGGGCGTGAACCCGATGATGCCGGCCGTCAGCAGTGCGGCAGCAGCCGCGGTACGCATGTTCATTGGCGAACCCCGCTCAGGCGAATCGGATAAGGATGAAGACCACGAACCCGATGAGGGCCAGGGCCTCGGTGAACGCGATACCGAGGAACATGGTGGTGCGGACCATACCGGCGGACTCCGGCTGGCGGGCCATGGCGCTGATGGCGTTGCCCACCACGATGCCGATGCCCACGCCGGGGCCGATGGCCGCTAAGCCGTAACCGAGGCCGGCGCCGATAGCGCTCAGACCGTCGAGGACTTCTCCGGCCTCTGTGGCCGCCTGTGCAAGCAATGAAACCACCCGATATCTCCTAGTGCTCGTGGTGAAGGGCCCCGCCGATGTACACGGCGGTGAGGATGGTGAAAATGAACGCCTGGAGGAATGCCACCAGGACTTCGAAAGCCGTGAGGCCGATCAGGACCACAAAAGGCAGTGGCATGATAACCAACATCACTGACTTACTCCACAGCGCCGCCGCCAGCACACCAAAGGTCACCAGCAGAAGGTGGCCGGCCAGCATGTTGGCGAAAAGTCGCACGGCCAGTGAGAACGGCCGAACCAGGAACGTGGATACCAACTCGATAAGTGCCACCAAGGGCTTGAGGGCACCGGGCACACCGGGCGGGAACATCACGTTCAGGAAGTAGCGCGGGCCCTGGTGCTTGAGGCCGATGAAGTTGAACACGCACCACACGACCAGCGCCAGGAATATCGGCATGGCCATGCGAGCGTTGCCCGGGAACTGGATACCAGGGATGACCTCGAAGATGTTCGAGAACAACACGAAGAAGAAGATGGTGAAAAGGAATGGCAGGTAACGCAACCCATCGGGGCCGATGGTTTGTGCGATGACGCTGTTCTCGATGAACTCGACCGCAGATTCCATCACGTTCTGCACGCCCTTGGGCACCAGCTCGCTCTTGCGAACCGCCAGGAAAACCAAGGTGAGCGTGATGAGGGTCGCAACGACGTGGATGAGACCGACTTTGTTGAGTCCGAAAATTATTTCGGGCCACACCAGCAAGTGGCTGACGGGGGGAAACTCCAAGGCGAACAACACGGTGACTACAACCCCTTCGCGGATCGGGTCTTGGCGGGCGGGGAACTAACGGAATGTGCTTGCTGCCCAGCGGTTTGAGAGGCCCGGGGGCGCAACGTCGGGTGTGCCAGCGTGGCCGAAACCCGCGTGGCTTCCCAAACCAGCAGCCCGAGATGGGCCGCGATCAGGGTCAGGCCCCACGGCAGCGGCTCGAACCAGCCGGCGTTGCGTACGGCAAAGGTTGCCGCGGCGATGAGCGCCAACCGCAACGGGTAGCCCACCAGCACGGCGGCCATGAGGGCGTGGAGAGAGACCCGCGCCGCCCGAGCCGACAGGCCCGCGGCGACCAGGAAATTGACCACCACCAAGACCAGCGCGAACAAGGTGGACAACAAACCGTCCACCCCCCACAGGGCCAGACCCAGCAGGAGGAACAGCGGCGCCACGATCAAGGCCCGGCGGCTCAGATCCAACGCCAACACCCGTTCCGGTTCAGGCGAGGACACCGCAGCGGTGTCAGCGCCGGCGGCATCGGTCCCGGTGGCGTGGGCCAGGTCAGCCACGGGTGGACCCTGTGTGATTGCGGGCCGCACGCCAGCGCTCCAGTTCAGCATCGGATTCGCTCAAGTACGCGGTCCAGAGCTTCCACAACTCATAGACAAGCACGGAGATCGACAAGACCAGGGTGAACAAGGGCACGATGCCGAGGGCCCGATCCAAGAGGTAGCCCACGAACCCAAAAAGGGCGGGCGTCATGACCAACTCGAATGCTGCGGCCATGCCATCGCCAAAGCCATGCTGCTGACTGTTGGCGCCCACAGGCAGGGGCTGACGGAGCTTTCGTTTCACGCGGAGGGGTTCCAGGGGGATCTAGGGGACTTCGGGCCACGACCTTGCGCCGAACGGCCGGCAACTTAGTCCAGCCCATGAGCCGGAGCAAAAGCCGCCGTTCGCCGCCGGGACGCCGACCCCTGTAAGAATGATGATGCAATCACCCAATCCGATGAGCGTCGGTGACGCCACGGCGAGGGAGCGGTCCACCTCAAACGTTGGCCGGAAATTAACCTAACCCCGTCAGGATCACCCAGGGTGGCAACTGCCCTTCCGAACGTGACACCTGGTGAGCATCGGGCGCACAGATTCGCTTCGTCAATCGAGGGGAGACTGTCTGTCACCGAATCGCCATCAGCCAAAGACGTCCGGCTCACCAAGTTGGGGCATATGGTCTTTGGGGTAACCAAACGTCCAGCGTGACAACAGTGCGTCGGTGGGCACCCGGACCGGGGGAGGTCACGGGTACCTGACCGTGAGAGGCGGGTCTATTCCCCCTCAGCGGAAACCGAAGCGCCGGGTCCAGCTGGACGACGAGCGGATTGGTGAGAGCGCGAGAACCATGCAGGAACTGCGAACCCGGCATACCCGGCGAAAAGCTTCGCTCGGACAGAATTCTTCCCGACCAGGGCACAGTGACCCAGTGTCGGCGGGCCGATACAGCGCACTCACCGGTCCCGCCACCACAACCGTTGAACAGGTAGCGCCGGGCACCAAACCTCGGGGGCCGCTGTCAACGTTGTTCAGCCCGCGGGTCTCCAAGTTGACGGTCGTGGCCGCGGACGCCGTGACATTGGCGGTGGCGTTGGGTCTGGCCCTGCAGCTGTCGCGCTCCACTGGGGAGTTCGCCAACGCCGAGCAGCAACAGGTTACCCTCCTCACCGCCCTGTGGTCATTGCCGGTGTGGTTGTTCGCCCTGGTGCAGGTGCGGGCGTACCAAACCCGCTTTATCGCCACCCGGTCCCAGGAGTTCCGCCGGGTGAGCATCGCCGGAGCCCTCGGATCGGCCTCGCTGCTGGTCATCTCGGACCTGTGGCGGCGCATCGACATCCAGCGGGACTTCGTGGTGTTCGCCTTTCTGCTGGGGGTGGTGTTGCTCACCGTTGAGCGAGAGATCGTCCGACTGACCTTCGGTGCGCTTCGTCGTCGGGGCCACCGTCTGCGGTCCGTGGCCATCATCGGGGACAACGCCGAGGGTGCCGAACTGCGCCGCATGTTCGACGCCTCACCCGAGCTGGGATACGCCTTCGCCGGCTATGTGGTGGTTGAACCCAACCGCCAGTCGGCCCGACCCGGTGAGGTGCTGGGCCACATCGATGACGCGGTGGAAGTGCTCACTCGCCGTCGGGTGCTCAGCGTGATGATCGCCGCCTCCGCGGTGGATGTGGCCCACACGTCGAGTTTGATCCGCCGGTTGCTGAACGCCGGGATCAACGTGGAGATCTCGCCCACGCTGCCCGATATCGCCGTGGAGCGATTGTCCATTCGCCCGCTGGGCCGGTTCCCCGTGATGTACCTGCAGGCCTTCCACCAATCCGGCTGGCGGTCGTTGGCCAAACGGGCCTTCGACTTCACCGCCGCCGCAGTGGGACTGGTGACGTTGGCGTTACCGCTGCTGGCGGTGTGCGTGCTGATTCGCTTGGATTCGAAGGGCCCGATCTTCTTCCGGCAGACCCGGGTGGGACGCAACGGCCGGTTGTTCGATGTCATCAAGTTCCGCACGATGGTGCCCAACGCCCACGAACTGCGGCACACGTTGGCGTCCCTGAACGAGGCGGATGGGCCCCTGTTCAAGATCAAGAACGACCCTCGGGTAACCCGCGTCGGAAAGCTCCTGCGCTCCAGCTCTGTTGACGAGCTGCCGCAGCTGTGGAACGTGCTGCGGGGCGAGATGAGCCTGGTCGGCCCCCGGCCGGCGCTGCCGGATGAGGCGATTCTCTGGTCGGAAGATCTGCGCGATCGACTTCGGGTCCAGCCCGGCATCACCGGCATGTGGCAAGTGAGCGGACGCTCCGACACCACCTTCGAGGAGTACAGCCGCTTGGACCTGTACTACGTGGACAACTGGTCTTTGGTGACCGACCTCACCATCCTCACCAAGACCCTGCCGTCGGTGCTGTTGCAACGCGGCGCCAGCTGACAGCGGACCCTCTCCCGGTCCCTACTTTCCGGAACCCTTCCCGTGACGGCGCACGCCGGGATGGAACCATGTCACCAGGGCCAAGCTCAGCGCCCCCAGCCCCAGCAGGACCAAGCTGTCACCCAGCCCGGTAATGGTGGGGTACAGCGCAATGGCCGACAGCAACGCCGTCCAGCCCCAAAGGATGGCCACGCTGCGCCGTTGTCCGTGGCCCATCTCCATCAGCCGATGATGCAGGTGGCCCTTATCAGCGGTGGCCAGACCGCTGCGGCGACGGGCCCGGCGGACAATGGCGAAAAGGGTGTCGAAGATGGGCACCCCGAGCACGAACAGCGGGATCACCAGCGGGGCGAAGAAGAAGAACGTCTGGCCCGAGAACGGATCCCGGGTCCGCCCGCCCACCGAGATGGTGGCGGCCGCCATCAACAACCCCAGCAGCAACGCTCCCCCATCGCCCATGAAGGTCCGGGCCGGGTGAAAGTTGTGCGGCAGGAACCCCAGGCACACCCCGGCCACCGACACCGCCACCAACGGCGCCGGGTTGGTGGGCCGCAGCAGCTCGTTGGCCGATAACTGCCCGGTGTAGATGAAGAAGGCGCTGGCAGCGATGCCCACGATGCCCGCCGCCAGCCCATCGAGTCCGTCCACCAGGTTCACCGCGTTGGCCATGCCGATGACCCACAGCACGGTGATCAGGGCCGATAGATCAGCGCTGAGCAACCAGAACCCGGCGAAGGGGATGCGGAAGTAGATGAGGCTGACCCCGGCCAATGACAGCACCGAGCTGGCCAGCACCATACCGGCCAGTTTGGCGGGGGCCGACACGTCCCGGAGATCGTCGATGAACCCCACGCCGTACATCACCGCCGCGGCCACCACGATGCCGGTGATCTCACGGGGATTGTCGAACACCGGCTCGTAGCCCGGCAGCACCCAGCATGCAGCGGACACCGCGGCCACGAAGCCCGCCAGCATGGCCAGCCCGCCCAGCGTCGGGGTGGGCCAACGATGCACCCGTCGTTCGTCGGGGGCGACCACCGCCCCCACCCGTACAGCCAAGCGTTGGGTCAGCGGAACCAGCAACCAGGTCACCATGGCGGCCACCGCCGCGGTGGCCAAGCTCACCCATAGCGCGGGCATCAGCTCGGCGCTTCCCCGCAGCCCGGTCCGCTCACCGGCGGGCCACCAGGGTGCGCTCACGGCCGGCCAGATCGGTTTCAACCCGAACCTCGCGGAAACCGGCGGCGGCGGCCAGGTCCCGGGCGGCGGGCATCTGGGTGGGGGCCAACTCCAACACCAACACCCCATCGTCCCGTAGCCATACCGGGGCCTGCGCAACCAGGGTTCGCACCTCGTGGAGGCCATCGGGACCGCCCCGCAGGGCCAGCGCCGGCTCCCAGTCCGCAACTTCTGCCGGGAGCAGCTCATCGTCACCCACGTAGGGAGGGTTGGACACCACCACCGCCAGGTTGCCGGCCAGCGCCGCGGGCAGGGCAGCGAACCAGTGGCCGTGGCGCAGCTGCACCCGGGCCCCCGGCTGGCCCAACCCGGCCAGGTTGGCCCGGGCCACCGCCAACGCCGGTTCGGACGTGTCCGTGGCCCACACATCGGCCACCTTGCACTCCGCCGCCAGGGACAGGGCAATGGCCCCCGAGCCGGTGCCCAGATCGGCCAAGGTGATGCGGCGCTGGTACGTGTGACCGTGGCGATCGATGAGCCGCTGGGCCTCAGCCAGGGCCACGCTCACCACGGTTTCTGTCTCCGGACGGGGAATGAGCACCCGGCGGTCCACCATCAGCTCCAACGTGCGGAAGGACCAGTGGCCCACCACATACTGCAGCGGCTCGCCGGTCAGCAGCCGTTCAACCATGCTGTCGAAGCGGGACAGGGCCCTGGCCCCGGCGGGTCGGTCGGTGACCTCAAGGTAGTCCCCGGGTTCAGTGCCGGTGACCTCCGCCACCAACAGACGCACGTCCCAGCCGGGATCTTCACGGCCGGCCTGGACGAGACGGGCCCGGGCCCCACGGCTCACCTCGGCCCAGGTGACGGTGCCCGGATCGGGTCCGATAGCGGAACTCATGACCGGAGCCTGGGGCTCAGCTGGCTTCGATGGCCAATTGGCGGGTTCGCTCATCGGCCAGCAGGGCGTCGGTGATGTCCTCGAGCTCGCCGGTCAGCACCCGATCCAGCTTGTACAACGTGATACCCACCCGGTGATCGGTGACCCGGTTCTCCTTGAAGTTGTAGGTCCGGATCTTCTCGCTGCGACCACCGCCGCCCACCTGATCGCGGCGCTGACCGGACCGTTCCGCCGCCTGCTGGTCCTGTTGCAGCTTCAACAAGCGCGAACGCAACACCGTCAGCGCCCGGGCCCGGTTCTGCAGCTGGCTCTTCTCGTCCTGCATGGCCACCACCAGACCGGTGGGTTTGTGGGTGATTCGCACGGCTGAATCGGTGGTGTTGACGTGCTGACCGCCGGCGCCGGAGGAGCGGTACACGTCAATGCTGAGATCGTTGGGGTCGATGGCGATGTCGATCTCGTCGGCCTCGGGCAACACCGTGACCGTGGCCGAGGAGGTGTGCACCCGGCCCTGGGATTCCGTCACCGGCACCCGCTGCACCCGATGGGGACCGGCCTCCCATTTCAGCCTGGCCCAGGCATGATCACCCTCCACCCGCAGCACCACATCGTTGAACCCTCCGAGATCGGACGGGGACGAGGACAGCACGGTCACCTTCAGACCGTGACGGGCGCAGAAACCGCGATACATCTCGTAGAGGTCACGGGCGAAAAGGTTGGCCTCCTCGCCACCCTCGGCGCCGCGGATCTCCATGATGACGTTCTTGTCCTCGTTGGGGTCCCGGGGCAGCAACAACGACCGCAGTTCATCTTCCAACGTGGCGATGTCCGCTTCGGCCCCGTCCGATTCCTGGCGCAACAGCTCGCGATCAGCGGCGTCGGCGTCCACGTACAGTTCCCGGGCGGCGACGAGGTCCTCATGGCGTCCCCGCAGGCGCCGGGCCACGGTCACCACCGCTTCCAACTGCCGATACCGACGGGTGGCCGCGGCATACCGGTTGGTATCAGCCAGCAGCTCGGGGTCCGCCAGGCGGGCTTCGAGTTGGAGAAACTCCTCCTCCAGCGATTGGATGCGGGCCAACATCAGTCCGCCCACTGACCGTCGAGGGCCACCATTCGTGCCGGTCGATGCAACGCCTCCGCCAGCTCCCGTACCGCGCGGTATTGATCGCGGGCCGGTGAGACGTAGATCAGTTCGGCCTCGGGGTTGGTGCGGTCACGGACGTCAGCGGCGGTGGGCATGGCCTCGGGGTCAACCCCCACACAGCAGGCCACCACCACCGGATGACCATCGAGGGCGGTGCCCGCGGCCATCGCCGGGACCGGCTCGATGAGATTCTCACGGGGTGCGGGCGGTTCGATGGGTTGCAATGCGGTGGCGCCCACCAGGGCCGGGTCCGCCAGCAACATGGAACGCAGCCACCGCTGGCGGGCCAGCCGGTTCAACAGATGGGGGGTTTCACCGGGCCGGCGATGATCTCGCACCACCTGAATGACGGTCCTGGTGACCTCCTCGGTACTGCGCACGGCCTGCATCAGCCGGGCCGCTTCCCGGTCGTAGCGACCCACACCGACCTCAAGATGGAAGCCGTCACCCTCGGCATCTGGCATGACCCGCGCCACCTCGAGGCCCGAGAGCTCCGCGGTGACCACACCGTGTTCCACCACCACGTCCACCCCGGCGGCCCGCAATGGTGCCACCGCCGCCAGCGCTGCAGGATCCGCCACCATCACCGGCAAATGCGCCGCCGGGTCCGCCACGGACACGTCGGTGCCGGTGAGGAGGTAGACGATGGGCTCCTCTACGAAGTAACGCGCTCGCCGAGCCAGGATCCCGGCGCTGTCGCCCTCCGCGATGATGGCCAATTGCAACGGTTCGGGTTGGCGACGGGCCCATACCAGGGCGGCGCCGATCCCGGCCTGACCGGCGGCCAGTACATACCCGGTGGCACGTTGCTCGCGGCCCAGGGAGGGCGGTACCACCAGCGCCGCCACCCCACCGAGGGCGCGGTCCTCGAGCTCGAGGTTCTCCGCAGGCTCGGGGTTGGCGGCGCCTGCACCCAGCGGTGCACGGAGGAGGCCACGGACGATGGCCCGGAGCTTGGCCTGGTTGAGCCGAGCCCGTTGTTCGGCGTCGGTGCTGGACAGCGTGGTCACATCGACGGAGCCTTGGCCACCTCGGCCAGGAACTCATCATTGGACTTGAACGTCTTCATGCGGTCCACCAGAAGCTCCAAACCGGCACCGGCCCCACCGTCACCGGCGAGACCTGACAGCACCCGCCGCAGCTTCCACACCAGGTTGAGCTGCCGACGTTCGAACAGCAGCTCCTCGTGGCGGGTGGAAGAAGCATCCACATCAATGGCGGGATAAATACGCTTTTCGGCCAGTCGGCGATCTAGGCGCAACTCCATGTTGCCGGTGCCCTTGAACTCTTCGAAGATCACCTCATCCATCCGGGAGCCGGTTTCCACCAGGGCCGTGGCCAAGATGGTGAGCGAACCGCCTTCGTCCACGTTGCGGGCGGCACCAAAGAACTTTTTCGGTGGGTACAAGGCGCCGGTGTCGATACCGCCGGACATGATGCGCCCGGTGGCGGGGGCCGCCAGGTTGTAGGCCCGGGCCAGGCGGGTGATGCCGTCGAGGATGATGACCACATCGTGGCCCTCCTCCACCATGCGTTTGGCCCGCTCGATGGTCAGCTCCACCACCGTGGTGTGCTCGTCGGCGGGACGGTCGAAGGTGGACGCCACCACCTCGCCCTTGACCGAGCGGCGCATGTCAGTGACCTCCTCGGGCCGTTCATCCACCAGCAGCACGATCAGTTTGACCTCGGGGTTATTGACCTCGATGGCCTGGGCGATGGTCTTCATGATCGTGGTCTTGCCGGCCTTGGGCGGGGAAACGATAAGCCCACGCTGGCCCTTGCCGATGGGCGAGATCAGATCGATGATGCGCGCCGTCATGTTGGAAGGATCGTCGGTCTGTTCCAGCCGAAGCTTCTGATCGGGGAACAGCGGCGTGAGCTCTTCGAAGCGACGGCGACCACGGGCATTTTCGGGGTCCCCACCGTTCACCTGATCGATACGCAACAGCGCCGGGTTCTTCTCGCCCCGTCCGGCCGGGCGGGAACTGCCGGCGAGGTGATCGCCCTTACGCAACCCCAACTGCCGAACGAACTTGGCCGGAACGTACACGTCCTCTTTGGAGGGCAGGTAGCCCTTGACCCGGAGGAACCCGTACCCCTCATCACGCAGATCCAGGAACCCGGCGATGGCCACCGGTTCCATGCTGTGGGACCCGGTGTCCTCCCCAACTCGCTCAGAGCGGTCACGGTCACGGTCACGGTCACGGTTTTGGTCACGGTCACGGTCACGGTTTTGGTCCCGATCCCGCTCGCGGTGCTGGTCGCGCTCACGGTTCTGATCGCGGTCGCGGTTTTGTTCCCGGTCCCGCTCATGGTTGCCGGCCTGGACGGGCTGGCTAGGGGCGACACGGTCACGGTCCTTGTCCCGGCCGCGGCGGCGACGGCGACGGCTGGAACTCTCACGGTCACCCTGGCCGTCACCTGACGTTTCCGCCGCTTGACCATCCCCGTCGGCGCCGTTCTCAGCACGACCATCGGTCCCGCCGTCAGTGCGGCCCTCGGTGCGGCCCTCGGTACGGCCGTCAGTGCGGCTCTCGGTACGACCCGCGGTGCGATCGCGCACGGCGGGGTTCTGGTCGTCCGCATCAGCGTCGGACCGATTCGACACCCGGGTTGCAGAGCCCTCAGCACCGGTGGCCTCGCTGCCGGCGCCGCGTGAGCTAGCGGCAGCGGGGGCGGGGCCGTTTCGGCTGGTTGTCGGCATGGCAGCGGCGGACGGTTCCGTATCGGCCGGGTCCGGTTCCGGCGGCCGGGTGCGGCGCATGGGCACGATGTCGGCGTCCTCGAATGGCGAGAACGACGCCACCGTGCGCGTTGACGTGGGCGCGGCCGCGGCGGCGTCAACTGTCGGGGTCGGGATCGGGTTCGGAGCGGGCGACGGCACGGCAAGAGTGGCTCGAGACGAGGAGTCCGGGCCGGTGCGCTCGGCTTTGCCCGCCGACGCTGGCGCGGCCGCGTCAGCGATGTCCGCGGCGGCACTCTCGCGAGCGCTGAAGGACAGCTGCTCGGTTTGCGCCTCTCGCTTGGATCCACCGGCGGGGGCGCGGCGTTCGGGGGTGGCGGCGGCGGGCTTGGCCGCGGCGCCACTCCCTTCACCGGATCCCAGGATCAACTCAATGATCTGGTCTTTGCGGGTGCGGGACGACGGCTTGTGACCGAGGGCATTGGCAATAGTGAGAAGCTGCTCGCGGTCCTTCCGCTTGAGCGCACCTCGCTCGAGTTCCTGCGCGTCAACGCTCACTCGGGCCTTCCTTCTCCGGCTGTGCCGGTAGGCATCCGTGGAGCTGACTGCGCCGTCACCGCCCAAGGCGGAACGAAACCGACGCCCACGATGTCCGTGCTTCGATGGGCTGTGCGTAACTGGATGGGTTTGCAACCGGAAGTCGGGCAGATCGCAAGCGCCCGTCCGCTGATCGGACCTGACCTGCAAGGGGCAGGCTCGATAGGGGTACGAAGGCCAACTGCGAAAGGGTGAAACCCGCACGGCGACCACAAGAGCGGCCGCCCCCTCACGCGGGATGACACACCGGTGCGCCGCCCACTCTAGCGACCCGGACGCACTACAGCAATACTTGGGCTGGTTGCTCGCCGAGGTTCCACGACTCGGTGGCACTTTGCAGGTCTTCCCGGCGCGTTCCGGGCCCTCTCCGGGGTGACGCATTCGCCGTGCTCCGGCGAGCCATGAGACACCCGCGCCGGTCTCATTTCGCCAGAGCCGCGACGCAGGGTCGGACGGAACGCTCGGCTTCCCAGCATGAAATTGACTGAAACATCACTGCGGGGCCGGACGCGGGGTTAACGTGTGCAGTTTGGAAGACCGGCTCCACCGTCCGCAGGGGAAACCGCTGGTCAGAGGGCTGACCTTGTTCGCGTCACGGCGCGAATCCCTACCACACCGAATAGGTCAGCTGCGCCGGGCGGCCAACCGTCCCCGCGGGCCTGATGTCCCGATAGCGCGGGTCTCAGGGGGCGAGGAGGGCGGCCATGAGCTGGTGAGCGGGGATGGGCGGACAATGGGCAACGGCGGACTCGGTGTAGGAGCCGCCGGGGCCGGGGACGGTGGAGTCCACCATCAGGTAGGGGACGGCGTCGGAGGTGTGGGTCTTGAGTCGGAGGGGGGTGGCGTGGTCCGGGAGCAGCAACATGCGCCAGGGGCCCATCTCGTCCAGGGCCTCGATCAGCCCCGGCAGCACCCGGGTGTCCCAGTTCTCCAGCGCCTTGATCTTCTCCTGCACGTCACCGGCGTGACCGGCTTCGTCGGAGGCCTCGATGTGCAAGATCCAGAGGTCCGCGCCGTCACGGAGCCCGGCGATGGTGGCGTCGCGCATGCCCTCGTAGTTGGTGTCGAACCAGGCGTTGGCCCCTTCGACCTCCACGATGCGCAGCCCGGCCAACACGCCCAACCCCCGCACCAGATCGACCTCGGTGCACAAACCGGCGCTCACCCCGTAGCGGTCAACGAAGCGCTCCATGACCGGGCCCGGGCCCTGACCCCACAACCAGATCTGGTTGGTGTCGAGGTCGAACCGCTTGAGCACGACACGGGATCGTTGCTGTAGTTCCAACAGCAGCGGGGCGGACGCACCGGTATGGTCCAGCGCCGGACCGTCGGCGAGGTCGTGGGGCGGGTGGCAGACCGCGTCGGCCCAACTGGGCGGGGCCAGCATGATGTGGCGGTACTGCACCCCGGGGTGGAAGCTCACCTGCCCCTCGGAAAAGGCGCCCAGTTCCTCGTCAAGGGCGGCGATGACCTTGGCGGCGCGCTCCGAATCGGGGTGGCCGCCGGCGAAATCGACCATGGTGCCGTCCGCGCCCACGGTGACCAGGTTGCAGCGGTAGGCGATGCGACCGGTGAGGTCCAAGCCCAGCGCCGCCGCCTCGATGGGGGCCCGGCCGGTGTGGAAGCGGGTGGGGTCATAGCCGAAGATGGCCATGTTGCCCACGTCACTACCGGGCGGCAGACCATCCGGAATGGTCTGGGCCCGGCCCACCGTGCCCCGGGCGGCCAAGCTGGCCAGCACCGGCAGGCGGGCGTACTCCAGCGGGGTGGCCCCGCCAAGGGATTCCACCGGTTCGTCGGCGCACCCATCGGGAACGCACACCACGTATTTCACGAGCCCACTTCCTCCGTCCGGCCGCCAGCTTGGCCCGATCCGACGTGTAAACCCAACCTGTTACCCGGCGGCGGATGCGAACCCGCCACCAATCCTGCCGTGGCCGCTTCGTCCACCAGCGCCTCCACCGTGATCAAATCGTTGGCCACCACCCGATAGCGCTCGGGCCGTTGCAGCAGATCAGCCAGCCGGGGCGGGAGCGCGGGTGTCACCCCGGTGGCGCGCTGCACGGCATCGGCGAACTTGGCCGGATGGGCCGTGGACAACACGATGAGCGGATGGTCCGCGTCATAACCGTGCTGCTCGGCGGCGGACAGCGCCACGGCGGTGTGGGGATCAACCAGCAGCCCGTGACGCTGGTGGTAGCGCGCCATCAGCTCCAAGCAGGCATCGTCATCGGCCCGGTAGGCGGCATAGGTCTCCTGCAAACGGGCCAGTTCGTGGGCTTGCACGCTGACGCGGCCCTGGGCCCGGAAACGCCGCAGCAGGTTGTCCACGTCCTCGCCGCGCTCGCCCAATAGCTCCCACAGGACCCGCTCCAGGTTGGAGCTGACCTGGATGTCCATGGAGGGGCTGAGGGTGGGGCACACCTCGGTGGTGGCCATGGTGGCGGTGGTGAAGAACCTGGTCAGGATGTCATTGGCGTTGGAGGCGACGAGGAGACGGCTGATGGGCAGCCCGGCCCGGCGTGCCAGGTGCCCGGCGTAGACGTTGCCGAAGTTGCCGGTGGGCACCACGAAGCTGACCGGCGTGGTGGCCGCGGCGTAACCGGCCTGGCGCAGCGCCGCAGTGGAACTCACGTAGTACACGATCTGGGCCAGGATGCGGGCGAAGTTGATGGAGTTGACCGCCGACAGCCGCATCCGCTGACGGAATTCGACGTCGGCGAACATGGCCTTGACCAGGTCCTGGCAATCATCGAAGGTGCCTTCCACCGCCAGGTTGGTGACGTTGGTGGCGTCCACCGTGGTCATCTGCCGGCGTTGCACCTCCGACACCCGGCCGTGGGGGTGCAAGATCACGCAGTCCACCGCGTCACGGTCCCGCAACGCTTCGATGGCAGCGGAGCCGGTGTCCCCGGAGGTGGCGCCGATGACGGTGACCCGCTCTCCGCGGCGGGCCAGTTCGTACTCGAACAACCGCCCCACCAGCTGCAACGCCAGGTCCTTGAAGGCCAAGGTGGGGCCCCAGAACAGCTCGGCCAGGTGCAGACCGGGTTCGATCTGGCGCACCGGAACCACGTCGGGATGCTCGAAGCCGGCGTAGGCGTCCGCCACCATGGCCGCGAAGTGGTCCCGTTCAATGAACCCCTCGCCCAGGTAGGGCCACATGACCTCGGTGGCCAGCTCCGCGTAGGGGCGGGGCCGGTCCCAGTCCGCGGGCAACGGCGGCACCGATTCGGGCACGTACAGGCCGCCGTCGGTGGCCACGCCCACTAACAGGACATCGGCGAAGTTCAGGGCGGGCGCGGCTCCCCGGGTGGAGACGTACTGCATCAGGCGCTGGTGCCGATCACCCGCAGCAGGCCGTTCACCTTGCGGACCGCGTCCAGGCCCCGCAGGTCGGCCAGGGTGGCTTGCACCGAGGCTTCCCGGGCGATGTGGGTGATGAAGATGAGCCGGGCGGCGTCACCCAGGCCATCTTGTTCCATGCTGCGGATGGAAACCCCGTGCTGGCCGAACACCGTGGCCACCCGGGCCAGCACGCCCGGCTGGTCATTGACCTCGAGCTGCAGGTAGTACTCCGATTCGACGTCGTCGATGGGGCGGATACGGGCGGTGCGCAACATCCCCAGCGAGCCGGCGGACCCGTTGCGGAGGTTGGCGGCCGCATCCAGCACGTCGCCCAGCACGGCGGAAGCGGTGGGATTACCGCCGGCGCCGCGCCCGTAGAACATCAGGTTCCCGGCGGCGGCGCCCTCCACGAACACCGCGTTGTACGAATCACGCACCGACGCCAACGGATGCTCATTGGGGACCATGGCCGGATGGACCCGCACCCCGATGGTTCCGTCGTCGTGCTCGGCGGTGATGGCCAGCAGCTTGACCACATAGCCCAGGCGCCGGGCGAAGTCGATGTCGCTGGCGGTGATCTGCGAGATGCCCTCGTGGTACACGTCACCGGCGGCAACCGCGGCCCCGAAGGCCACCGTGGCCAAGATGGCGGCCTTGGCGGCGGCGTCGAATCCCTCCACGTCGGCGGTGGGGTCCCGTTCGGCATAACCCAGGGACTGGGCCTCAGCCAGAGCGTCGGCATAGGAGGCGCCGGCCTCCGTCATGCGGGTGAGGATGTAGTTGGTGGTGCCGTTGACGATGCCCAGCAGCTGGCGCACCCGCTCCCCCCGCAGCGATTCCCGCAGGGCCCGCATGATGGGGATGGCCCCACCCACCGCGGCCTCGAAGAGCAGATCCACCCCGGCGGTTTCCGCGGCCTGATACAGCTCGGGACCGACGTTGGCCAGCAGTTCCTTGTTGGCGGTAACCACCGGCTTGTGGGCCTTGAGGGCGTCGGTGATGAGCGAACGGGCCGGCTCGATACCGCCCATTACCTCCACCACCAAGTCCACGTCGGGATCGTTGACCACGGCCGTGGCGTCATGGGTCAGCACGCCGGGGGCGAAGGTCAGGCCACGATCCCGGGAGGTGGAGCGCACCGCCACCCGGGTGACCTCCAGGCGCAGTCCGCTTTGGCCCTCAATGGCCTCCGCACGCTGGTTGACCAGGGCCGCGAAGGCCGCGCCGACGTTGCCGCAGCCCAACAAGCCGATGCGGACCGGGGTCGTTTGGGGGTGTGTCACCACGACGGTCGAGCCTACCGCCGAGCAGTCCCGCTGCCGCCCGACGCCGCGGACCCCGACGCGGACCCCGACCCCGACTCCGACTCTGAACCCGGGCTGGACGCCGGCTGGTCCGGTGCGGGCGGGTCCAGGGCGAGGTCGGTGAGCATGAGGTCCTCGTCGAACTCCCGGCGGACCACCAAGCGGGCTTGACCGTGGGCCACGAACACGATGGCGGGGCGTCCCATTCGGTTGTAGTTGGACCCCATCGACCAGCCATAGGCCCCCGTGACCGGGGTGGCCAGCAGGTCACCCACCGCCAGGTCCTCGGGCACGGCGGCATCGTGCAGCAACACATCGCCGGATTCGCAGTGCTTGCCCACCACCCGTACCCGACGCGGCCGGCTGGCACCGAGGGCCCGGGGCAGGAACGCCTCGTACTCGCTGCCGTACATGGCGGGCCGGGGATTATCGATCATCCCGCCGTCCACCGCCACGTAGGTCCGAATGCCGGGGAGGTCCTTGACGGTGCCCACCCGGTACAAGGTGATGGCCGCTTGGGCCGCGATGGCCCGGCCCGGTTCGGCGGAGATGACCGCTTCGATGCCGGCAGCGGCACAGGCGGCGTGCACCCGTTGACCCCAGTCGGTAATGGACTCGCTGTGCTCGGCGGCCACGTAGGCCACGCCCAGCCCGCCGCCGATATTGAGTTCGGCCAGGCCGGCCTCACGCACGAACGGCGCCACCGCCTCAATGGCCCGGGCGAAGTTGTCCGCCACGAACACCTGGGAGCCGATGTGCAGGTGCAGGCCCACCAACCGTACCGGGCAGTCCGGGCGGCGAAGACGGGCGATGGCTGCGGCGGCGGAACCGGAGGCCAGGCCGAAACCGAACTTGGAGTCTTCCTGACCGGTCGAGATGTACTGATGGGTATGGACATGCAATCCAGGGGTGACCCGAATCAAGACCTTCGGACGATCATCACCGGCACCATAGCGATCGCGGACCCCGCTGCGTTGGCCCAGCAGGCGTTCCAAACGGTCGATCTCGTCAAAGGAATCGATGACGATGCGCCCCACACCGACGTGCAGGGCGGCGGCGAGTTCCTGATCGGATTTGTTGTTGCCGTGCAGCAGCAGATCTTGGGCCGGAACGCCCGCTCGCAACGCCAGGGCCAGCTCACCACCGGAGGCCACGTCGAGACGCATGCCCTCCTCGTGCGCCACCTTGGCCATGGCCCCACAGAGGAAGGCCTTGGTGGCGTAATAGGCACCCCCGGGAAAGGCCTGGGCCGCTTGGCGGCAACGGCGACGCAGGTGTTCCTCGTCGTACACGAACAGCGGGGTACCGAACTGTTCAGCCAACGCCACGGTGTCGACGCCGCCCAACAGCAGCTGCCCCCGGGGCCCGGACGTGGCGGTGTCGGGCAGTAGGCGAAGGGCGATGGGCGCAGCGGGACCTGGGGCCGCGCTCACATTGACTCCGGGGCGCTTACCCCCAAGATGCCTAGGCCCACCAACAGCCCGACCCGGGTCGCTTCGATCAACCACAACCGAGCCTGGGTGACCGGTTCCTCGACGCCTTCCCCCAGAATGCGGCAGTCGTGGTAGAAGCCGTGGAAGGCACCGGCCAACTCCCGCACCCAGGTGGTCACCTTGTGGGGGGCCCGCTCGTTGCAGGCCATGATCACGGTGTCCTCCAGCTCGGCCAGACTGCGCAGTATGGCCAGCTCCCGCTCATGCACCAACCGGCTCAGATCGACCTGCTCCAGCGGCAGGCGGGTCACCCCGGCCTGGGCTGCCTGACGCACCAGCGAGGAAATGCGGGCGTGGGCGTATTGCACGTAATACACGGGATTTTCGTTGGTTTGGGCCACCATGAGGGCCAGGTCAACGGTTTGGCGGGTGTCGAGGGATTGCAGCAGGAACGTGAGCCGGGCGGCGTCGGCGCCGGTTTCTTCCACCACCTCGCCGAGGGTGACCATGCTGCCGGCCCGTTTGGAAAGCTTCACTTCGACGCCGTCGCGTTTGAGGGTGACCAGTTGCCCCAAGATCAGCTCGACCTCGTTCGGCTCGTGGCCCAGCGCGGTGATGCCGGCCAGGAGGCGGGCCACGTAGCCGTGGTGGTCCGCCCCCCAGATGTCGATCAGTTGCTCGTAGCCCCGCTCGAACTTGTTGCGGTGATAGGCCAGATCGGGCAGCAAGTAGGTGGGCTCGCCGTCGGACTTGACCAACACCCGGTCCTTGTCGTCCCCGTAATCGGTGGTGCGCAGCCAGACCGCGCCGTCCAGTTCGAAGCTGGCACCACGGGCGGCGAGGTCGGCCAGGGTGGCATCAATGGCCCCGCTGCTGACCAGAGACCGTTCCGAGAACCAGGTGTCGAAGTGCACGCCCACACCGTCAAGCGTTTCGCGCAGGTCCTGTTTCACCCGCTCATACCCCCACTCGACCGGGTCAGCGTCAGCGGGCATCTCCGCCGCCCATTCCTCGAGGTATTGGCCTTTGTAGCCGTCCTCGGGCACCGGATCGCCGGCCTTGAGCGCCGCCAGGGATTCACCGAACAGGCGCATCTGCACGCCCCGGTCATTGAGGTAGTACTCCCGATCGGCCCGGTAGCCGCAATGGTTCAACAGGTTGACCAGCGCGTCTCCGTAGGCCGCCCAGCGACCGCCGCCGGCGTGCAGCGGACCGGTGGGGTTGGCGGAGACGAACTCCACGTTCACCCGCTTGCCCCCACCCAGGTCCGGCCGGGCGAACCCCTGGGGTCCGGCGGTCACGGCGTTGGTCAGGATATCGTGCAGCCAGCTGGCGGCCAGGTGGAAGTTCACGAATCCCGGGCCTGCCACCTCGATGCGGCTGACGTGGGCGGGAAGGTCAGCCTCAAGGGCGGCCACCAGGTCCGTGGCCAGCTGGCGGGGGTTCTTGCCGGCGGGCTTGGCGGTGGCCAGGGCCACGTTGGTGGACCAGTCCCCGTGCTCCAAGCGGGCCGGGCGCCCCATGACGATGGCGGCGGGGACCGCGACCCCCAACGAGCCCAAGGCCCGGGCAATGTGGGCGCGCAACTGGTCCTGTATCACGGCCGGTCACGCTACCGGCCGGCAGCCGGCGGGCCCACAAGCCCGCGAGAATCCCACCATGACCGACCACAGCTACCAAACCGTGCGGCTCGATGGCGACGGCGCGTTGCGTCACCTGGTGTTCAACCGGCCCGAGGTCCACAACGCAGTCAACGACCAGTTCATCGCCGACGTGCATCAGGCATGCCGGGACATCGAGGCCGACCCTGGAGTCCGGGTGGTGATCGTGCGCGGTGACGGCCCCAGCTTTTGCTCCGGAGCTGATCTCAAGCTGCCGAAGCGGAACAGCGCCCAGGCCATGGTGGCGTCCAAGGCCGGGGCCGCCATGTACGACACGCTGCTGCATCTGAGCGCGGTGACCATTGCCGCCTGCCACGGGTACCTGATCGGCGGGGGCGGGGTCCTCCCGGCGGCATGCGATTTCCGCATCGGGGCCCCGTCGGTGCGGCTGACGCTGAACGAGGTCAGCATCGGGTTCAACCTGACGTGGCATTCGCTACCGGTGCTGGTCAACCTGGTGGGCCCGCACAAGGCCAAGGAGATGCTGATCCTGGGCCGGACCTATGACGCCGAGCAGCTGGACCAGATGGGATTTTGGACCGAGACCGTCAACGATGAGGCGGAGCTGGTGGCGGCGGCCGAGCGCCTGGCCGGGGAGGTGCTGCGCCAGCCGCCGGTGCCCGTCACGCTGTCCAAGGCGTCCATCAACGCCCAGGCCCTGGCCATGGGTCGGGCCATCCAACACATGGACCACGTGGCCGCAGCGTTCATGGGCCGGTCAGAGAACTCCCGCATCGCCCAGCGCACCTACTTCGGCGGCGACGACGGCCGGGACTGGGTGGCGGAGTAACCGGCTGCCCTCCGGCCGTGGGCTTGGCTATGATGACTCACCCCAGCCCTCGTAGCTCAGCGGATAGAGCATCGCCCTCCGGAGGCGTGTGCACAGGTTCGAGTCCTGTCGAGGGCGCCCTGAGACTCGGCCCTGACCAGCGGATCCACGCAGGTCAGGGCCGCTTTCGTGTGAGCGGAGCTCTGCGGGTCCCACACCTCAGGCCAGTTTTCGGACCCTCAGCTCAGAGGCGGCTCGTCCCCGGGCTTGGTGCCGATGTTGAGGCCGATCAGCGAAGGCGCTGCCACCGGCCGCGGACGCTAGCGTCGACCACCGTTCGCTGCAGCCGGGGCCCGGCGGCGAATCGGTAACCGCGGACGCGCGTCGGTCGACAAGAATCGTCGGGCAGACATGCCGAGGCTGCCGGTTGCCCGCCGAGCCCGATCATCAGGGGAGTAGACGTGGCCGAAAGCCAAGCCAGCGAGACGCAGGTGTTCGTGTCCGGCAACCCGGGCCGAGACGTCCAGCGGGTGGGCACTGCTCGCTGGCTCGGGGAGGATCCCGCGCTGATCCACCAGCCGGTGTGGGGCGTGCTCGGCAACCTCGGAGACAGCCAGTGCTACCTGGGCGTTCGCAGCAAGGTGGACGCGGTGCACCTGGCCCTGTCGGCCCGGATCGCCCGGGATGGGTTGCCCATCCGGCTGATCGCGCCCGGGTTCACCCTCGCCGTGTCCGACGGCCAGCTCAACGGGACCGCCCAGATGCGCTACTCGCTGATCGGCCGGGAAGCAGTCAACGATGCCACCGAGCTGCACCTGCGGGCCAGCGATATGGCCGGGGTGATCGCCGTGGTGGCCTGTGACAAGCCGCCGGTCGGCACGCTCGCCGCCATCTTGGACTTCAACGTGCCGGCGGTGCTGCTGTCGGACGGTTCGATTCACCCCGGCATCGACCCGGTGACCAACGAACGACTGGACATCGTGGCCGCGTTCCAGGTGGCCAGCGCCGATGACGAGACCCGCACCCGCACCGCGTTGCACGCCTGCCCCGGCCAGGGCAGCTGTGGGGGCATGTTCACCTACAACACCATGCAGACGTTCATCGCCGTGGCGGGCATGGAGCCCCTCCACATGGTGGCGCCGGCCTCCGACGATCCGCGCCGCATCGAGCAGTTCCCCGCGGAGCTCGTGGAGTGCCTGGTCACCATGCGCAAGATGGGTCTGCGACCGCGTGACATCGTGACCCCCGCCGCCCTGCGCAACGCCGTCACCGTCACCATGGCCATGGGCGGTTCCACCAACGTGGCGCTGCACGCGGTGGAACTGGCGCGCGCCGCCGGGCTGGACTTCTGGGACCAGGTCATGAGCCAGGAGGAGTTCAACGACCTCTCCAGCCGTTTGCCGGTGGTGGTCAACATGCGGCCCTTCGGTGCGTACTCCATGGTCGATCTGGAAACCGTCGGGGGCCTTCCGGTGATCGTGGCCGAACTACTGCGCGGCGGGTGGCTGGACGGCACCACCCGCACCTGCACCGGCGAGACACTGGCGGAGCAGGTCGCCCGGCTGGCACCCCCCGCGCCCGACGGCGACATGATCCACCCGCTGGCCACACCGTTCAAGGACACCGGCGGGCTGCGGCTGCTGCACGGCAACCTGGCACCCGGTGGCGCCGCCATCCTCAAGCTGGCCGGCGTGGAGCGCGGCATTGTCGATGGGCGCTTCACCGGCCGGGCGCGGGTGTTCGACAGCGAGCAGAGCCTGATCGACACCCTGGCTGATCGACCGGAAGTGATCTCCGACGGTGACATGATCGTGATCCGCTACGTGGGCCCTCGCGGCGCGCCGGGGATGCCCGAGATGTTGGACCCAACCTCTCGCATCACCGCGCTGTGTCGCCAGCGGGACATCACCGTGGCGCTGATGACCGACGGGCGTTTCTCCGGCGGATCGGTGGGCCTCGTGATCGGGCACGTGTCGCCCGAGGCCCACCTCGCCGGCCCGATCGCGCTGGTGCGCGACGGTGACACCATCACCGTGGACCTCCAGGGCAATCAGCTCGACTGTGCTGAGTTGGCCGATCCGGCCACCGCCCAGCAACGCCTGGCGGCGTGGCAGGCTGCGGCGGACGCCAACGGCGGGACCCATCCCAATGTGGTGGCCGTCGAGGGCCGGCTGCTGCGCCGCATGCGCTCAACCGCTCGCTCCGCGCTGGACGGAGGCGGCATGCACGACGACTGACGCCAGCTCCTACGGATCCAAGACGGGGTGGAAAGCCGCAAACGGTCAACGAACCGTCGCCCGCGGCCGCCCTCGGTCAGCGCACCAACTCCAGGAGCTGCGCCCGGTCGGGGCCCGGCAACGGCTGGACATCAGCCCGTTCGGCCAGTCCGATGATGTGCTCGAACACGCCGGGGCGGGCGAACACCTGCTCCGCCAGGGTGGTGCAGGTGAAGATCTCCCCGAAGGATCTGGCTGCGATGGGGTCGAAGGCGCCGGCGCTGGCGAGCAGCAGGGCGATCTGCTCGGACTGATCGGGCTCGTGGGTGCCGCCCGCCGCCACCGCTCGCATCTCCTGGACCCGTCGTCGGTCGATCGCCGTGGTGGCGTCGTGCCACGGCCGCACTGCGCTCTCGGTGGCGTGGTCGAACGCCAGTGCCAGCTCGGCCGGATCTTGGAGATGCTCCGCGATGGCGCTCCGCAGGATCTCCACGTGCAGGAGACCCAACGTGATGCCACGGCCCAGCGAGGGGTTGGTGCAGGAGCTGGCATCGCCCACCGACAGCACGCCGGTGGCGCACGGCCTGCCGTCCACCACGAAACGGCGGTGGCGGTCAACAACCCCGGCCATCGACGAAATGTCCGTGATGGGTTCACCGTCCAGCCAGTGAGCCTGGAGCGGACAGGCCCGGACCACCCGGTCGTACACCGCAGCGTCACGGAAGCGGCGCAACGGCTTATCCTCGGCCAGGGCGTACAGCGTCACCGACCAGGTGCCGTTGTCCGCCGGGAGGGTGAGCACCGAGAAGGAGCCATAGGGCGCCAGCAGCGGCCCCATGATCGCCGGGGTGGCGCCGTCAGCGGATCGGAAGTAGCGCCCGTAGTAGGCGAAACCGGAGTCCTGGGCATCTTCGGCGGGCGGACGGGCGCCGATGTCGGCCAGCCACTGCGGTGTTGAGGATCGCCGCCCGGTGGCATCGATCACCAGATCGGCGGGAAACAACTCGCCGGAATCCAACCGCAGGCCGCTCACGTGCGGCACGCCAGCCAGCACCGAAACGCCCGCGGTGAACCCGGCGATGGCCTCACCGCGGCGCACCGTGATGTGGGGGTGCTCGGCCGCTGCAGTGGCGAAGGCCCACTCGAGCGTGCTGCGGCGACCGGTCAACTGATCGAAGCGGTCATCGTCGGGAACCACCTCGGCGCCGGGCTGCATGCTGAGGAAGAACTTGACCAGGTTGAACTCCTTGCCGCCGTTGGTGGCCATCAGCTGGTGCACCCGGGGCAGTCGGTCACGCATGATGGCGGTGCCACGGGCATGCAGCCAATGGGCCAACCCGAACTGGGCGACGCTGCGCCGCTGCCAAGTGGTGGCGCCGTCGGGGTCTGCGGGGGGCGCCGCGGGGTCTCGCTCCACCACGGTCACCGCATGGCCGTCATCGGCCAACATCATGGCGGCCGCGAGCCCGCACATTCCCCCACCGGCAACCACTATCGAGGCCATGGTCAAGGACCGTAGCCCCGCCGGCACGCAGCTGCTCGGCGGCGCTTATCGGATCAGGGCCATGGATCAGGCGACCACGGTGTAGTTCTTGCTGACGGTGTAGCGCTGTCCGGTGGCGTTGTACACGGTCAGTGACAAGGTGCAGGAGCTGCCGTTCAAACTCGGGTCCCACGTGCCGCCGAAGCCATCGCCGGGGCTCCAGTTCGGTCGCTGCGGGGGATTGCAGTTGTCCGACCAGGTACCGGAGCGGGCAAATGCGTTGCTGGTGGTACTGAAGAACGTGTTCACGTTGGCCCGGATGGTGTCGGGTCCGCTCAGCGTGGCCGTCGGATGTCCGTCGTTGACCACGACGGTGTAGGTCTTGGTGGCGCTCTCCGCCCCCCGCGACACGGTCAGGCGCACGGTGAACGACCCGTACTCGGGCCAGGCGTAGGTGGCCACCGCACCGCTCGACGTCCGGCCGCCGTAGCCCCAATCCCACAAGAACCCGGTGGCGCTATCAACGGTGCCGGTGGCGGTGAACGTCCCGGTCTGACCGACCACGAGGGGATTGATGTCCAGTCCCCAGTCCGGTGCCAACGCCGGCAGCGGCGGGGCTGTGGAAGCGGTCGGGGTCGGGGTCGACGGGGTCGGGCTTCCGGGCGATGAGGGAGCCGAGGGCTGCGACGGACCGGACGGCGAGCCCGCTTCGGTGCCAGCCGGCGTTGGGGAGGTCACACCGGGCGCGGGCTGCGGCAAGGGCGTGGCCCCGGTCTCAGACATGACCAGGGTGATGCGATAGCTCTGGCGGGTGTCGGACTGGCCCGTCTTCCGAGCCACGAACACCAACAGGTTCTCGCCGGGGTTCAGCTTGGCGTCGTAACGCCAGGAGCCATCCGCCGCCACCGGAATCGAGAGGTCGTTGACGGTCAGGGTGGCGCCAACCTCAACGGTTCCACCGACCGGGGCGATGTGATCTGGCAAGGCCGCCGAGGTCAGGGACTGGCCGTCAAAGATGTTCATCGTGAGTACCGGCGCCGGGGGTTTGGCGGTGGTCGTTGTCGAACTGGAGGTGGAGGTGGTGGTGGAGGCGTTGGTGGAGCGGATGGCGTCCGGGGTGGGCTTGGCGTCGGGATCCCCACCGGCGGCGATCTCTTCGCCGCCCCCGGCGGCGATCTCTTCGCCGCCCCCGCCGCCGATCAGGGCGAAGGCGCCGCCGCCCAACCCGATGATGGCCACCAGCACCGCTGCCACCAGCACCTTCGCCCGATGTCGGGGCCACCGCGCCGACGTGGGATCAAGCGGTTGGGGCCGCTCGACAACGGACCCAGCGGATGCAACGGACGGCCCGCTGTCGATCGGCGCCTGGGGGCCACGGACCAGGTTCAGCACGGTGGCGTTCCCCGGGGCACCGATCGGGCTGTGAATGGTGGGCGCGCCACTGACCGCGGCCGCCGCGCCGTTGGACAGCCCCACCGGCAAGCGAAACTCCACGTCGCGGCCATCATCGAGCAAGGCCTGCAGACCGGCCACCAGCTCGTGGGCGGTGGCGGGGCGTTGGGACGGCTCGGTGGCCAGGCACCGCTCGATCAGGCTGGCGAACTCATCGGCCGCACCGAGGTTGCGGAGATCAGGGATGGGCGCGGTGGCGATGCGTCCCAGCAAGGCCAACAGGTTGTCCTCCCCCACCCGGGCGTGGGGCGCACGGCCGGCGACCAGGGCGAACAAGGAGGAACCCAGCCCGTAGATATCACTGGCTTCGGACGGCGTACCGCCAGCGAGCAGCTCCGGCGCGGCGTGCAGCACGGTGCCGGTGAACCCCTTCATGGTGGTCTTGGTGGTCGTGGCCGACAGACCCACCGACGCGATGCCGAAGTCCGCCAGGCGGGCCCGGCCGGCCCCGTCGTACAACACGTTTTCGGGTTTGATGTCACGGTGCAGGATGCCGGCGTCGTGGGCGGCCGCCAGCGCCCGGGCCACCACCACTCCGGCGCGGGCCGCATCGACCCAACCCAGCGTGCCGTGCTCGGCGATCCACCCGCCGAGTGACCCCTGCATCAGCTCCATGGAGATCCACGGCCAACCCTCTGCCGTGCGGCCGGCCCCGAAGACCGTGACCACCCCCTCATGGCCTGATAGCGCCGCCAGCGAGCTTCTCTCCCGATCGAATCGACGCAAGGCGCCGTCGTCGAGGTCCGCCAACTGGATCACCTTCAGTGCTACCGGCCGCCCCCCGAGCTCGAGCTGGCGGGCCTCGTACACCACTGAGGACGCGCCACGACCGATCTCACGCACCACTTCATGATCCGCCAACACCACTGCCATCGCCCGCACCCGTCGTCCGAAGAGGCCCTCCGTGGATTTGAAAGAGAGGCCGCCAGCGGAAAAAGTACACGAGCCTCGTCATGTTCGAAGGGGCGTACGCACCATCAACGGCCGGCGCGGGCCACCTCGACGGCGTCGGGGTGGTTGAGGTAGCGCTGCGGGATCTCGAAACCGAAGATGCGCGCAGAGTTGAGGCCCAAGATCTTGGCCCGCTCGGCGTCATTCAGACGGCCCATGGTGCGTTCGATGGCCTGCGCCGAATACGGCCAGGAACCCTCGTGGTGGGGGAAGTCATTGGCCCACAGGAAGTTGTCGACCAGGTTGTGCTCCCGGGCCAGATCCAAACCGGCGTGATCTTCTTGGAAGCTGGCGAAACCCTGGCGCCGGAAGAAGTCACTGGGCAGGCCGTCCAACTTGGGCCGCACCCACATGTGGTGCTTGCGGTAGGCCTCATCCATGGCTTCGAGCACCCACGGCACCCAGCCGATCCCGGCCTCGATCACCCCAAAACGCATCTTCGGGTGTCGTTCAGCCACACCGGAGGCGCAGATGTTCACGATGGGTTCCATTGACGGCGCCAACGAATGCACCGTGTAATTGATGATGGCCCCACCGTTGCTGCGGGCGGTGCGGGGATCGCGGCCAGTGGACACGTGAAAGGTCACTGGAAGATTCACATCTTCAATGCAATCCCACAGCGGTTCGAACTCTTTGAGGTTGTAGTTGAGATCATCAACGTCGGGCACGCCGAACACCGGCTTGCAGGGCAGGCACAACCCCTTGAAGCCCAGCGCGGCGCAACGCTGGATCTCCGCGATGGCGTCATCGATGACCGCCGGGGCCATGCAGGCCATGGGCGCCAGCTTGTCGTTGTATGGCCCGTAGTTCTCCCAGGCCCAATCGTTCCACGCCCGGCACATCATGTGGGAGAACGCGGCGTCCTTGGTGGCCCACATGGCCAGACCCACATTCGGGAACAGCACCTCGGCGTCGGTGCCGTCCAGCGCCAACTCGGCCAACCGTTCATCGGGTTTGCGGCCGGATTCATAGCGGAACTTCTCGTGGCCCTGCAGCGGATCAACCCAGTTCAGCTTGGTGTGCCGGAAACCTTCGGTCTTCTGATACTGCTCACCGTCGCGCTTGGTCACCACGTTGGGCAGCCGATCGTGAAACTCCTCGGGCAGGCGCTTCTTGAAGATGCTGCGAGGTTCTTGCACGTGGCCGTCAGCGGAGACCATGAAGAACTTGTCCGCGGCGTCGGGCCGGGCCGAGCGCAACCACCCATCGTTGCCGGGCGTCTCGGTGCGCCACACATTGTGAAGGTCCGGCTCGGGAATGATCGACGTCATGGTGGCGCTCCTCAACAGCGTGGTGGTTTGACACACCCGGCCCCAGCCTACGAAACCCGGCCCAACAGCAGCGAACAGCCCCACCTCGCGGGCACCGGACATGAACAACGCCACCCGCTTCGTTCGCCCGGACATCGACGCGTGCGACGTTCGTCACGCCCAAGGGGGTCCGGGGGTGGTAAAACCGCGCAGCGCGGCAGGGAGCCCGCGTACAAGGAGCTGGCATTATGACCTATGACGTCCACATCAAGGGGGGCACCATCGTTGACGGCACTCGCGTGCCGCGCTACAAGGGTGACCTTTGGATCAAGGATGGCCGCATCGCTCAGATCGGCGGCCGGGCCAAGGGCAGCGCCGACAAGGTGATCGACGCTGATGGCGCCATCGTGGCCCCCGGTGCCATTGATCTGCACACCCACTATGACGCCCAGGTCCGCTGGGATCCGTGGTGCTCCATCTCCAGCTGGCACGGTGTCACCTCGGTGGTGCTGGGCAACTGCGGGTTCGGTTTCGCCCCCTGCAAGCCGGATTTCCGGGAGCGCTCGATGCTGACCATGGTCCGCACCGAGGCCATCCCCATGGACGCCATGCGTGAGGGTTTCCTGCCCCACTGGGATTGGGAGACCATCCCCGAGTACCTCGACAGCTTGGAGCGCGCCCCGCTCGGCGTGAACGTGGTGCAGTACATGCCCACCGCCTCACTCATGATCTACGTGATGGGCCTCGAAGCGGCCAAGACCCGCTCCGCCACCCAGGCCGAGCGCAAGGAGATGCAGCGCCTGTTGCACGAGGGCATGGACGCCGGCCTGTGCGGTTTCTCCATCCAGCGCCTTGGCGAGAACTCCACCCAGGCGGACTTCGACGGTTCCCCCATGGTTACCGACACAATGTGCGACGAGGACATCTTCTGTTTGGCAGAGGTGCTCCGGGAACGTGATGAGGGCTTCATCCAGCTCACCCAGGCCACCAGCCCCAACCCCAACGACCCCGATGACGCGGCGTTCAAGCGGCGTCTGGCCGAGGTCGCCCGCCGGCCCATCATCGACAACGCGGTGCCGGTCAGCCAGAGCAACCCCCGGGTACATCAGGAGCGCCTGGAATGGCTGGCCAAGGCCCAAGCCGACGGGCTGCCGATCTACGGGCAGGGTTTCTCCATCCGAACCGGTTTCGCCTTCTCCCTCGACGAATGGAACCTGTACGACTCCAGCCCGGCCTGGCGTGAAGCCACCACCGGAACGTTGGAGGAGAAGATCCGCAAGATGCGTGATCCCAACATCCGTGACGCCATCAAGCGCGAGATGGAGCAGGCCAACACCCTGTTCAGCCAGACCCAGATCGCGGTGGGCGGCAAGGCTCACAAATTGGTGGTGCAGGGCGTGGCCCGCCGACCGGATCTGCAGAAGTACGTGGGCAAGTCCCTCGGTCGCATCGCCGAGGAAGAGGGCAAGCACTACGTGGACGTGATGTTGGACCTGTCCCTCGAGACCGATCTCAAGACGGAGTTCCTGGGCGAGGGCCCCACCTACAACCCCGACCACATGGCCGGCGTGTACACCGAGTCGCCCTACACCATGCCCGGGGTGTCCGACGGCGGTGCCCACACCAAGTTCTTCACCGGTGGCGCCTGGACCACGGACCTGCTGATGTGGCTGGTGCGTGACGAGAAGAAGATCACGTTGGAAGAAGCCCACTACCGCATGTCGGCGCTGGCCGCTCACGCCGCGGGCTTCAAGAACCGTGGGGTGCTGCGCGAGGGTGCCGCCGCTGACGTGTTGGTCTACGACATCGACAACCTCGACATCGACCCGCCGTGGGTAGGTGAGCCGGTGTTCGACCTGCCCGGTGGGGAGTGGCGCCGGGTGCAACGGGCCAAGGGCTACGACCACATCTTCGTCAACGGCGTGGAGACCTTCACCGATGGCGAGTGCACCGGGGCCACCCCCGGCAAGCTGTTGCGCCACGGCGGCTGAGCGGTCATACCGTTGAGTACGGCCGGCCTGGTGGCATCCCACCGGGCCGGCCGGCTCGCGGTTGCGGCGCGTCGGGCTGGACCCGACGCCCGGCACGAACGGCCACTCGCGGGCTCAGTCATCACGTCACGTTAGGTTTTGGCCCGCGAGTGGGATCGACCGGGCCCCCTCGCGATGCAGGCGACAGCCTCAGGGGTGTCCGAGGCGGTTCAACTGCTGGGGTGGGGTGACTTCCTGGCGCTCGAATCAGCCGGACCGCGTCATGAGTTGGTGGGGGGTCGGACCTTCCGACGGGTCCCACTCAGGGGAGGGCTGGACCTACGCCCAGCCAGGCCGCCACCTCGGTGGTGCTGCAGGTGGCGTCGGGGTCGTAGCAGCCGAGATGCTCCTCCAGCCGGGTGGTGACCACCCGTCGATCACAGACCGGGCAGTAGCCGGGCTTGGCCGGGTCGGGTGAGGGCCGCTCCCACCGCACCGGCTCCGGGCCGGGCGGGCCAAAAAGCTCCTCCACCAGCGGAGTCCGAACCGTGACCGCGTGCTTGACCCGGTTCTCGTTGCTCATCACCGGACAGTCTGCCCTGATCGCCCTCGCCGTTGCTGACCTCATGGCCGCTCAACCGGCGTCTCTTGGCGCGCCACCCGAAGTAAACGTTCCGTGCCCGTCCCCCCCGACCGGGTCCTACGATGCCACGATGGCAGCCGCCCACGCGCCTCACCTCACCAGCACCGCCAACACAGGGTCGGGACGTTGATCCGCTTCGGGTTGAGCGCAGCCGGCTTCAGCAGCCACCAACAACTGCTGGAGCGGGCCCGCTGGGCGGAACAGGCGGGATTTTCCACGTTCTCGGTGTCCGACCACCTGAACGCCGCCTCCCCCTTCATCACCCTGCAGGCGGTGGCCGATGCCACCTCCACCCTGCGCCTGGGCACGCTGGTGCTGAACAACGACTTTCGCCATCCGGCGGTGTTGGCCCAGGAGGCGGCCACCTTGGACCGGCTCAGCGGCGGACGGCTGGAGTTGGGCCTGGGCGCCGGTTGGGCCCTGCCGGAGTACCGCCGGGCCGGCATCAGCTATGACCTGCCCGGGGTTCGCATCGACCGGCTGGCGGAAACCGTGGCCGCCCTCGGGCTGCTGTTCGCCGGGGAGACCGTGACCACCCCCGGACCCCACGTTCGGCTGGCGAACCACGTGCTGGCGCCGAGCCCCACGCAGTCCCCGGTGCCGCTGCTGATCGGCGGCAACGGCACCCGGTTGCTGACCCTGGCCGCCCACCACGCCCACATCGTCAGCTTCACCGGGTTCAGCCCGGATCTCGAAGGCGCCAACGTCCGCACCCACTTCAGCCGGGCCGGCCTGGCCGACCGGGTGGGTTTGGTCCGCCGCCAGTCTCAGCTGGCAAACCGACCGGTATCCCCCGAGCTCAACATCCTGCTGCAGTCCCTGCTGATCACCGAGGACCGGGAGTACCTGGCCCGGACCATGGCCATGCGCCAGAACCAGTCCATGATGGAGATGGCAACCTGCCCCTTCCTGGCCTTCGGCACCGTGGAGGAGATCTGCGGACAGCTTCTGCGGTTGCACGACGAGCACCACATCACCTACGTCACCGTCTTCAACCAACACGCCGAGGACGCCGCCGAGGTCATCGCCGCCCTGGCCGATCTGGCGGTATAGCTCAACCCCACCCAGGCGAACCCGGTTACCATGCGCTGCCTGGATGAGCACCTGCGCCATTGAGCGCCAGCAATGGGGGGACCATGGCCGCTGACCATCGGTTGAGCCGACCCCACCGGCCGGTCACCCCTCGAAGGAAGGGTCCGGCATCCAGAACGTGAACATCCGCTCGGCGTCGATGCGGGCGTAGACGGCCCCGGCGTCCAGGATCTGTTCCCATTCGGGTCCGTAGCGGGGCACGTAGATCTCATCCACCAGGCAACTGCGGAAGGCGGCGTGTTCGGCCGCGTTGACGTCGATGAGCTGGGCCCGTCCGTGCACGCTGACCGCCAGCTGCTCGCCGGGCAGGTGCGTGGCGCTGCACGCCGGACGGGTCCGCAGATGCCGGAAACGCACCGACTCCGGAGAGGAGCCGAAGTGGAAGGCGCCCCGGAAGAAGATGCCGTCCACCGCCCCGGTGATGGGCCGGCCGTCAGCGGTCACCGTGGCCAGCACCAGCAGTCCCATACCGTCGAGCATGGACACCAGATCGGCCGCCTCCAGCCGACGCTCGGGGGTGATGACCTCCTGCAGATGGGCACCGGCGGCCCGGTAGCTGGCATCGAGCAGCCGCTGCAGCCGTTGCAGATCCTCTTTGGTTTCGTGCATCGGCCCATCCCTTCGCCGTTTGGGGTCGGTCGGCGCCGATCGTAGACGCCTCGCACGCGGGCGCCAGGCGGCAGTCAGCCTCGCCCCCGATGCCAGGCGAACGGCCCGCGGTACAGCGCCCATCACGATGGGGCCGCCCGGTATTGGTTGCGCGCCGCCACCGACAGCACCCATGGCAGACCCCTGGCCATACTTTGTGGTATTGCGATGGCGACGGGGCAGAGCAGTCGGCCCGGGAGCGCACCCGGACCAACACCGCCATCTGACGCGCTTCACCACCGTCGTGACCGTATGGGGCCTTATCCGAACGCCCCCCGCTGGGCCAGCACAGCAATCTCGGCGGCGGATAGCCCCCACTCGGCCAGCGCCTCGGCACCGCCCTCACCCGGCGTCGGTGACAGACCACGAACCACAGAGGGGGTGCGACTGAAGCGGGGGGCCGGGGCCGGCTGGCGGGTGTGGCCCACCTGCACAAATGCCTCCCGAGCAGCGTTCTGAGGATGGTCCGGCGCCTCGGTGAGATCAAGCACCGGCATCACCGTGTCATCGAGCCCGTCGAACATGGCCGCCCACGCATCCCGGGTACGGGTCCGCATCATGTCCGCCATGCGCTCACGGTAGGCCGGCCAGTTGGCCCGATCCCCCGGGGCGCCCAGATCACGGAAATCGATGCCGGTCTTGGCCTCGAAGTTGGCCAGGAACTTCGGTTGCAGCAGCGCGGTGGACACATAGCGCCCATCGGCACACTCCCAGGTGCCGTAGCGCCAATCGCCCCCGTCCACCAGGTTGGCCTTTCGCTCGTTGATCCAGGTGCCACCGTCAAGGCCGCCGTAGAAGTACGCCATCAGGTTCAGCGCCCCGTCGGAGATGGCGGCGTCCACCACCTGACCCTTCCCGGAGCGGTTGGCCTCGAACAGCGCGGCGCACATTCCCATGGCCAAGAACACCCCGCCACCACCGAAATCCCCGGCCAGGATCAGCGGCGGGGGCGGCGGACGATCAGGATCCCCAATGGCCGCTAGCGCCCCGGTGACGGAGATGAAGTTGGCGTCATAGCCCGCCCGCTGAGCCAACGGACCCTGCTGACCCCACCCTGTCATGCGCCCGTACACCAGCTTGGGATTGCGGGCCAGGCACTGCTCGGGACCCAGCCCCAACCGTTCCGCCACCCCCGGCCGGAACCCTTCGATCAGCCCATCGGCCGTTTCCACCAGCCCCAACACGGTTTGCACATCATCGGGATCTTTCAGGTCGAACCGCACCGAGCGGCGGTTGCGGTAGAGATACCGGTAGGCATGGTCGGGGTAGCCCAGGTTCTGCTCCACCGTCCGATCCACCAACAACACATCGGCGCCCATGTCCGATAACAGCATCCCGGCAAAAGGCCCCGGCCCGATGCAGAACAGCTCGATGATCTTGGTCCCGGTCAACGGTCCCATGGTGCCTCCCCGGTGCGGTTATGGGCCCACACTGTCCGCTACCGCCCACCGGACGCAACCCACAACCCCGTTCACAGGAGCCGCCCGGTATGTGAAGCACTGGAACCGGGGGTACCGCCTCATCGTGTTGAGACCCCGCCCGCCGCACCGAGGGCCACCCTCACCACCAGGCCCGCCCGCACCACCAGGCCCGCCCGAACCACCCTCTTTACAGTAGAAAGCTCAGACTGTCGAAATGTCGGTGCACTTCCAGAAGATCGATGCGTTTCTCCACGATCTGGAACCCGCCCGAGTCCTCGATGGGGCGCAAGGCATAACTGACCCGGCAGGGCAGGATGAGCAACGCCTGCGCCAGCCCCCGGGTCTCATAGATCACTTGTACCGAGTCCACCCGGACCACGCCGTCGGTCCCCCCGCCGCCCCCATCGCGGTTGTGGCCGACGTGGAGGTTGGTCACCGCCCGGATGGTGCGTGAAGGCGGATCCTGGGCGCTTTCCTTTCCCGACAGCAGCCGGTTCACCCGGGCCCGTAACCGTCTGACGTCGTCATAAATGATCGACACCTGACTGGAGGGATCCAAATCGCCATCATCGTGGCGGCCCGGCACCCACAACCGCCCGTCCTGCGCGAACAACTCCAGCCATTCCTCCAGTCGACGGGCGTCCAGCAACGCCGCCTCGTGATGCACAAAATCCGCCACCGGTAACACGGACCGGTTCACCGACGCCATGGCGGTCATGCCTGCAACTCCGCCAGCCATTGCCGATAGAACCCGCGCTGGGGCTGCTCATCGGTGATGTGCCCGATGCGTTCGCCGTTGGGACCGATCTCGGTGCGGCGCCGGCCTCGCTCGAAGGACAGCCACGGCACCGATTCAGCGGCCAAACCCTCCTGCACCCGACGGAACATCTCCAGATCACCGGGCACCCCGCCCCCGGCCGGCCCGTAGAACGCCTCGTGACCCCGCAACCGGTTCGAGTTCAGCTCCGGCTCGGCCCCATCGAAAAGGATGGGGTGCAGCGTGACCTCGGTGCGGTTGACGTTGACCGGGCGCACCACCCGCAAGTGATATTGGATGGCCAGCAAGTTGGGGAAGATCAACAGGTTGAACCCCAGGCCACCGTTGGTCCGCATCACCTCTTGGGCCCGCTCCTGCCCCAGCCGGTCGACCAGCGCGTCCCGATGGGCCCGGCCTGCGGGGGTGGCGGAGAACTGTCGCTCGAAGATGGGTGCCACCACGGGACGTTGATCCAACAGTGCGTGCCCGTTGCCCAGATCCGCGGCCCGGCCCGGCGAAGAACCGTTGAACATCCGCAACGCCCGACCCTCCGGCGCCGCGCCCTCCAGGAAGGCCAGGTGCACGAAGTTGGCGTGGTACCCGTCCACCCCGTTCTCGCATTGGATCTTCCAGTTGCCCTCATAGGCGTAGCGGCTCTGGCCGGCGTCGCCCACCGCCAGAGCTCCGGTGGGGCTGAGATCCACCAGCAGATCCAGATACGGGGCGGCGTTGCCAAGATGTTCCACCAAGCTCGGTCCCTGCGGTGCCAGGCTGGCGAACACGAAACCCCGGTAACTGGCCACTCGGGCCGCCCGGGCCAGGGTGAAATCGGCCGGATCGATGTCGGGGTCGTCGTAGCCCTCGGCGAACGTGAAACCCACCAGGGTGCCATCGGGCCTGAAGTTCCACCCGTGATACGGGCAGCGGAAAAACCGGGTTTGGCCCCGCTGTTCCTGGCATACGGTGGCCGCCCGGTGGGTGCAACGGTTGAGCAGCACCACCACCTCGCCACCTTCCGTACGGGTCAGTATGACCGGCTGACGGCCGATGGTGGTGGTGGTGAAGGACCCCGGCGTGCGCACCTCGCTCTCGTGGCCCACATACACCCAGGTATGGTGGAAGATGCGGTCCAGCTCGGCTTCGAACAGCGCCGGATCCACGTAGGCGTTGCGATGCAAGCGATAGGGCACCTCGGCCCCGCCCTCATCGGTCTCCACCTGCACCAGGGAGCGCACATCGAACACGTTGCGGGTTGCCAACTCAGCGTTGTTCATCATCACACCAACCCCCGTGCGGCCCCACCGTCAACCAACATGGACCCACCCGTCACGTACCCCGCCCGCCCCGAACACAAGAACGCCACCAACTCCGCCACCTCCGACGGCTCCCCAACCCTACCAAGTGGTATGGACCCGGCCGCCCGGCGGGACGCTTCTTCCACGGTGGTCTGGCCGCCCTCCACCTGTTTGGCGATCATGGTGGTCCACCGCTCAGTGGCGATGGGCCCCGGGTTGACGATGTTGACCAGAATGCCGTCGGCGGCCACATGTTCCGCCAGGCCCCGGGTGAAGTGTTGCAACGCGGCGTTGTAGCAACCCAGCAGATACCCCGCGGTGGCGTTGCGCCCGCCCACGCCGCCGATGTTGATGATCCGGCCATGCTGTTGGGCCCGCATCGGCGTCAGCACCGCCCGGGCGGCGCGCACGTAACCCATCAACTTCAGATCGAACCCGCCTTGCCAGTCCTCATCGGTGAGTTGATCAATGGTCCCCGCCGAGGATGATCCGGCGTTGTTGATCAAACAATCCACCCCGCCCAACGCCGCCAGCGCCGCGTTGATGACCGCGGTCACCCCCTCGGCGCGGGACAGATCTCCGGCGATGGGCGTCACGGCCGCCCCGTGACGTTCGGTCAGCGCCACCGCTTGGCGGGACAACTCGTCCGCTCCCCGGGCGATGATGGCCACCGCCGCCCCTTCCGCCGCCAGGCAGTCCGCGATGGCCAGCCCGATCCCCTTTGACGCGCCCGTGACGATGCACCGCTTGCCGGCCAGATCCAGATCCATCTCCGGATCGTAACGGGACCACCGCACCTCGGTGCCCCAACCGGTAGCGTCCGGTCGGTGTGGCAGCTGCCGGTGGCGGACCCGTGGTTCACCGTCATCGATGCGGGCGACGGCATTCGCTTGATCACGGAGACCCACGTCCACCCCATGGTGCGCTGCAACGTGTGGCACATCACGGGCGCCGCCGCTGACCTGGTGGTGGACACCAGCATGGGATTGCAGCCGCTGCTGCCGCTGGTCCGACGGGCCACACCGTTCCCGATCCTGGCCGTGGCCACCCATACCCACGCCGATCACGTGGGTGGGCTGCACGAGTTCACTCACCGGGCGGTGCATGGCGCCGAAGCGGCAGTGCTCGAACAGCCCGGCGCCTGTCCGTTGCGCAGCGCCCTGTACGGACCGGCGGTTCTCGGGCCCTACCTGGCCGCCGGCTACGTGATCGACGAGCTGATCCTCGACGCCATACCACTCAGCATGCAAGGCACGCCGGCGGAAGACAGCGTGACCTTTCCCGCCGCCCCCGCCACCCGCCTGCTTGAAGACGGTGAGGTGATCGATCTCGGCGACCGACACTTCGAGGTGCTCCACCTCCCCGGCCACTCCCCCGGCAGCATCGGTCTGTGGGAAGCGGCCACCGGTGTGCTGCTGTCCGGTGACGCCATCTACAACGGCCCGTTGCTCGACGGTATCGACGGCGCCGATCCCCGCGCCTGCTGCGACAGCCTCCGTCGGCTCGTGCAGCTACCGGTTCGCGTGGTCCACGCCGGCCACGAGCCCAGCTTCCACCGGGCCCGCCTCATCGAGCTTTGTAACGGCTATCTACAACGTCAAGGACAACAGCGCCACGATCCGTTTCGCCCCCACGATCGCCCGCACCCTCGCTGAGCCCCGGCCCCACGCCCGCACCCGACGGCTCCGGGCCCTCTGTCAGCAGCGCCATCCACCGCTCGGTCTCGGCTCGGACTTCCGCTGGCACCCGGCCTCCGTTGAGCTTGGACCAGAGGGGGAAACAGGCCGATCCGCCGATCCGCACCGCCAACGCCATCGCCGCCGATTTGGGACTGCGCTGCAACCGAGCCACCCGGAACATTGAGGTCGCGGCCTCCCGGAAGTGGCGGCTGTGCATGGCCCGAAAGGCCCGATATCGATGCAACGCCAACTGATCGGGTGGGACCCTCATCCTGGCGGTCAGCTCGGCGTGGCGGCCCAGCACCAAATGCCAGTCCGCTTCCAGGCCCTCGATCCGGCTGGAGGAGGACATCCACACCCGGTAGCCGACCAGGGGTTGGGCCACCGCCACCGCGTTGCCCGCCTCCTGCGCCAGGCGGATCCACAGGTCCCAGTCCTCGGAGTGTTCGATGTCGGCAAAGCCACCCACCGCCGCCAGCAGCTTCCGATCGGCCACCACCGAGGATCCGCCCCCCGGCACCCGGTTCTCGATCAGCAGACCGCCGAGGTCAACCTCCCCACCCCTCACCGGATTCCACCCGATCAGCCGGTCAGCGGCGTCGAGGAGCACGGCGGAACAGCACGCCCAACGAGCACGTCCACCGTCGACACGGGGTTGGGCCAGCGCCGCCAGTTGCGCCGCCAGCTTGCCCGGCGCCCACACGTCATCGTCATCGAGGAACGCCACCCAAGGGGTGCGGGCCGCTTCGATGCCCACGTTGCGCGCCACCGAGGAGCCCAGCGCCTGATCGTGGCGGATCAGCCGGACCTCGGGATGGGCCGCTGCCACCGCGGCGGCGGTGCCATCCACCGAACCATCGTCCACCACCACCGCTTGGACCGTGGCGCCGTGTTGGGCCAGGGCACTGCGAAGCGCCCGCAGCACCAGCCGCTTGCGGTCCCGCGTCGGGATGACAACGGTTACCTCAGGCGACACCGCCCCGACAGTAGCGACCGTGGTAGCGGTGACCCTGCCGGCAGGTGAGCACGAACGACGCGAACGACGCGAACGACGCGAACGGTATGAACGGCGCGGAAGGGGTCTTGGCTCAGCTGACCGGCTCGAGATCGCCGAACCAGCGCTGCGTCTCGCTGTCCACGGTGTCCAGCCAACCCTGGGCCTCTTGCCGCACCCAGGACGGCACCCGGCGTCGATTGCGCCAGGACAGCACCGAGAGCAGCGGGTCCCCGGCCTTGGAGGCGGCCACGGCCAGGGCGGCGGCCTTGCGACTCCCACTAGTGCGGGCCAGGTCCCGGTACGCCTCGGCGGCCTGTTGGTGTTGGCGGCCGTGCAGCGAGCGATACACCCGGTAACGGTGCATGGCCAGCGGGTCCGTGGTGACCCCCAACCGGGTCGCTTCATGGGCGTAGCGGTCCGTCACATTGCGCCAGGCACCTTCGAGGTCAACCACCTTGCTCGACATCGAGGTCCAAACCCGGTAGGCCACCAACGGTCGATCCACCGATGGCGCCCCGCCGCTAAGCAACGAGAGACGGATCCACATGTCCCAGTCCTCGTACAGCCGGGCGTTCTCGTCGAACAAGCCGGCCCGCCGCAGATCATCAACGCGGGCCAACACCCCTGATCCGCCGCCGGGTACCACGCCATCCACCAACAAGCGGGCGGCATCGATCTCCCGATCCCCGGCGCTGGCCCAGCCCATGATCCGGTCCGTCTCGTCCACCTGCACGCAGCTAGAGCAAACCCAAGCCGGGGTGGAACCGTCATCGCGGGTCTGGTTGGCCAGTTCCAGCTGGCTGACCAGCTTGTCCGGCGCCCACAGATCATCGTCATCGAGAAAAGCCACCCACGGTGCCCGGGCCAGGGCAATCCCGGCGTTGCGAGCTGCGGGAAGTCCCCGGCTGGTCTCGTGCCGGATCAATCTGACGTCGAGGTCTTCGCAGTGGCGCACATCGTTCGCCGTATTGTCCTCTGACCCGTCGTCCACGACGATAACCTCCACGCTGACCCGTTCCTGAGCGAGCGCGGTTCCGAGTGCCCGGCGGAGGAGCATTCGGCGGTTTTTGGTGGGGATAACTACCGTGACATCAGGATGCACCAGGCGGATTGTAGGGCGGGCGTTCCCAATACAGGCCGATCGGACTGTGTTGTGGACGAAGTAGTCCGTCGTACGTTCGAAGCCGAAGGCGTCCGCGAAGCAGGCGGCGGCGTGCGCCATTGAGGAGCGTCAAGTGCAGGAGCCCGTGGGTGTGGCAGTGGTCGGAGCCGGCTACTGGGGCCCGAACCTGATCCGAAACTTCCTCGGAAGCGAGGACACCTCTCTCATCGCCGTGTGCGATCTGGATGTGCAACGAGCCCACCGTGTGCTCGGCCGCCGCAGCGAGGTGCGGGTGACGGCGAGCTTCGATGACCTGTTGGCCGATCCCGAGATAGAAGCGGTGGCCATCGCCACCCCGTCCCACACCCATCTCCCTCTCGGATTGAAGGCGCTGCGGGCCGGCAAGCACGTGCTCATGGAAAAGCCGCTGGCCACCTCTGTTGCGGAGGGCGAGCAGCTGGTTGCCACCGCCGCCGCCATGAAGCGGGTGTTGATGTGTGATTTCACGTTCTGTTACACACCCGTGGTGCGGCGGTTGCGGGACATGATCGCGTCCGGCGAGCTCGGGGACCTGCTGTACATCGACACTGTGCGGGTCAACTTGGGCCTGGTGCAAGACGACATCGACGTGTTCTGGGACCTCGGCCCCCATGACCTGTCAATCCTTGATTTCATCCTGCCGGCCTCCCATCAGCCGCTGGACATCGCGGCCACCGGCGCCGATCCGCTCGGCACCGGCCAAACCTGCATCGGGTACCTCTCGATGCGGTTGTCCACCGGTGCCATCGTGCACGTCAGCCTGAACTGGTTGAGCCCCACCAAGATCCGCCAGATGGTGGTGTCAGGGTCCAAACGCATGGCGCTGTGGGACGATCTCAAAGTGGGCGCCCGGCTCAGCCTGTATGACCGGGGCGTGGAAGTGACCCCGGTGCTGGATCGTGACGAGAAACGTCACCGCATGGTGTCCTATCGAACCGGTGACATCGTGACCCCGGCCCTGCCGGAGACCGAGGCCCTTTCGGCGGTGGTCAGCGAATTTGCCAACTCCATTCGAGAAGAACGTGCCCCACTCACCGACGGTCTCGCCGGACTGAGGGTGCTACACATTCTCGAAGCGGCCGGAAAGAGCCTCCAATCCGGCGGCGTACCCATATCTTTGGAGCTTTCTCATGTTCAGCGATAAGACCGTGCTCATCACCGGTGGAGCGGGCCTTATCGGCTCCACCATCGCCGATCAGCTGGTGGCCCTCGGTGACGCCGGGCCCCGGGAGATCCGGGTGTTGGACAACTTGGACCGGGGCCGACTGGAGAATCTTGCCGGCGTCATGCCCAGCGGCAAGCTGCACCTGATAGAGGGTGACATCCGGGATCGGGCCGTGGTGGCCGGAGCCATGGCCGGTGTTGATTTGTTGTTCCATCAGGCCGCCATTCGGATCACTCAATGCGCAGAAGATCCCCGGTTGGCCACCGAGATCATGGTCAACGGCACCTACAACGTGATCGAAGCGGCCAAAGACGCCGGCGTGGCCAAGGTGGTGGCCGCCTCCTCAGCGTCGATCTACGGTCAAGCCGATCAACTGCCCACCCCCGAGACGCAGCACCCTTACGACAATCGCACTATCTACGGTGCCGCCAAGTTGTTCAATGAAGGCCTGCTCCGCAGCTTCAACGATATGTACGGCCTGCAGTATGTGATGTTGCGGTATTTCAATGTGTACGGGCCCCGGATGGACATCCACGGGGTGTACACCGAGGTGCTGATCCGCTGGATGGAGCGCATGGACGCAGGGTTGGCCCCGATCATCATGGGTGACGGCAACCAGACCATGGATTTCGTGTTCTCCACGGACATCGCCCGGGCCAACCTCGCCGCCGCGGTGTCCGACGCCAGCGACGTGGCCCTCAACGTGGGCACCGGCATCCCCACCAGCCTCAACGATCTGGCCCGGGCCTTGAGCAAGGTCATGGACAGCGACCTCGAACCTGAATACCAGCCGGCCCGCAAGGTGAACGCCGTGGAACACCGCGCCGCCGATGTCAGCGGGGCCCGGGACCTGATCGGGTTCGAAGCCAGCGTCCCCCTCGAGGAGGGTCTGCGGCAACTGGTGGCCTGGTGGCGCCACGAGAAGGTATCGGCGTCTGCCGGCGGTTCCCAATGATCCCGTTGATGGTCCCCTGGCTGGGCCAAGAAGAGGCCGACGCCGCCGCCGCCGCGGTGGCATCGGGCTGGGTGGCCCAAGGACCCCGGGTCAAGGCCTTCGAGGACGCCTTCGCCCAGCAGGTGGGGGCCACCCACGCGGTGGCGGTGAGCTCAGCCACCACCGGACTGCACCTGGCGCTTATCCTGGCCGGCATCGGCCCCGGTGACGAGGTCGTGGTCCCGTCGCTGTCCTTTATCGCCACCACCAACGTGGTCCGTTACGTCGGGGCCACCCCGGTGTTCGCCGATGTCGAAGAAGCCACCCTGAACCTCAGCGCCGCCACCATCGAGGCCCAGCTCAGCGACCGGACCCGGGCGGTGATCTTGGTCCATCAGGCCGGGGCGCCGGCGGACCTCGACGCGGTGCACGCCCTGTGTGACCCCCGGGGCATCGTGGTCATCGAGGACGCGGCGTGCGCCATCGGCTCCACCTACCACGGTCAGCTCATCGGAGGTCATTCGGAGCTGGCGGTGTTCTCCTTCCACCCCCGCAAACTGGTCACCACCGGCGAGGGCGGGATGCTCACGGTGCGCGCCGATGCCTGGGCGGCACGGGCCCGTACCCTGCGCGAGCACGGCATGAGCGTCAGCGCCGCGGACCGCCACGGGCAGAGCGCTCCCAGCGTCGAGCAGTATCTCGAAACGGCGTACAACTACCGGATGACGGACCTGCAAGCAGCCGTGGGCCTGGTGCAGTTGGGCCGGTTGGCGCCGATGGTGGCCCGCCGCCGCGAGCTGGCCGCCCGCTACCAGGCAGGCTTCGCGGACCTTAACGGGTTCGTCACCGCCACCGATCCGCCGTGGGGCACCACGAATTACCAGTCCTTTTGGGTGCTGCTGCCCGATGAACTCACCACTGAACGAAACGACGTGATGGCGCAGTTGTCCGCTGCCGGTGTGTCGAGCCGGCGGGGCATCATGGCCGCTCACCTCGAACCGGCCTACCGCGGTCACCCCCACTCCCCGCTCCCGATGACGGAACGGCTCACGGCCCGGTCCTTGATCCTGCCGCTGTACCACGCCCTGTCCGAAGCTGAACAGGACCAGGTCATTGAGGCTTTTCGCCAGGCTGTAGGGGCGGGAAGCCGACCGGCTGCGACCGCCGGGGTCACAGGGTAGGGAACCGGTGGTTGGACGCACGGTACGGAGGGGGCTTGGAGTGGGAACGAGGGTGGGCACATGAAGGTAATCGTGGGGTTGAGCTCGCTCGAGTTGGGCGGCAGCATGATCTCCGCCATTGAGTTGGCGGCGTCGGTGCAAGATCAGCTCGGCTGGGAGATGGCGGTCTACGCGCCGCCGGGACCTGCCAGCAAGCTGCTCGCCGAGCGCGGGTTGCGGCACATCGAAGCCCCCGGTGACGTCACCGGTTGGTCGGTACCGCTGTATCGCAACTTGCGGGCCCTGGACCGCCTGGAACGGCCCGACGTGTTCCACGCCTGGGACTGGGCGCTGCTGGGCACCTCGTACTACGCCATGCACCTGCGCAACCGCCCGGTCATGGGCAGCTGCACCGCCATGTCAGTGCCCTCGCTCCTGCCGTGGGCGCTGCCCATCAGCTTCGTGACCGAGGAGATCCGGGTCCAGGATCAACGCCGACGGGGGCCCAGCTACCTGCAGGAATACCCCATCAACGTGCGTGCCGATGACCCCGCCACAGTGGATGGGGCCGCCTTCCGGACCGATTTGGGCGTGGGCCCGGACCAGACCCTGCTGGTGGTGGTGTCCCGCCTCGCCCGTTGGATGAAGCGCGAAGGGATCGCTCGCACCATCGAGGTCACCGAGCGTCTGGCCCGTGATCATGACGTGGTGCTGGCCGTGGTGGGCGACGGTGACGCCCGGGCCGAACTGGAAGCCCTCGGTACCCAGGTCAATCAGAAGTTGGGCCGGGACGTGGTCCGTTTCACCGGCGCCATGGTCGATCCCCGCCCGGCGTACGCCGCGGCCCAGATCGGTTTGGGCATGGGCACCTCCATTGTGAGGGGCATGGCCTTCGGGGTGCCGGCCATCGTGCTGGGCGAGGAGGGGTTCTCGGCCATCTTCGATGCCGATCACGCCGAGATGCTCTGTGAACAGGGCTTTTACGGGCTGGGTGTGGCCGAAGGGGCCAATGACCGCCTCGAAGCCCAACTGCTGCGCTTCGTGAACAGCCCCGACACCTGCACCGAGCTGGGCCAGTTCTGCCGCCAGGTGGTCCAGCGACGGTTCTCGGTGGATGTGGTGGCCCGGGAACTGGCCGAGCGCTATCGGATCGTGGCTTCTGCTCCCATCGATCGCTCCCGGGCGGTGCTGGCCCGAGCCGCTCGTGACCTGCTGGTGGTCTGTGCGGCCACCCCGGCCCGCCGATTGGTTCCCGACCAGATCAAGTTCAAACTGCAACGGCGTCACACCACCCGTCAGCACCTCGCGATCAACTGAACCCCGACCAACCCGACCAACCCGACCAACCCGACCAGGCCGACCAGGCCGACAACGGGCCCCGGCACCCTCTGCGCGGCCCCACAAGGTCGCCCGACCCTGAAGGAACCACGGTGTCCAACACCTCGCCTCAGAAGATCCCCTTTGTTGATCTGGGCTGGCAGCACCGGCAGATCGAAGCCGAAGTAGCGGCCGGTTTCGCCGACGTGCTGGGCCGAACCGCCTTCATCGAGGGGGCCGAGGTAGCCGCCTTCGAAACGGCCTTCGCCGACTATTGCGGCACCGGGCATTGCCTGGGCGTGGCCAACGGCACCGACGCCATCGAGTTGGCGTTACGGGCCGGCGGCATCGGACCCGGCGATGAGGTGATCCTGCCGACCAACAGCTTCGTGGCCACCGCCGAAGCGGTTGTCCGAGCCGGCGCCGTGGCGGTGATGGTGGATGTCGATGACCGCTATCTGCTGCTCGATCCTGCCGCCGTGACCGCCGCCATCACCCCTCGGACCGCAGCGGTCATCGCCGTGCACCTGTTCGGGCAGCTGGCGCCCATGACCGAGCTGATGGCGTTGTGTGCCCGCCACGGGCTGCTGCTGGTGGAAGACGCCGCCCAGTCCCAGGGGGCACGTCAGGGTGGGGTGGCCATGGGCAACTTCGGTCGGGTGGCCGCTACCAGCTTCTACCCGGGCAAGAACCTGGGGGCCTACGGTGACGGCGGGGCGGTACTGACCAACGACGCCGAGCTGGCGGCCACCGTGCGCTGCCTTCGCAACCACGGCAGCGAGCGCAAGTACGTGCACTCCATGATCGGCATGAACTCCCGGCTGGACACCCTGCAAGCGGTGGCGTTGAACGCCAAACTGGCCCGGTTGGAGTCCTGGAACCAACTGCGCCGGGACGCCGCGGCCCGCTACGAGGACCTGCTGGGCACCGTCACCGGCGTCCGCACCCCGGCCACCGCGCCGGGCAACGTGCACGTGTGGCACCTCTATGTCACCCGGGTCGCGGAGCGCGACCGCGTGCTGGCGGCGATGGAGGCCGACGGGGTGGGCGTGGGCATTCACTATCCCCAACCGATCCACCTGCAACCGGCGTTCGCCGCACTCGGAGACCACGCCCCCGCCCCTGTCGCTGAGGCCGCCGCCGCCGAGTTGTTGTCACTGCCGTTGTTCCCAGGCATCACCGCCGCCCAACAGGAGCGGGTGGTTGAGTCCCTGCACAAGGCGGTGCTGGCATGACCCACAAGGTGCCAGCGGACCTCGACGGTGACCGGGCCGAGGTGTTCGTGCATCCCCGAGGTCTGTGCGAGAGCGACCAGGTCGGCCCCGGCACCCGGGTGTGGGCCTTCGCTCATGTCATGGCCGGCGCGGTGGTGGGTGGCGGGTGCAACATCTGCGGCCACGCCTTCATCGAGGCCGGCGCCCGGGTGGGGAATCGGGTAACGGTCAAGAACGGGGTGTTGGTCTGGGACCGGGTCACCGTTGAGGACGACGTGTTTCTGGGTCCAGCCATGATCTTCACCAATGACCTGCTGCCCAGGGCGGACATCAAGCGCTCCGGGGACGCCCTGGTGCCCACCTTGGTTCGGGCCGGGGCCACCATCGGCGCCAACGCCACCATTGTCTGCGGCACCACCATCGGCACCCGGGCCTTTGTGGCCGCCGGCGCGGTGGTCACCCGCAACGTTGCCGCCCACGCCCTGGTGGCAGGCAACCCCGCCCGGCGCATCGGCTGGGTGTGCGCCTGCGCCACCAGGCTGGATGAGCAGTTGCGCTGTCCGTGCGGTGAGCGTTACGAGCTGCTCGACGAGGAACGCGGTTTGGTTCCGGTGGCATCCTGAGTGGTCGGTTGCGTCCCACGCCGCGCCAGCGGTGCGGTCGGACGGCCCGGGGGCGTTCAGTAGGCTCTGACGCCCTGCCCCGCGTCGGACAACGCCGCACATGGCCGCAGAACCGATCCCAGCAGAAAGACACCGCAATGCCCCCAGCGTTGCCCTCCTTGGCCCCGGCTCCTCACCGTTGATGCCCTCGGCGTTGCGCCTGCCCGGCGGCCTGGGTCGACGCCTGGCGGGAATGGACCGGCACCAACGAGACTCGCTGCTCACCGCCGGTTCCCAGCTGTTCGTGTACGGCCTGAGCGTGCTCACTGGCCCGATGTTGGCTCGGGCACTGGACGCGGAGGGCCGGGGCGATCTGGCTGCGGTGCTGGTTGGCACCCAACTGTTCGGGTGGTTGGCCACCTTCGGTATCCCTGCCGCGACGGCGTACCACGCCACCACCATGAACCGGCGAGAGCTGAACATGTCGGCATGGTTCTTCTCGCTGCTGGTCGGGTTACCGGTGGTGGCGGTGATCTGGCCGTTCGTCCCGCGCTACCTCAACGACCACGACCCGGCCACCGTCATCTGGTTCCGGTTGTTCCTGCTGGCGGCGCTGACGATCCTCCCGCAGTACTCCTGCCTGAACTACGTGAACGGCCGGGGCGACAACGTCCGCTTCAACGCCTTACGGCACCTGGCGCTGCTCAGCAACTCGCTGGTGATCATGGTGTTGTTCCTGACGGACCGCCTGAACCTGATCTCCGCGCTGCAAGCCTCGTTCTTTTCCAACCTGGGCGCGGCCGCGGTGACCTTCACGTTCGCCTGGGGTTGGCCCTCACGGGGGTTTTCGTGGTCCGCCTTCCGCAAGCAGCTGGATTACGGCTGGCGGGTGGCGTTGGGCTCGGTGGCTCAGATGATGGTGGGCCGGTTGGACCAGATCGTGATGGTGGGTCTGGTGGCCTCCGAACAGCTGGGCTTGTACGCGGTGGCGGTGACCGCGGCCGGGGTCAGCGGGGCGCTGGCGGTGGGGATGGGCCTGGCGGTGTTCCCGCACATCCGTGACGCCCCTGACCATGCCGCCCGCCGCGCCACCTTGCGTCGGGGTCTGCGCTGGATGTCGGTGTGTTCCATCGGGATGGCCACAACGATCGGGCTCAGCGCCGGGTTCGTGATCCCGCTGCTGTTCGGGAAGAGCTTCCGGGGCTCGCTCAACCCGCTGTACGTGCTGCTGCCGGGCCAGGTCTGCTTCGATCTGGCCAACGTCATCGGCCAGGCCCTCCAAGCGGAAGGCCGGCCCGGTACCAGCTCTCGGGCATTGACCCTGGCGGCGGTGATCACGGCCACCACCATCACGCTGGCGGTGGGGCGCTACGGCCTCGTGGGCGCGGCGCTGGTCACCACCACCAGCCAAGCGGCCTACCTGGTCTACGTGTCACTGGCCATCCGCCGCCCACCCAGGTCACACCAGGCCGGGCCAACACCGAATTCGGCTTCGGGCCCCGCCATGGACGAAGCAGCGTCCCCCACCCCGGTCTGAGCCACACGGATCATCGCCGCCCTCAGCACGAACGCTGGCGGTAGCGGCCCGTCCAGGCCGGTTGCTCAGCGGCGATCGTTGTGCAGCCGCGACGCCAACCGGGGAGCCGCCACCACGACGGACGCCTTGAGCTTGGACCGCCAGCCGCCGCGAAAGGCCCCGATCATCATCGACGCCGGGATCTGCCGGCGGGTGTAGTCCCCCGCTTCGAGGTGCTCAGCCACCTGCAACTCACTCTGACGGTGGCGGACCGATCGACGGATAACCGGCTGGTAACGGTCGGGCAGCTCGGTGCGGAACCGTTCGAGCAGCTCGATCTCCTGGCGCACGATGGTGGACCGCATCCGGCTGAAGTTGCCCGGATGACGCCGGTACAGCACCGTGGGCCGATCCAGTTGGGTGACCACCAAGCCCTTGGCCACCAACCGCAACCACAGGTCCCAGTCCTCCACCGTGTGCGGCCGGAACCCACCCTGGGCTTTGACCTCGGCCAGCTCCACCATGGCGCTCACGAACACGAAGTTCCGGTGCAATAGCGATGCCAGCTGCTTGTGTGGCGCCGGGACCTCAAGGCGTAGCTGCTTGTTGTACGGCCGCAGCGAGCCACCGGGGTGCCAGATGAAGGCCCCAGGTGAGATGATGCCCCCGAAGCGGTCCTGCGCCTGCACGCACAATTCCACGTGGTCGGGAAACCACACGTCATCGGCATCGAGCAGCGCCACCAAATCGGTGTCCAGCGCGTCGAGCCCGGCGTTACGGGCGGCGCTGACCCCGCCATTGGCACCTTGCTCGAGGACGGTGAGCGGCAACCGGTCGGTCCACTCTTTGATCTTGGTCAGGGACTCGTCCACCGAACCGTCGTCGATGACCACCACCTGGTCGACCTGGCGCGACTGTGCGACCAGGGAGGCCAAGGCTTGGTGCACGAAGTCTGCCCCGTTGTACACCGGGACGATGACGCCGACAGTGCGCTTCACCGGGGTCAGCTCACTTCCTTCGTTCGGTCGGTATCGATCACAGCCGTCGCGGTTGGGCCGGACGCAGCCTTCGAGTGGCGAAGCTTACCCGCTCCGCCACTGTACGTGGCCGAATGAAATGCACGATCCACGCCGAGCGGGTGTTGAGGGACGTGTTGGGCGCCGTCTTGTGCAGGGTCAGTGGATGGTGGATGGACGCACCGCCCGCCCGCAGCGGCACCGGGAAGGCCGACGGATCATGATCACCGTCTGCTTCGAGGGCGTACTTGGTGGGATCATCCGGCAGCGGGTGGTGGCCGAGCAACCCGTTCAGGTGGCTGCCGCGCACGAACTGCATGCACCCCCCGGCGGCATCGGTGTCAGCCATGGGTATCCAGAAGTTCACCCGCTGACGCTGGATCTCCATCATGTTGTAGGCCCGGTCCTGATGCCACGAGGTGCCGGTGCCGATCTGCGCCGGCTTGCGGATCACGTGGTCAAAGTAGAACTGCGGTTCGCAGCCCAGCAGCTCCCCCGCCACCCGTTCCAGAGCCCGGAACAGCGTGCCCTCCCGGACCTCGGGGCGGATCCTGGTGAACCAGTTCACTTCCAGAGAACCGGCCTGGCCATCCGGACGCAGGAACTTGGTGGTGGGCGGGGGCACGGTGTACCCGAAAAGGCGGGCCCGAACACTGGGGGGACCGGGTTTGAGCTGGTCGAACCCCTCATACACCTCGTCGATGATGGTGCCGACCTCACGCACGGCGGCGGGTTCCACCAGCTGGTTCAGCACCACGTGCCCGTACCGAGCCCATTGCTGGGCAATCGGTTCCTCGCTGCCCGCGACCGTTGCCACGTTGTCATTGTCCGTTGTCTGCAAGGGACTAGCCCCTCTCCCGCTGCCGCCAGCGCCGGTGGCCGGCGATTTCCGCCAACACAACATCCAGATCAACCCACCGTCGACCTGGTTAACCGGCTCAGCTCAGCCCGGCGTGGGGAAGTCTACGCGAGCCCTGGGGCTTGGCCGCAGCCGTAGCAAGCTCTGGACCAAGCCCCAATCACGGCCCGAGGTCAGGCTTCCAGTTTTTGCGCCAACCGCTCCAGCAGCGCCTCGATGCGATCCAAACGGTCCGGTGCAGCACCGTTCGTGCTGGTCACGGCGGCTTTCATGGTGGCATTGGCGTCCTGTGCGCACTCGGACTCAAGAACTCCACGGCAGGACTGGAACAGACGACCGCTGTCACGCTCCTCAGCAATGTAGCGACCCAAAAGCGCCCCGGTCTGGATGTCGATGGAGGAATCAGCCAACATCGAAGCGAAGATGTCCGGTTTGCCCTCAACGGGGGCCAGACCAAGCTCCAGTCGCTGGAACTTTTCAAGATCACTCAACTCGCAGGAGCTGGCGATGGCCATTTTCTCCTCGAGTCGGGGATCCTGCTTGGGCATCACGTCGAAACCCAGTTCACACATCCGCTTGGCGAAGGCCTTGGCGTGCTCGCCCTCACGCAGCGCGACGGTGTTGATGATGGAACGCACATCATCTCGGGTGGTGGTCTTGGCCCACGCGCCCAAGAAGCACTCGGCGTCACCCTCCGCGTTGCTGATGGCGTTGAGAAGACCCAGGTAGGAAGGCTTGGCAGTCATGTCCAGCAGCATAGAGCTGTTCGTGGCGGACGGGAACGGCGTGCAACATTCGCGGTGCCGCTCGATGTCAGATGGCGCTGCCCACCCGCTCCCCATCGATCACCGCGGCATGGGCCCGGCGGGGGGCGACACAATCGCCCACCCGCTCCACCACCACGCCGGCGGCGCGTAGTTGGTGATAGAGCTCGTCGGCGGGGCTGGGGGGCACGGCCAACACCACCCAGTCCACGATGCGGGCCTGCATCTGGCCGGTGGGATGGTGCAGCAGGTCCAAAACCACCTGGGCACCTTCGGCCCGGCAGCCCATGGGCACCAGGTCCGTGGTCTGCGAGATGCCCTTGTGGGTGGCCCGCATCCACCACAGCTCCATGTCCAACGTGACGCCCAGGTCCTGGCCCACCACCATGCCGTTGGTGGCGATCTCCACCCGACAGCCCCGATCCGCCAGCAGCTCGCCCACCGAGGTGGCGTGGTGGAAACCGATCTCATCGATGACCAGCACCTCGCCCTGGGGCGCGGCGTCATCCTCAAGGACGTCACGAACGTCCACGATGCGCTGCAGTTCGGGCGGGGCCCACCACGGCCGGGCCGGTCGGGAACCGGTGGCCACCACCACGTGGTCGGGCGCCATGTCGGTGATAGCGGCGGCGTCGGCGTGGATGTCGTAGCGGATCTCCACACCGAGGCGGCGGCTCTCGATGAGCTGGTTGCGGACCAGGTCACCCAGCTCGGCGCGATTGGGCACGGTGGCGGCCACCCGAACCAGGCCACCGGCGGCGTGGTGGCTTTCCCACACCGTGACTTTATGGCCACCCCGGGCGGCGGCGATGGCGGCTTGCAACCCGGCCGGACCGGCCCCGATGACCAGTACCCGGCGCGACACTGCCCGCCTCGGGAACCTGGTGGAGCTGGCAAGCGTGGCGGCCCTGATCGCCTCCCGCCCGGTGTGGGGGTTCTCGATGCAGCCCAGCCAACGGTTGAGGCCCATGCGGCCCACACATTCCTGATTGCAGGACAAACACAACCGGATCTGTTCGGCGTTGCCGGAGCGGGCTTTGGCGGCGAAGTCGGGGTCCGCGATCTGACCCCGGACCACCCCCACCAGATCGCAATGACCTTCGGCCAGGGCCCGTTCGGCCTGCAGCGGATCCTTGAAGCGGCCCACCCCGACCACGGGCAGGTTGGTGGCCCGCCGCAGCGCCGAGGGGATGAACAGCGAGTAGCCCGGCGGGACGTGCATGGACGCCTCGATCATGAACAGGCTGGCGGTGGCCACCCCGATGGAGGTGTTGAGGTAATCCACCTTGCCGGTGGCCTCCACCATGACCGCCAGGGCCACGGCGTCATCAATGGTGGTGCCGCCCTCGATGAGCTCGTCCCCGCACAGCCGCACTCCCAACGCCAGCCCGGGCCCGATGGCCTGGCGCACGGCGTGCACGATCTGCACCAACAGCCGGGCCCGGTTCTCCAGTGAACCGCCATACTCATCGGTACGGCGGTTGGTGGCCGGGGACAGGAAACCCCGCACAATGGAGGAATGGCTGCATTGCAGTTCAATGCCGTCAAATCCGCCCTCAGCGCAGTACGTGGCCACCTGGGCGTAACCGGCGATGACCTCGGCGATCTCGGCGTGGGTGATGGCCTTGGGCACTTCCCGGAATAACGGATCGGCCACCGCCGAAGGGGCCCAGACCGGCAGCCGGGAGTACATCGAACCGCCCTGGCCGCCGTTGTGGTTGAGCTGCGCCAGGATCGGGGTGCCGTGGCGGTGCACAGCCTCGGTGATGCGCCGGTAGCCGGGGATGACCTCACGGTGGAACCCGTGGATCAACTTCTCGTAGGGCCAGTCGGTGGGGTGGGTCGAGTGTTCCTCGGTGATGATCAGCCCGGCTCCACCCGCTGCCCGAGCCTCGTAATAGGCGGCGTGTTGCTCGGAGGGGCGGCCACCCTGGGCGTAGTTGGTGAGATGAGCTGAGAACACGATGCGGTTGAGGGTCCGTACCGGGCCCAGCTGCAACGGGGTCCACAGAAACCGGTACCCACTGGCGGCGCCGGGGATCATCGGGCAGCTCCGGGCTCGGCGACGGGGCGGGACGGAGGGCCTGCGGCGGTCAACGCTTCTGCGGCCAGGACCGCTCGCCGGGCGTCGAGGACCGCCTCGAGCACCGTGCGGGGAGCCACCAGGTCCCCGGCGGCAATGTCGACGCCGGCGGGGGCCGGTTCGGGCTGCCGGAACCCGCAGTCCACGGTGACGACCGCCTCGATACGGGACTGCTGCCCGCTGTAACGGTCCTCGACCATCACGTGATCGGCGTGTACCGAGCGCAACAGGGCGCGGCGCACGATGCGGACCTGCCGTTGTTGCAGGCGCACGTTGGCCGGGGCCAGGTCACCGCTGCGCGACAGCTCGTTGCCGGCGATGTTGTCCTGCGTGACCAGCACCGCCCGCTCCCCCAGCTCGGTGGCGAGCTCCACCGCGATGGGCCCGCCGATGGGATCGAACAGCACCACCGAACCTTCCGGCGGCAACGCCACCCGACCCAACCGCAACGAGGCCACGTCGATCACGGTGGCGTCAGGGTCCGCCTCGAACGGGCGTTCGCCGGCCCGGGCCCCGACGGCGCCGATGACCACGTCGAACCCCTGGTTCCCATCCCAGGTGGTGTTGAGCCGGACGTCCACCGCCAGGCGGTCCAGCTCGCGCTCCTGCCACGCCACCAGCGGCCCGGCCGGTCCGCACACCGCCGGCAACCCTCCGAGCCGGTCACCGGCCTCGAACACGGTCACCTGATGGCCTCGGGCGGCTGCCACCCGGGCCGCTTCCATGCCGGCGGGCCCACCGCCTACCACCGCCATACGGAGGGGGCGGGGCGCCGGCTCCTCCCAGCAGGGATCGTCCAGCTCGTGGCCGGTGGAGGGCTCCACCACGCAGGTGATGAGGGGGTTGCGGGCGTCGCGCACCTGGCAGCTCTGGTTACAGCGCAGGCAGGGCCGGACCCGCTCGGCCATGCCGTTGCGGACTTTGTGCACCAGATCGGGATCGGCCAGCAGCGCCCGGGTCATCTCCACCCCTTCGGCCACACCCTGCTCCAGGGCGGCCTCGGCGGCTGCGGGGTCCACCACCGAGCCCTGCAGGAACACCTTCACCGATTCAGGCACCGCCGCCCGCAGCGACCGGCACAGCTCCCAGTTGTAGTTGGGCGGCTCGTGGTAATCGGACCGGGTCTTTTCCACCGAGAAGATCGACCCGCGAACCACGGTCAGATAGTCGACCGCCACCACACCATTGACCCCGGTGATGAGGCCGTTGGCGATGTCGGGGGCCATCTCGGGGGTGATGCCTGCCCACGGCGCCAGCTCGTCGGCGCACAGCCGCAGGCCCACCACCAGGTCGGCCCCGACGGCGGCGCGGACCACGCCCAGCACCCGGCGGGCCAGCAGCAAACGGTCCTGGCCGTACTCGTCATCCCGGTGATTGGTCAGACCGGAAAGAAACTGCCGCAGCAGGCTGTGCTGGCCGCAGTTGATCTCGACGCCGTCCAGACCGGCGGCCCGGGCCCAAGCTGCGGCGGCCGCAAACCCCTCGATCACCTCGTTGATGTCACCCGGTTCCATCCACTTGGGAACCTCGCGGCTGTTGACCTCGGGAACCCGGCTGGGAGCCCACAATTCGCGCTGGCTGTAGGCGGAGGAACCCTGCCCACCGGCGTGATCCAAGCTGGCCAGCACCAACGCGCCGTGGTCGTGGCAGGCGCTGGCGATGGCGGCCCATCCCGGCCCGCAGCGTTCGGCCAGCGGCGCCCGCTCGTAGGGCCAGGCGAGCGGATGCACACTGGCACCTTCAACCACGACGACCCCTGCGCCGCCCCGGGCCCGACGGGCGTAGAAGGCGCAATGGCGGTCGCTGAGGGCACGCTCGTCGGTGCCGAGGTTGGTGACGATGGGCCCGAAGAGGACCGCCGAGGGGGCCGTGCGCGGCCCGAGAGGTAGCGGGTCGCACAGTTGCACCATCGCAGTCTGCCCGCCCGCAGGGAGCGGAGCCAGTGAGCGGTTTCGCGACCAATCAGATGCACAGGGCTGGCCCCGGTGACAGAACGAGGCCGCGAGCCGGTAAGCGAGCCCCGAGCTAGCCCACCGTGACCGTGATCACCCGGCTCACCGTGGCACCGGTGGCATCGGTCAAGCGCAGCGTGAAGGTGAACGCCCCGGCGGCTGTGGGCGTACCGGTGATGCGCACGAGCGGGCCATCAGGATTGTCCTGGACCAGGGACATCCCCGGTGGCAGGGCACCGCCAGTCACGGCCCAGCGGTACGGCCGGGAGCCGCCAGTGGCATCGATCCAGAGATTCGAGAAGGTCCCGACGACGGGCGTCCACGGCTCCTGCAGGTTGATAACGAGCGTCAGGGCGGGATTGACGGTGATGGTGTAGGTGCCGGTGCGGGACACGCCGTTGGCGTCGGTCAGGGTGACGCTGAAACTGCTCGTCCCGACGCTGGTGGGCACGCCGACGACGGACACCCAGGTGTGCTTGGCCGGGGTTCCGCTGGTGTTCACGTCCTCGAGCCGGAGACCGGCCGGAAGCTGCCCCGCGGTCACCCCGAACTCGACGGGTCCCACGGCCGGGCCGCCGAGAGCGATGACCGTCCCCAGCGTGGCATAGGTAACAAAGTCCGAGCCCACGAAACCGGGACCTAATGGACCATCGGCGGTGATGACCACCGCGGCTTCGGGATTGATCGTGATCGTCGCCGTGAGCGTGACGCTGCCCGCGGTGGCGGTGATCGTGACCGCGGTTTGGGCGGAAACGGTGGTTGTGGTTAGCGGGAAGGTCGCACTGGTCGCACCGGCGGGGACGGTGACACTGGCCGGAACGCTTGCGACACTCGAGTTGCTGCTGGCAAGGGTCACCGCCGCGCCACCGGACGGGGCGGCGGAACTGAGCGAAATGGTCCCGGTGGCCGGGGATCCGCCGTCGACACTTGTGGGGGCCACGGTCACCGACGACAGGCTGGCAGCCGTTGGCGGGGCAAGGGCGGTGAAGCGCCGGGTGCTCGAGTAGGAGCCGTACTGCCCGGCGGAGTTCTGCGCTCGGACACGCCACCACAGCCGCTGCGCCGGCAAGCCACTGATCGAGGTCTGCGAGCTGCTCACGGCCTGGCTAAAGACGTAGGGCGCGGCGATGGTCGACGAGTTGTCGATTTGGATCTCGTAGCCAACCGCGTTGGCGACGTCGGTCCAATCGAACGTGATCGGCTGGGCCACAGTGGCGTCGTTGGCGGGCGCTACGGTGGACGGGGTCCCCGGCCTTGGCGGGTTCACGGTGAGCACCGCGTTCTGAGAAACGCCATCCGCCGATGCGGTGATCGTGGACGTCGTCACCGCGGTCACCGCGGTGGTGGTGACAGTGAAGGACCGGGTTCGGTTCCCTGCCGTGACGGTGACAGTTGCCGGCACGGTGGTGGCCGCCGAATTGTCCGTGAGGGTGACGACGGTGCCCCCCGACGGCGCATCGGCGTTGAGGGTTACGGTGGCGGTCGAGGAGCTTCCGCCCGTCACGCTGGTGGGGCTGAGCGTCAACGCTGATGGTGGGGCGGCGCCCGCCGAATCAATGGCCGCCAGGCTTGCGAGCACCACGCTCAACATCGTGATCACAACTCGGACACGCATTTGTCTCTCCTGCCTGCCCGGTTCTCGGGGCTGCCGCCGGACCGTAACGGCGCTCGCACACCCTGTCATCGGACAAGGGTCGTAGTACCAGGTCTCGCCGCGCCGGGGACCGTCAGCGGGCGACGGTGAGCGGGACCGGTTTGCGGCCCAAACGGACCGGGGTGGGCTTGGAGTGATCCAGCGACGGGCGGGGGGCGCTGCCGGCGGTCACCGCCGCCACCAGCGGGGCGCCGTGGCCGGTGACGCACTCGGGATCGGGCCCATCCAGGGGCAGACCGGTGAAGAACTTGGCCGCCATGCAACCGCCCTGGCAAGCGTCATAGCTGCCGCAGCTGGCGCAGGCGCCGGGGTTCTCCGGCTCCCGCAGGGACAGGAACAGCTCGCTTTGGCGCCACACCCGGGCGAAGCCACCGGGGTCACGGACCGAGCCGGCCTTGAAATCCTCATGGATCACGAACGGGCAGGCGTACACGTCCCCGACGGGATCGATGAGACACACCACTCGACCGGCGCCGCACAGGTTGAGCCCGGGCAGGGACTCACCCAGGGCGTTGAGGTGGAAGAACGAGTCCCCGGTGAGCACGTCCTCGCCGTGGCGGAGCAGCCAGCGGTACACCTGGACCTGCTGTTCGGCGGTGGGGTGCAGCTCATGCCAGGTGTCCGCGCCCCGGCCGGCGGGCCGCAGCCGGGTGACCCGCAGCTGGGCGCCGTAGCTATCGGTGAGGGCCTTGAAGGCGTCGAGTTGGTCCACGTTGTGGCGGGTGACCACCACTGACACCTTGAACGGGCCGAAGTTGGCTGCCGCCAGGTGGTCCATGGCCCGGCGCACGGTGGCGTAGGAACCCTCGCCCCGCACCGCGTCATTGGTGGCGGCGTCGGCGCCGTCCAGGCTGAGCTGGATGTCCAGGTAGTCCATGGCGGCCAGCTCACGGGCCCGGGCGGCGTCGATGTAGGCGCCGTTGGTGGAGAACTTGACCCCCACCCCCGAGTTCACCGCGTAGTTGACGATCTCGAAGAAGTCCCGCCGGATCATCGGCTCACCACCGCCGATGTTCACGTAGAACACCTGGAGCGCACGCAGCTCGTCGATGACCTGCATGGCCTCCGCGGTGGACAGCTCCCGGGGGTCCCGCTGGCCGGATGAGGACAGGCAGTGCACACACGCCAGGTTGCAGGCGTAGGTCAGCTCCCAGGTGAGACAAATGGGGGCGTCGAGGCCCGATTTGAGCTGGGTGGCCAGCGTTTCAGTCTTCTTGGCGGGCACGGATGATCTCCGATCCTTCGAGCTTGGCCAGGGCCTTCACGAACGAAGGCCACCGTTGGGGGTCAACACCGCAGGCGGCGAGGGTGGCGCCGAGATCCGGGTGGGCCGCCAGCGCCTTCACCACCGCCACCATGTCGGGGTGACGGAGGAAGATCAGGCGGCGATTTCCGTAGTGGTACGCAAGCGCGCCGAAGGGCTCAGGCCGCAGCGCGACCTGAGGGTGCAGCTCCAACGCCCGGTCGAGGCCGGGGGTAGGGGCGACGGACGAGCTCAGTAGACCCCGCACATGCCGTCGATGGAGATCTCATCGACCAGCAGCTCGTCCTCGAGCAGGTCGTCCACATCGGCGTCGAAATCGGGGCTGTTGGTCACAAGGATGTCCTGTTCCATGCCGGGGATCCTATCCCAACGGGGCAACCCCCAAGCGAGGTACCGGAGCTCTGCTGGCGTGTGACGGTTACGCTGCGGGCGCACCGTTGCTCGAATCGGGGGAAGACCATGACCGAAGTGATGCCTGAGCGGTCCTCGGCGACGTTTGATCTGGACGCCAAGTACCGGGAGGAGTCCGGCTCGTTCTTCTTCACCGGGGTCCAGGCCCTGGTCCGGGTACCCATCGACCAGATGCGAGCGGACCGCGCCGCCGGCAAGCGCACCGCCACCTTCGTGTCCGGCTACCAGGGCTCCCCGCTGGGCGGGTACGACCGGGAGATCATCTCCCACAAGAAGTTGCTGGACCCGCTCAACATCGTGCACCGGCCGGGCCTCAACGAGGAACTGGGGGCCACCGCGGTGATGGGCAGCCAGTTGTCCTCCACATTCCCCAAGCAGCGCTTCGATGGCGTGTTGGGCATCTGGTACGGCAAATCCCCCGGCCTGGACCGTTCCGGGGACGCCTTCCGGCATGCGGCCTACGCCGGCACCCATCCCTGGGGTGGGGTACTGGCCCTGACCGGGGACGATCCGTCCAACAAGTCCTCCACGCTGCCGTCGGCCTCGGAGTACTCGCTGGCGGACTTGCATCAGACCATCCTGCAACCGGGCAACGTGCAAGAGGTGCTGGACCTGGGCCGTCACGGGGTGGGCATCTCCCGGGCCAGCGGGTTGTGGTCCGCCATCAAGATTGTGACCGCGGTAGCGGACGGTTCGGCCACCGCGGAGGCCGGGCCGGGCCGCATCGTGCCGGTCCATCCGGACTTCGAATGGCAGGGCAAGCCCTACGTACCCAAGGTCAACAGCCGCCTCGGCGGTCCCCAGGCCAACGCCATGGAGCAGGAGATCTACGAGGCCAAATACGAGATGGCCCGGCGCTACGCCATCGCCAACCACCTCAACCGCATCACAATCAACCCCACCGACGCCTGGTTGGGGTTGGTGGCCTCCGGTCGCTGCTATCACGAGATGCTGGCCGCCTGCGCCCTGTTGGGCCTGGACGAGGACGGTCTGGCCCGCAACGGGGTGCGGCTGTTGCAGCTGGGCATGATCCATCCCTTCGAGGGGGAGATCGCCCGCCGTTTCGCCGATGGCCTGGACGAGATCATGGTCATCGAGGAAAAGCGCCCGTTCATCGAGAGCCACCTCCGCGACGCCCTCTACGGCATGCCCGACGCCCCCCGGGTGACCGGCAAGTTCGATCCTGATCGCAACAAGCTGATCCCCGGCTACGGGGCGTTGGACACCGATTACCTGGTGGAGCCGTTGCGGCGGCGGCTGACGGTGAAGATCGACCCGCAGCGGTTGACCCCGCCGGTGGAGAAGTCCACCCGCAAGAAGATCAACCTGCTGCCCACCCGCACCCCGTACTTCTGCTCCGGCTGCCCCCACTCCACCGGCACCAAGGTCCCCGAGGGTGAGCTGGTGGGTTCCGGCATCGGCTGCCACGGGCTGGTCACGTTGATGGCCCCGGACCGGGTGGGCACCTTGATGGGCAACACCCAGATGGGCGGCGAGGGTGTGCAGTGGGTCGGCATCGAACCGTTCGTGGACGTGGCGCACTTCACCCAGAACCTGGGCGACGGCACCTTCGCGCACTCCGGATCGCTGTGTGTGCGCTCCGCGGTGGCGGCGGGTTCCAACATCACCTACAAGATCCTCTACAACGGCGCCGTGGCCATGACCGGCGGCCAGGACGCGGCCGGGGCCATGGCGGTGCCGCAGTTGACGCAGTGGCTGCTGGCGGAGGGTGCGGCCAAGGTCATCGTCACCACCGATGAGCGGGACAAATACCGCGGCGTGAAGCTGGCCGCGGGGGTGGAGGTGTGGGACCGGGACCGCATCATCGAGGCCCAGGAGGTGCTGGCCAAGGTGCCGGGCACCACGGTGTTGATCCACGATCAGCAGTGCGCCGCCGAAAAGCGCCGGGACCGCAAGCGCGGGATCACGGTAGAACCGGCCGAACGGGTGGTGATCAACGAACGGGTCTGCGAGGGCTGCGGGGATTGCGGCGTGCAGTCCAACTGCTTGTCGGTGCAGCCCATCGACACCGAGTTCGGCCGCAAGACCGTCATCCACCAGTCCTCCTGCAACAAGGACTACTCCTGCCTGGCCGGGGACTGCCCGTCGTTCCTGACCGTGGTGCCCAAGGGGACCACCAAGGCCGGGCTGATGGCCCGCCTGCCGCTGGTGGGCAAGGTCATGAAGCTCGCCGGCGTGGGGGCCGTCGGGGCCGCTGGTGGCAAGGCCGGCAGCGTCAACCGGGCCGGGGGTGGCGCCCGGCGCCGACCGGCCATCGACGCCGCCTCGCTGCCGGAACCCACGTTGCTGGTACCGGCCGATGACACCACCATCCGCATGCCCGGCGTGGGCGGCACCGGGGTGGTCACCGTGTCCCAGATCCTGGGCACCGCCGCCACCCTCGACGGCAAGAACGTGGGCGGGTTGGACCAGACCGGGCTGTCCCAGAAGGCCGGGCCGGTGGTATCTGACCTGCGCATCACCACCGAGCACGTGGAGGGGACGAACAAGCTGACTTCGGGCTCCGCGGATGTGTACCTGGTGTTCGACCTGCTGGTGGGCCTGGCCCCGGCCAACCTGGACGGGGTTTCCGCGGCCCGCACCGTGGCGGTGGCCTCCACCACCAAGACCGCCACCGGCTTCATGGTCCGCGATCCCAACGCCAAGTTCCCCGAACTCGCCTCCCTGCGGGCCGAACTGGACTCCGTGACCCGGGCCGAGCACAACCGTTACCTGGACACGGTGGCGGTGACGGAGGGCCTGTTCGGGGAGTCCACCACCGCCAACACGTTCCTCATCGGCGCCGCCTACCAGCTGGGGGTGCTGCCCATCTCCGCCGGGGCCATCGAACAGGCCATCGAGCTCAACGGGGCGGCGGTGGAGGCCAACCTGCTGGCATTCCGTTGGGGCCGGCAGTGGACGCTGGATCCGGCTGTGGTGCGCGCCGCGTCGGTCCTGCCCGAGGATCAGCTGGCCAAGCCCTCCCCCCAAGTTGAGGCCGCCATCGTGGCCGCCGGGTTGGGTGAGGGTGAGCTGGGTCGCCTGGTCCGGTTGCGGGCAGCGGATCTGGCCGTCTACCAGGACGAACGCTACGCCCAGCGGTACCTGGACACGGTCACCGTGGCCGTCGGTACCGGTCAGGCGGCCTTCGCGGAGGCCGTGGCCCGCCACCTCTACAAGCTCATGGCCTACAAGGACGAGTACGAGGTGGCCCGTTTGCACCTTGAGGCGGCCGCGGCATTGGGTGTGCAGAACGCGGTCGGCGACGACGTGGTGGTGTCCTACAACCTGCACCCGCCCATGCTGCGGGCGTTGGGCATGGACAAAAAGATGCGGCTGGGCCCGTGGTTCACCCCGGTGCTGGGAGCGTTGCAGAAGGGCAAGAAGCTGCGGGGCACACCACTGGACCCCTTCGGTTACGCCAAGGTCCGCCGGGTGGAGCGCTCCCTGGTCAAGGACTACCGGGACCTGGTGGAACGCACCGCCCGCAAGCTCACCGGCAGCACCGATGAGGCCTTCGTGGCCACCGCGGTCAAGGCCGCGGCCCTGCCGGACATGGTTCGGGGTTACGAGGAGATCAAGCTGGCCAACGTGGCCCGGTACGAGACCGAGCTGGCCAAACTGCGCCAAGAGCTCAAGGTCTGACCCGCTCGACGGTGTGAGGCCGGGCCCGCGCTGGCCCGACTCACGCCGTCAGCAGCGCGGCCGGTATCACGCCGATCCCGTCGGCACGGCGGTAGGCCTCCTTGCCGGTGGTGATGACCGCCGAGTCGAGCAAGTCGTTGCCAAATAGACGGCAATTGGACTACCGATCGGACACCCGGGGATCAGGGTTCGAGGCGGAAGGTGCGGATCATGGTGCGCACCACCTGGAACATGGCGTCCACGGCCGGTTGCAGAAGCGCGGGCAGGTCGTAGCCGTGGTCGGGACGGTTGAGGCCCGTGCCGAGCTGCTCGAAGAACGCCCGGCGCAACTCGGTGTTGACGTTGATCTTGCGCACGCCCCGGGCAATGGTGGCCCGCAGTTGGGCGTCGCTCAGCCCGGTACCGCCATGCAGCACCAACGGCACCGTGACCCGGGCGGCGATGGCATCGAGCCGGGCCAGATCCAGGCAGGGTTCACCGCGGTACAGGCCGTGGGCGTTGCCGATGGCCACCGCGAGGCTGTCCACCCCGGTGGCCTCCACAAAGGCGGCCGCCTGGTCGGGGTCCGTCATCGGAACCGCCGGGGCCGGGTCGGCCGGGTCGGCCGGGTTGGCCGGTTTGGCCGGATCGACGGGGCCGCTGCGGTCCTCATCGCCGAAGGAACCGCCGAGCTCCGCCTCCAGGGCCCGGTCCCCCACCAATTGGCGGGCGCGGCGCGCCAGGTTGCTGTTGTCCGCCAACGCCAGCGCTGACCCGTCC
>JBJXFH010000123.1:0-20066 GCA_046155365.1 Acidimicrobiales bacterium | reverse complement strand
AGGTCACCGGTTTCCATCAGGGCGATAACCGATTCCCGGCCGTCAGGGGACCGGTTCACCATGGCGATGCGCCCGCTGATGACCACGAACAGCTCGGTGGCAGCTGCTCCCTCGACGAAGAGCACGTCTCCCCGGTGGATGCGTCGCCGCAGACTTTGGCCGGCCAGCCGCTCTAACAGCTCGGGTGCCAGGTCCCGGAAAAGCTCGGTTTCGCGCAACACCGAGCTGTCAGCGATAGCCATGTCCAGCTCCACCGGCCCATTTCCAGCCACCTCGGCCGGTGGGCACCTCATGCTCAAGCTCCACGGCTCGAAACTACACCCCCTGGCAGGACACCACGTTTCTGGCGGAGGCCCCGCCGCACCGCCTGCTCTCGGCCGAGGGTTGCGCTGGGGTGCTCGATGAGTGGGACCGACCAAGCTGAGGTGTGGGTGATCGTGGTCGCCGGCGGGAGCGGAGCCCGCTTCGGTGCCGAGAAGCAGTACGTGGTGCTGCGGGACCGGCCGGTGCTGGCCTGGAGCGTGGCCGTTGGCCGCACCGCGTGTATCCCGGTTGGCCGAGCCGGCGCTGATGGTGTTCCGCCGGTCAGCGGCGAGCCGGCCGGACCGGGCCGAGCCGACCCACCGGAGGGGGACCAGGAGCGGGCCGCGGAGTCCGTCGAGGGCGGCGTTGACGTGCGGGGCATCGGTCGGGTTACGGGAGAGCACAGCGGGGACAGCAAGGGCGCGGCCATGGGATCGGGAGGTGTGGTGGCCGTGGTGCCGGCTCATCGGGTGGGCGACGGGTCCTTCGGGGCGGACGTCGTGGTGGCCGGCGGGTCCTCCCGTTCGGCTTCGGTCAGGGCCGGTCTGGCCGCCGTGCCGCCCAGTGCCTCCGTCATTGTGGTGCACGACGCCGCCCGTCCGTTGGCCACCCCGGCCCTGTTGGCGGCGGTGATCGGAGCGGTCTTGGACGGGGCTGACGCCGCCGTGCCGGGACTGGAGGTCACCGACACCATCCGCCACCGAGCCGGCGGCACGCTCGATCGATCGGGCCTGGTGCGGGTGCAGACCCCGCAGGCCTTCCGTGCCGAGGCCCTGCGCGCCGCCCACCGACATCCCGCCGAAGCCACCGATGACGCCACCTTGGTGGAGCAGTGCGGTGGGTCGGTGGTGGTGGTGCCGGGCGAACCCACCAACATCAAGCTCACCGACCCCACCGATCTGGCGGTGGCGGAAACCTTGCTGCAGCTCATGTCCCGCAACGGCCCCGGCCCGGTCGATGCCCCTTCCGAGCGGTCCCGGGTTGGCGGTTCTTTCGCGGCGGGGTCGCTCGCGGGTGGGCCGACGGTGGACGGGTTCTTCGGCGACGGTGTTGCGAACAGGGGCCCGGGTCGGTGAGCTTTCGGGTCGGTCACGGATTCGATGTCCACGCCTTCAGCGATGACCAGCAGCGGCGGTTGATCCTCGGTGGCGTCGTCTTCGAGGGCGTTGCGGGGCTGGTGGGCCACAGCGACGCCGACGTGGTGGCTCACGCGGTGTGTGATGCGCTGCTCTCCGCCGCCGGCCTCGGTGACATCGGCGAGCACTTTCCGGACACCGACCCCAGGTGGGCCGGTGCCGATTCCATGGTGCTGCTGGCTCACGCGGTAGCGCTGGTGCGCGACGCCGGTTGGGCGGCCCTGAACGTTGATTGCACCGTGGTGGCGGAGGTCCCCAAGTTGGCTCCTCACAAGGCGGAGATGGGGGCGCGTCTGTCCGCGGTGGTCGGCGCCCCCGTCACCGTCAAGGGCAAGCGAGCGGAGGGCCTGGGAAGTTTGGGTCGACGTGAGGGAATAGCCTGCTTCGCCGTGGCCCTGCTGCATGTCCCCCATCAGGCTCCCGCCGGGCTCACCGGCGCCGGTACATGACCGGTCGTCCGAGACCATCGGGCAGTTCCCGGGGCGCCCCCTCCGGCGCCCGGTCATCCGGCCCGGCTCGGGGCGGCGGTGCTGGCGGTGCCAGGCGCGGCCCGGGTCCTGGTCCAGGTGCAGGCCGTGGTTCGAGTGGCCGTGGCGCACCGTCGCCGGGTCGCGGCCCCAGAGCTGGTGGTGGCCTCAGCGCCGGCGCCGCCCGGGCCGCCGGCTACCGCACCGGTGGTGCCGTCGGCGGTCGTCCCTCCTCCGGCCGCGCTGATCGGGAAGCCACCAGCCCCGGCGCGGACCGCCGGGGGTCAGGCTGGCGCGAAGGCGGCGGTGAGCGCGGTGGCGCCGCCAATCGGGAGGGTGGCCGTTGGGCCCCGGGCAACGGCGGCGCGGCCGGCGGCCGCGCCGGTGGCAACCGCACTGACGGCGGCGGGGACCGCTATGGCCGAGGCGGGGATGGTGCTCGGGACCCTCGGGGTCCCGGCGGGGACCGTGACGGCCGGGGTGCCGGCGCCCGCGCCGATGGCGGCGGAGATCGGTATGGCCGGGGTGGCGGTGGTGCGACGCGACGCGGCGACGACCGTGGAGGGGACCGATTCGTTGATCGATCTGCTGATCGAACCGTTCGTGGGGATGGGGCGGAAGGCGATCGCTCGGCCCCGATGCGCGACGGGCGTGGCCGGGCCCCAGGGGCGGGATCGCCGGCCCGGGCCGGTCGCGGTGGCGGCGCCCAGGGCTTTGCCAATCGGGCCGCGGGCGCGGCCCGATTCGACGGGGCGGGCCGAGGGCGGGAAATCGGTGAGGCCCCCGGCCCGCTGACCGGGCAGGGTCGCGGCGTGGGCGGGGAGGTGGTCGAGGGTCGTCAGGCGGTCCGGGAACTGCTGGTTGCCGGGCGCCGTCGGGTCCGGGAAGTGATCATGGCGGCCGAGCAGACTGAAGCCGCCATCTTGGAGGACATTCGGGAACTCTGCGAGGCCCGTCGGGTGCCGTTACGCCACGTGAGTCGGACCCGCTTTGACACGTTGACCGCCACCCAGTCGGCGCAAGGTGTGCTGGCCCGGGCCCAGGCGTTGAACGAGTTCGGTCTCGATGAGTTGTTGCGCACCCGTCGAGGGGGTTCGCCGCCGTTCCTGGTGGCCTTGGACGGCGTGACTGACCCCGGCAACCTCGGGGCCTTGTTGCGCAGCGCCGAGGGTTCGGGAGTCACCGGTATCGTGCTGCCCCGGCACCGGGCGGTGCACGTGACCCCGTCGGTGACCAAGGCCGCGGCCGGTGCCGTGGAGTACGTGCGCATTGCCCTGGTGGGGGGCCTGCCCAACACCATCAGTCAACTCCGTGACGCCGGGGTGTGGGTCATCGGGCTCGACGGTGGGGCTGAGACCTCACTGTTCAGCCTGCCGCTCGGTTCCCAGCCGGTGTGCCTGGTCTTTGGTGCGGAGGGGAAGGGGTTGTCGCGGTTGGTCAGCCAGCGGTGTGATCAGCTGGCGTCAATCCCCCTCGGTGGCCAGTTGAACTCGCTCAATGTGTCCGCGGCAGTGGCGGTGGCCTGTTTCGAGTTGTCCCGCCAGCGCCACATGGAGGCTGCCGCGGCCAAAGCGTCGGTGCCGGCCGTTCCGAGCGGGGCGTAGCGCCAGGCGATCAGGCCGACGCCACCTCATCGAGACCCAGCTCGGTTTTGGCTGCGTCACGCATGAGGAACTTCTGCACCTTGCCTGTGACGGTCATGGGGAACTCGTCCACGAACTTCACGTAACGCGGAACTTTATAATGGGCGATCTGACCCCGGCAGAATGCTTTGATCTCCTCTTCGGTGGCCAGCGCGCCTTCCCGCAGCCGGATCCAGGCCATGATCTCCTCGCCAAAACGGGCATCGGGTACGCCGATCACCTGCACGTCCGCCACCGCCGGATGTCGGAACAAGAACTCCTCCACCTCACGGGGATAGACGTTCTCGCCGCCGCGAATAATCATATCCTTGATACGACCTACGATGTTGACATACCCAGCGGTATCCATGGTGGCCAGATCTCCGGTGTGCATGAAACCGTCGGGGTCAATGGCCTCCGCTGTGCGGTTGGGATCATTCCAGTATCCCTGCATCACCGAGTAACCCCGGGTGCAGAACTCACCGGTGGTACCTCGGGCAACGGTGTCCCCGGTGTCGGGGTCAACGATCTTAATCTCCACATGGGGGTGTACCCGACCCACGGTGGAGGTGCGCCGATCGATGTCATCATCGGCCAGGGTCTGGGTGGACACCGGGGAGGTCTCGGTCATGCCGTAACAAATGGTGACCTCGGTCATGCCCATCCGTTCCAGCGTTTCCTTCATCACTTCCACCGGGCAAGGTGATCCGGCCATGATCCCGGTTCGCAGACTGGAGAGATCGAATCGAGTGAAATCGGGATGGGCCAACTCGGCGATGAACATGGTGGGCACCCCGTACAGCGAGGTGCAACGTTCGGTTTCGATGGCTCGCAGTACCGCCTCGGGGTCAAAGGCGTCCGAGGGAATGACCATGGTGGCGCCGTGGGCCACCGCGCCCAGGTTGCCCATCACCATCCCGAAGCAGTGGTAAAAGGGCACGGGGATGCAGACGCGGTCCGCAGCGCTATAGCCACAGCCGGCTCCCACGAAATAGCCGTTGTTCAAAATGTTGCGATGGGTGAGGGTGGCGCCTTTGGGAAAGCCGGTGGTGCCGGAGGTGTACTGGATGTTGATGGGATCCGTGGCCTGCAAGCCGGCGGCCGCGGCCGTTAACTCATCGGCCGGTCCCGGGCTGGATCCGGAGGCCAGGAATTGGTCCCATTCGTCACTCCAGAAGTACAGCGCCCGCTCCAGTTGGGGGAGGTTGGGTCGGACCTGTTCGATCATGGCCCGGTAGTCACTGGTCTTGAACGACGGCGCAGCGATCAGCCAACGGCAACCGGATTGGTTGAGGGCGTAGTCCACCTCGGAGGTGCGATAGGCGGGGTTGATGTTCACCAAGATGACGCCGATCTTGGCGGTGGCGAATTGCACCAGGGTCCACTCGGCGTAATTGGGGCTCCAGATGCCCAGCCGATCGCCCTTGCGTAGCCCCGCCCTCAACAGCGCCCGGGCCACCACGTCAACGGCGGCCCCCGCTTCGGCGTAGGTGTAGCGCAGTCCCTGATGGCAACTGACCAGGGCCTCATGGTCCGGGGAGGCAGCCACCATCCGGTCGAACAGCTCGCCGATGGTCTCTTCCAGCAGCGCGGTGTGGGTGGGGCCGAGGTCATGGGACGGCGTGCTCATGGGGTGATGTTAGGTCCGGCCCGCTCTTTGGGGATCGGCTCAGCCGGCGGCGCTGGGGCTGTTACCCAACGCGATCAGTTCCTGTTGAAAGCGCAGCGGGTAGCGCAGGTAGCGGATGTTCGCCAGGGCCTGGTTCTGACCCGCGGACTCCACTCGGACCATGCCGTAGTCCAACAGCAAGCCCAAGAAGGACTGGTCATAGGCCAGGTCGGTCATCTTCCCCAGGGGCATTGATCCGCCGGTGCGCCGCAGGAACCCCCCGAACTCGATGACCCGACGGTTGGTCACCATGATGCGCCCGATGCTCCACTCCAGCAGCGCCACCAGCACCTTGATCTGCGCGATCACGATGACCAGGCCCAAGAGCAGCTCGCCGAGGCCGTGGTTGAGCCGAACCAGCAGCAACGGCCCACCCAGGGCCACGGCCATGGCGGGCCAGGCGTCCACCAGCAGGGCCATCACGTGGCGTCGTTCGGCGTACTTGAGGACCTCGGCCTCCCGTCCCGAGGCGGGGTTGGCCGGTACCAGCAGCGTGGTCGGATCCCACACCACGTAATGGCTGAGCACCGCCCGGAGCCAGCTCATCCGATGGAGGTGCAGGCTTGAGCGACGGTGGGCGGGCCGATGGGGGGTGGCTGGCCGGACGGGTTCTGCCGGCGGAGTGGAACGGACCCGGGCGGTCATGCGGTCCGGGCGCGGCGACCGGCGCGAGAGCGGCGATCCCGCGGCGGGAGGGCGCGGCGAGGGTGGGCGCGGCGAGGGTGGGCGCGGCGAAGGCAGGCGCGACGACGGCGGCCCCGGCGAGGATGGCTGGTGGGGTGACCCTGGGGGATTTTCGGGCGGGTGCCGCAAACGTCTACTGCACCGAGTTGAACAGTTGGCCGAGCGCGCTGACCAGGGTCTGTAGCGCGGTGCCGACGGTGGTGACGAAGGTGGCCACCGTTTCCGGCTCGCGCATCAGCGCAATGATCGCGAATGTGACCAGGACGAACATGCCGATCTTCTGGACCATTTCCACCCACCTTCATCCGCCTCGCCGGGTGACGGGGCGGGATCGTGGCGACCGAACCGAGCCCGGGGGCGCGCTTCGGCGGCATCGGCTCCGCCTGACTGGGACAGTAGCCCACTTTTCATCACCGAAAGCGACTCTTTTGACGCGTACAGGGACTTTGCGGGGCGAGATGCCGGCCTTACCCTAGAAATTGTGGTCATGAGTTCTCTTTGCGCGCGAGCGCGAGTCGCCGCCGCCGGGCTGTTGCTGATGGGGACATCGCTCAGTTCCATCACCGCGCCCAGCCCGTCTCTAGCTGGCGCGGCGGTTCCCTTCGCCGCGGCCCAGGCCCCACCCGGGCCCCTGCAAGGCATAGGGGCGGCGAACTTCGCAGCCACCGAACCAGCCCGTCTGGCCGATACCCGGCCGGGTTTCTTGACCGCTGACGGCCAGATTGCCGGCGGCGGAGCCACCACCCTGTTGATGGTGCCGGTGGCGGGTCGAGTGGGCGTGCCCGCGGACGCCGCGTCGGTGAGCGTGAACGTCACCGTGACGGAGACCACCGAGGCCGGGTTCGTGACGGTGTACCCGTGTGACCAGGAGCGCCCGTTCGCCTCCAACCTGAACTATGAACCCGGTACCACGGTGGCCAACGCCGTCACCGCCCGGTTGGGCAACGGCGCGCTGTGCCTGTTCGCCACCAGCGCAGTGCAGTTGGTGGTGGATTTGTCGGGTTGGTTCGGACCCGGCGGGACGCTGGTGGCCCAGAGCCCGGCCCGGGTGGCGGATACCCGACCGGGGAGCTTCACCGCCGACGGCGCGGGCTCCGGCGCCGGACCGTTGCAGACCCTGGAGATCCCGGTGGCAGGTCGGGTCGGCGTGCCTGCCGATGCGGTGGCGGTCCTGGTCAACGTCACCGTGACGGCGCCTGCCGGGGCGGGGTTCGTGACCGTGTTCCCCTGCGGCGCGCCGTTCCCGTTGGCCTCCAACTTGAACTTCGTGGCCGCACAGACCGTGCCCAACCTGGTGCTGGCGGCCATTGGGACCGGCGGGGCCATTTGCGCCTATTCGGCGGTGCCGACACACCTGGTGGTGGACGTGACCGGGTTCGTGCCCGCCGGCTCCGACCTGGCACCCACCAGCCCCAAGCGCCTGTTGGACAGCCGGGTGCCGGGCTTTGCCACCTTCGACGGCGCCATGGCCGGGGTCGGCAAGCCCCGCGGCGGCGTGTACCTGAGCCTGCCGGTGACCGGTCGGGCGGGGATCCCGGCGAACGCGGCCGCGGTGTTGCTGAACGTGACCGTCACCGAGGCCGAGGGTCACAACTTCGTTACCGCCTTCCCCTGCGGTGCCGGCCGTCCCAACGCCTCCAACGTCAACAGCGGGCCCGGCGCCACCGTGCCCAACCTGGTGCTGGCCCGGGTGGGAGCCGGCGGCGAGGTGTGCTTGTTCACCGCGGCCCGCAGCCATCTGGTGGTGGACGTGGCCGGCTGGCTACCCGCCGTGACGGCGCCACCGGCCCCCGCCGGGCCCACCATGTTGGCCGGCTGCCCGGTGTTCCCCGCCGACAACGCCTGGAACACCGACATCTCCGCCCATCCGGTGCGGGCCGAATCGGCGGGCTGGGTCAACGCCGTGGGCATCCGGAACCTGCACCCCGACTTCGGCGCCAACCCCGCCTATGGCATCCCGTTCACCGTGGTGGGCCCGGGTGAACCGGCGGTCCCGGTGACGTTTGTGGATTACGGGGACGAGTCCGACCCCGGGCCGTATCCGGTCCCCCTCGACGCCCCCATCGAGGGTGGTGTCAACGCCAGCGGGGATCGTCACGTGCTGGCGCTGCAGCAGGACAGTTGCCGGTTGCACGAGCTGTTCAACGCCCGCCCCGACCCTGCCGGCGGCTGGACGGCATCCTCGGGCGCCATCTTCGACTTGCGATCCAACGCCCAGCGGCCCAACGGCTGGACCTCGGCGGATGCCGCCGGGCTGCCCATACTCCCCGGTCTGGTGCGTTACGACGAGGTTCGTCGAGGTGCCATCACCCACGCCCTGCGCTTCACGGTGCCTTCCACGCAGCGGGGCTTCATCTGGCCGGCCACCCATTTCGCCGGCAATACCCCCACCTCCCCGCCCATGGGGGCCCGTTTCCGGCTCAAGGCCAGCTTCGACGTGAGCGGTTATCACGGCGATGCCCGGGTGATCCTCGAGGCCCTCAAGAAGTACGGGATGATCGTGGCGGACAACGGGACCGGTTGGTACATCTCCGGTGCCACTGACCCCCGCTGGAACGACACCGATATCGGTCAGCTGAAAACGGTGCCCGGCTCGGCGTTCGAAGTGGTCGATACCGGCCCCGTTCGCACCGCCTAGCTAGCGGCGCCTACCGGGGCGGACCAGGTCAGACAGGGACTCGGTTCCGGTTCCGATTCCGGGCTCGCCGATCCCCGCTTCGCCCCTGCCCGCCCCCGACTCCCATGCGCACTCGCCAGGGCGCCGGCGCCGGCACCGATAGTGTGACCGCGGTGGCGCAACGTGATGATTGGTCGGCAACCACCGGAGCGGCGGGGGCCTGGGACCAGCCTGAGCTGTGGTTGGCTGAGGACGGGCCGGCCCGTCGGGTTTCGCCCGGCGAGCGCATCATGCTTTTGGCTTTTGCCGGTTTGGTGGCCCTCGGCGGCCTGGTCATCCTGGCCGCCTCGAGCCTGGGATGGTCCCGGCTGGTGGTCGGCCTGCCGGTGAGCGTGGCCGGCGTGGGCTTGTTCGCTCTGGCCTTGCGCAGCCCCGGCGAGGTGGGTGACGGGGACCTGTCAGCGCTCGCCGTTTTGCGCATCGAACGCTGGGCGCTGACCCCGCCGGCGCTGGCGGCCCTGCTGGGTGCGGCGTTGCTGATCCTGGACCCCTCGATGCACCTGGGGGCCCGGCTCAGTGTGGGCATCGGATGCCTGGTGCTGTTCGTGGCCTTCGGGTTGCTGGTCACCAGGGCCAGACCTCCGGGCACCACCGGGTTCGGATCAGACCATGCCCCCCCAGCCACCGATTCGCCGGCGTTCGATCCCGGATCGCCGTTGCCACGATTCGCCCCCCGGCCACCGGGCCGTTTCGACGCCTCCTGACCAACCCGGCCGACCCCGAACCGGCTGGACCCGGCGGCCAGGTAGTCAGATGACCGGGCGCTCGGTGTACCGGCCGAACACCTCGGCCAGGGCGTCCATGATCTCGCCTTCGGTGGCGTAGGTGTTGACGGCACTGATGAGGGTGGGCATGAGGTTGGCCTCACTGTCCGCGGCCACGGTCTTGAGCTCTGCCAGCGCCGCCCTCACGGCGTTGGCGTCCCGATCGGCCTTGGTGGCTTGCAGCCGCTTGACCTGGGACATCTCCTGCTCGCTGGTGATCTGCAACAGGTCCGGTTGGGCGTCGCCGTTGCCCTCGGTGAAGGCGTTGACCCCCACCACGATGCGCTCGTTGCGGTTGACCAACTTCTCGAACTGGTACGCGGCGTCCGCGATCTCGGACTGGTAGTACCCGTTCTCGATGCCCTCGTAGGCCCCTTCCAGCATGGAACCGCCGCCGAGCTCGTTGATCTTGGCGAAGATGGCCTCCGCCTCGGCCTCGATGGCGTCGGTGAGGGCCTCCACGTAGTACGAGCCGCCCAAGGGGTCCGCCACGTGGGCCACCCCGGTCTCGTGGGCGATCATCTGCTGGGTGCGCAGCGCGATCCGGGCTGCTTTGTCCGTGGGAAGCGCCATTGCCTCGTCGAAGGAGTTGGTGTGCAAGGACTGGGTGCCACCCAAGACCCCGGCCAGTGCCTCAATGGCGGTCCGGGCGATGTTGAGCTCGGGCTGCTGGGCGGTGAGAGACACCCCCGCGGTCTGGGTATGGAAGCGCACCATCATCGACTTGGGATTGGTGGCCCCGTAGCGATCCTTCATCCACCGGGCCCAGATGCGCCGGGCCGCCCGGTACTTGGCGATCTCCTCGAAGAAATCGATGTGGGCGTTGAAGAAGAAGCTCAGCCGGGGGGCGAACTCGTCCACCTTCATGCCTGCCGCCTGCGCCAATTCCACGTAGGCGAACCCGTTGCCCAATGTGAAGGCCAGCTCCTGGGCGGCGGTGCTGCCAGCCTCACGGATGTGGTACCCGGAGATGGATACCGAGTTCCAGCGGGGCATCTCCGCGGCGCCGAACGTGATGGTGTCCCGCACCAGGCGCATGGACGGCCGTGGGGGAAACACGAACTCCTTCTGGGCCTGGTACTCCTTCAGGATGTCGTTCTGCAGGGTGCCACCGAGGCGTGCCCGCGGCGTGCCCTTCTTCTCCGCCGCCGCGATGTACATGGCGAAGATCACCGCCGCCGGTGAGTTGATGGTCATCGAGGTGGTGGTGTCACCCAGATCGATACCACCGAAGAGCACCTCCATGTCCGCCAAGGTGTCCACCGCCACCCCGCAGCGGCCCACCTCACCCTCGGCGTGGGGATCATCGGAGTCCCGGCCCATGAGTGTGGGCAGATCGAAGGCCGTGGACAGCCCGTCCCCGCCGTTGGCCAGGATGGCCTTGAACCGCTGATTGGTGTCTTCGGCGGCGCCGAACCCGGCGAAAAGCCGCATGGTCCACAGGCGGGAGCGGTACATGGAGGCATGTACGCCGCGGGTGTAGGGATAGTCCCCGGGGAACAAACCGTTATCGGGGCCGTAGACCGGCTCCAGCGGCACGCCCGACATGGTTTCGAAGCGGGCGGTGCGCTTGGCGGAGCTGTCGAAGGCTTCTTGCCACTGGTCTCGGCTCATGGCGGGAGTCTACGAGCCGGCTCCCACCATCGCAGGTCCGTGTAATCCGCACAGGCGGTATGGTGCGCCGGCGCGATTGCTGTGCCCGATTGATGTGTCCGATTGATGTGAACGAAAGGCGCCGACCAGCATGAACACCCAGGCGGTCAACTCCAGAAGCGTGGTGCTGGTCGGGGCCGGCCAATTCATCCAGCGCGGCAGCGATCCCGCGACGGCCCTGGAGCCACTGGCCATGATGGCCGCCGCCGCCGAAGCCGCGGCGCACGACGCCGGCTGTGGGGATCTGTTGGCGGCATTGGATTCTGTCCGGGTGGTGAAAGGGGCGTGGCCGTATCGCGATCCCGGCCGCTTGTTGGCCCAGCGACTGGGAGCCTCGCCCCGGGACAGCCGCTTGAGCTTCGACGGTGGCAACACGCCACAGTCACTGGTCAATGCCACCGGGCTGGAGATCGAGGCCGGTCGGATGGACGTGGCGCTGCTGGTGGGGGCGGAGGGCATCTACTCCCGGCGGCGGGCCAAGCGTGCCGGCGCCACCATCCCCTACACCAGCGATGCCGAGGCCCCGCCGGCGGAGACCATCGGCCACGACGTCACGATGAGCTCTCGTCTGGAGTCCTCCCGGGGTCTGGAGATGCCGGTCAACATCTATCCGATGTTCGAAACCGCCATCCGTCACGCCCGCGGTGAGACGCCCGCCCAACACCTGGCGCGCATCTCGGCGTTGTGGGCGGCGTTCAACGCGGTGGCGGTGGACAACCCCTATGCCTGGCTCCGCACCCCGATGACGGCGGCGGAGATCCGCACCCCCAGCGCCAACAACCGCCTGGTCGGTTACCCCTACACCAAGTCCATGAACAGCAACTGGGACCTGGACCAGGCGGCGGCGGTGATCCTGTGCTCGGTGGAAAAGGCGCGGTCCCTCGGTATCTCCCGGGATCGTTGGGTGTTCCCGTGGGCGGGGACCGATGCCCATGACACCTACCTGGTGTCCAACCGGGACAACTTCCACTCCTCGCCGGCCATCCGCACCGCCGCCCTGCGCTGTCGGGAACTGGCGGGTATCGAGTTGGATCAGATCACGCATGTGGATCTGTACTCCTGCTTCCCGTCCGCGGTGCAGATCGCTGCCGCCGAGATCGGCCTGGCCGAGGACCGCAGCCTGACCGTCACCGGTGGCCTGCCCTTCGCCGGCGGTCCGCTGAACAACTACGTGATGCACTCCATCGCCACCATGGCCCATGTATTGCGAGCTGATCCCGGCACGGTGGGGCTGGTCAGCGCCAACGGCGGGTACGTCACCAAGCACGCCATCGGGCTCTACAGCACCGAGCCACCGCCGGCAGGGCAGTTCCGCCACGCCGATGTGCAGGACGAGGTGGACCGCTTCCCCACCCGGGAAGTGACCGGCGAGCACGTCGGCCCGGCCACCGTGGAGGCGTACACCGTCATGCACGATCACACCGGTCCCGTCGAGGCGCTGGTGTCGGCGCTGACCCCCGCCGGCCTGCGGACCTACGGGCGCAGCCGTGACGGTTCGGCGATGGCGTCGTTGATGGCCCGCGACGCGGTGGGCGACGGAGTGGAAATCGACGCCGACGCGGTGGCGCACCTGTGACGTCCTGGCCGGCTAGCCGGGGCCTATTTGGCTCTCGTCGGGGGCGATAGCACCAATAGCGGTTCGATTGATCCCCAGCGCGGTTGGGGGGGCACGGTCGGTGCACGCTTGCTGTCGCTTCGGTGACAAAGCCTGGCTGGGACGGACCGGATGGTCGGCCCGCCCGTACACTTCCCCCTGGGCTCGGGAACACATTCGACAACCACAACGGCGGTGGTGTCGCCGGCCCTTTTGAACGTGCGGCGTGCGCGGACCCTGGTCCCGGTCGCTGAGATCGTCGATCTGGAGGTGGGCGCGGGTGCCATCCCGGCAAGACAAAGACAGCGATAGGTCCAGCGGGGACAGCAGCGGTACCTCCGGCCGTTCCCGTGGTTGGCGATCATGGTCCAAGCGGGCCCTGCTGGCGGTGCTGGTGGGCGGGGTCCTGTTTTTCGGGCTGCGGGCCAACGGGGCCGTGGCGGAGCGCCTGGCCACTATTGACGAGTCGGTATGGCTGGTGAATCCGCCCGCCGGGGTGTTGGTCCGGGTCAACGCGCTGGCCGGGGACGTGACATCAGCGGTGAAGGTGGCCGCGCCACTGCAGCAGCTCAGCGGCACCCAGTTCGGCAGCGGGGTCATCGTGCTGAACCGCACCACCAGCGCCTTGGGCCGGGTGGACGGCAGCACCCTGGCGTATCAGCCGGCCGCCACCATGGTCGTTACCGGTACCGACCTGGGGTTGGTGGGCAACGACGCTGCGGTGTTCGCGGTGGACACCTCCGATGGACGGTTGGTGGCGCTGGACGGCGCTGATCTGTCGACGCGGTATGAGACCCCGGTCACCGCCAACCAGTCCATCTCCACGGTGGTGGACGCTGCGGGCCGGCTGTGGGCCTACGACGACACCTTGGGTGAGGTCATCCGGTTCGATGGGGTCACCGGCGATGTCAAACGAGCCGTGGTGGACCCCTCCGGATCGGCAGGGGTTTTGACCCTGGTGCAGGACGCGCCGGTGCTGATCAACGCCCAACGTGGTCAGGCGTTTCGTCTGAACGGGGACGGATCGGCCGGCCAGCAGCTGTGCCTCGGGGGGAGTGGCGATGGTCCGCTGTTCGCCGCCGGCTCGCCCGCCACCGTTGACGCCGGACAGCTGTACGTCTTGTCCACCGCCACCGGGGATCTCTGGACCACCGACGTGGCCACCAATCAGTGCGTCAGCCTGCAGTTGCGTGACGAGGGCAAGATCGGTGACGCCTTCGGACAGCCCGTGGCCCATGGCGATCGGTTGTTCGTGCCGGTCATGGCCCGAGCCGAGGTCCTGGTGGTCAACGGCGCCGACAACAGCATTGAGCGCACCATCGACTTGTCCGTGTTCGTGAAGCCCGGCAACCGATTCGAGCTGTTCGTGGACGCCGGGAGGCTGTGGTTCAACGACCTCGACGGCAGCCGGGCGGGGGTGCTGTCACGGCTGGGGCCCACGCTGGTGGTGGACAAGGTCCAGCAACGTTCCTTCTCCGGCGAACAGTTGTCGTCGCCGGATCGTTTGAATGCATCGTTGGAGGGCACCACACCCCTTGACGATCCCTTCACCCCGCCCGTCACCAGCGATAACGGTGAGGGCGGCGGGACCGGTGCCACCACGGGTTCGCCCGGAAGAGAGGGCCCCGGATCCGCCGGTCCCGGGCCTGGCAACCGCGCCGGGGGCCGGTCCACGGGTGCCGCCAGCGGGGACGCCGAATCGGGCGATTCCAACGCTCCGACCCTGATCGGGCCGGGCGCGGTGGGGGCGGGACCGGACCGCAAGCCCACGCCGTCCAATCCCACCAACGGCTCCGGCGACCTGCAGGCCAACTTCACGTACTCCCCACCGGGCGATCCCACCACGGAGACCCGGCTGTCCTTCGTGGATACCTCCGTGGGCGACGTGATCCGCTGGGACTGGGTGTTCACCGCACCCGACGCCACCACCGACGCCGCCACCGGTCGCACGCTGACCCGGGCCCTGCCCCAGGTCGGACTGTGGACTGTGACCCTCACCGTGACCGATGGGGAGGGCAACGTCGACGCCACCCGACCGTTGGGCATCCAGGTTCGAGACCCCGCCGATTTGGCGCCACCGAACGCCAACTTCACCTGGGACCCCGCCACGCCGGTGGTGCGGGCGCCGGTGCAGTTCCGCGATCGCAGCACCACCGGTCGGAACAGTCCGGTGACCAGCTGGTTCTGGGAGTTCGGGGACGGCTCCACGTCCAACTCGGCCAACCCCCCGCTCAAGGCCTACGCCAGCGCCGGGCGGTACACCGTTCGGCTCACGGTGTCCAACGACGAGGGCGTGGATACCGCTGAGGCGGCGCTCACGGTGGCGGCGCCCCCGGCGGACATCACCGCGGACTTCACGTTCGCTGACGCCGAGGGTTCTCAGACCATCACTGCTGGTGAGGTGGTGTCCTTTACCGACCTCAGCACCGGCGGGCCCACCTCGTGGCAGTGGAACTTCGGAGATGGCTCCACCGCCTCGGGGGACACGGTCAGTCACCAGTTCCGTTTCGCCGGCGAGTACCAGGTCCGGCTGAACGTGGCCAACTCCCAGGACACCGCCGTGGTGGTCAAGGCGGTCAGGGTGGCACCGCCGCTCGGCCCGCCGGTGGCCCGGATCGGGGAACCGGCCAACAACGCCGTGGTTGAGGTTGATCGACCGGTGCGCTTCGTCAGTGCCAGCACCGGCAACCCAACCCAGGAAGAATGGGACTGGGGTGACGGGACCCGCAGCCAGGGGAGCTCGGCGCTGAAGTCCTTTGGTCAGCCCGGTGTGGTGGTGGTGCGATTAACGGCCTCCAACGTCGCCGGTTCCACCACCGACACCCTGGTGGTGACCGTTGCGGAGGTGGCGCCACCGCAGCTGCAACCGTCTTTCCGGACCACCACTGGGACCTCGGCCGCAGATCTGGCGGTGGTCGGTCAGCCGGTGCGTTTCGTGAACACGTCTAGCGGCGCCGGCACCTTCAGTTGGTCCTTCGGAGACGGAGTGACCTCCCAGGAACGCGATCCCTCTCACGTGTACAGCGCGGTCGGCACGTACCACGTGACCTTGACCATGTCCTTTGGCACCACCTCCATGGCGGCCGAGGGCGATGTCTATGTGGGTCCGGCCCCGGTGCCGGTGGTGGCCAACTTCGATTGGTTGCCGCGGGCGCCCCGGGTGGGGTCCCCGGTGCAGTTCACCGATCGATCGACGGGGACGCCTTCACGTTGGAGTTGGAACTTCGGTGACGGCTCGCCCGACGTGTTGGGCCAAGTGCCTCCGACGAAGGTGTACAACCTTCCGGGCCGTTATGACGTGACCCTCACCGTGGTCGATGGCTCCTCGGTCAGCATCAAGACGCTGCCCGTGGTCGTCGAGAACGCGGTGAGACCCCGGCCCTTGGCGGTCTTCACGGTCACGCCCAGCGCTGCGGCCCTGCAGGTGGCCGGTCGGGCGTTGGTGCTCACCGACGCCACCCTCGGTGGGGGGGCGGCACTGTCCACGCCGGAGTTCACCATTGAGGGCATCCAGGTGCTACCACCGGCGGGTTCTCGCAGCGTGGAGCACATTTTTGACGTTGCGGGCACCTATCCGGTCAGCATGCGGGTGTGTTGGGCTGATGATCCCACCAACTGCGGCACGGAGACCCGCAGCCTGGTGATCAGCGCGGCGCTGGTGCGCCCGACGGCGGCGTTCACCGTGACCGGCCCGGGTGTGGTGCAGGGCGGGGATGCCACGGTGCTGCTGACCGCCGCCGACATCGTGCTGACCGACGCGTCCACCGGCGGCGTCCCAACCGGGTGGGCGTGGACCGTGGGTGGCGTGCCCTACACGGGACGCACAGTGACGGTCAGGGTGGCCAGCGCGGGCCCGGTCACCATTTCCCTCACGGCCACCAACGGTGCCCTTCCTTCCTTGCCCGCAACTCGGGACTTCGTGGCCTACACGGCGCCCACAGCGGCCTTCGTAGCGCCCGCTTCGGCAGCCGTGGGTGCATCGGTGACCTTCACGGACCAATCAGCTCCCGCCCCGGCCATCCGGACCTGGACCTTTGGTGATACTTCGGCGCCGGTAGTGGGCAGCGGGGCCAACCAGACCCACACCTATGCCACCGCCGGGGTCTATCAGGTCACCCTCACCGTTCATCTCGGTGACCGGGTGCACTCCCTCACCAGGACGATCACCGTGCTGGCCCCGCTGCCCACCCCGCAGATCACCTCCACCAACCTCACCACCGGGGTGGTCAGCCCGGCCGCCATCATCAACGTCGCCGCGGGCGATGCGGTGCGATTCGACGACGTGTCCCCCGGCCCGGCCCCCGTCATTCGGGCTTGGGTGTGGGATGACTCCGGTCCAGCAGGCGCCGGAGCCACGGTTTCGCGCACCTTCGCCACGCCGGGGACCTACACCCTCTCGCTCACCTCAACCATCGGCACCACCTCGGTGACGGTCAGCGTGGTGGTCAACGTGACCGCCACCCCACCCCCCGGCGTGACCGGCGTCTAGGCCGCGTCGAGGCCCGGACCACGCTGATCAGGAGGAGCTGCCCACCAGCAACGGTCGGGGGTTGAGGCTGGCCACCGGTCCCCGGTACCACTGCAGCCCCTCGAGGACCTCGTGATGGAAGGCGTCGGCGTGTTCCCACATCTCCCGGGCCCAGGCCTCCTCGGGGGGTTCCGGGGAGTACAGGGCGCTGGTCACGAACGGCACCATGGCCCCGAGCCGTTCGCTTGCCCGGGCCGCCACCTGCGTTGAGCTCAGTTCCAGGACGTCACGAGCGGTCATGGTGTGGTCGAGGGGGATACCGATCTCGATGAGCCGGTCGGTGACCTCCGCCCACGCCCCCAGCACCCGGTCCGTGGGTGACGCCCGGCGCCGCCGACGTCGCCGGCGCAGGCGTTTGACCAGCACCAGGCCACCCACCACGGAGCCCAACACCGCGATCAGCGCCAGCAACACCACCAGTGTGGTGGACCACCATGCCGTGGTGGAGTCGAACGCACCGGCGTTGTCCGCCCCAGCCCCGTTGGAGCCTTCGCTGGGTTCGCTCTTCACGATCCCACCAGCGGCGCGTTCCGCAGGGGTGGTGCCGTCTCCGGGTGGGGGAGGGGTGGCCACGCGGGTGGGGGTGGGCTCGAAGGCCACCCATAACGACTGACCCAGCAAAACCTCGGGCCACACGTGAGCTTGGCGGCTGGTGATGCTGGTCAGGAGCCGGCCCGTGCCGGTGTCAGTCGTGTCCGTCGTGTCAGCGGTGTCAGCGGTGCTGCGTTCCACTGTGAGGTAGCCGTACACCAACCGGCTGGGGTAGCCCAGCGATCGGGCCATGGTGGCGAAAGCGGCGGCGAACTGCTCGGCGTAGCCCACCCGGTCCTCGATCAGGAACTGCTCCAAGCGGCCGTAGGAGGAACCCGACGGGACGTCCTCGTTGTAGCCGTAGCCCTCCAGCAGACCGTCCTGCAGCGCCTGCAGTCGGTCGTAGGGGGTCTGTGCGTCACCGGCCAGTTGTTGGGCCAGCTCGCGCACCTCGGCGGGGAGGTTGGGCACGTCGGTAAACGCCGCCATGTCGCCGGTCACCTCAGGCGGGCCCAGAGCGGCCAGCTGACCGGCCGTGGGTCGCGGTACCTCGGAGGTAACCGTGTAGCGCAGGCCTTCCAGCGCGGTTGGTTCCGCCATGAGAACCCCGGTGGCGGACTCCACCGCCAGACCGATGGCGCCGGCGTTGCCTTGGAACCGCACCGGTCGGTCCGCGGCCGGCAACCACGGTCCCGGGCCCAACGCTTCCACGGTGACCGTTTGTTGCACTGTTTCCGTGTTGACGCCCAGGTCGGGACCATCAGGCAGCGAGCGGTCGACCCGGGAGAACTCCCCGCTGGCCGCCCAGCTGGCCCCATCGAAGCGGTCAAGCACCGCCAAACGCACCCGGTCCAAGCCGCTGCGGCCACCGCCGGATGTCTGAATGGTGAAGCGCACCGGCGCCTCTTCGGGGCTGATGGCCAGCTCCGCCTTGAGCCCGTCCAGGGGGTTCAACGTCAACTGCACGTCGAGCTGTTGCTGGCGCAGGCTGCGCGGGTCGAACCGGCCGTCCCGTCCCGGCAGGCGGGGCGCAACCACCGCCGCGGCGGCCACCGCCACCACGATCACCGGTATGCCCAGGGCGATCCAACGCCGGGCTGAGGTGTCCGTGGCCAGTCGCTGCACCGGATTACGGTCCTCGCTGTCCTCCTCCTCACCGGCGGTGGGGTCGGTCACGCCCACCGGTCGACGTCGCGCCGGGGAGGCCCAGCGGTTGGCGTGCACCAGCAGCACCGCCAGCAGCACCGCGCTGATCAGCACCGGCAGCAGCAGGGAACCCTGGGGTCGGGAAGCGGAAAAGCCCAGCGTGAACAGGTACACCACCAACGCCGGCACCACCGGGGTCACGGCGTTGCGGTGGCGCAGGGTGAACTCCCCGGCCAGGGCGGACCCGAACCACACCAGCGCCATGGAGGCCACCAGCAGGCGGGGTTGGGTGTCCGCCGGCAGGGTCGTGCTCAGCAGCTCGGCCCAGCCGGTGGTGAGACCCCGGCTCAGTTCACGCACCGTGTCCAGGGTGGGGATCACGTTGGGGGCGGTGGCGGACAGCGCGGCGTAGGTGGTGAAGGCGGCAAAGCCCAACGCTGACCACAACAGCGCCGTGGTCGATCCGGCTTTGGCCCATCGGCTCACGGCGGCCACGGCCATGGGCAGCAGCGCCGCGCCCACCACCGGCATCACAAAGGAGGCGCCGGCGAAGACCCGGGCGAAACCCAGTGAGGCCAGCACCCCCAGCGCCGCCACCAGGGCGAACTCCACCACCAACAGCCGTCTCATCGGCGAATCCGACGGTTCCAGGCCTGGGCGAACTCGGTGCTGGTGGAGGCGTTGATGAGCACCGCGCCGGGCAATTCGAACACCCCGCCCCGACCGCGAACGCCCACCCGTCCGATGGTCACGTTGGCGAAACGGCTGCGCAACGGGCCCACCGCGGCCAGATCGGACACCCCCGCTTGGCCGGTGATGACCGCCAGCGAGAACCCGCCACGCTCCGCCGCCACTTGGCTGGCGACCCGGCGAAGGGAAGCCTCGGGGTCGGGGCGGATGGCGGCGAGGTGATCCATGATCCGATCGAGCTGAGCCCCTGATTCTGAGCCGATTACGAGGCCGGCGGTTGATCGCATCCGCACCGGGAAGTGGTTGCGGGCGTTGGCCATCATCAAGGACGCCACCACCCGAACCGCCTGCTCGAAGGAATCCCCGGCGTAGACGTGCTCGTTCACGTCGAACACGATCAGAGTGCGGGGCCGGTGGGCGTCCACGTTGTGGCGCACCATCAACGTGTCCACCTTGGCCGAGGACCGCCAGTGGATCAGCCGGAGGTCATCGCCCACCACGTATTCGCGGAGGGTGTGAAAGGCGATGCCACCCTGGGGGGCCTCACCCGAGGTGGGTCCTTCCAGGTCCCGGGTGGTGCCGTTGGGGAACGGCGACACCGG
>JBJXFH010000117.1:0-3999 GCA_046155365.1 Acidimicrobiales bacterium | reverse complement strand
GTTCACGTCACCTGGGGCGTGGGTGGCGGCGCACACCGGCCTGCCGCGCCCTCAAGCGGCGGGGTTGTTGCGTGAAGCAGCGGCGTTGGAACACATGCCCCATAGTCAGACCGCGGCCCGGGCCGGCATGTTGTGCGGGGCGGATGTTCGGTTGTTGACTGACTGCCAACGTGGGGATCCTGCCCGGTATGACGAGGAGATCGATGCCACGTTGGTGGCGTTGGCCGGTACCGGTGATTTGGCGAACGCGGTGCGGCACTGGAAAGCCTGCGCCCACGCGGTGAACAGTCCGGATCCGGCGTTGCAGCCCGACCCGCCACAGCAAGAACCGGAATGGTTGCGGTTGACGCCGCTGCTTGACGGGCGCGGTCGCATCGAAGGTGAACTCAACGCCGAGAACTTCGCCATCCTCCAAGCGGCGATCGACAAAGGCGTTGCCGGGTACCTCAACAACCGGCGCAACGGTGACGAAACCCTCGCCGGCGCACAAATCAACGAACTCCGAGCCCAAGCGTTGGCGGACCTCGCCAACCTCGGACTACGAGACCGGCCCGGACAGGTCACCCGCAACGGGCGACACCGGGCAGTAGTCGTCGTGCGGATGGACAAGAACGGGCGACCGCAACCAGACGGACCGGTACCAGCAGGGGCGTTCTGTGACAGCGCGTTCATGCGACTGGTCCTCGGCGCGGACGGGGAAGTCCTCGACATCGGACGAGACACCCGAACTTGGCCGGACCCCATCGCCAACGCCATCCGCATACGAGACCGGCACTGCACCTACCCCGGCTGTGACCGACCACGATCCTGGGCGGACATCCACCACTGCCACCCCTGGGAAACAGGCGGCGAACCGAAAATCACCAACGGCACCCTGCTCTGCCGCTGGCACCACACCTACATCCACCGCAACAAATGGACCGTCAAACTCGACGAACACCAGCAACCGATCTTCCGCAGACCAGACGGTACGGTCCTGCACCACCAACCCTGCAGACCCCGGCCAGGCCCACAGCCCAAAGCCCGCCGCAGCGAGAGTAGCAACGGCTCGTCGTGACGTGGCGGCGTGGCCCGCCGAGAAGGTTCCAGGTGCGGCGGCCGCTGAGTGCCTGTGGGCCAGGACGAGGACGCGGTGTACCGGTTCTGGTTCAACGCTTCGGTCGGCCGATCCGTACACCGCCTGGCGGGCAGGATGATCCACCAACAGCTGTCTCGTGAAACCGAAGCGGAAGCGTGGTCGGACAGACTCCCGAAATCGGACCGGTGGAATCCCACCAGCCCCGCCCGCGCGTACAGGCCAAGCCCCCCTTTTTGCGTAACCCATGCGCCACCAACGTGCCCGACCAAATCCGGGCCCCAACTCGATGCGGCAACGGGGCCGATGCGGTCTGGATTACAGCACCAGGATGCGCTGACGCCAGGTGGCGAGATCCCGGGGGCTGGCGCCGGCGGCGAGGAACCAGGCGGCGGCCCCGCCAAAGCGGTCCTGCACCCCGGCAAGGAATATCTCCATGGTGGCAGCGTCGGCGCCACGGCTGGCCGCTGGGGCCTGGGCGGCGAACTCGGCGTAGGAGCCCATGGCGGACAACTTGGCCCAGATCAACTCCAGCCGTGACGCGGAGGCTGCGTAGTCGGCCACGATGGCCTCACGCCGGACCCCGGCGGCGTCGAGCAGCAACGCCACCAGCACGCCGGTCCGGTCCTTGCCAGCGGCGCAGTGCACGATGGACGGAGTGCCCTCCGGCCCCGCAACGTGGGCCAAACCGGCCACGAACGCTGCACCGCCGCACTCCAGCAACTCCATGTAGCTCTCGGCTTGACGCCGCGCCGGGTGGGAGTTGGCGTCACCCGCAGCGCCATCGTCGTTACTGACACGTTGGGTCCGCCGAGAGTGCAGCATCTCGTCGGTCAGGACCGCCAGCTCAACGTGGGCCACGCCCGCAGCCACCAGTGGCGGCACGGGCTGACCGTCGCGCTCGCTGGGCGCGCGTAGATCGATCACCTGGCGAATCCCAATGCCGTGCACCAACGTCACCACGTCCGACGACGTGAGATCGTGCAACAAGTCAGAACGGATCAGCACCCCGCAGCGCGTTCGCCCCCCGCCGGTGACCGGCAGCCCGCCCACGTCACGAACATTGACCGCTCCCTGCAAGTTGAGCCACAGCGACGATCCTGACAGCGACGTGCCAAACGAGGAGATACCGAAGCTCGATCCACTCATGTCGCGCATCATGGCACTCGTTGCACTCCCTCATCGACCAACTCTGATGACGTGGGGATGAACCGTGCATGGATAGTTGAGGCCCACGGCAAACTTTTTGATGTTCGACCAGCGGATCGCTTCCGGACACCATGCGTTTGCCCGACGTTCGCTCTGCTCTTCTAGGTTTCGGCGCGTCCGGTTCTGACGAACGGGCATGCGGACAGACAGCGGCCCACGGCAGGACGGTAACGGCGGACACGCAGAAGCAACGGATTGCTTCAGCGCGCCCGCCGGCTGAACCGGACGCACTCATAGGGTTACAACCAGGACGGAGACATCTCAAATGGGAAATCGACTTTCGGCGGGTAGGGGACGCGGGCGGGCCAGGTTGTTGGCCCTTGGCGGACTGGCTGCAGTGGGCGTGATGGCCACCAGCAACCTGGCCAGCGCCGACGGCACCTCCTTCGCCGACTTCACGCCAATGGCCAGCTCGGTAACGCCCCCGATCCCCACGGCGAGCGAGGCCACCCCGATCACGTTCGGCAACCCCGCCTTCAAACAAAAGTCCATTGCCGATCGCACCGCCCAGCTAGCGGCTGGCGCACCCAACAGCGGCAACTGGGACATGAACACCGTCAACGAGACCGGCCGCCAAGATGGCCGGTTCCTGTTCACCGTCTTCGAGACCGGCCAGTCCGGCATCCAGCGCCATGACCTCAAGACCGGCAAGACCGAAACCATCTGGCAGAGCCCGCAACCCGCCCCGAGCCTCGCCAGTCATGTCGCCTTTGACGCCTCGTACTGGACGCCGTGGGGCACGTACATCACGGCTGAGGAGGCCTGGTGCACCACCGGTGACCCGGGCTGCCCGTTGCCCTACGGCAGGTTGTTCGAGTTGCGCAACCCCACCACCGCCCCAGGCGTCAACACGCCGCTGACAGCCACCAGCAACGACGGTGCGGACTTCGCCCACGCCAACGTGATCCCCCGGGTGTCCCATGAGGGCATTCAGTTCGACAAGAACCACAACATGTACTTCATCGACGAGCTCAACGGCGGCAGCGTGTACAGGTACACCCCTGCTGCCAGCTGGGGCCAGATCAAGTCCGGCGCCAAGGGCTACTTCGACGCTGGGCAGACCTTCGTCCTGCGCGTCGGGGACGGCAACACCCCCAACGCCGTCGGTGCATACCAGTGGGTACCCATCACCGACGCCACCGGAGCACCGCTGCCCGGCGCCATCCAGATCACCGATCCCAATGGCGTGAAGTCCGTGGACGGTCGAAACACCACCAACCTGGCTACGTTCAAGGGCACCGACTACCAGCGCCCCGAGGACCTGCAAGTCAAGACCGTCAAAGGCAAGGAGTACCTGTTCATGGCGACCACCACCACCAACGAGGTCTACCGGCTCGACCTTGCCGCCAACGCCATCTCGGTGTTCGCCAACCGCGCCAGTATCGACCTGGCCACCGGCGCCGCGGTGAACACCGGCCTCACCAGCCCCGACAACCTGGCCATCGACCACGACGGCAACATCTACATCGTTGAGGACCGCAACGGCGGTGTGGACGACGACATCTGGTTCGCCAAGGACCGCAACAGGGACGGCGACCTGACCGATCCGGGCGAGGGGCTTGCGCGTTGGGCCTCCAACGGAACGGTCGGCTCGGAGTTCACCGGTCTCTACTTCGACCCGACCGACAAGCGTCGGGCGTGGGTGAACATCCAGCATCCTTCCAGCGGGAACGACCGCACCATCGAGATCACCATCGACAAGAAGGACCGCTGAC
>JBJXFH010000102.1:0-150318 GCA_046155365.1 Acidimicrobiales bacterium | reverse complement strand
TCCGGAAACCGCTGGACAGCTTCTCCATCGACTTGGTGAGCATGCCGTCGTTGATGGTCAGGTTCCGGTGAGCCGAAACCGCCATCGTGTTCTGGTTGATACGCAGACCCATGGTGATCCTCCTTGATGTACCCGTGGTCAGCCCGAAATCCGTATCGGACTTTGCGCATTGACGACCCGGGCTACAGAAGCCTTGAGCTGCAGGGCGGTGATTCCCATGGCGGTAGGAGGACCATCAGCTCATGGACAAGGGATCAGCGTGAGGTGGCGGCTATCCGGCGCCGATCGGGCGAGCACCGGCGCGATCTGGCCACCGGGCCCGCCGACGCATCCCCATCGCTATCGGTTCCCACTCCAGCGGGATAAAGCCGGTTGGGTACTTTGTCCTGTTGCCAGGCGGACTAGAACCGTGTGATGCCCAATGTGTTGCAGGTTCACCATCCGCTCGTGGCCCATCGTTTGGCCACCCTGCGCGACGTGGGCACCGACAACGGCCACTTCCGCACCTGCCTCGCCGAGCTGTCCGAGATGCTGGTGTATGAGGCCACCCGCACCTTGCCCACCGAGGCCGCCACCGTCACCACTCCCCTGGGCCCCGCCGCGGCCCGCCGATTGGTGTCCCCGCCGCGGCTGGTGCCGGTGCTTCGGGCCGGTCTGGGCATGTTGGAAGGGGCGTTGCGGCTGCTCCCTGACGCCGAGGTGGGCTTCGTGGGCCTCAAACGCAACGAGGAGACGCTGCAGCCCGACAGCTACCTCACCGCCCTCCCCGCGGATCTGGGAGGCGCCGAGGTGCTGGTGTTGGACCCCATGCTGGCGACCGGCGGTTCGCTGGTGGCCACCCTGGAGCTGCTCGGCGGGATCGGCGTGGGCGCGGTCACGGTGCTGTGCGTCCTGGCCGCCCCCGAGGGACTGGCCCGCCTTGACGCCGCCGGTTTCAGCTCGGTGCGGGTGGTGACCGCTTCGGTGGACGAACGGCTCAATGAGATCGGCTACATCGTGCCCGGTCTCGGCGACGCCGGCGACCGCCAGTTCGGGGCGTACTGATCGGGACGTACTGGTCGGGACGTACTGGTCGGGACGTACTGATTGGTACGGTACCGAACGGGACGGTAGACGGCACGATACTTAACGGTATGTTCAGGGGGTCAGGAGGGTGTCAACGGCGCCACGGAGTTGATCCAGACGCTCATCGGCGGCGTGAACGGCATCACGATAGGGGCGTGATCCCACCGTTTCGATGACCTCGACGTAGACCTTCAACTTGGGCTCGGTGCCGCTGGGCCGCAGCACCACCCGGGCGCCGTCGGCCAGGTCCCAGGCCACGATGTCCGATGCCGCGAACCCCGCCGGCCGATCCGCCCCTGACCAGTCCCGCACCCCATTGACGGCCACCCCGGCCAGCTGGTGCGGCGGTTGGCCCCGGACCCGTTCCATGGCCTGCTGGGCCGCCGCCACCCCGGCCGCCCGCCCACCGGACCCGCCGGACCCGCTAGACCCGCCCGACCCGTTGAAGCGTTGGGACCAGTTGCGGGTGGCGTGCAGGCCGAAGCGACGGGCGAGCTGCTCCAACCGGGCGGTGACCGATGACCCTTCCGCCACCAGCGCCGCCACCAGCTCAGCGAACACCAACGCCGCGGCGATGCCGTCCTTGTCCCGGACCGCGGGTCCCACGGAGTAGCCCAACGCCTCCTCGTAGCCCAACTCGAAGCGCCATTGCGGATGATCCAGCGCCGGCCGGACGATCCACTTGAAGCCGGTCAGGGTTTCGGCATGGTGGACGCCGTGGTGATCAGCCAGAGCGGCCAGCAGCCGGGAGGACACCAGCGTGGTGACCACCAGCCGGTCGGGCCCGCCCGGCCGGTGCCGCAGCAGGTGATCGGCCAGCAGCACCCCGATCTCGTCACCGGTCAACACCCGCCAGCCCGCGGGCCCCCTGCCCCCATCGGGAACAGCGGGCTCAGCGGGAACAGCGAACCCCGCGGGCACGGCGACGCCCAGACGATCGGCGTCGGGGTCGTTGGCGAGCACCAGGTCCACCTCGGCCCCGGCGGCCAGCGCCAGCGCCAGGTCCAACGTGCCGGGCTCCTCAGGGTTGGGCAACGGGGTGGTGGGGAAGTCCGGATCCGGGTCCGCCTGGGCCGTCACCATCAGCGGTGCGAGGAACCCGGCCCGGGCAAACGCCGCTATGGCCAGCTCCCCGCCCACGCCATGCAAGGGGGTGTACACGGTGCGCACCGCCCGAGCGCCGGGCATGGCCAGCTGCCCCACCACGGTGTCCAGGTAGGCGTCGATCACCGCCGCCGGCAAGTTGGTTATGGCCGGCACCGTGGTTATGGCTGGCACGGTGGTTATGGCCGAATCCGGGGAACCGGACGGGGCAATGGCGATGTCCAACCCGGCGGCGGCGATATGGGCCGCGATCTCCTCGTCGGCGGGCGGGATGATCTGCGCCCCGTCACCCAGGTACACCTTGTAGCCGTTGTCACCGGGCGGGTTGTGGCTGGCGGTGACCATGACCCCGGCGTCCGCCCCCAGGAAGCGCACCGCGAAGGCCAGCAACGGCGTGGGCCCGACCCTCTCGAAGCGCACCACCCGGGCCCCGCCGGCGGCCAGCACCAGGGCGCTGTCGTGGGCGAACACCTCGCTGTTGTGGCGGGCATCGAACCCGATCACCACCAGCGGCGCGGCCCGGCCGGCGCCTTGGTTGAGATAGCGCAGCAGACCCTGGGCCGCTTGGCGCACCACCAGGCGGTTCATGCGCATGGGTCCCGCCCCCAGCTCGGCTCGCAGCCCGGCGGTCCCGAAGGCCAGTCGCCCGGCGAACCGCTCCGCCAACGCCTCCCAAGCCCCCTCGGCCAGCAACAGCTCCAGCTCGCAGCGGGTAACGGGGTCCGGGTCAGCGGCGATCCAGCCCTCCACCACACCACGCAGAGAGCGGTGATCGGCACCGTCGGGGAACGGCGTCGGGGAACCCATGGCTGGCAATGTACCCAGCCGGGGGGCGCTCCCCTCGGGTTCGTGGCCGCCGCCCGGCCCGGCACGGCTCACGCGGGGCGGCGCCACCGATAGCATCCCGGTCTCCATGCTCGATCACGTCTTCACCGACGCCATAGCCGCGCTCCGTGAAGCGCTGGAAGCGGCCATGCTGGAGCCGCTCATCGTGGAGGAACGCTTCCACGCCGACGTGTTGTTGGGGGATCTGTCGTGGCAGACCTCCTACAGCCTGCCGGGCGAAGGGATGCCACCCCGGGTGCAGGCGGACATCCTCCTGGAGTGGTCCACCTGGTCCCAGTCCACCTATCGCAGCTGGCGGCTGGGCGATTCACCCAATGACGTGCCCCGTATCTCGGCGGAGATCGTGCTGCGGATCCAGCGGTTACGTCACCAGCCCCAGCCATCACACATCCAGGCCATCCTGCCGGTGGACAGCTCTCCCATGGGCAAGGTTCGGCTGGCCCGCTCCGGCCCCCGCATCGAGATCGCCTACGACGGTGACCTCGACGAGCCCGAGCACGCCATCGAGTTCAGCTATGAGGGCATCTACGAGTTCGATGAGGCCACCCTCACCGACCCTGCCATGTTGGACGAGCACTTCGCCTCCATCGGAGGGTGGGTGACCTCCACGCTGGTCCGGCTGGGTGACTTGGACCTCGAATACCTGCCGCCCGACGAGGAGGACGACGACACCCCATGAGCGACCCCACGCCCCAACAAGACCCGGACCCGGATGACCAGCACCTCGATGACGCGGTGATCCGCTACCAGGTGGATCACCGCATCGCCACGGTGACCCTGTTCCGGCCCGAGGCCCGTAACGCCCTGTCCTCGGCGTTGCGGATCTCCCTGCGCGCCGCCATGGCCCTGGCGGAGCGCGATGAAGGGGTGGACGTGGTGATCCTGACCGGTGCCGACCCCGCCTTCTGTGCCGGATTGGACCTGAAGGAGTTGGGCGCCCCCGGCTCCCGTTTGGAAGGCGGCGGGGTGGGCGGACCGTGGGCGCCGATCACCAAGCCGATCATCGGGGCCGTCAACGGAGTGGCCATCACCGGTGGCTTCGAGGTGGCGCTGAACTGCGATTTCCTGGTGGCGTCGGAACGGGCCCGTTTCGCGGACACCCACGCCCGGGTGGGGGTGATGCCGGGCTGGGGCCTGACCCCGCTGCTGGCGGAAGCGGTGGGCGTGCGCCGGGCCCGGGAACTGTCCTATTCGGGCAACTTCCTGGGCGCCCAGGACGCGCTGAGCTGGGGCCTGGTCAACCATGTGGTGGCCCACGAGGAACTGCTGCCGTTCGTGCGGCGTTTGGCCGGGGAAATCGCCGGAAACGACCAGCCCGGAGTGAGACGGATGAAGCAGACCTATGACGAGGTGACCGCGGTGGCCCCGGGCGAGGGCTGGCAGGTGGAGCACCGCTTGGGCCGGGACTGGGCCCGGGAACGGATGGACCTGACCCAGGTTGAGGCCCGACGGGCGGCCATCCAGGCTCGCGGCCGCGCCCAGCTGTGACCGGCGCGGGGGACGTGGGCCCCGCCGGGGATGACGGCACCATGTTGGGCCGCCAGGTGCCGGTGCAGGAGTACGGCCGGCTGCACACGTTCCCGTCCGATCCCGCGCAGACCTGGGTCGAACTGGCCGGCGATGAGCTCAGTGCCCTGTGTCCGGCAGTGAGCGGCCTGCAACCGGACCTGTACACCTGGTCGGTGCGCTACCGGCCCAACGGTTGCTGCGTGGAGACCAAATCCCTGAAGCTGTACCTGCTCACCTTCCGGGACCAGCGGATCTACGCCGAGCACCTCGTGGCCCGCATCGCCCGTGATCTGGCCGCCGTGCTGCACAGCGAGGTCACGGTGCGGCTGACCCAGAAGGCCCGCGGCGGCATCGAGACCACGGTCGAGGCGGTGGCGGGGCAGGCGGTCGCCGGGTAGGCGGTCGTCACGCCGAACCACCCAACCAATCCAGCTAAACCTACTCATGAACCGTCCTGTTGGTATGTTTAGGTGGTTCTATGAGGAGCCTCCGCGGGAATCGTCTCGATCTCGTGCCCGCCGACGTGGTGGCGGCGCTGGGGCGGATCGACCGCGCCTCGGGAGCCGAAGCCACGTATCTCGATCAGCTGCCCCAATTGCTTCAGACCCTGCGGGGACACGCCCGCGTTGAATCGGTCACCGCCTCGAACGCCATTGAGGGCGTGGTGGTCGAACCGTCTCGGGTGCCGCGGTTGCTCGACAGAACGGGCACGAGATTGCGCAACCGAAGCGAGGAGGAGTTCGCCGGCTACCGGGCCGCGCTGGACTACCTCCACCAGGACGACCCCAGCGGCTTGAGCGTCGGCTTGGTGCTGCACCTGCACCGGCTGTTGTTCTCCTTCGCTAACGGCAGCGGCGGCAGCTTCAAAGCCGACGACAACCTGGTGGTCGACCGGGCTACCGATGGCAGCCGTCGGGTGAGGTTCACTCCGATCAGCGCTCGTGAGACGCCGTTCTTCGTTGAGGAACTGGTGCTTGCGACGCGGGAGGCCCTCGATAGTGGGCGGCAACATCCGCTCATCGTGGTGGCCGCATTCGCGCTCGACCTGCTCTGTATCCACCCCTTCGCCGACGGCAACGGGCGGGTGGGCCGATTGGCGACAACCCACCTATTGGCCCAAACGGGCTACACCGTGGGGCGCTACGTCAGCCTGGAGCAGCTGATCTATGACACCCGAGAGGGCTACTACGAGTCGTTGGGGGCGTCCACCGATGGCTGGTTCGACGACGGCCAGCACGACGTGTGGCCCTGGGTTCGATACCTGCTTCACCGGCTCGATGATGCCTACGACCGGTTCGCAGCCCGGGTCGCAGCCGGCCGCGCTAGCGGGTCGAAACAACAACGGGTCCGGGATTACGTCCTGGCGCAGGCACCGGCCACCTTCACCATCGGTGACGTTCGCCGTGCCGTGCCCGGCGTCAGCGACAACACCATCCGCCTCGTCCTCACCGCCTTGCGCGACGAGCACCGCATCTACAGCGACGGGACAGGTCGCAGCGCAGCCTGGCGCCGAACGGGTTGATAGCAGTACTGACGCTGGCAGCAACCGCACGCCGTCAGGGGACGGGGACCTCGGCCACCAGTTCGGCCAGGGAGCGTTCGGGCCGGGGTCCGGTATGCCCGATGCACTCCCCGGCGGCCACCGAACCGTACCAACCCGAGGTAAAGAGGTCCCGGCCGGCGGTGTAGCCGTGCAGGAACCCGGCGGCGTACAGGTCCCCGGCGCCGGTGCTGTCCACCAATCGACGGCTGGACCACGCCGGCACCTTGCACACCTCCTGCCCGGTCACCACCCACGAACCGAGGGCCGAACGGGTGACGCAGGCGATGTCCACGTGACCTCGCACCGCGGCCACGGCCCGGTCCAGATCATCGGTTTCGTACAGGGCGCAGATCTCGGCCTCGTTGGCGAAGATGATGTCCACCCGGTCCTCGATGAGCTCCAACCACTCGGCCCGGTGCCGTTCCACACAGAACGTGTCGGACAAGGTGAGCGCCACCTTGGCCCCGTTGTCCCGGCCGATCTGCATGGCCTTGCGGATGGCGGCCTTGGCCGAATCCACATCCCACAGGTAGCCCTCGCAGTAAACCACCCCGGCCCCCGCCACCAGCGCTGTCTGCACGTCATCGGGTTCCAGCAGGCTGGAGATGCCCAGGAAGGTGTTCATGGTCCGCTCGGCGTCGGGGGTGACCAGGATCAGGCACCGGGCGGTGGGTGGCCCGACATCGGCGAGGGGCTGGTCGTAGTGCACCCCGACCGCTTGGATGTCATGGCGGAACACCTGGCCCAGCTGGTCCTGGCACACCTTGCCGATGTACGCCACCGAGCCACCGAAGCTGGCCACACCGGCCATGGTGTTGGCCGCCGAACCACCCGAGGTCTCAATGGCCGGTGGCATCACGGCGTACAACAAGTTGGCCCGTTCGGCGTCGATCAGGGTCATCGAGCCCCGATTGAGCCCATTGGCGCCGATGAAGTCCTCATCGACATGAGCGATCACGTCCACGATGGCGTTGCCCACGCCGACCACGTCGAATCGCCGGGCTGACCCCGCGGGGATCGTTGTTTCGACCGCCTGCTGTGATTGGACCACCGTGCTCCTCAGCTCGCTACTACGACCGCTACCACGACGACCGCTACCACTACGACCACTACGACCACGACCGTTATGACCAGGTCGATCCGCCATCGCCCGATTGCGGGTGGGTGTCACGGCGGCGGACCACGATATCGGACCGGGCCGCGGGACAGGTCAGCTCGGGGGGGCCGGGCATCCAAGCGTGGGCCGCGGCTCAAGTCCAGGGGCGGGGTGGTCGATCACCTCCAACGTGTCGCCCTTCTCAACGTGCACCGAGGCCGCGAGCAGCGTTTCCTGCTGTGTGACGAGCCGGTCCCGTGATCTCCTCGACCGCGTGGCGGTGGGACGATGAGCGCCTCGTTGCTGCTCGTGGTCCTGGTGCTGCTCGCCGGTGCCGGAGCGATCGTGGGAACGGTGACCTTCGGGCGCGGCCGCTCATCGCAGCCCCCGTCGCAGCCGTCGTCCCCGTCGTCCCAAACAGGCGCCTCGGCCCCGGCGTGGTCCCCGGCTCCGGCGTCCTCCGGGGCCTCATCGCAGCCCAGCGCATCGGAGCCCGGCCATCCCGCCCCTGCGGCCTCGGCGCCGCTGGCCCCCGCACCCCCGACCCTGCGAGCCCCCGGAGAGCCCGGAGCACCAGGACAGCCCGGAGCACCCGCGGTGCCAGCAGCGCCACCAGTGCCGGTCGGACCGGTCACCGCGGCGCAGGCACCGGTTTGGGCCGAGACCGCTCCGCCGGCTGATGCACCGGTCCCGACGGCAAGCGCCCTTACGGCGCTGCTGGGCGAGCCCGCGCCCGGCGCGCCAGCGGCCCCGATGCGGACCCTCGCCGCCGCGCTGCCGCCAGACCTGGCCGAGGAAGTGGCCAAGGTTCCCCGGCGCCGACGCGACGACCATCTGCTGCCGGAAGAGCCCGTGGCAGCACCGCCACGACCCCAGGCCGAGCTCCCCCCGGGCTACACCGACCCCATCACCGGGTTGCCCCTGGCGGAGGCCATGCGGGCCGAGATCGAGCAGCGCGCCAGTGACCTCAAGACCTTCACCGTGGTGGTGTGCCATCCCATCCGGGCCGTGAAAACCCCCAGCGGCACGGTCAGCGTGTCCAGCACCGACACCTTCGACGAGGCCGAACAGCGGGTGTTCGCCAACACCTTGCGTGACACCTTGCGACAGAAGGACATCGTCGGACGCTACGACGATCGGCTGTTCCTGTTGTTCCTGCCCCGCTGCCAGCTGCACGAGGTCCGCATCGTGATGGACCGCATTCGTTCGGGCCTGTCCTTCGCCCAGCTCGACCAGCCCCAGTGGGTGGACGTGTCCTTCGGCGCCGGGGCCGGTCGCATCGGCGAATCGGTGGACAGCCCGCTGCGAGAGGCCTACGCCGACCTGCTGCAACGCAACGCCGGGCCGGCCTGGTTCCTCGACGCCTGATCCGCCCGCCGGGGACCGGTTCGGCACCTAGGCTGACCCGCCGTGACTGCGAACCCGCACCGGCTGCCCCGTGATGTTGAACCGTCGCATTATCAGCTCCATCTGGAACCGAACCTGGTCACGGCCAGCTTCGTGGGCACCGAACGGGTCACGGTCATCGTGCACCAACCGGTGGACCGCATCGAGCTGAACGCCATAGACCTCGACATCACCGAGGCGTGGCTGCTACCCGCCGAGGAGCACCGGGACGGGGACCACGAGCAGGAGCTGGACCGCATCGAGTTGGCGATCTCCTTCGACGCCGAGTTGGAACGGGCCCACCTCAGCGCCCCCGGAACCATGGCCGCCGGGCGGTACCACCTGCACACCCGTTTCGCCGGGGAGCTCAACGACAAGCTGCGGGGCTTCTACCGGTCCACGTTCAAAGACGTTGACGGGCAGGAGCGGACCATCGCCACCACCCAATTCGAGTCCACCAACGCCCGCCGGGCCTTCCCGTGCTGGGACGAACCGGATTTCAAGGCCACCTTCGGGGTCACCCTCACCGTTGACGCGGATTTGTTCGCGGTGTCCTGCGGGCAAGAAACGGCGCGCGCCACCCGCCCCGACGGCCGGGTCGATGTGACCTTCGCGGACACCATGGCCATGTCCACCTACCTGGTGGCGTTCATCGTGGGTCCGCTCGAAGCCACCGACCCCGTGGACGTCAACGGCACCCCGTTGCGGATCGTGCACCCCCTGGGCCAGGGCCATCTCACGCCGTTCGCGCTGGAGTGCGGGGCGTTCTGCGTGCGGTACTTCGAGGAGTACTTTGCCATCCCCTATCCGGGGGACAAGTTGGACCTGGTGGCGGTACCGGACTTCGCCTTCGGGGCCATGGAGAACCTGGGTTGCGTCACGTTCCGGGAGGTGTTGCTGCTCATCGATCCCGACCGGGCCACCCAACCTGAATTGCAGCGGGCGGCGGATGTCATCGCCCATGAGATCGCCCACATGTGGTTCGGGGACCTGGTCACCATGGCCTGGTGGGAGGGGCTGTGGTTGAAGGAGGCGTTCGCCACGTTCATGGAGATGAAAGCCACCGACGCCTTCCGCCCCGATTGGCAGCGTTGGGTGGACTTCGGATTGTCCAAGACCGCGGCCTATGACACCGACGCCCTGACCTCCACCCGGGCCATCGAGTACGAGGTGATCTCCCCCACCGACGCCGAGGGCATGTACGACATCCTCACCTACGAAAAAGGTGCCGCGGTGGTGCGGATGTTGGAGCAGTACCTGGGCGAGGACGCCTTCCGGGACGGGGTGCGGCTGTACTTGTCCCGGCACGCCTACGGCAACACCCGCACCACGGACCTGTGGGACGCGCTGGAGGAGGCCACCAACCATCCCGTCCGGGCCATGATGGACAGCTGGATCTTCCAGGGTGGGTTCCCGATGGTGTCCGTCAGCTTGGAGGGGGACACGGCGACGCTCAGCCAGCAGCACTTCCGCTACGCCGGTACGGGACCGACCACGTTCCAGGTTCCGGTCATCGTGGATGCCGTCCACGGCACCCGCCGCCAGACCCACCGGCTGCTGTTGGAGGCAACCCCCGCCAGCCTGCAGGTGCCCGACGCTGCGGTATTGGTGCTCAATGCCGGTGGTCATGGCTTCTACCGCAGCCGGTACGAGGGGACCCTGGCCGCGGGCCTGCTCGACGCCGCCCAGGAGCTGCTGAGCCCGGTGGAGCGCTACGCCCTCATCGATGACGCCTACGCCGCCATGCTGGCCGGCCAGCTGAGCGCCCCCGACGTGCTGGCCATGTGTCAGGGCCTGGCCAATGACGACGATCTGTCGGTGTGGCAACGCATCGCCGGGGCCCTCGGTGGCCTGTCCCGACTGCTCGAGGGCGCCGATCTGGCCCGTTTCGAGGCCCTGGTGAGAGGCTTGGCCCAGCCGGCGTTGGACATCGTGGGTTGGGAGCCGGCGGCGGGTGAACGGGACCGCCAACGCGAGCTGCGAGCCACGCTGTTCGCCCTGGCCGGCACGGTGGGAAACTCCCCCGACGTGGCGCAACGGGCGGCGCTGCTGGACGCCCGGGCCTTGGTGGCGGGCACCGCAGGTTCCGCGGCCAGCGCGGGTTCTGGTGCCGCCGCGGGCGTGGAGCCGTCCCTGGCGGCGGCGGCGGTGTCGGTACTGGCCCATGGCGGGGACCGGGCCCGCTGGGAGTCTTTCCGGGACCGGGCGGCGGCGGCCACCACCCCTCAGGACCAGCGTCGCTTCATCTTCGCCCTGGCCGATTTCCCCAGTTGGGAGCTCACCGAGGCCGCCCTGGAGTTGTGCCGCAGCGGGGAGATCAAGACCCAGGACGGCCCCTTCGTGGTGGGCCGGGCGCTGAGCAACCGCCGTGTGGCCGAACCCACCTGGACCTGGATGGAACAGCACTGGGACGAGCTCAGCGAGCTGTTCGCCACCAACACCATCTCCCGCATGGTGGGGTCCATCACCACCATCACCGACGCCCGGTTGGCCGGCGAGGTGGAACGGTTCCTGGACACCCACCCCGTACCCCAGGGCGCCAAGACCGTGGCCCAGAACCGGGAAAAGATGGGCGTGATGGTGGCGTTGGCCCAAAGGGAGTCCGCCCGGCTGGCCGCCGCCGTCGGCTGAGTGGCGCTTCACCGACCCCCCCGCACCCTGCCCTACCCGCTCCGCTGGCTGCTCCCGGACCTGGCCGCGGGCCGGATCAGCTCCCTGCGACGGCTGTCGGTGGCGGCGGTGGAGGACACCACCGTCCAGGTGAGCTTCGCCGCCCCCCCGGGCCGGTTGGACCTGCAGATCACCGGGCCGGCCACGAACGGGCGGCCGGCGGACCCGAGCCGGCAGGGACCGGGCCTCGAGCACCGCGGGGGGCCGGCGGTAGTGGTCATCGACCAGCTCCAACCCGACCAACCCATCCAGATCCGCCTGGGCGCCGCCGACCCGACCCGCACGTTGACGGTGCGGACCCGGACCCTGCCCCGCCCGCCGGGACCGGAGCTGGCCCGCATCGTCACCATCAGTGACCTGCACCTGGGCTCGGTGGCCCACGGCCTGGCCCGCACCATGGTCGACCGTTCCCCGCACCCGGACCCGGCACCGGTGCGTTGCGCCCGGGGGGCCATCACCGACGCCGCCGCCTGGAACCCGACGCTGCTGGTGGCCAAGGGCGACCTGACCCAGAACGGCTTTGCCGAGGAATGGCGGCTGCTGGGCCAACTGCTCGACACCCACGGACCGGGGCTGGCACGCCTGGGCCTACCCGGCAACCACGACACACCCCGCCGGCGCAACATCGACGCCACCCGGGGCCTGGAGTTGGCCGGCTTCCCTCATCAGCGTCTGGCGGTGGGCGAACCGGAGTGGCGCGACCTGGAGGGGGTGCGGGTGGTGGCGTTGGATTCCACCGTTGCCCATCAGTCCCAGGGCACACTGGCGCCGCAGTGGCAGCACGCCATCGACCTGGCCGCAGAAGCCGCGGCGCAGCATCGGGCGGTGCTGTTATGCCTGCATCACCCCTTGGAGCGGGCCCCCGTCCAGCTGCAATACCCCAAGGGGGTGGCCTGGGCGGAGGGTCGGGCCTTTGCCCAGGCGTTGCATCGGGCCAACCCCCGCAGCCTCATTACCGCTGGTCACACCCACCGCAATCGGAAGCGGAAGGTGGGGCCGCTGATCCACACCGAGGTGGCCTCCACCAAGGATTGGCCAGGGGTGTGGGGCGGTTACGCCATCCACGAGGGAGGCATCCGCCAGGTGGTGCGCCGCATCAGCGATCCGGAGGCGTTGGGCTGGTTGGACTACACCCGGTGGGCGGCGCTGGGTCTGTGGTGGCCCTACAGCCCGGGCCGACTGTCGGAGCGGTGCTTCACGTTGCGCTGGTGACCGGCCCGGGCCGACTATCCGGGCAGGTCACCGTGAGCGGCGGGCGCTCCGAGCCCATCCACGCCGGGCCCGGCAGGATCGCTCAGTCGTCGCCGCGGCTGCTGCTGCTGCTGCGAGCGCCGTGGCAGGCGAGCGGATCAACCTGGTAGCCGGAGCCGTTCTCCAACGCCACCGCCGATGCCATCACCAGATCACCGGTGATGCTGAGCGATGCCAGGTTGTCCAGACCCGGCAACGCCACCCCGTCGTTGGCGAGGATGGTGTAAGTGGCCAAATAGTCCGAGTCGCTGGTGGCGTCGGGGCCGAAGGTGTCCGAACCGACAGCGGCCACGCCCCGGTTTTCAACCATCCACTGCACCGCGGCACCGGAGAAGCCCGGCGCATCGCCGAAATAGGCGTCGGTGCCGAAGAGCTCGTCGAAACCGGTGCGCAGGATCACCAGTGCCCCGGCGGGGATCCGACCGTTGGCCCGTTCGTAGCGCCGCAGATCAGCTGCGCTCACCTGGAACGAATCAGGCGAGGGGTGCGCCATGCGGTCGCGCACGTCAACCACATAGGCCGGCCAGACGAACTCTTCAGCGGCGAGCTGGTCGACCGTGCGCCCGCCGTCGATGAAGTGGCCCGGGGAGTCCAGGTGGGTGCCGGTGTGGGTGCCGGCGGTGACCGATTCGACCAGATACCCGTCGGGGTCGATGGTGTTCCAGATGGTGACGCTCGTCGGCGGATCACCATCGAAAATCGAGGCGCCCGCATTGAGAACGTGTCCCAGGCGGCTCATGCCTCCCGGGCAGCTGAGTTGCGCCGCGCCGTCACCGCTTCCGCCGCGGAAGCTCACCCCTGCCTCCGCCGCCACCACGGTGGCCGCCGTAAGTGCAATCGCCACCGCGCCCGCGCCCGCAATCCATCGCCTTGCCCCCATGAAAACCCGCCTTCGGAAGAAATCTGACGCCTCTGACGCCATCGACGGTACCGGCGGCACCGGGCCGTGCCAACGTCCGCGCAGAACCAGTTTCAGATGTCCGATTGCGGCGCCGAGCCACCGACCCGATTGACCAGGGGCAGCACACAATTGCGTGAGTCGGGGCACAGCTCGTGAGCCGCGGCCCATCCGGCCAGCTCGGTGACGCCCACCGTGTCCAGCGCAACCACTTCGCCATCAACGGGACGGATCGGCTCCCCGCTGCGGGTCCAAAAGACCCGGCCGTGCAGATCAACGCCGTGGCCCCGATACCGCACCGGGGACCCCAAAGGCGTCAGCACCACAGCCGTCAGACCAGCCTCTTCGGCGAGTTCGCGCCGCGCCGCCAAGGCGTAGTCCTCGCCAGCCGCGAGCACCCCGCCGAAGGCCACGTCCCAGACGCCGGGCCACACGTCCTTCCAGGGGGCACGCTGGTGCACCACCACACGCCCGGCGGCGTCGAACACCACCACGTACACCGCCCGGTGCAACAGGCCCTCACGCCGCATCCGCTCCCGGGTGACCACGCCAATCACCTGGTCGTGCTCATCGACCCAATCGACCAGCTCGGTACCCGCCGCCACCGCCGTGGCATCACTGAGGTGCAACGCCGGGCCGGGTTCGTCAGCCCCGAACCGGGCGGGGTTGCTGCTCACGTCCAGCCGGCGGCCAGGGCCAGGGCCTCATCCCACGAGCAACCGTTGCCGATCAGGGTCCGGCACTGCACGATCTGGCGGGGCCGGTTCATGCCGAACGCCGCCACCAACCGCCCGGCCCGACCGTAGAGCGCCACGAAACGCCGTTCCTCGGTGGTACCGCCGGCGATAACGAAGCGGTCATGGTGGGTGGCCCGACCGGCCATCTGCAGCTTGCGGTCGTACTGGTCCGACCAGAACCACGGCACCGGGGCGAACACCTGCTCGGGATCCCATTGGTCCCCGCCGAGCAGCCGCCGGGCCACGAAGCTGCCCATGTCAATGGCGTTGTCCCAGTGCTCCACCCGCATCGACTCATCGAAGAACAGCCGGTTGGGCCACCGCGCCACGTCTCCGGCGGCCACCACGTTGGGTGCCGCCAGGCCGGTGGCATCACAGACCACCCCGTCATCGAGACCCAGCCCGCTGCTGACCAGCCAGTCCGTGGAGGGGCGGACGCCAACGCCCACCACCACCACCCCGGCCCGGATCTCGCTACCGTCGCTCAGCTGCACTACCGGACCGCCACCGGTGCCGGTGCCGGGGGTGATGGATGCCACCCCGGTGCCCAGCCGCACGTCCACCCCGTGGTCACGATGCAGCTCAGCGCAGACCCGGCCGATCTCGGCCCCGACGGCCCGTTCGAGCGGCACCTCGGCCGCTTCCACCAGCACCACCTCGTGACCCAGCTCCCGGGCGGTGGCGGCCACCTCGGAACCAATGAACCCGGCCCCGATCACCACCAGCGGCCCGCCGCCCTCGTCCCGGCAGGTCTCCAGATCGGCCCGCAAGGCCCGGGCGTCTTGCACGGTTCGCAGCACGTGCACCCCGCCGCCGGGGACCACGCCAGGCAGGGTCCGCACCACCGAACCGGTGGCGATGATCAACCCGTCATAGGCCAGCTGGTCGCCGTTTTCCAGGGAGATGATCCGAGCGGCGGGGTCCAGCGCGGTGGCCGCGACACCCAACCGCCACTGCAGGTTCAGCGCCTCGCTGTCCGCCACTCCGTGCAACGCCACCTTGGCGTCATCCCCGTCCACCAGGAACTTCTTGGACAGCGGCGGGCGGTCATAGGGCCGGTCAGCCTCAGCGCCGATGACCGTGACGGTGCCCTCGAAACCCTCCCGCCGCAGGGTGGTGGCCGCATGCCATCCGGCCAGGGAGGCGCCAACTATGGCGATGTGGTGCACAGGTGCTTAGAACTCAGGACTCGGCGATGGCGATGGCCTGCTTGGGACAGCGGGCCACGGCTTGTTCCACGGTGGCGCGCAACTCGTCGGGCGGGGTCTCGTCCAACACGTAGAGGAAATCGTCGTCACGAACCTCGAAAACCTGGGGCGACACGGCCATGCACACCGCGTTCGACTCGCACAGGTCGTAGTCGACCACCACTCGCCAACCCATACGGCTCCTTCCGCTACACCCGGTCGGGGGCGATCCTAGCCCCAGCCCACAACCACCGGTCCACCGATCACGGGCCCCCAACCCAACGTCGGCCCGGGCCGTAGCATCGCCTTGTGAGTACCCCCGTGGCCCCCCAGCGCACGCTGCCGGTGCCCCGTTCCCGGCTGGTGTTGCGGGCCCTTCGTCGCCACTGCCCCCAATGCGGCAGCGGAGGGTACTTCGTGAGCTGGTTCAAGCTGGCGCTGCGCTGCCCCCGCTGCGGGCTGGCCAGTGAACGGGTGGCCGGGCACTTCGTGGGCGCGGTCGGCGTCAACACCATGGTGACGTTCGGTCTGCTGCTCGTCGCCCTGCTGGGGGGCACCTGGGCGCTGTATCCCGAGGTGCGGTTCCTGCCCCTCGTGGCCATCTGCGGCACGGTGGCGTTGGCTACCCCGGTGCTTTTCTGGCCGTTCTCACAAACCTTGTGGACCGCGGCGGACCTGGCCATGCGCCCCGCCACCGAGTCCGAGCTGGATCCCCGCTACACCGACCAGTTCTGACCGCCCTCCGCGACGGGGCCGCAACCCACCGCGGCGCGACGCCTCGGGGTGCCCACCCCACGCGTGCGCCTCACGGTCATTGGGCGGATTTGGGCCACGCCCGGGTCGACACCACCCCAATAACTCGACATTCCGTGGGCGCGTCCCTACCCAGCGTCGACCATCTCGGTACCTCGCCCGTCCCAGATGGCCCAAATCCGCCACATGGAATGCATGAACATACTTTTCAGTACATTTCACACGGCTCGATGCGCCGATCAGGCCTCCGGGTGAGCCACGTGGGCGGCGATGGCATCGCCCTGCTCGTTGAGCCAGCCCTTGGATTTGGCGTAACCCAACATCCCGCTGAAGGCGGCGTCCCAGTCCTCCCCGACGCGGCCCTCGGCGGCGGCTCGCACCACCGACACCGGTATCCACACGTGGTCGTCGGTGGCTCCATCGGCCCACCGGCCCAGCTCCCGGGCCACCTCATGGGGGCCGGCGCCGGCCACCCCATACTCAACATGAAACTGGGTGCAGTTCTCCGGCTCAACCAGCTCGGGAACCGCGGCGGGGCCACTGAGGCGCACGATCATGAGCGGATTTTGGCACAGTGCGCACCACCCCCGGGGCCGCCGATCCCACCGCGCCCCGGCACTGTTGATTACCGGTTCGGGGACCGGTGCCGGCACAATCGTCGAGTGGACCAGCCTCGTCGGACTGCTCGGTCGACGCCTCGGGGTTGCCCTGGCGCCGAAACAGCCCTGGTCAGCCAGATCAGCCTGGTGCTATTGCTGCTGGCGATGGTGACGTTGGCGGCGGGCTGTGGGGGAACGTCGGCACCGAAGGGGATCAGCGACGCCGGGGAGCGGGCGGTCTCCGCCACCGTGCCCGAGTGGTTCCCAGACTTTCCGCCTCCGCCGCAGGGGATCATCATCGACGTGATCGACCGGCCCTCCACCGGGGTCGATGACATCGTCTACGGCCGTTCCGTCACCTGGCGGGTGGACCGGGCCTACCAGCAGGTGGTGACGGAGTTGGATCGCCAGTTGGCGAACCTGGGATGGATCCCCGTGGATCGGCGCGTGGTGGAGGACGCCGGCAGCCAGCGGACCACCATCTACGTCCGCAACGACCAGTTGGAGATGATCCAGGTCTACCGGGACGAGGCGCTCAAGGGCGTCCGGGTCACCATCGAGCTTCCCCCGGACTAGGGCTGACCAGCGCCCCTCAGCTGGTCCAGGACCGCTGGCAGCTCCCCCATGCGGTCGATTCGGGTGACCCGATCCGCCAGCACCTCGGGTACCTCGGCCTCCTCCAGGGCCCAGGTCACGTGGTAGGGCACGTGCACGGCGCGGCCGCCCAGCTCCGCCGCCGGCACGATGTCCGAACGCAGCGAGTTCCCCACCATCACAAAGTCCGACGGGGCGACCCCGACCGACGCCAGCACCCGCTCGTAGTCCCGCACGTGTTTTTCGGCCACGATGTGCACCGCATCGAACCGGTCAGCCAGCCCGGACCCCGCCACCTTGGCCTCCTGATGGAACAGGTCCCCCTTGGTGATCAGCACCAGGCGATGCTGCGCCGACAGGTCCTCAAGGATGGGGGCCACATCGGGAAGGAGCTCCACGGGATGGTCCAACAGCTCCTTGCCCCACTGCACGATCTGATGGATGAGCGACGCCGGCACCCGGGCCTCGGTGAGGGAGATGGCGGTCTCGATGGTGGACAGCAGGAAGCCCTTGACCCCGTAGCCGAAGCGGGCGAGGTTGGCCCGTTCGGTGGCCAGCAGCGCCTCCTCGAAACGCTCGGCCGCCACCCACGGTGCCAGCTCGGCCATGATCCGCTCCTGGGTCAACACGAAGTACCGCTCGCTGTGCCACAGCGTGTCGTCACCATCGAAACCGATCACCAGCGGGGCGCCCACCGTGGGGCACGATACCGCCCGTTCCTACCGCTCCCCCGTTGTCCGGCCCACCCGTAGCGGGTAAACACGGAGATCGTGCCCTGTTTGTTCCCCCCGCCGCCGCGGGCCGCCTCACCCGCCCCGATCGGTCGCGGGCGGTCGCGGTCGGCGTCGGTCGCGGTCGGACAACCGCCAACCCGGCAACCCGGCACCTCGGTGATCCGGTGATCGTGTCCCGGCTGGAGGCGGCGGGCCCCGGCCACCCACTGGCGTCCCCCGGCGAATGGCTCGATGCGGCCACCGTGGTCGTGGCAGTGCGGAAAAGGGCCCGCGAGCTGCGAGGTTCGCTGCGCCCGGGCCAGGCCGTAGGGGTGGCGGGGGGCGAGGCGGGGTGGCAACTGATCCAACTTCTGGCCGCGCTGGAGGCGGGCCACGAGGTGCTGGCCTGCAACGGCGGCTGGTGGCCACGCGAACGTGACGCGGTCCTGGAACGGCTGCGTCCGGGCTGGCTGCTGGAAGCCGACGGCCACCTCCGCCCCCTGCCCACCGAACCCACCGAACCCACCGACCACACCGAACCCACCCGGAGCAGCCCGACCAACCCGGCCCGCCCGGCGCTTGGCGATGGTGGGGAGATCGGGTCCCCACGGCTGTGGTTGGGCACCGCGGCCAGTTTCGGGGAGCCCATGCCTTTCGGCTGGGATAAGGAGCAGCTAGACCGGTTCTGGCTGATGCCGGACCCCGATATCAGCCCTGGCCAGACCGTGGTGATCAGCGGCGACGTGGGTCACGCACCGTCACTGCGCTTCGCCCTTGGCGCCTTGTTCGCTGGCGCGGCCGTGCGGTTCGTGGATCGCAAGGCGTTGCTGGCGACGCTGGGGGTTGTGGGGGCTGTGGGGGCGGTGGACGGCACCCCGATCGATCACCTGTGCACCACGCCGCCCCTGTTGCGACGGGCCCTGCACCAGCTCCATCGCCGACAGCGACCAGTGGCCGTGGTGGGACGCACGGTGTTACATCAGGGATCGTGGCGGCCCCATGAGCACGATGGGTGGCCGACGCTGCTGTCCGGATTGGTGCAGGCCAGGGTCAGCGCCACCGAAGCCGCTGGTTGGGTGCTGCACGGCGAACAACCAGCACCGGGGGTCACCCTCCGGATCGCACCGCAGGAACCGGGCCGGACCGGGGACCCGACCACGGGTGAACGGCCGAGCGAAGGCAGCTTGTTCATCAGCGGGCCGGTGACCGCCACCACCGGGCCGGCGGGCATCCGACCGGGGCCGGGGTGGGACAGCGGGGACCTGGCCGAAAGGGACGGATCGGGCGCCGTGCGCTGGCAGCGTCGACGTCGGGACCATTTCGAGGTGGACGGCCTGGCGGTGGACCCGCTCGAGGTGGAAGCGGCGTTGGGATCCCATCCGCTGGTGGCCGAGGTGGTGATCGCCCCCCGACCGCATCCGGAGCGTGGCAACGTCGTGGTGGCGGTGGTGGTGCCCGCCAACCCCGAGTGGCCGCCCTTCGTGGAGGATCTGGCCGAGGTCAGCGCGGCGTTGGGCGCCCATTGCCGGGTCGAAGCGCTGGCCATCGTGGACGATGTCCCCCTGAACGCCGCGGGGGCCGTGCACCGCCGCTTGGTCAACTACGAAGAGGCCGGCCGCTGACCCACCCGGGGATCCACCGGGAGCTGCTCGGTGGGGGTGGCGTGGCGTACGGCGGAGCGGATGGCGGCGGCCACCGCGTCCGCCGCCAGCATGGCCACCAGGTCCACCGACGCCGCCACCTGCCCGGTCCCCAGCAGGAACAACAGGTCCCCATCCACGGAGGTATGGGCCGGGTTGATGGCCCTGGCGGTACCGCTGTGGGCCAGATCCGCGGCCCGGCTGGCCCCGTGTTTGGTCAGCTTGGCGTTGGTCACCACACAACCGATGACGGTGTTGGTCACCCCCGCGGCGCCGTGCAAGGTCTTCTCGCCCCAGCTGCCGAGCTGCTCCAAGGGCACACGGGGGAAGCGGGGTGCTTCGGGCGGGGCCAGATCACCGGCCAGCACCGCACCCTGCTCGTCCAACACATCACCAAGCGGGTTGACGGCCATGACCGCGGACACCACCAGCCCATCGGGACCCGACAGCACCGCCCAACCCTGGCCGCCCTTGCTGGCGTGATCCCGTCCGGCGGCCTTGCCCACCGAGCAGCCGGCGCCCACCCCGATCGATCCCTGGGGCGGATCATCGTCGGTGGCGGCCTCACAGGCGGCCCAGCCGGCGTCAGCGTCGGGCCGGGGCTGTCCGGCGGTACGGATGTCGAACACCACCGCCGCGCCCACGATCGGTACCGTCACCGTGGGCAACACCAGACCCCGCCCGTGGGCCTCGCACCAGCGCATGACCCCATCCGCGGTGGCCAACCCGAAGGCGCTGCCCCCGGTGAGCACAATGGCGGTGCACTCCTGCACCGACCCGTTGGGCTGCAACGCCGGGGTCTCGCGGCTGCCGGGAGCCCCGCCTCGCACGGCGCAACCGCCGATGGTGCCCGGCGGCGCCAGGATCACCGTGCAACCCGTCGGATGGTCGGGATGGGTCCACACCCCCACCTGCACCCCTTCAATGCCCAGCGCCACGCCCGGACCGTAGCGCGCCCTGGCGGGGCCCTCCGAGATCTCGAAAAGGGGGATCGCGGCCCGCACTCGGTTCCGGCCACCAACCGCAGTGATGCAGTGACGGAGCGCGCTCGACAGAGTGCACCGAGCGTCACACCGGCGACATCGAGCACGGCTTGCCCCGGCCCACGTGCATCAGCCACCCCGGCTGCACCAAGATGAGCGCACACGAACCGAGACGAGCGCTGCAACCGACGAGAGCGCTGAGCATTAGCTGGGTTTCGCCACCTGGGCGGACCCGGGGCCGGGCGGTACCCGGCCACCCGGACGGCATCGGCCGGGACCACCAACACAGCGGGTCGAGGTCCGAAACAGGGCGTCGCCGGCAGCCGTAATCCGGGATCAGGATGGTCTTCAGGAATAACGGCTTCCGGTGCGTTGCTGTGGACGACACAGGTTCAGGGGGCGCACGACGTGCGAAAGGTTCGGGTGATCGGTCCCGGAAGAGTGGGACGATCATTGATGACAGTGCTGGCCGAGCGCGGCTGGTCCGTGCTGGCCCCGTTGGGCCGCGGCGCGGACATGAGCGGCGCCGCCCAAGGGGTGGATCTGCTGTTGATCACCACCCCCGATGACGCCATCCGGCGGGTGGCCACCTCGGTGGAGCCCCACCCCACCACGGTGGTCGCCCACGCTTCGGGAGCGCAGACCCTGGATCCGCTCCTCCCCCACCCCCGCCGGGCGTCGCTGCACCCGTTGGCGTCCATTCCCGATCCGGTGGTGGGTGCCGCCCGGCTCCGGGCCGGTTGCAGCTTCGCCGTGGACGGCGACGAGGCCGGGATCGAGCTGATGAACGAGCTGGTTGCGTCCCTCGGAGGTCGGGCCTTCCGGGTGGCACCGCAGGACCGGGTCATTTACCACGCCGCCGCCGCCATGGCCGCCAATCATCTGGTGGCGCTCCTTGGTCAGGTGGAGCGGGTGGCGGCGCAGGCCGGGTTGCCCCTGGATGCGTACCTGGATCTGGCCGCCCAAACGCTGGACAACGTGCGGCGGCTGGGACCGGCGGCGGCCCTCACCGGCCCGGTGGCCCGCGGTGATTGGGCCACGGTGGCCCGTCACCTGGCGGCGCTGGACCCCGAGGAGGCCCCCGCATACCGGGCCATGGCCGATCAGGCCGCCCGCCTGGTGCACCCGGATATGTGCTCCGGCTATCCCGTTCATACCGGCCCCGGGCACCTACCGGAACACCTGCGGCAACTTTTGTTGAGCCAATCCGCCACCGCCGCCGGCACCGTCTCCGCTGATGACACCCCCCGGAACCGCACCGGCACCGGCCCCACCGGGACCCTGATCACCCCGCCCACCGCCACCCCCGGAACCACTTCCGAGGCAACCTCCCAGGTCACCGCCACCCTGGGGGCCCTCGCCACGGCGACCACTGCGGCAACCACCACCGCCCCCGGGACCGCTGCCCCTACGACCGCGACCGCCACCGCGACCACCGCGACCGACACCGACACCACCATCGGCCACGCCGCAAGCACGGCTTCGGTGGCGACGGAGGAGGTGGCCTGAGCCATGCAGTTGGTGCACACCATCAGTGAGCTGCGCCGTTGCCATGATCAGGCCCGGGCCAACGGTGCCCGGGTGGGGCTGGTGCCCACCATGGGCTTCCTCCATGCTGGCCATCGCAGCCTGATGGAAGCCGCCCGGGCGCAGAATGACCTGGTCACGGTAACCATTTTCGTGAACCCGTTGCAGTTCGGGCCCACCGAGGACCTTGACGCCTACCCACGGGACCTGGACGGGGACCTGGCGCTGGCCACCGAGGCCGGCGTGGACGTGGTGTTCGCCCCGACCGTGGCGGAGATGTACCCCGGCGGCGCGGTCGCCACCTCGGTGCGGGTCAGCGGCCTGGCCGACCAGCTCGAAGGGGCCAGCCGACCGGGCCATTTCGACGGGGTCGCCACGGTGGTGGCCAAGCTGTTCTCCATCGCCGGTGCCTGCCGGGCGTATTTCGGCGAGAAGGACTATCAGCAGTTGCAGATCGTCACCCGGATGGCGGCGGACCTGTCGATCCCCGTTGAGGTGGTGGCCTGCCCCACCGTGCGCGAGCCCAACGGTTTGGCCCGATCCAGCCGCAACGCCTACCTCGATGATGGCCAGCGCCAGGCCGCGGCAGTGCTGAAACGGGCCCTCGACGCCGCCGCGCATGCCATCTCGAGCGGTGGCGAACGGGACCCGCTAACGGTGGAGACGCTGATGGCGGCCATCGTCGGGCAGGAACCGCAGGCCGAGTTGGACTACGCCCGGGTGGTGCACGCCGCCACCTTGGAAGCGGTGAACCCCCTGGCCGGTCAGCTCCGGCTGCTGATCGCGGCCCGGGTGGGCCCGGCCCGGCTCATCGACAACGTCGGGGCCTCGGCGCCCACATGAGCGTCACCCCCAGGCTGATGACCCCACCGCACAACCTGCCCGTCCGAATGGCGGAGTCCGATGGGACGGTTCAGGGAACGAGGAGGACCACGTGACGGACAGCGCAGCCAACCAGAACCAGACCGCCACCCGCCGGCGTTGGACGGTACCGGACATCGCCCGACACAAGGTCGCCAACGGTGTGGAGCCCCTGGTCATGGTCACCGCCTATGACGCACCGGGCACCCGCCTGGTGGACGCCGCCGGGGTGGACCTGATCCTGGTGGGCGACACCTTGGCCATGGTGGTGCTGGGCTACGAGGACACCCTGTCCGTCACGGTGCCCGACATCGCCCATCACGTGGCCGCGGTGCGCCGGGCCAAACCCCAAGCGCTCGTCGTCGGTGACATGCCGTGGATGAGCTACCACGTGTCGGTACCCGAAACCCTGGACAACGCCGCGGCGCTGATCCGGGCCGGCGCCGGCGCCGTCAAGCTCGAAGGCGGCACCAAACGGGTTGGTATGGTCCGGGCCCTGGTGGACGCCGAGATGCCGGTGATGGGCCACATCGGGCTGACCCCGCAGTCCACCCACGCCATGGGCGGGTTCCGGGTGCAGGCCAAAGAGGTGGCCGCCGCGGCGGCGTTGCTGGAGGACGCCCATGCCCTGGTGGAGGCCGGGGTGTTCGCCATCGTGCTGGAAGGGATTCCCGATGTGGTGGCGGAGCTGATCACCAACGCCATCAGGGTGCCCACCATCGGCATCGGCGCCGGCGTCCACTGCGACGGGCAGGTACTGGTGTTCCACGATCTGTTGGGTTTCGAGGACCGCATGCGGCCGAAGTTCGTTCGCCGCTACGCCGAGTTGGGCGCCGCCGGGACCGACGCCGTGGCCCGCTTCGCCCAGGACGTGCGGTCCAAGGCGTTCCCCACCGACCAAGAGACCTACCACGTCAACGCTGAGGCGGCGGCCACCATCCGGGCTCAACTGGCCGGTGGCGAGGGGCGCTCCTAGGGTGAGCGGCATGGCCGAGCACCCCGAGCCCGTTTCCGGCGACAGCGCCAACCCCGACGGCGATCCCAACGGCGACGCCACAAAGACCTACGAGGTGCTCACCTGGCCGCTATTCGGTGAGGCGGTGAAGGAGTTGGCCCGCCATGTGGCGGCTTCGGGGTATCAGCCCGACATCATCTTGGCCATCGCCCGGGGCGGGCTCATACCAGCCGGTACGTTGGGATACATGCTCTCGGTGAAAAATACCTTCACTATGAATGTGGAGTATTACACAGGCGTGGATCAGCGGCTGGATATGCCGGTGATCCTGCCCCCGTACCTGGATCTGGTTGATCTGGAGGACCAGCAGTTCTTGGTGGTGGACGACGTGGCCGACACCGGGCACACGTTGCAAATGGTGCAGGACTTCTGCTCACCCAAGGTGGGCGAGGTTCGCACCGCAGTGCTCTATCACAAACCCCATTCGGTGATCCGCCCGGACTTCGTGTGGCGACACACCGACCGTTGGATCCTGTTCCCATGGTCGGCTGAGGATCCGGTGGTGGGGCCCAAAGCAGGCACCACGGTGGCGTCGGAGAAGTAGCGCGAGAAGCCGCGGCCGCCGTGACGGGCGTGACCGGGTCAGTCGACCCCGAGCAGCTCCACCAGTCCGGTGATCTCCAGCACCCGGCGCACCGAGGTTGACGCGGCGCGGACCCGGAACTCGCCGCCGCCGTCCACTGCCCGCTGGCGCAACCGCAGCAGCTCGGAAATCCCCGAGGAGTCCAGGAACTGCAAACCCGTGGCATCGACCACGATCGATGGGGCTCGGGTACCGACCACCTCGTTCAGCCGATCGGTCACCATCCTGGCGCTGTGGGTGTCCATCTCGCCGTTGAGGCTCACGATCACCTCGTCGGCCGTGTCCTGCACGTCAACCTTCAACGACATCGAGAACCTTTCAACCGTACCGGCCTGGTGGAGCCCCTCGCCTTGCAAGCTATCCACGCCTAGGACGCTACCGAGCCCCGTCAACGTACCCGCAGAGCCCGGCAGCGGACCACGTGTGGTCGATCCTAACTGGGTCCCCGCCCCAAAGATTCTTTCGATCGATCTCGAACGGACAAGTGTGGGACGACGCAATGACTGGGTAGAGGGACGATTCCGGCGTCGCGCCGGCATGGAGGAAGCGGAGCATGACCAGCGAAGAACGAGGCGACGCCGTCGAGTTGACGTTCCCGGCGTCCAGCCGGTTCGTGCGGCTCAGCCGGATGGCGGCAGCCACCCTCGCCGCCGAGTTGGACTTCGACGTAGAGGAGATCGAAGACATCCGCATTGCTGTGGATGAGCTGGTCACGTTGCTCGTGGGCGGGGTTGACGGAGCGCCGGTGGGCCTGCGATTCGAGGCCGGCGACGGTCGCTTGGCAGTGGAGGGCCGCTGCCGGGGAGCCACCGTTCCCGCCGCCGAGATGAGCGATCTGGTGGAGGCCATCCTGTCCGCCACCATCGACGAGCATCGGGTGGATCTCAGCGCCGGTCATCGCAGTTTCTCCTTCCATAAAGTCCGACACGCCAACGGGCGGGCGCGTGAGCAGTGAGGAAGAGTTGCGGGAGCGTTTCCGCACGTTGCGCGCCGCGGGACCCGCGGGCAATCAAGCGCTGCGGTCAGACCTGGTGCAGGAGTTCACCGGGTTAGCGGCCTACTTCGCCCGCCGTTACGACCGGCGAGGAGTACCGCGCGAGGATCTGCACCAAGTAGCCATGCTGGGCCTCCTCAACGCCGTGGACCGTTTCGACCCGGAGATGGAAACCCGCTTCGTGTCCTTCGCCGGGCGCACCATAGACGGTGAGATCAAACGATTCTTTCGGGATCGCACGTGGTCGGTGCGCATGCCGCGGCGTCTGCAGGAACTGCATCTGCGGGTCCGCAAGGGCAGCGAAGAGCTGGCCCACAGCCTGCGGCGACCCCCCACCGTCAACGAACTGGCCACCCACCTCGGCGTGGATATCGATGAGGTGTTGGCTGCGCTTGATGCTGGAAACGCCTATCGCGCCGACAGCTTGGATCGGCCCTCCCCAGGGGACGAGGATCGCCGACCCGATCTCGCCGCCATCAATTCCGACGCCGGCTTTGTGGCCATCGAGCAACGTTCGCTGGTTCAGGACCTGCTGTCCAGCCTGCCGGAGCGGGAACGACGCATTCTCGAGCTGCGATTCTTCGATGAACTCTCACAGACCGATATCGCCCAGCGCATGGGAATAAGTCAAATGCATGTTTCCCGTCTGCTGCGGCGAGCGGTCGAGCAGTTGCGCCAACGCGTCGACCAGAACTGATATTCAAGTGAATGCTGGGCCCTTTCGCGGTGTCGCCACGAGATTGCAACAGCGATGACCGGTGCCGTGGAGTGGACCATCCACCAGCGCTGGTCCTACGCCGCGTCCACTGCCTCCGTAGCCACGGCCCGGGCCGATGTGGCCCACTTTCTGGCCGACACCACCCACGTTCATCGGATAGATGACGTGCGGCTGATGGTCAGCGAGTTGGTCACCAATGTCATCTTGCACACAAGCGGCCACCCCACCATGGAGGTTGGCGCCAATGCCACCCTGCTTCGGGTGGAGGTCATAGATCAAAGCAGTGCCGGCGCGGTGGTGCAGGCGCCACCATTGAACGAACCCGATGGTCGGGGTTTGATGATCGTCACGGTCCTGGCCGACGCCTGGGGTGTGACCCACCACAGCGTCGGCAAGGCCGTATGGTTCGAAGTACGGACCTGATCCTCACCGATGCAGGTCCGGCGCTACCTTCAGCCACCGCAGCGGCTACGCAAGGCTGCCGTAGAGGAGAACCGCTATGACCGCGCTCACCGTGCATCGATTGGTGGCAGTGATCGACCACACGCTGCTGGATCCGCTGGCCATCTCGGCGGCGGTGGTCGCGCTGTGTGCCGAGGCTCGAGACTGGTCCTTCGGCCATGTGTGCGTTTCCCCGTCCCGGGTGGAGTTGGCAGTGGCGGAATTGGCGGGCACCGCGGTGGGGGTGTGTTCAGTGGTGGGCTTCCCGTCAGGGGCCCATACCAGTGCGTCCAAAGCCTTCGAAGCGAGCGCCGCGGTGGACCACGGGGCCGGTGAGATCGACATGGTGGTGAACCTGGGGCTGGTGGCCGATGGAGACTGGTCCGCACTGCAGCATGAGGTACGCACCGTGGTGGCCGCGGCCGGTGCGGGCGGCGCCTCGGTAAAGGCCATCTTGGAAACGGCGGCATTCAACGGTCCCACCGCCGAGTTGGCCGCCCGGGCTGCCCTTGATGGCGGGGCGGCGTGGGTGAAAACCTCCACCGGCTATCACCCTGCCGGTGGTGCCAGCCTCGAAGCGGTCGCCGTGTTGGCCCGGGTGGCCGCCGGACGGGGCGGGGTGAAGGCCTCCGGTGGCATCCGCACCCTGGCCCAGGCCCGAACGTTCCTCGACGCCGGGGCCGGCCGCTTGGGCACCTCTCGCGGGGTGGCTCTGGTACAGGAACTACAAGCCGAACCGCACGTGACCAAATAACCAAAAAACCAGGTAGCCAGGCAGCCAGGTAGCCAGGTCAGCACAGGACGCACCGATGGCCGGGGCGGGTCAACCCCACCAGCGCCGGCCCGCCCGGCGACATGGTCGAAGCCGTGGGCTGGGCCGTCAAGTGGCACCGCCGTTGCTCATCCAGCGGGTTGGTGGTGCAGGACCGTACCGTCTGGTCTGCGGAAGACCGGCTTCTGGTGTTCGTCGAGCTTGACGGTCCACTTGTGCCGATGAATGTACGTGTGGTGCCGAGCACCAACCGCACCGCCCGCTGGTGCTTCGTCCCCCGAGCCGCTGCCGGCGGTTACTGTGCCCGCTCGTGGACGCTGCCCTTCCCCTCGCCGGCATACGGGTCATCGAAACCGCCTGCGGGGTGGCGGGGCCCTACGCCGCCAAGCTGCTGGGCGATCTCGGGGCTGAGGTCACCAAGGTGGAACCCGCCGATGGGGATTGGACCCGCCGGCACGGCCCGTTTCCCGGAGCTGAGCCTGATCCTGATCGGTCAGCGCTGTTCATTCATCTCAACGGGGCCAAACAGTTTGCACCGGGCGGGGCCGATCTGGCGGCGCTGCTGGCCCGGGCGGACGTTTGGATCAACGATCAGTTGGTTGATGCCGCCACCATCGCCCGCTATCGGGCCGCCCATCCCCGCCTGGTGATGGCCTCCCTCACACCCTTCGGCCTGGACGGGCCCTACGCCGGGTACCGGGCTGATGACATTGAGCTGTACGCCCTGGGTGGGCCCATGATCCAAACCGGGGTGGCGGAACGCGAACCGCTCAAGCTGGCCGGCAACCAGATTCAGTACCAGTGGGGGGCGGTGGGGGCGGTAGCGATCATGGGCGCGGTGTTACGGGCCGAAGCCAGCGGGATGGGTGCCCACATTGACGTTGCCGGCCTGGACACCCAGATGGGTTCCATCGACCGTCAGATCAACCATCTGCTGTGGAGACAATGGACCGGCCGGGAGGTCACCCGCTCCCCCCGTTCCGCCGCCGCCATGCTGCCCAGCGGGTATTTCCCTTGCGCTGACGGGTACGTGGCCACAGTGGTGGTGGCTGGTTGGTTGCCCCGTTTGCTGGCCGTGCTCGATGACGCCGAGCTGACCGAACGCTGCTCCCACCCCGATTGGGCCAACGACCCCGACCTTCCCGGTTTGTTGGAAGCCGGTGTCTATGGCTGGTTGGCGGACCGCACCCGCCAGCAGGCCATGGCCGACGGCTCGGTGCATCGGCTCCCCTTCGCACCGTTCAACGGCCCCGCTGACCTGCATCAGGATCCCCATTTCCTCGCCCGGGGGTTCTTCCAGGACCGTGACGGCGACCGGGTTCCCAGCCCACCCCTCCGCTTCCACCAGACCATACCCGCCAGCACCGTACCCGCCAGCACCATACCCGCCAGCACCGTACCGATGGGTACCACACCGACAGGTACCACACCAATCGGTACCGTACCGTCGGGTGTGGCGACGGGTGATCCCGGGCGCTTGCCGCTCCAGGGGGTGCGGGTACTCGATCTCACCGAGGTGTGGTCGGGGCCCTACGCCACCATGTTGCTGGGCGACCTGGGGGCGGAGATCATCCGGGTGGACAATCCCTGGTTTTTTCCCACCATCACCCGGGGCAGCTTCGCCCGACCGTCGCCCGAGGCGCTGGTGAACATCGGCCAGTACACAGGGTGCTACCCCGACATGGATCCCGGACCCCGCCCCTGGAACCGTTCCGGCAACTACGTGGCCCATTCCCGCTCCAAGAAGAGCTGCACGCTGGATCTGCGCCGCCCGTTGGGCCGTGAAACGTTCTTGCGATTGGTCCGCCGGGCCGACGTGGTCATCGAGAACGCCTCCATCGGGGTGATGGACAAGCTGGGCATCGGCTGGGACACCTTGCATGAGGTCAACCCACAGCTGGTGATGGTGCGGATGCCCTCAATGGGCCTGGACGGGCCCTACCGGAACTTCGTGGGTTTCGGCATGCACCTCGAGGCGCTGGGTGGTTCGGCGTCCTTATCGGGCTACCTCGACGCCGACCCCTCCGAGAAAAGCCCGGTCTATCCCATGGATCCCGCCGCCGGAACCCACGCTGCGTTGGCCACCATGGCCGGTCTGCGGTTGCGGCAACGAACCGGATACGGGCTGTTGGTGGAGGTGCCGCAGGTGGAGGTCATCTTGCAGCACGTGGGCGAAGCGCTCATCGCCGCCGGTTGGAGCGGGGTCAATCCACCGCTGCCGGGCAACCGTCACGTGACATTCGCCCCCCAGGGTTGCTACCGCTGTGCCGGAGAGGACCAATGGTTGGTGCTCTCCATTACCGATGACGAGATGTGGCGGGCTCTTCGCACCGTGATGGGCAGCCCGGCGTGGGCCGAGGACCCTCGCTTCGACCACATGGAGGGACGCCGGGCCCATCACGATGATGTGGACACGTACCTTTCAGAATGGACCGCGCGGTATGATCCCGTGGCGCTGTTCCATCGTTGCCAGGCAGCGGGAGTGGCGGCGGCTCCAGTGGCGGATCAGGCGGCACAACTCTCAGATCCGCACCTCCGGGCCCGGGGATTCTTTCGCCCCAACCGCTCCAGCGAGGTGCCGTCCACGTACATGCCCAACCACCTGTGGCGCTGGGACGGGCCACCGATGCAGTGGGGGCCGTTCAACCGGCTCGGGGACCACAACGACTACGTGTTCCGGGACCTGCTGGGGCTCGCCGACGCCGAGTACGAACAACTCAGCGCCGACGGCCACCTGTCCTTGGACTATCTGGCCCCTGACGGCACCGCGCTCTGAGCGGAACCGCCGCCAACACCCGCAGCAAACGCCCGCTGCTACATCTGCTTCTCGGACGCCACCTCGTACACGGTGATGTTACGGCCGTTGACCTTGAGCGGCTTCAACGCCCGGCCGAAGGTCTTGATGTGCTCGGTCTTCATGTGCGGGCCGAGGTGCCCTTCTGATTCCCAGCGCTCGAAGAGGTGCACCACCGCCGGATCGAGGACGTCGGGCGTGAAGCAGTACGCGTGGCAGCCATCCTCTTTGAGGGTCTCGGCCATGACCGCCTTGGCCGCCTCGAGGAAGGTATCACGGTCAGAAGGGTCAACGTTGAACGTACCGGCGATGACGAGCATGGCCCGCAGGATAGCCCGGCCGCTCCGCACCCGCTTCTGGGCTAAACCCGGACTATCGGAATGAGCGGTTCAGTTGGTGAGCGACCGCGCCGATACCAGGCGATGGCCGTTCGCCACCACCGCGCCCCGGCATCGACACCGGCGCCGGCGAAACCCGCCATGGGCTATCAACCGGGGCTGGACGGGCTGCGGGCAATCGCCGTACTGGCGGTGGTGGCGTTTCACTACCGGGCACCCCTTCCCGGCGGTTGGCTGGGCGTCAACCTGTTCTTCGTGATCAGTGGCTATCTCATCACCCGGCTGCTGATGGAGGAACAAGCACGCCACGGTGGGATCCACCTGCGCTCGTTCTACCGACGCCGGGCCGCTCGTCTGCTGCCCGCGATGTACCTCATCGTCGGCGTCTTTTTGGTGATCAGCCTTTTCGTACCCTCACCCAACCACCTCGCCGATGTGCGCGGCGCGGTCACCGGCTGGCTGTACATGGCCAACATTGACCGGTACTTCGGCCAATCGAACGGCGGGATGTTCGGCCACCTCTGGTCGCTGTCCCTGGAAGAACAGTTCTATGCGTGCTGGCCGTTGGTGGTGACGATCATTCACCGTAAGGGGCGCGCCCAGCAGACCGGGCGGATTGCCGCGGCGGCTTCAGCGGGCTTGTTCGCGCTGTTGGTGGTGCGGGCGTTGTGGTGGTTCAACCTCGATCAGCTCTACAACGGCATCGAGGGCCAGGGCATGGCCTGCCTGCTGCTGGGCTGCGCCTGGGGGGCCGCACGGTCCACGCGCCAATGGCCGGCATTGCTCACCATCGCCAGTGCGGTCATCGTGGTGGTGGCGGCCTGCGTCATGCCGTATGACTCCCCCGCCTCCTTCGTGCTGCTGCCGCTGGTGGCGCTGGCCATGCTGGTGTTGGTGAACGCCTCGCTACGCGGCGGGATCTTGGCGCCGTTGATGGGGAACCCGGTGCTCCAACACCTCGGGCGGCTCTCCTATGGGATCTACCTCATCCACTCCTGCGTGCGGCTGGTCCTCGTGCGCGGCTTCGGCGGACCGCTTTCACCGGCATGGACCATCGCCGCCGCCGCCATCACGCTGGCACTGGCCGAGCTCAGCTACCGCGGTTTCGAACAACCGTTGCGGCGGCGCCTGTCCCGGGACCGCCCGCCAAGCGCGCTATCCGCCTCTGGCGATCTCACCTTCGACCAGGTCGCCGCCCACGGCCACGCCCCCTCCCGCTAGCAGCGCACGTCGAACCGTGCCCGGGAACCGCCGGTTTTCAACGCACGGATTGTGGGTAATACGGGCAGCACATGCATTGGGCCCTGAAAACCCCGGCCAAGGCCAGGCCCGGCCGCCGCTGTCTGGCGGGCGAACGCTGATGACCGCAACCACGGACCGGCCGATGTTCACTGCTCCCGAACCGGCCGATGTCCTGGTGGTGTCCCGCGATCCCGCCGAGGTGGCCAAGGCCCGGCATTGGCTCGCCCAGCTGCTGGTGTCCCATGGCGTGGGGCCACCTCGCTGTGAGGACGCGGTATTGATGGTCAGCGAGTTGGTCACCAACGGAATGCGCCACGGGCACGGTGCGGTGGTGTTGCGGGCCTCGGTGAGCGGCGACGGCACCGTCATGCTGGCCGTCAACGACGCCGGCGATCACACCGATAGCGCCGGTCCGCAAAAGCAAGAGGTTGACCTCAGACGCGTCGGGGGGATGGGCCTTCGCATTGTGGAGAGCATCAGTACCAATTGGGGTGTGGTGCGCTATCCCGGCGGTACCACCGTCTGGGTTGTGCTGGCCGGGGACCACGCCAACAGGGGCGGGCCCGGCGGGGCCTACGATCAGGCCCATGGGATCTGACGCCGCCCGCTATCAGGGGTACGAGACGCTCACCGTCGATGCCGACGAACACGGCGTGGTGGAGATGACCTTCAACCGCCCGGAACGGCTCAACGCCTTCAACGGGGCCATGCGGAGCGAAATACGCCGCTTCGTGCACGAGTTCGGTGCCGATCCCCACGGCAGGGCGCTGGTGTTGACCGGTGCCGGCAGGGCGTTCTGCTCCGGCGCCGATCTGGCCGATCCCGACCAGCGTCCCTGGCCCACCACCGGACCGGAGCCGCTGTTCACCACCGCCAGCGAGCTGCTGCAGTTGCCTAAACCCACCATCGCCGCCATCAACGGGGTGGCTGCCGGTGGCGGCTTGGCCATGGCGCTGTGCTGCGACATCCGCATCTGCGCCACCGATACCAGGCTGTTGCCGATCTGGTTGAAGCGTGCCATCCACCCCGACGGGCTCATCACCTGGACCCTGCCCCAACTGGTGGGCCACAGCCGGGCCCTGCGCTGGTTGTACCTGGCCGAGGACATCCCCCTCGATGAGGCCATCACCGCCGGCCTGATCACCGAGGTGGTGGCCCCCGACCAATTGCTGGGCACAGCCCGGAAGCTGGCGGCCCGGCTGGCCGGCGGACCAACCGCCCACTTCGCCCTCACCAAACAAGCGGTGCTGGCCAACCTGCTGCACCCACCGGCTGAGGCCGCGCTCATCGAGCACTGGGGCATCGACCGGGGCCGGGCCACCGAGGACGCCAAGGAGGGCGTGGCCGCTTTCCGGGAGCGACGGGAACCCAACTTCAAAGGCCGCTGATTTCCCACCGGCACCGCTCAACGCAGGTCCTGCCACAGCGCCACCCACAAGCGACGGGGCGGCACCGCCAACGTGGAGGGGGTCAGCAGCCCGTCCGGGTCGGCCTCCGTTCCCACGCCACCGCCACCGCCATCGCCGTGGCCCTCGCCGCTGGTACCCGATGGCGGGCCCGCCGGCAAGGACCGCCGCTCGATGGACAACCCCACCAGCAGCAGCGACGCACCGCCGATGGCCAACCAGCTCCACGCCGGCAACGCCGCCAGCCGCTCACCGGTGGCCTGCACCACCACCACGCTCAACATGACGGACCCGCCCAGCAGCGGTGCCGCCAACCGCCAGCGTCCACCGGCGCCCACCGCCAGCACCCCGAACGCCAGCGCCACCGCCAAACGGCCTTCCTGCGCTCTGGCCGCCTGGGTGCTGATCAGGTACAACCCGCCCAGCACCAGACCCGGCCCCAACGTGGCCCAACTGGTCCCCAGCCCGGGAATGGCGCCTGCGGGGATGGTCAGCATCCGATGCTGCATGACGGCACCCGCGGCCAACATGGCAACCGTCACCGCCGCCGCGGCCACGTCGGTACCGCTGATACCACGGGCCTCAAGCGCGTCCAACAACCACGGCAGCCATCCGGTGGTGACCGGCAGGCTGGCCGCGCCGAGCGCGCCCACCCCCGCCCCGACCCAGCGCAACACGGCCCATTCCCGCAGCGAGGCGTACCAGAACAACTGCGTCCCCAACAACGTGGCGGCCAGGCTCACCAGCACGTGATGGTGCTCGATGGCGCCGGCCAGCACCGTGACCGACGCCGCCACGGCCCCGCTGGCCAACGGTGTCCATCGGCTGAATACTCCAGCGGCGCCGGTGAGCGCCACCGCTCCCACCAGGGATAGCTGCAGTGATTGCTCCAATGTCAGACCTCCTTGCTGGGCCAGAAGCAACCCCAGAGCGGGCAGCACTGCCGCCACGCTGTGCCGGTGCCAACCGCAGGCCAACACCACCACACCCGCCCCCAGGCCGGCGATGGCCGTGACCAGATCCGAACCCGCCGGCCAGACCAGGGCCATGGTCAGCCCTGCGGCCAGCGCCAGCAGATGGTCCATAACCGTCTCGGGGTGGGACCCACCCAACATGGCAACCGTGATGGAAGGCTCCTCGGCACGGCGATGGCGTACCACCCGGCCCGCGCCCACCACGGCCGCCACCGCAGCCAGCGCAGCCAGCGAAACCCACCGTGCCGGGTCCCATCCCAGCTGCGCCCGCAGCCCGATCAGCAACAGCAGCGTCAGCCCCGCGGCCGCCACCCGCTCTGGCAGCAGCCCATACCATGGGGTCTGGTTCCAACGGGTTGCGGTGCCCAGGTGCAGCGCCGCCAGCCCCACGGTGATCCCCGCTGCAGCCAGCACCTGTGCCCCGTCGCCGCTCAGCACCACCCCTCCAAAGGCCACCAGTACCACCAGCGCCTGGACCCGGAACAGCACACCGCTCGGTATCCACCAGCCCGGCAAGCGGCCCGGCAGGCCCGCGGCCAACAGCGCCGCCGCCCATAACCCCAAGCACATGGCCGCGCCGGCGGACTCGGGTCGTTGCCACAGCACCGGACCCAACAGGAACGGAAAGGAGATGCTGATCATCACCAACACCGCGCTCACCCCGGCCCTCAGCTCGGTCGGCAGCCGGTGCCACAACGGAACCGGCTGGAGTTCGCCAGGGTGGAAAGGCGTCGGGGCCGATCCTGGGAGAGCGGGGATCTGTGGTCCCGAGCGCGTCGTTGCCACAATCGGCCGGGGATCAGCAGCCAGGGCCTCGGCGGTGGCGATGGTCAGCAGCACCACCAGCGCCGGCAGCGCATTCCACCACCATCGACCCTCCACACCGTTCGGTATGGCCATGGCCCACCCCACCAGCAACGAGGACAACGACGCCGGCAACAGCAAGACGCTGCGATGACGCCATGCAACCATCGCCAGCACCACCGCCGCCACCGTGCCCGCCACCGGTCCGGCCCAGGTCAGGGCCTCGCCGCGAGCACCCAGACGCTCCATGGTGCCGGGACCGATGCCGTAACGACCCAACAACGCCATGCACGGCATGGCCGCGGCCACCAACGCCAAGCGGGTGGTTCCTGCCCACCCCGATGCCACCGACATACCCTCTGGCATGTCACCGGGCCCGCCACCCGGCCCGCCTGACATACCAACTGGTCTTGCCCCGTTGAAGAACGTGGTAACGGCCCCACCTTCGGCCACCCACACCGCTGCCAGCCGAACCAGCGCCAGCGCCGCCACCAACACACCGAGCGGTATGTCCGTCAGGCCCGCCACGCCGGCCAGGGCCAGCACCGCGGACGCCTCAGCCGCCGGTACCAGCCACGGCGCCCGCCAGCGGCCGTGGGTGGCCAACCCGCTCACCACCCCCACCGCGCCACCCAGGCAGATGGCCACCGGCCACGTGGCGCCACCGGTGGCGGCGGCGGCCACCCCCGCGGGCACCGCCAGCATGGCCGCCAGGTGGGCCAGCACCCGGGCCACTGCCGGAGCAGACCGGCGGGCGGCACCAGCGGCCACCGCCACGCCCACGTTGCACGCCACCAGGCCCAACAGCTTGACCTCGGGGCGGATCTCGTTCCAGGCGTCCACCACCAACACCAGCGCCGCCAGGAGCACCAGGGCGGCGCCCACGCCGGCCACCCAGGTGGCGGTGGGATTGCGCAGCTCGCGTCGGGGACGGCCAGGGGTAAGGCCGCGTGGCGGTTGGTCGGGAGGCTGAGGATCGAACCTATGCACCATGGACCCAGGGTGCGCCCCACGCTACGGACCGACCATCCGGGAACTCCCCCAGCCCACCGTGGGGTACCCCAGCGGACCCCAGCGACGGATCAGCCGATGCCGTGTTCGACCGCGTAACGAACCAGATCCGAGCGACGGGTCAGGTGCAGCTTGCCCAGAATGTTCCGCACGTGGTTCTCGGCGGTCTTGGCCGAGATGTGCAGACCGGAGCCGATCTCGCCGTAGCTGTGGCCGCGGGCGACGAGCTGCAACACCTCCCGCTCCCGATCAGTCAGGGGACTGGATCCGGCCTGTTTGGCCAGCCGCCGGAACTCGCCCAACACCAACGCCGCCAGGGACGGACTGAACACGGGCTCCCCACCCGCCGCCCGCCGCAACGCCGTGCGCAGTTCATTGATCGGGGTGGACTTGACCAGGTACCCCGCCGCCCCCGCGGCCACCGCGTCCAGCAGATCGCGTTCGGCCTCGCTCACGGTGAGGATCACGATCGGCGCCACCGGCGCGCAGGCCTTGACCACCGCCAGCCCACCGCCAAGGGGCAGATGCAGATCGCAGATGACCAGATCGGGCCGGTGGGCGTTGATGACGTCAATGGCGCCCTCCGCTTCGTCGGCTTCACCCACCACCACGAAGGCGTCACCCAACTCGGCTCGCAACCCGGACCGGACCAGGGCATGGTCATCCACCAACACCACCCGGATGCCTGTCGGGCCGGAACCGCTCGCCGGGCTGGAACCGCTCGCCGGGCCGGAACCGCTGGTCGCGCCCCCATCGCTCACCGGGCCCATACTCGCACCTCGGTCCCGGAATCGGCGCCGGAACCAGAAACCAGCTCCGCCCGTCCGCCCACGGTGGCCAGCCGTTCATCGATCGATCGCACGATGCCCCGGCCGGCCTGGCGGGCGAGCACCGGATCCAGTCCCTTCCCGTCATCTCTCACGCTGGCGAACACCGACCCATCCTCCTCCACATCCACGAACACCACCACCTTGGTGGCCCCGGCGTGTTTGGCGGCGTTGGTGAGCGCCTCGCCCAACGCGCCCACCACAGCGTCGGTGACCTCGGGGCGGGGCTCCACTTCAGCCAACACGTTGACGGTGATGGGCAGGTCGTACCCGGCGGCCACAGCCTCGGCCCGCTGACGGACGCGGGCCTCGAAACTGCGCTGGTCAGCCACCCCGACCCCGTAGAGCCAGGCTCGCAGCTCCCGGTCGCTGGCCCTGGCGGTGGCGGCGAGCTCGGGATCGGTGCTGGCGCTGCGCCGTTCCACCAACGCCAGGGTCTGCAGTACCCCGTCATGCAGGGTACGGGCCACCTGGTCCCGGGCCCGCCGATCAGCGACCTCGGTTTCCACCACCCGCAACCGTTCCGTTACCAGGGACCACAGCAGCGCGGCGGTGGCGTAATACACCAACGTGGCCAGGAACGACACCAGGCGATCGGGATTCCGGGGCCAGGCTTCACCGTTGGCCAAGGCCCCCACCACCCGTCCAGAAGCCACCGCCACCGCGCCCACCACGCTCACCGAGGGCGGCCGGGAGGTGGCCACACACAGCAGCGCCACCAAAGGCCAGGTGGCCGCCAGGTTCTGACCGCCGCCGTCGGTGTGACCGAACTCGAAGGCGTAGCCGTCCACCACCAGCAAAACCCAGGCAATGGCCAGTTCCCCGATGGCCCAGCGGCCCTGCAACAACACACCGGAGCGGACCCGCAGCAGCACCGTGCCCGCCGTCGCCCACAGTCCGCTGACCAGGACCGCTCCCACCGCCACCGACGGGTGGATCAGGTCATCTCGCTGGATCACCGTGGTAGCAGTCAGCCACAGCCAGGTGCCCCAACGGGCCAGGGCCACACCCTGCAACATGGCCTGCTGCGTGGGTAACGGGTGGGGCAGGGTTCGAGCGGCCACCCCACCAGCATGCAGTGCCGATGGCCGAACCGGACGGATCAACCGCCGGTTCGGCCCGACCACGTCGATCTACTGGGCGTAGAGCGAGTACCGGGCGGCGGAGGAGGTGAACCCGCCGAAGGAGGCCGGCCACGTGCCATACGGTACGGAACCCGAACTCCACCCACCAGAGCCGGCGGCGGCCACGTCATAGGCCAAACCGTTGTGGGTGGCGGCGGTGCCGTTGCTGTTGTAGATGAACCAGTACGCGGTGTTGGCGGTCAAGGTGGCGCTCACCGCGACGCTGTTCCAACTGTTGGCCACCAGCGTGCCCTCGGCGCTTTGGGCTACCAGCGTGCCGGGGACGCCACCTGCGTCGGTGTAGATGGCCACGCGGAAGCGGTTGTTCGGCGCCGCCGACACGGTGCCCTTGACGTAGGCGAACATGGTGTTCACCGTCTGGTTCGAGGCCCCGGCCACCACCCGGATGCCGTGCATGGAGTTGTTGTTGAACGTGTCGGTGGAGACGCCGATGGCGGTGTTGCCGAGTGGCCCGCCCGTTGGGGGTGGCGGCGGGGGCGGAGGCGCGGCCGCGGTGGTGAACGTGATCGTACGGTCCGCAGCCAGGGCGAGCCCGGCCAGGTCCCGGGCGCCGCCGGCCCGCATGGTGGCGGTGTACGTGGTGGAGGCGGCCAGCACCGCGGTGGGCACCAACACCACAGAACGGGAGGCCGAGTTGTAACTGACCGTGGCCGCCACCAACGTGCCGGCGGGGTTCCGCAACTCCGCCGAGGTGGACGTCACGCTGGCGGCGTTGAGGTCCTCGGAGAAGGTGAACCGGACCGCGCTGCCCACCGCCACGTTGGTTTCACCGGCCGCCGGCGCTGTCGAGGTGACCGTGGGGGCCACCGTGTCACCACCGCCACCGCCGCCACCGCCGCCGCCGCCCGTACCGGTGCCATACGTTGCGGTATAGCCCCCCACGGTGGCGCTGAACATGGCGTAGGACACGCCCTTGACGGTGCTCACCGTGAACGGCACCGAGGTCCCGTCGCGGCTGATGGCACCGAGCGTCCCGGCGGCGCTGGCCGTGGGCAACATACCGGTCAGTCCGGTGGCCCCGCCGGTCACGTTGAAGCTGAGGGCAGAGCCGCTCCAACTGATGGTCCCGAAGCCCGAGGCGTTGCGGGCATCGAGCCAGCTCAGCATCTGACGGCCCGACACGATGGGCACGCCACGGGCCTGCGCCGAGGCCACCACTTCCACAGATTGCGCGGCGGCGGTGCCCGAGGTGCTGTCGGTGTGCATGTTGGCGGTGATCACCGAGTAAAAGCCCTCGGCGCCCAACGCCCGGTCCAACATGGCATTCACTGCTGCCGGCTGGGTGTGACCGGACTCGTCGGAGATCTGCGTGGTGGCCTGGTACACGTCGATGATGCTGCCGTCGAGATCGGCGTAGCGCATGGGCATGGCGGTGCCGTTGAAGTAACCGGGACGGCCCGCGGTCCACGATGCGGGGTAGTAGTAGTAATCGGTGTCCAGTCGCATCCCGTTGGCCAGCTTGACCCGGGCGTGGGTGGCCCAGTCATCCCACTCCACACAGTGGCTGCGGGTGCTGACCGACGCCGGCACGGTGGGGTACAGGTTCCGCCACATACTCAGCTGTGAGGTGTACAGGTTGTAGAGGTTCTGCGCTGCCCCCCACGGCTGGCAGAACGTGTCGGCGTGGAAACCCACCTCGAAGCCCTGGTTGGTGTAGGCCACTGCCTGGGCGTTGGTGAGGTTGTTGGCGTAGGGGAAGATGTACGAGCTGGACCGCACGCATTCCCAGTTGGCCAGGTTGCACCCGGCTGGGCTGCGAGCCAAATACTCGTTGAAACGGGCCGCAGTGCCGCTGGTGGAGTGATCATCACCGGTCATCACGATGGCCGCTTTGAGCTGGCGGGGCAGGTACCACAACCGTGGCAACGGCTTGCGGGCGGAGGCCATAGCGGTGATCACGTTGACCAACAGGCGTTGCTGCTCATCGGCGATGGGGATCAGCGCTTTGTCGAGGTTGTTCCAATCAGGTGCACCGTTGGCCCCGAAGAACATCTCGCTGGCCTGGATACCGTCCACGCCATCCACGTTCCGGCCGGTCCACGCTGGATTCCCCTGACGGGTCAGCACCACGGAGCGGGCCAGATCGAACGTGAAAGCCGCCGCCTTACCGCCGCTGGCGCCCACGTTGCGCAAGGTGACCGCGGGGTTGGTGGTGGCGGTGGTGGCGGTGGTGTGCAGCGAGGCCAACACGGTGGCGCTGGCGTTGGTGTACCGATCCGCGGTGCCGTGGTATTGGATGGTCTCCCCTACCAGGCCGGTGCCCGCGGGCGTGGTGGTGTCGATGCGGAGGTAGGCGTCGGCCAAGGTGGTGCCGGCATCGGTCAGGCCCAACAGCGGAGCCAGACGCTTATCGGGCCGCATGGCAACCAGGTTCCCGCCGCCGTTGACCCAGGTGGTGAACATCGCGGCCTGGGCGTCAGTCAGGGCCCCTTCGCTCAGCAGTGCCACGTCGAACTGGCCGAGGACCGTGGCATCAACCGTGGACAGGTCCCGGGTGGTATAGGAGCGGATGCCCTCGGCGTCAAGGATCTCGGCGTAGAACCGGGTGAAGGTGGCCGCGGGGTTGGTGATCACCAGGACCGGCTGCGTGGTGGAGGGTGGCGGTGGGGGCGGCGGGGCGGCGTTGCTCACGGTGACGGACACTGAAGCGGTGGCGATGGCCCCGGCGCTGTTCCGGGCCTCGGCGCTGACGGCGTGGGTTCCGTTGGCCACCGTGGTGCTATCCCAGGTGGCGCTGTAGGGGGCGACGGTGTCCTCCGCGCCGAGGTTCACGCCGTTCACCTTGAACTGCACGCCAGCAGCATTGGTGGCGTTGGCGGTCACCGCCACGGTGGCGCCGCTCACGGTGGCGGCGGCTGTGGGGGCGGTGATGGACACCGTGGGGGGCGGCGGCGGTGGCGCGGCGTTCTGCACGCTTACCGCCACCGCGGCGCTGGTGACCGTTTGGCCGGCGGAGTTCCGGGCCACCGCGGTCAGGTTGTGGGTGCCATTAGCCACCGTGGTCGAATCCCATACCGTTGAGTATGGTGCGGTGGTGTCCTCGGCGCCGATGTTGGTGGCGCCCACCCGGAACTGCACGCCCACCGCGTTGGTGGCGTTGGCGCTGACGGTCAGGGCAGTGCCGCTGACGGTGGCGCCCGCGGTGGGGGCGGAGATCACCGCAGTGGGCGCCGGCACCGTGTCCGGGGTGGTGTAGCTGGCGGAGATCGAGAACGTCATCGATGCGGTGGCCGACGCACCGAACGTGGCGGGCCAGGTACCAAAGGGAACGGTGCCGGAGCTCCAGCCGCTGGTGCCGCCCGAGGCGTAACGCATGTTGTTGAGGCTGGTACTGGCGCCGTTGGCGTTGTACATCAGCCAATAGGGCGTGTTGGCCGCCAACGTGGCGGAAACCGGCAGCGTATTGAGGCTGTTGGCCACCAGGGTGCCGGTGGCGCTGCGGGCCAGCAGGGTGCCGGGCCGACCAGCGGCGTCGGTGTAAATGCCCAGCTGGTAGCCGTTGTTGGGTGCTGCCCCAACCCCGGCCACGAACACGCTCATGGAGGTGACCGTGCCCCCGACGGCGCCGGTGGTGAACCGGGATCCATTCAGGTGGTTGGCGTCATGACTGTCAACAGACGGACCAGCCGTGGTGACACCCAGCTGCACCGTGGCGGCGTCCGCCAGGGCCGGGAACACCAGCTGCGCCATCAGGCCCAGCACAGCGAAGATGGCGCAAGCCCCCGCCGCAACGTATTTTGATCTCACGCTGGTCCGCCTTCCGCCGCGAAGCCTGCTGCTCGAGAGTTCGATGAGAGCAGAGTCCCACGAACGATAACACCGCTACCCCGACCGCCGCCGCGTTGGGCGTGATCGCGGGCACAGAACCCTGACATTGGCAACCCGCCGTCACCCAAAGCCGAACCCGTGCCGCAAGGCTAACGCTTCGATCGAGCTGTGGTTGCTGGTGTTGCTTTCGTTGACGAATTGTAACGATCGGTCAGCGCGACCGCCGGCGTCCTCTCGAGCGGCGAAGGCCAGGGCTGGGTAGCCTCCCGCCAGGTCAACGGGGAGGTTCTATGTCTGCTGTGGAGCATGTGGCGCCGGGGCGCACCAACCGGATCGTGGATGCTGACGGGCATCTGGTGGAGATGCCGGATCTGTTTCGCGATCACACCGACGCCCGCCACCATGACCTCGCCCTGGGGTTCGCCACTGACGAGTTGGGCTATGACTGCGTGACCTTCGGCGGTCGACCCATCATGGAGTGCACCCTGACCGTCCCCGGTGATCGCCGCACCCAGGGCGCGTTCATGGAGGATCGCCGGGCCGGTCGGCGGGCCACGTTCTCCGCCTTTGAGACCATGCCCGAGCAGTACTGGAACCCCTCGGTACGGCGGGACTACCTGCAGCAGTGGGGCATCGACGCCACGGTGCTGTTCCCCAACTGGGCCCTCACGTGGGAACAGTTGCTGCAGCATGACCATGACGCGCTGCGGATCAACATGGCGGCGTGGAACCGTTGGGCGGTGACCGTGCAGGCGGAGGGTCGCGGTCACCTGTACCCGGTGGGTCACATCATGCTGGACGATCCGGACTGGGCCATCGGACAGGTCCGCGAGTTGGCCAGCGGTGGCGTCAAGCTGGTGAAGATCCCCCACGGTCTGGCTGGGGGCAAGCGGCTGTCCCACCCTGATCTGGGCCGGTTCTGGTCCACGATGGAGGAGTTGGATCTGGCGGCGGTGTTCCACATCGGCGCCACCTACAACCGGCAGATGGATGCGGCGTGGACCGAGAACGATCCCACCCCGGCGGCGCCGCTGTTGTCCTTTCCCACCATGGCCCATGACCTGCAGTTGGTGCTGGCCGATCTGATCTTGAACGGTGTGCTGGCGTCCCATCCGGGTCTGCGGCTCGGTGTCATGGAGCTGATGGTGGATTGGATTCCGTTGTTTCTGCGACGGATCGACGGCGCTCCCCGGGCTCACGAGAGCTTCGGCGGGCGCAAGATCTTCGAGTTGGCCGACAAGCCCAGCGACTACTTCCGCCGACAGGTACGGGTCGGTACGTTCGCCGGCGAGGACCCCGGCGGGCACCTGGCCCAGGTGGGACCGTTGCTGATGTTCGGCGGCGATTACCCCCATTCCGAAGGCGAACCCAGCCTGGATGCCTACCGGGCCAAAGCCGGCCCCATCGACCCCGCCATGGCCGATGCTTTCTACGGCGGCAACATGGAGTTCCTGCTCGGCCGGGGCTGAGCGTGCGACTACGGTTTCGGACCGCGCTCGCGCCCGCCCGAACGCCGAAAGCCCACCCCCACCCCCACCCCCACCCGCGCCCGAAAGCCCACCCACACTGTCGCCGAGAGGGGCGTTACCCGCAATGGCCCACCCGCCCGTACCGGTGTCACAATCCATAACCTGGCCCTGCGCTGACGGGGTTGGACCCGCAGAGGTGCTCTGCAGCGGTATGCCGGCGACGGTTGCCGAGCCGGGCGGGAGGCGGCGGTGAGCGCTCACGGTCGGCGGGAGCGGTTGTTGGACGAGGTGGAAGCGGCCGGCTGGGTCCACTCCGGGATGACCCTGGCGCTGGGCGATCCGGCCCCGATGGCGGTGGTGCGCCAACTCGTGCGACGCGGTGTGAAGGACCTGCGGGTTGTCGGCAGCGGGATGGCGCTGGACCTGCTGATCGCCGCCGGTGCCGTGCGGGAGACCGTTGCGTACTACGCCGGCGCCCAGGCCCCGGCCTTTCGACGGGCCGTGGAGGCCGGTGACGTGCACGTGTGGGAGTGCGAGGAGGGCATCGTCACCACCGGGCTGCGGGCGGCGGCCCAGGGTCTCCCGTTCCTTCCGTGGCGGGGTGGGCTGGGCACGTCCCTCCCTGAGGTCAACCAGGACCTCAAGGTCATGATCGACCCCATCCGGGGTGAGACGCTACTGGCCGTGCCCGCCATTGCCGTTGACGTGGCCGTGCTGCACGCCGCCACGTCGGACCCGTTCGGGAACGTGGCCCATGTCGGTGGACCGGGCTGGCTGGACCTGTTTCTCCAGCGGGCGGCGGACAAGGTGATTGTGCAGGTTGAAAAGATCGTGCCCAACGAGGAGGTGCGAGCGGCGCCGTGGGCCACCACCATCGCGGACGCCGACGCCGTGGTGCGCTGTCCCTTCGGCGCCCACCCGTACTACAGCCGGGGTTTTTACGTGCAGGACCGCTTGAATACCAAACGGTATGTCGACGCCGCCAGCGCCGGGGGTGCCGCGCTCGAGGAGTACCTCGCCCGTTATGTGACCGGGCCCGAGACCCACGGCGATTATCTCGAACAGGTCGGTATCAAGCAGTTGCTGTCGCTGCACGAGTACTGAGGACCATCGCACGATGACCGACGATCACACACCACCAACTACGGAAAGCACGGACAGCACGGACAGCACGGCGACCCCGCTGGAGATCATGGCGGCGTTCTTGGCCAACGACATTGCCGACGGCGAGATCCTGCAAATTGGCGCGGCCATGCCAGTGGCGGAGGTGGCGGTGCGCCTGGCCTGTTTCACCCATGCCCCCAACGCCGACCTGATCTTCATCGGCTCGCGGATGAACGTTGCGCACCTGGACACCGTGCCCACGCCGGAGTTTGGCTGGGATCGACGGGTGGTGCGCTGGGCGGAGTCCTACAGCGACACCGGCCATCGCTTCGACCGGGTGAAGGACTGGCATCGCCGGGTGTTCTTCATCGGCGGCGTGCAGGTGGACCGCCACGGCAACACCAACCTCATCGGCGTGGGCCAGGACCATGCGCGCCTTCGATTCCGCGGGCCGGGATCGATCGGCACATCAACGCTGAGCACCCATGTCGGGCGTTACTACATTCTGTTGAACTCCCACAACGCCCGCACCTTCGTCCCCAAATGTGACTTTGTGTCCGCCTATGGCTGGGGCGAGGGCGATCCGGAGGGCCGGCGCCGGCTCGGCCTGCCCGGCGGGGGACCGAAGTACTGCGTCACCCCGTTGTGCATCATGGATTTCACCGAGGACACCAAGCGCATGCGGCTCAAGTCACTGCACCCCGGCGTCACCGTGGACCAGGTGCAAATGAACACCGGCTTCGAGGTGATCGTGCCCGACACCGTGCCCACAACCCCGTTGCCCAGCGCCGAGGACCTGCACATCATCCGCACCCGCGCCGACATCCGAGGCGCCCTCCGCCGCTGAGGCCGTGACCATCGCACGCTTTCCGGTGTGCGCAAAACGTTAGGGCCCAGCATTTTCTTCGAAGTTTCTGCAAGGCCCTGGCTTGTCCCTGCTCTCCCTGGTGTCCGAACACAACGACATCAAGGAGACCCCGCCATGGACACCAACACCACCCCCGCTCCCCACCAGCCCCAGCTCCCGCTCGGCGACGCCATCGAGCACGACGAGCGCCGTCGTCGTTCCTTCTTGCTGGTCATCGTGGCGGCGGTGCTGGCCCTGCTCGCCAGCGCGGGTGCCGTCGTGGCCAGCGGCGGCTGGGACCGGGCCGGGGGTGCCGGCGCGACCAGCCCCGGTGACCTGCCGACTATCGCTGCAGTGAGCGCGGCGGCCCCTAAGGCCGTGCCAGCCGGGCAGACCAACCCGGGCGCGGACCACGACGCCGATCCCGCCGCGGACACCGCCGAGGATGACCTCGATGCTGGCGACGATTCCCAGGGCTATCCCGATGGCGGCGGCACCGCCCCCGAGCCGCCGGAGCACCCCGAGCCGGACAGCGGAGGCGCCGTCGAGCTCGAACCGGTGAACACCTCGCCCTCCGCCTGCGCTGACACCCTGGCCACGGGAGCCAAGCTGCTGGTCACGCCGGAGCCGGCCGACCTGCCTTCGGGTGTGATGACCTCCTCGCTGTCCATCACCAACTGCGGTGACGGCCCCATCGACTGGACTGCGGCCACCAAGCCGACCGTGTCATTGGCCCATGAGGCGGGCAACCTGGACTCCGGTTCGAGTACCCAACTCGACTTCGTCATCGACTCCGCGGCCTACGAGCCCGGCGCCATCACCTTCAAGATCAAGGTCTCCGAGCCCGGCCACAACCATTACGTCGACGTCAACGCCTTCCGGGAACTGTTCGGCAAGGAACTCGTCCCGGCCGGTCTCGGCCTCAGCGGCGGGGAAGGAGCCGGCGGCTGCGCCAACCAGTGCATCACCAGCGCATTGCTCACCAAGAACTTCACGTCCCCGAACCTCGGGCTCGAGGTGAAAACCCACACGCCGGCCACGATCGCCGCTTTCGTCTCCAAGCAGGCACCGGTGGCTGATCCCAAGGGCAACCCGTCCTTCCCCGGCAAGGCTCCCATTGCCACCTCCGGCGCCAACGCCCAGCAGTGGACAACCAGCCTGGCCCCGCTGCAACCGGCCACCAAGTACTACCTGATCCTCAAGGCAACGGACACCAACGCCCGCTCGTCCTACCGATCGACCTCATTCACCACGATCACCCCGGTGCAGAACCCCGGCAACCTGGCGCCGAACATCTCCGGCTGTGCCCTGCAGTGCGTCACCTCGGCCATCCTTACGCCCGGGGCGGATGCCACCCAGCAGTCCCTGGCGGTCAAGAGCACCATCCCGGCCCGCTTCATGGTGTGGGTCTCGAGTAACGCCCCGCAGCACCAGGGCAACATCCCGCACTTCGGCGACGCTCCCGCCATTGCCGACAGCGGCGCGCAGTTGGTGACCGAGTGGAGCGCCAACCTCAACGGGCTTACCTCCGACCACACCTATCACATCATCGTTCGGGCCAGCGACGCACAGGGCCAGCACGCCTACCGGGTTGGCCAGTTCCATACCGCCAAGGAGCAGCCGGGCTTGCTGCTGATGACGATCGAGCGAATCAGGGTCACCTACGACGGCGACCACTCCGACGCCAACCGGGGCGAGCTCAGCTTCGCCTGGGGCAACGCGGGGCAAACCTGGGGCACCCGCGGCGAGCACAAGATGCACGCCGGCGACGTGATCACCCTCGGAGGGGACAACGCCAAGAGCCTGGTGTTGGCTCAGGGCTTCCTTCCGACCATCTTCGTGACTGGCTCCGAGCGCGACGCTGACGGTCTCAGCGAGTTCTGCACCGCCGGCGAAGGGGTTTCCACCGATCCGGGCCACAACGACTCGTGCGACACCAAGTGGAACGTGGCCGGCTCCGGCATCGTGTCCGCCGAGCAGCTCGACTCGCTGCCCCGCTGCGGTGATCTGGGCCTCGCCCATGTGGCCAACGCCGCTTGCATGGTGTTCGAGACGGCGAACCTGGGCGATGACTACGCCCGCTTCCAAGTGATTGTCTCGCTGGCCTGAAACTTGTGCCCGCTCACTGTGCCAGTTCACCGGACCAGAATGTGAGGAAGGATCAATGGACGATGCAGGACCGACGCAACGATCGACAGCTGGTGGCGGCACATCTGGCTGGCGACGGCTCGGCGCTGGCGGGGATCTACGACCGTTATGCCGACCGCTTGCACGACACTGCGGTGGCGATGCTGCGGGACCGGGAGGAGGCCGCCGACGCCACGCAGGAGGTCTTCGTGGTGGCGGCGGCCCGGCTGGGGCAGCTACGGGACCCGGAGCGTCTGCGGGCCTGGTTGTTCGCCATCCTGCGCAACGAGGTGTACCGGCGAAGCTCCCGGCGCTCCCGGACTCGTCCCACCGATCCCTTTGTGTTGGGGATGGCTGAGATGGCGCCGCCCGACCACCTGGCGGACGCCGCGGCGGTCGAGGCGGCTGAACTGGCGGCTCAGGTCCGCTTGGCCGCCGCCGGGCTCGACACCCGGGACCAGCTGGTACTGGAGCTTTCGGCCCGGCAGGGGCTCAGCGGTGACGAGCTGGCGGCGGCGCTCGGCGTGTCGGTGGCGCAGAGCCACGTGCTGGTGCACCGCATGCGCCAACGGGTGGAGCGCAGCCTGGGGGCGTTGACCGTGGCCCGCATGGGTCGGCGGGACTGCCCAGGCCTGGCCGAGCTGCTGACCGCATGGGACGGGACGTTCGATGTCCTGGTGCGCAAGCGGGTGGCGCGCCACATCGAACGGTGCGAGGTGTGCGAGCAGTCCAGCCGCCGCTACGCCGCGCTGTCATTGTTGGTGCTGGCCCCGGCCTTCCCGGCACCGCCGGGGCTGCGGGAAAAGGTCCTGGCCACCGCGGCCGCACCGCCATCGGGCCCCCAAAGGGAGATGCAGTTCGGGGCCGAGGGCGGGTTCCCCTCTCCGGTGGCGTCCACCCGGCGGTTGGCCCCGCTCCTGGCTGGGGTTGCCGCCCTGTTCGTCGTGGTGCTGGCACTGCTCAGCACGTTGGCGGTGGCGCTGATCCGGGGCGGAAACGGCGGTGTCGATGAGGCGGCGCCCCTCCACTTGGAGGTGGCCGGCGTGTCCACCACGGTCATCGCCGGCGGCCCCACCGCGACGACCGTCACGACCGCGACGGGGGCGACCGGGGCGACGGGGCCGTTGGGATCGACCGTTCCCCCTACCGGCACCGGATCGGCGCCGCTCGCGCCGCTGACCATTCCGTCCCAGCCGGCGGAAGTGACACCGCCGACGGAAGCCGCGCCGCAGATCACCGAGCCGTCGGTCGCGCCACCGCCACCCGGGGTGATTGCGTTGTCGAGCGGGATCATCGATCTCGGTTCGTCCGAGGCGGCCGGCCGGCTGCTGCTCACCAACACCGGGTCCAGCCCGGTCGGCTGGTCGCTGGAGGACGACGGGAACCCCGCGCCCTTCAGCTGGTCCGCAGGCTCGGCGGAGATCGGCCCCGGCGCTACCGTCGAAATCCGCTTCTCCGTTGATCGGACCGCCATGGCCGAAGGCGACGTGTCAAGACGTTTCGCCATCCGCAGCACCGGCGGAGGCGGCGGGGCGTTCAACGTCCTGGCCCGGGTGGAGCGACTGCCGGCAGTAGCCATCGTTCGCAGCGTGCCCCGTGTGGCCTGCCCGTGGAGCGTGGCTCCCCCTGTGGTGGCCACAGCCAGCGACGAATCTGGCGTCGCCTCGGTGTCGCTGCGGTGGTCCGGCCCCGGAAGTCCGGGCACGGCGCCCATGACCGAGAGCAGCGCCGGGCAGTTCCGTGGGGGGCTGGGTATCGGGCGCGTCAACGGCACCTGGAGCTTCGATGTGGTAGCCACCGATCGGCGGGGCAACATCGGGCGGGCTTCAGGCACCATCGTGGTGTCCGGCTGCTGAACGCTGGCCCGGAGTGCTTCAAAGGGGGCCGGGGCTGCTGGCGGCAAGGGCTACCGGCGTGGCTCCAAAAGCCGGCGACCACGCAGCGCAACCAGCATCGCAACCGCCGCCGCGTTCACAACCACCAACACCTCACCGCCCCGCCGAACGGCCCGGGTGTGTAATGCCAGCGTCGCGTCTCGCTGCGATCGAAGCGAGCACCCCTCGACGCACGACACCGTGGATGGGATCTCTGCCATCAGGTCATGCCCCATCTCGCGCTCGGCCAGATGCTGCAGTTGCACGCTGTAGTCCTTGACCGCGATGGCCGAGATCTCCATGACCCCAACGGCCGTGGTGAACGCCAACAGCATAAGGGCCGAAACCACGGTGATCGTCAGATTCCGGCGGCCGCCCACGAGCCTCCTCAAGAGGTGCATCGACCCCAGCACCGCCGCACCGAACAGCGGCACCATCACGATGGATGCACGGACCCAATACGAAAACGGCGCCTGCGTACGTTCGATGGACCCGACCGCACCGTGCAGTGAGGTGGCGACAAACCCATCAGCGGCACTCAGGACCACCGTGAGCAAACCGACACTCCCCCACGACAGCGAGCGCGGCTCCCGCTCACAGGAGTTGCCACCGCCTGGTTCGGCAGCGGACATCGGGCTCAACGAAGCACCTCCCAGCCGAACATCATGGCGTGGTCCTCGTGTGCGAGGTTGTGGCAATGGGCCACGTACTTCCCCGTGAAATCACGGAAATAGCGTCCGATGATGACTGACTCGCCCGGGTCCAGCGCCACCGTGTCCTCCTTCGACACGTCATCAGGATTCGCCGAGTTACCAGACTTCACCAGTTTCCCGTTTCGCAAGAGCGTGCGGTGTTCCTCCATGTGCAAGTGGAAGGGATGCACCCAACCACCGCCGCCATTGCGGATCTCCCACATGTTGAAGCTGTTGATCTTCTGTTGGGCAAGCGGGGTCTTACCGGCAGGGTTACGCAAACTCGTGGCCACCACGGCGGGGTTGAACGCCTGCCCGTTGATGAGCCATTCAACCTCCCCTCCAACGCTGCCCCGTTCCACCTCGAAGATCAACCGGTTGTCCATCATGGTCTGCCAGTTCGTCGGGAGATCTGGTAACGCTCGCATGGCCTGAGGAATGACGCTGTCATCGGGAGCGGCGTCCCCGATCACGATCTTGAGTACCGGCACCTTGTACGCCGGATCAGGCACCGACCTCGACGAGTTGGACCACATTCGGCCGTCGGGCATCCTCATGACGTTGGTCAGGTAGATCACGTCGCCCTTGGTGGTGGGCGTTCCATCCTGATACCGGGTGAAGTCCACAATGAACTCCCGGCGTTTGGCCGGCCACAACTCGAAGGAATCCCTCACGATCGGGAACGGCAACAGGCCCCCATCACTGGCGATCTGGGTGAACTGCATGCACTGCTCACCGTCAGGGATGCGGTACTGCCCCTGCAGCTGTTCGCCCACGTAGCCCAACGCCGCAGCCGCACGCGGGCCTTTGGTTGAGCTCATCAACTTGAACTCATAGATCCGGGCCACCGACGCATCCAGGAACCGCAGCCGGTACTTTCGCCGTTTCACCTCCAACACCGGATATGCCGTACCGTTCACTGCGAAGATGTCACCCACGAACCCGTGGTTGGGAAAATGCTTATAGAACAACTTTCCCCACCACTCCGGATGGGTCCGGGGATTGTTCGCCGCCGGAAACTCCCCCATGCCATCGTGCATGTCCTTGTGCACGGTGACACCATCGTCGAGGCACACATCGGAGAAGGTCAACGGAATATCGTATTCCACGTCAAAGGACCCATCGGCGTTGTCGGTGCGCACACCCGGCAGACGCAGTCCTTGCGTTTCTTGCCCCATATCCAGACCTGCGGCCGGATCGTAGATCGGGTACAGCCCGACCATGCCCTTGTAGACGTTGGAACCGGTGTGGTCCATGGAGTGATCATGGAACCAGAAGAACGATTGCTTCTCCCGCTCATCGCCCCCCGCCGGCCAGTTCAGGTACAAGTTGTCGACCCACTCGCCCGGCTGGTATCCCGTGGTCCTGGGTCCTGCGTTCATGGCGTAGTTGGGGTTTCCGTCACTTTCAGGGGCGGTATGCGCGTTGTGGAGGTGCGTTAAGGACCTCAGATCCGGACTGCCGAAGTCCTGCCGGTCCAGATTCAGGGGGTTCAGGTCCAGTTCGTTCCTGAAGCGAACCAGCACCGGCTTTCCGTACTCTGCGTTGATGCGGGGACCGGGGAAGGTTCCGTTGAAGCCATAGATGGTGCTCGCCGGCAGGTTGCGCTGGGTACCGGCCGGGTAGCTTCGTCCGCGCTCGTCATAAGACTTTGTCGGCTGGCCCTTGGCATTGATCGGCATCACCGGAGACGTGGTAAAGGCGTGCTGATCAACTCTCAGGTTGATTTGGTACACGAGCGGTTCAGGGTAGCCGATCCGTGCGGGCCAGATCTGATGGGATTGATTGTCGGCGGAGTTCTGTCGACCGGGCGATGGGGGAACAGTCCAGTCGCTTTTCCACACCGACGGGTCCACCGGTGCCATCGCCCGGGGAATCGGCAAGACGTCTTGAAACGGCCGTAGGATCAGCGGGCTGGTGGGGAAGGCCTCCTTGTACAGGGAGTCGGCGAAGGCCATGGTGGCCGCAGTAAACACGCCATCGGGGGAGAGCAGGCCTCGGCGCTGAAGATCCGGGAGCAGCCGTGATGCGGCACCGGCAGCAACCAGACCCACACCACCCGCGGCGCTGAATCTGAGCAAGGTGCGTCTGGTCAGTTGTAACGGACCCGGGTGCCGTTCTTCCCACGCGGGGGCGCGCTCGTCCCGCTCCAGGTCCTGATCATCAGCCATAGCGCTCCTCGCGACCAGGTCATCACGCCGTCCGGGGACACCAGCGATCCGGCCGAAAGGACTACGGCCATGGGCCAGCTTCGCTTACGACCAAGGGCCCGAACGAGAGGACTTTCGCCCCAATGAGGGGAAAAGAACCAACGCGGTCCCTCAGCTCAGGCGGGCCAGCCGGGCACGCCGTCGTCCAACTCCACGCCGCAGCTGTTGAGAAAGCCCGATACCACCCGGTAGCACAGCGCGGCCATCACGAACTCCATGATCTCGGGGATGGTCCAGCGAGCGGCGAGTTCGGCCCAGGTTGCCTCGCCGACGCAATCATCGGCGTGGAGATCATCGGTCATCTGTAGCAACACCCGGTCCTCGTCGCTCCACGGGTGCTGCTGGAGCGGCCGGGTCACGGCTGAGACCTCGTCCTGGGTCACCCCATGGGCCAAGCCGTAAAGGGTGTGCTGACCGAACTCGTAGCGGGCTTGGCAGTTCCAGCCCATCCGCAAGATCACCAGTTCCCGTTGCCGGCGCGGGGTCTGGCATTCGTTGAGCACGGTGTTGGCAAACCCGCCGAAGGCCCGAGCCAGGCCGGGATGATGAGCCATGGTGGCCCGAACGTTCACCGCGTTGTGGGGCAAGCCCTTCATGGCCTCGCGGGCCTTGTCGATGGCCTCGGGCAGGGGCTGGACCCGGGCAGAACTGGGACGACGCAGAGCCATAGCCGGGCACGCTAGCCCCACCCGTCCCCCACCGACCCGTCGCCGGGCGCCGTCCACATCAGCCCTGAGGCAGCTCGGCCTCCATGGTGGTGGTGTCCTTGCTGCGTTCGAAAAGGCGCGTGCACCCGTCGCCCGGGAACGATGATTCAGCGGATCGGGTGTCGACCCAGGAATCCGGCCAGCGCGGTGGCGGCGTCGGTGGGGTTCATGGCCTGCAGGAAGTGGGTGGCCCGGGGCAGGGTGTAGTGCTCCACATTGGGCAGGTTCGCACCGAGCCAGGCGTCGATCTGCACAAAGAGCTCCGAGCTGTCCGCACCCAGCACCGACAGCGCCGGCTGTGCGATCCGACCCGCCTCGGCCTCGGCAAAGGTCCACTCACCCAACGCCGGTATCTCCACATCGAAGAAGGTGGGAATATCACTGACCATGGCGTCATACCAGCCTTCCGGCAGGTTGGCGTTGAACGGCTCCTGATAGTCGGGACCGCCCACCGCTTCCAGGAACGCAGTGGCGGCTCCGGCGTGATTGCCCGCCAGATACAGCTCCGCGATGGGCCCGATGGCCTCACCGAAATCCGCCCACGCCGGCACCACCACGATGCCGGGCTCGAACAAACCCAGCGACGCGACGCGAGACGGTGCGTCCAGCGCCAGTTGCAGCGCCGTCGAGCCCCCGTAGGAATGACCCACCACATGGGCCCGCTCCACACCGAAATGATCCAGTGCGGCTCTGGCATCGGCTGCCTGTTGGGCGATAGAGAAGGGCCCGTGGTGTTTGACGCTCCCGGCGAACCCCCGGCGCCGGTAGGTCAGCAGACGATAGTGATCCGCAATGACCGGTTGTTGAGCAAAGCAGTCATAGGTGTCGGCCATGAGCGCACCGTGGATGAACAGCACCGGTTCGCCGCTCCCGCTGGATCGGCCTTCCAGATACCCTCCGACAACAGGAATCTCTTCCATTTTTCTCTCTCCCTTTCGTTGATCTCGATGAAAGCGGCGGCGCGTTCAGGCTTTGGCCTCGTAGAGGATGTTGAACGGTGAGGTGTGCGCCGCCCGGAACGTACTGAAGCCGGCCTCTTCGAACACGGCGCGCATCCCGGACTCGCCGGACTGCGCCCCCATGGCCCGACCCACGTCCTGGGCCAGCGAGCAGGGGGTGCAGACCATGGTCGAAGCGTGGTAATACAACGCCGCCGCCGGGTTGTTGGCGATGTTCTCCGCCCGCGTTGCCAAGGCGAAGGGCTCAACCAGCAACACGGTCCCACCCGGTGCCAGGTGCTGACGGGCGTGACGGGCGATGCCCACCGGGTCGCCCATGTCGTGCAGGCAGTCGAAGAAGCAGATCAGGTCGAAGCTGCCCTCGTAGGCCGTAGAGGATACCGCCTGGTACTGCACCCGCCCGCCGAGACCGCGTTCGGCGGCGTTGTCGCGGGCGGCGATGATGGAAGGCTCGTGGAAATCAAACCCGTAGACCTCCGCCCGGGGGAACGCCTCGGCCAGCACTACGCAGGAGTGGCCGAATCCGCAGCCCACGTCGGCCACGCTGCCGCCGGCGTTGAGCTTGTCGGCCACTCCCTCCAGCGCCGGGATCCACGCGGCCACCAAGTTGGTGCGATATCCCGGCCGGAAGAAGCGAGCCACGGCCCGATACATGGAGGGGTGGTGATCGCCCCAGGACAATCCGCCGTCGCCGTGGAACGCCTGGACCATCTTGGGCACCGCGTCGAACAGCGCCTGGAACATCGACGTGCCCCCGGCGAGAAAGGCGGGTGAGTCCTCATGGGCCAGCACCATGGCTGCTTCCGCCGACAGACTGTAGCTATCCGCGGTGGGGTCATAGCTCACCAGGCCCGCCGCCGATTGACCGTCAAGCCACTCCCGGGTCAGCCGAGGGTGGCAGCTCGCCGCGGCGGCAACGTCCTCGGCGCTGCGGCTGTGACCATCGGCCATGACCCGGTACAGGCCCAGCTCATCGCCCAGTATCACGCCGGCACAGATCGCACCGCCGGTCATGTACCCCACCAGTTGGCCGGCGAGGGCCTCGACCTTGGCGAAATCCACCGTCGAAAGATCAACCGCTGACATGTCGGTGGTGGTCATGGCGCTCCTCTCACTGGGCCGGCCCTACGCCCCGCCCTATCGCAAAGGGCGTGCCACCAGCTGTGCCATCGCACGGCACAATGCCCGTGGGGCTGGTCTCCGGGGGCGCCGCTCAGCTCGCCGTCGGGGTCACCGCAAACCGACACGTACTACCGGTGGAGACCCGGGCCGAGAGGTAGGCCGCGGTCTGCGGATGCACCTCGGCCAGCTCATTGAAGGCACGCTTGATGGCCTTGCGGACCGCGGTTCTGGCCCGTTCGTCGGGATCGATGAAGGCGCGTGCCCGTCCGTTGAGGCCGCGACCACCGCGCAGTTGCTCAGCGATTGCTTGGACCTCGTCCTCCAACCGGATCACGCCGGGCTCATCGTCAGTAGCCCGGGCCCTGGCAATGTCCGCCAACACCGCACGGGAGCGGGCTTCGAGTTGTCGACGAGCCTGCGGGTCGAGCATCGCTTGGCTGCTGACGGACCCGACGTCCACCCCGGCGGTCAGCGTCGCGCAGCGGATCTCCTGACCGGGGTTGGCCACCAGCACGGCAAGATACTCAAGACCCACGAGGTGGCGCACGGTCACGCTGGTGACACCGTGGCTCACCAACCATGACCGCCCCACGCGCTGCAGTGACACCGTGGAACATTGGTCATCATCCGTGACGGTGGGCTTGACGGCGGGCTTGACGGTGGGCTTGGCGTGGTTTCCTTGGCCGCCACGCTCTCGTGTCTCCAGTGCCGCGGTTACCAGCGGGGTGCGCAGCCGGCTGCCTTCGACCAGCCTGACGGCGTGCCGGCGAAGCACCGTGGCCCGTGCCGGCAGGGCCAGGGTTGCCGCCTGCAGCAACACCTCCGCCTCCAGGCCCGATGCGCCGATGCGGCAGAACTGATCCCCGGCATCCTCCAGACCGTCCACGTCACCTTCGGCCAGCGCCACCGCGTGGGCCAGCAAGGCGTCGCCGAAGGGTGAACGCAGACGCCGCGCCGTCTCCCGCAGGTGATCGATCGCCGAGTCGGGCCGACCGAAGCGGACCAGGTCATGCGCGGCGGGGGCGGCCCAAAGGGCAACGTCGGCCCGATCCCACGACGCCACCCGGGCTTGCTCGGCCCAGTGCACCGCATGGTCGATATCGCCCTGCTGGAAGGCCAACCAGGCCCACCCTCGATCAGCCAGCACCGTGGTTTTCGTTTCCTTGGCCCGAAACTCCACGTCATAACGACCCAATAACTCCGCCGCCGTTCGGAGCTCACCACCAAGGGCCGCCAGCAGGCCACCCGAACCGATTGCCAACGACAACAGCTCGCAATGGTCACGCCACCGCAATAACCGAACGGCGTCTTTGGCGGCCTGGCGGGTGGCGTGGGTGATGACCCCGAACGACACGGCGAGGTTTGCCACCACCCCCGGCCATACCCCGGCGTATTCCACATGGCCATCGCCACTGCGACTTTGCCGAAAGAGCTCATCGGCGCCAGCTGCTGCGGCGTCAAATCCTTGGAGCTGGGCCACGCCGTACAGCCCACCGACAATGCCGCAGATGGCCTGGCTGGTGGGGATCACCGGCTGCAGATCCAACAGCTGCTGCGTGGCGGCTCCGTTGGTCAACGCCATGTCGGCGGGGCCGTCGAACGCGGCGGCCATGGCCAGCACCGTGCGCACGTTGAGCCACAATTCGGCAGGATCGCGGGCGTCGAGTCTTCCGAGCAGGGACCGGGCCGCCTCCCGGGCTGCGCCCCACCGCCCGGCGTACCCGATGAGCATGGCGGTCATGGCTTCGGCCGCCAGTTGGCAGCGTCGGCTAGTCAGCAGCGGCCGGTGCGCGGCCATGACCGCAGTGGCGGCTTCGGGTCCGGTGCTGAACAACGCCGCCCAACTCCACTCGCTGAGCACCGCCAAGATCTCCTCGTCGGTACCGGCCTGCTGCAACGCCCTCCCGAAGATCGCCTCGGTTGGGGCCCCACCCGCCTCGAACCGTAACAGCGCATCAATCAACGCGGTGGCGGCGACATCCGCCGGAGCGGTGTCAGCAGTCGTCGCCTCCTGCGCGGCATCAATGAACCGGCGCGCCAAAGCCCGATCGCCCACCTGGCGCGCGTTTCGAGCGGCGGTGTGGAGTAATCCCACCTCGATGCTGTCCTCGGCGGCCAGGGCCAGCCGGGCCCGCACCAGCAAATCGGGACCCCATCGCAGCTGCGGCGAAAGCACCGTCAGCAGCTCTGCCGCCAACCGGCGATGGCGGCCCGGTGGGATCTGGGCCCGCAAGACCTCACCGAAGAGCGGGTGACTACTGCGCACCCGACCATCGCCGACGCGATCGCGCACGATCAAGGCCCGCTCAAACAGCTCGTCCACCGTATCCGGACCAGCCAGGCGAACCAGGCAATCAAGCGGGAGCGGTTCGGCCAACGCCACCAACTCCAGCGCGCGCCGGGTCTTCGGTTCAACCTTGGCCAGCCGCTGATCCACCAGCGTCGTGAGATGGAGATCGGACTGAAACCCTTCACTGAGGGTCCAAACGCCCTCCACCCGGGACAGCCAACCACTGTCCTGCACGCTCACCAGCAGTTCCCGCAGCGCCAAGGGGTTCCCGCCGGCCAGTCGAACCAACCGCTGGCGGGACCACTCATCGAGCGGCCCATCCACTGCGGAGCCGATGAGACGGTCCACCGTGTTGTCAGCCAGTGGAGCGAGCGCCACCAACCCCAGTTGCCCCTCATGCCACAGCGCTTCGAAGGCCGCCGGGAGCGCTTCGCCGGTTCGCGCCGTCGCCACGAACGCCGCGCCGGTCAGCACCACGCACTGGTGGATGGCGGCAGCGGAGGCGTCATCAAGTCGGGGCAGATCATCAACGGCCAACACCCAACGACCCGGAGCGGTGGCCTCCGCGACCAAGGCCGCGACCGCTTCGTGGAACAGGCCGTCGGAGCAATGTCCTTGTCCCGGTGACCGATGGCCCGACAGCACCTCGCTGAGACCGCCAAGCGGGACCGACGCCGCCGACGCGGTGGCCGAGATCAGCCGGGTCCGGCCACCGGCGAGGCGCACCCCACGCACGTGTTCCTGCAGCAACCGGGTCTTGCCGATACCGGCTGGGCCCATCAACAACACTCCCGAGCTTTCCCCCGGGGCCGTCGCCGCCCGTAACGCGTCGAGACGGGCCAGATCCCGATTCCTCCCGAGAAAAGGCATCGCCGTCGCCATCAGCCGCCTCCCCTCGCCTTGGCCTCCGACTCGCGAATCCGCCCGAAGCATAGGCCCGCTCTCCGCCCCGCGTCGGGGGAACCCGCATCCAGCGGATCCGCACCGGGAGACGCGACCGAACGCGGCCCAAGGGGGTACGCGCGCGCGAAGGGGGCGATCCGTGCTCTCAGGTACCGGAGCGAAGGGCATCGACGGGGGCCAACCAGGCGGCTCGGATGGCGGGATAGGTGCCCGAGATCAAGCCGGTGAGTCCTCCCACTACCGGCGCCAACAACGGCACCCACGCATCCAGCACCGGCGTCCAGGACTGGTAGGCCGCCACCGCGACCACGATCAGCGTCCCAAGGCTGGCCCCGAGTACCCCACCGACCGCTCCAATGGTGGCACTTTCCGCCAGGAATTGGTGAGCGACATGGCGTCTGGTGGCGCCAAGGGCACGTCGCAAGCCGATCTCACCGGTGCGTTCCATCACCGACACCAGCGTCACGTTGGCAATACCGATAGCTCCAACCAACAGTGACACTCCCCCCAAGATGAGGAACAAAAGGTCGAGGTCGTTCTGCACGGCTTCACGCACCCGGCGCGGCTCGGGCGGCGAGACCACCTTCAGGGCCCGGGGGTTGTCCGGCCGCAGTGCGACCGCAACCTGTCGTGAAAGTACCCTGGCCGCCCCGATGTCGGTCTCGACCACAACCGAGGTGGGCGCCGCCAGCCGATAGTAACGCCGTGCCGTACCTTCCGGTATGATGACGGTGCTGGCGAGATCCGGCTGGCGTCCGACCTTGTCCAGGATCCCGATGACGAGGTAGAGGTCATCCCCGATGGTGATCGCCGGCAGGTGATCCACCCTGGCGATGCCGAGTCGGGCTGCGGCGTTCGGACCGAGCACCGCCACGCGTTCCGCACGCTGGGAATGCGCGGCGTCGATGAGCGTCCCGACCCGCAAGTCGGCGCGAACCGCCCGGAACAGACCCGGTGATGCCGCTGCCACGTGCAAACGCAGATCGGTGGCCATCTGCGGGTTCCGCAACGGGGACGAGGCCACCAGACGAGACGACACGTCGACGGACCCGAGGTTCCCCACCGCAGCCACACCGTTGAGGCGGGCGAGCCGCTCGGGCCCATCCCAGGGCAACGCCGCGGTCCCCGTCGTGGTGGCGGCGGGCTTGGGGCTGACGATGATCTCGGTGGCCGCCAACTCATCGAACCGTCCGACGATCCGGTTGCCGGCCGTGCGTGACAAGCCCAGCGTGGCCACCAGCGCGGCCAGCCCGATCACCGTCCCGAGCACTGTCAGGGCACTGCGGCCCGGCCGGGCGAACAGCCCCGCCACTGATTCCCGAACGAGATCGCGGACGCTCATGCGCGACAATCCCCCGGGAAGACCCGCTCCCTGTCTGCGGTTGCGCACCAACTCAGATCACCTCCATCAGCCTGCCGTCCGCCATCCGCGTCCGACGGCCGGCCCGATCAGCGACGTCCGTGTCATGGGTGATCATCACAATCGTGACCCCCTCCCGGTTGAGCGTTGCGAACAAGTCGAGCAAGGACGCGGTGTTGACCGAGTCCAGGTTCCCGGTTGGTTCATCGCAGAGCATCACGCTGGGCGAACCCATCAGGGCTCGGGCAATCGCCACCCGCTGCCGTTCCCCGCCCGAGAGCCGGGTGGGCAGGAAACCGGCCCGCTCGGCGAGACCGACGCGTCTCAGCGCCTCCGCGGCCCGGGCCCCACGGTCCGCGCCCGGTGCCCGTCGGTACACGTCGGCCAACATCACGTTCTCGGTGACCGTGCGATGGGCCAACAGATGAAAGGACTGGAACACGAAGCCGAACGCCCAGGACCGCAACCCCGCCCGTTCACGATCAGAGAGCTCAGAGACCTCCATGCCGCCGAGCTGATAGGACCCCGACGTGTGGTTGTCCAGACAGCCCATGATGTTGAGCAGCGTGGATTTCCCCGAACCGGACGGGCCGACGATGGCCAGCCAATCACCAGGCCGCACCGTCAGGTCCACATCGATCAACGCATTGACTGGCGGCTCCCCCGGAAAGCGGCGACCCATACCCCGCATGGTGATGAGCGGTCCGGCGTGCACCGGGTGTACCGATCCACCGGCACCCGCGGTCTCCACGGCATTCACGGTGTCAGCCACCGGTCGCCGCCCGGAGGTCGATCTTGGGGGGTGCCGCCGACACACCCTCGCTGGTGTCGGTGGTTTGCGTTGTCTTCGTGGTGGCGGTGTTGGCGTCCGCGGTGTTGGCGTCCGCAGCGCCGGTCTGGTTGACCCCGACCACCACCAGGTCGCCCTTCTTCAGGTCACCGTCCAGGGTGGTGACGGTCACGTAGCCCTGGGCCGACAGCCCGGGAAGGACCGTGATGTACTCGGTCTCATCACCGCGGCCGGTGCTGCGCTGCAGCCGGGATGAGCCGTCCGGTGCCAGGGTCAACGCGCTGACGGGCACCGCCAGCACCGCCCCATCGCTCGACTGGACGGGAATGGTCACCCGCACCGATGCACCGACGAGGTTGGGAGGCGGCGCCGCCACACTGATCTCCACGTACACGTGGAACCCGTCCATGCCGTTGGTGCCCGGGCCTGGCGCCACCACCGTGACCACGCCCTCAGTGGCGATGCCAAGGTCAGGTTCCTCGATCTTCGCCTTCATCCCCGGTTTGACCAGCCCGGCGTCACCCACCGCGACACCGGCTTCAACGTGCACCAGGGCGTCGGAGACCCGGGCGATGGCGCCGGCCGCTGGATCACCGGGACCGACCAGCAGCTCAGCCACCCGGACCGGGCTCGAGGCCACGAACACCACCTCGTCCGCCGGCACCTGGATCCCGGCGCGGCTCAGCGCCAGGTTTCGTTCCTGGGCGGTCAGATCAGCCGCCGCGGTCCGGGCGCTGCTGGCCTGCTGCGAGTTCGCCAACGTGGTGTCCGCCGCAACCAGCGCGGCCTCCTTCACGACGATGTCGGCGTTGGCCTCCGCCGCCGCCAATGCCGTCTCGTCCTGGGTGCGAACACCGCCGAAACGCACCGCATCACGGTTGGCGACAGACAGCGCCAGATCGGATCGAGCCAAAGCCAACTCCTGTGGTGTGGCCACGCCCCCCGCCACCAGGGCGTCGAGCGCAGCCTGTTTGACCGCCACGTCCGCCGCCACCACCGCGTTCGCCGCCACGTTCTGCGCCGCAACCTGTTCAACGGCGCGGGCAGCCCACTGCGCCCGGGCCCTGGCGTTTTGCAGGGCCGCTCGCGACGCCACGAGCGATGACTGGGCCGCGGCCACCGTATCCCCGGCGCTGAGCGCGTCCACCGACGCCGTTAGGGCGTCCGCGGCCCGTGCCCGCACCGCCCCAAGTTGCTCCGCGGTGGCCGAGAACGGCGCGAATCCCTTGGCGCCGTACCACGCCGCCACCGCAGCCTCGGTGGCATCGTCGTACACACCGTCAGCGGACCCGGGGTTCGCACCAAGTCTCAGCAGTGCCTCTTCGAGTTGGCGGACATCATCCCCGGAGGTCCCCGGTCCGAGATCACGGGACATGGGCACCGGGCCGGTCAGCAGGAACACCGGTCGACCCGATGCGCTGACCACCACATCACCCTCCGCCAGATCGGTGCCCACCAAGGCGGTGGTGGCAGTGATGCCCGGCGCGGATTTCAACGAGGAACTCGCCAAGGACAGCTTCTGCGGTGACCCGAATCGGCCGGTCCCTCGGGAGACCACATCCGCTGACAGCACGCGCTCCTCCACTGGAACCATGATCAAGGAAGGTTCGGGCGCCGCCGTACGTGCCGCCACGTCAGCAGGGGAGGACACACTGGCGCCGATCACGAACCCACCCACTGCAATGACCACGACCGTGCCGATCGCCACGGCCGCCATCCGCTGTCGACCCATGACCCCTCCTCTTCCGTTCCGCTACTGGAGCGCTACTGGAGCGCTGCTGGAGCGCTGCACCGTGCACCGACGTCCTATCCGAACCAACCTGACCCACACCTGAAGATCGGGTCTCCCCAGTCAGCGCCCGTTCAGCTGGATGTAGAGATGGTGACGCCGTCCAGACCCACAAACGGGAGGCCACGGTGTACCACCACCCCATGTTTCGAATCCCGCGCTCGCGAATCCCGCGCTCACTGATCGCCGCCGGGCTGCTGGGCGCAACCTTGGCTGCCTGTGGTGGCGACGACGCCGGATCGGACGAGACGGAAAGCAACGTGCCCGAGGAGTTCGGCCTGACGCTGGCGCAATTGGCGACGCGGGTGGAGCAAACCGAACAGCTCATCGCCACCTGCATGACCACTGCGGGGTTCGACTACGTGGCCATCGACTTCTCCACCGTCAAGAAGGCCATGGACAGCGACCAATCCGCACCCGGTCTCTCCGACGACGCCTACCTCAAGCAGTTCGGCATGGGGATCACCACCCAGTTCGACAAGCCCATCGTGGACTTCGGCGCCGGGCCGCAGAACACCACGTCCCTGAACGGCCTGCCCCAACCCGACCAGGTCGCCTTCCGCCGCGCCCTGTGGGGGGAGCAGGTGGAGTGGAATCACGCCCGGGCCCTTGAGGGGGAAGACTTTTCCCAGACCGATGGTTGCACCCGGTCCTCCGCTGAACAGACCTACAGCCCCGACGAACTCACCGGGGCCTACGTCAACCCCGCCGACAGGGCCGTCGAACAAGACCCGCGCATGGTCGCCGCGCTGGGCGCGTGGTCGGAATGTATGCAGGACGAGGGGTACGCCTACGACCACCCCGACCAGGTGGAGGCCGACCTACGGGACCAGCTGGCGGCCATCGTGCAAGGACAGGACCCGAAAGCCCTGACCGGGCCGTCGCTCGAAGCGCTCAAGACCTTGCAGGGTGAGGAGCTCGCCATCGCCGAGGTTCACACCAGCTGTGAGGAGAACCACATCGAACCGGTGCAGATCAAGATCGAGGCCGAACTCTACGGCGCCAACCCAACCTAACTTCGACCAGGTGTGGTCCAACGCCAGCGTCCGTGGCGATTTGACCGACATCGAGGCCTGTTGGTCGACACGCCGTCCAAAGGCCGGGTCCGGTTGGGTGATGCGCCGGCGGGCACTGGGATCGAGATCGAGTATCCGATGGCCATCGTGATCCTCGGCGGGCTGGTGGTGGCCACGTTACTGAACCTGTTCATCGTGCCCTCGCTGTACTTGCAGTTCGGCAAGCGCAATCGGGACCGCATCGCGCCCCTGCCACAGCCCGCCGCCTGAACCAGGGTTGTGGTGCAACCTCAGGGCCGGGCCGGCAACTCGATGACGAACGTGGTGAGGGGACCGTCGCTGAGGTCCAGGGTGCCGCCGTGACGATGGATGATGTCCCGAGTGATGGCCAGGCCCAATCCGGTGCCACCGGTGTCACGAGATCGGGCGGCGTCGAGGCGGGTGAACCGCTCAAAGATGTGCTTGCGCTCAGCGGAGGGGATACCGGCACCGTCATCGCTGACCGTGAGCCGGGCCACGCCTGCCGCGCCTACCGCGCCGTTGGGTTGGCTCTCGGTCAGCGTGATGGTCACCGTGGTAGCGGCGTGACGCTCGGCGTTGTCGAGCAGGTTGCGCACCGCCCGACCGAGTTGCGCCGGGTCACCGGTGACATGGGCGCCCGACACACCGAGCGCATCCACCCGGACCCGCTGCCGTTCCGACAGCCGCCGAACCTCCCGCAGCACGATGTCATCGAGATCAACCCCCACCTTCACCAGCTCGGCCGCTCCGGCGTCGCTACGGGCGAGGTGCAGCAGATCTTCAACCAGGTGCTGCAAGCTGATGGTCTCCTCCAGGACACTGCGTTCGGTGCCCACCGGATCGCCGTTCGACAGAGCCAGGTCCACCTCGAGTTCGGTGCGAATGCGGGTGAGCGGACCGCGCAGCTCGTGGGAGGCGTCCGCAACAAAGCGCTGCTGACGACGAACGGCATCATCCAACCGACCGAGCGCCAGGTTCATGGTGACCGCCAGGCGGTTGATCTCATCACCCGTCTGCGGTTCAGGGACCCGCCCACCAAGGTTCGTGGCGCTGATCTCCGCCATCTGCGCCCGCATGGCCTCGATGGGACGCAGCACACGGCCCACGATCCACCACGTGAGGCCTCCCAGCAGGACCACGGCGCCGGGACCCAGCACCCCCACCAGCACGGCGACGGCCCGAAGCGGATCGCTCACGTCATCGTTGTTGACCCCCACCACCAAGAAGCGGTCGCCCACCGAACTCGGGATGGCCCGGGAAAGAACCCGGAACGTCTCCGGCCGGTCGGCCACAGTGACGCCGGTGGTGGTGGCGGCGACGGGCGCAACGATGGCTGGGGCGCCCTCGAGGTTGTTGGAGGACATCAGCACATTCCCGCCCGGGTCGAGCACCTGCACCAAGAGGTCCTCGTCGGTCCGCAACGTGCCGCCCTGCCCCGTGCCCACCTGCCCGTCGCGCACAACGGCTTCGATGGTGTCAGCGCGCTGGGCCAGACCCTCCTCCAGGTTGTCGGTCAACTGCACGCGCAAGACCGACAACATGACCGCTGACAACGTCACCACCAACGCCGCGGTGATGGCCACCGCCGTCGTCAGGACGCGGGATCGAATGCTCCGAGGCCGCATCCGATGGATCAACCGCCGTCAGCGGCGAGCCGGTAACCAGCGCCCCGTACGGTTCGAATGGCCTGGCGACCGAAGGGCTCATCGATCGCCGCCCGCAGACGTCGGATGTACACCTCAACGATGTTCGGGTCGCCATCGAAGTCGTACTGCCAAACCCCGTCGAGGATCTCCCGCTTGGAGACCACCTCCCCGGCACGGCGCACCAGGAACTCCAACACGTCGAACTGCCGGGTGGTCAAGGTCACCTCGCTGGCGCCGCGCCACACCCGCCGGGCGACGGGGTCTATACGAAGATCACCGGCCGCCGCCGGAACCGGGGCGATGCGACCACTGGCCCGGCGCAGCACCGAGCGGATGCGGGCCACGAGCACCGGGAAGGAGAAGGGCTTGCTGAGGAAGTCATCGGCGCCGGTGTCGAGCGCCTCCGCCTCATCGAGGTCACCATCTTTGGCGGTGAGCATGAGAATCGGGGTCCAGTTACCGGCGCCACGCAGATCGGCGCAGATCTGATAGCCGTTTCGACTAGGCAACATGATGTCTAACACGATCAGGTCGTAGCTGCCTTCCGTGGCCATCCACAGACCGTCAGCGCCGTCGAAGGCCACGTCCACCGTGTAGCCCTCAGACTCCAGGCCGCGCTTGATGACCGTTGAGATCTTCTTGTCGTCCTCGATCAGCAACAGCTTCATGGTGACACGTTCATCTCCTTCCCACCTCGCATGTCGAGCTACCACCGTCATTGTGCCTCCAGCGCCGGCTGCGGTAGGGCGCCACCGCGACGAGCTCCAACGCGACGTCCACCCGAATGGGCCTGGTGTGTGCAGTCTTATCGCAGACGCGCTGAACCTGGCCTGACCGGGACGCGCACCGGTTTCAGCCAGCGGTCAGGCACCGGGCGCAGCGGGACAAGGTGGCCGCCGGGCCGAGTCAGCAGAGGGTCAGGACCGCTGTGGGATGGTGGCCGAGGCGGATCACCGCCGAGCGAGACAGGAGCCTCTCCGCATGGATCACCTACCTTCGAAGCTTGCCGCCGCCGCCGTTGCCGCGGGACTCGTGGGGGCGGCCGCCGTGGGTATCGCCGCGGCGCAACAGGACAGCGAGGTGCCCATCACCGGCGCTGAGCTCACCGAGGCCAGCGCCGCCGCCCTCGCCCACACCGGCGGGGGTCGGGTGACGGAGACCGAGGTGGGCGACGAAGAAAGTTACTACGAGGTCGAGGTCACAATGGACGACGGCACCCAGGTCGACGTTCAGTTGGACCGCGACTTCAACTTCGTGGGCGACAAGCGAGAAGCCCCCGGCACCGACGACGACTAGGACTAGGACTAGGTAGTTAGCAACACCATCAATCTTGCGGTTTAAGGGCCGATCGGTGACCAGCGACAAGCCGGGAACTGGCAGCCAGCAGAGTGCCCGCGACCCATCCCTCTGAAAAGATGCTGTCGGTCTGTCGATTTGGGGTGCTGTCGGGCGTCATCGTGATGTCGGACGAGACGCTCCGGCAGATGACGAGGAGGAGACGAGATGAAATACTTCGTGTTGCTTGCCGGCTACGGCGAGATGGCTCCGTGGGAGAAATCGACCGAGGAGGAGCAAGCAGCCCAAATGGAAGCCCTGCAAGCGTTCAGCGAGGCGTGTGAGGCGAGGCCAGGGGTCGCGGTGCTGGCTGAGGAAGCCCTCAGTGACGGGTCGATGGCCACGACGCTGCGTACCCGCGGGGGCGAGCTGACGATCACTGACGGACCATTCGCTGAGGCGGCCGAGCAGATCGGCGGCTTCTATCTGATCGACGCCCCGGACCTGGACACCGTCATCGAGTTGTGTCGGGTGTTACCCGCGTATGACATCGACATCCGACCCGTCCCTGACATGTCCTGACGGCGACGCCGACGCGGACGCCAAACGGGCAGTCGAGGTTGCATTCCGTGCCGAGTGGGGTCGGCTGTTGTCGGTGCTCGTCTCGCGCACCCGTCGACTCGACCTGGCCGAGGACGCGCTCAGCGAGGCGTTCGCACGGGCGAGCACGCGTTGGCCGCGTGATGGTGTCCCGACAAACCCGCCGGGTTGGTTGTACACCACCGCGGCGCGTGTCGTGACCAGCCGGCTGCGCAGCGAGGCGGTCGAAGGACGCAAGGCCCCGCTCCTCGCTGTCCGGCCGAACAGCGCGCCGGTAGTGACCACCGACCGGCTCGACGATCTGGCAGATGACCGCCTGGAGCTGATCTTGCTGTGCTGTCATCCAGCGCTGCCCGAAGCATCGCGTTCTGCGCTCGCGCTTCGCCTCGTCGTGGGTACATCGACCGAAGAGATCGCGCGCCTGTTTCTCGTTCCCACTGCGACCATGGCCGCTCGGATCACGCTGGCGAAGAAGAAGATCGTCGGCGCCGGTATCCCGCTCGTGCTTCCGGTACACGAGGAGCTGCGCGCCCGCCTTGACGAGGTGTGCCGAACCATCTACCTCGCGTTCACCGCGGGCTACGCGCCCGGCACCGGCCCTGATCTGGTCCGGGCGGACCTCGCCGGCGAAGCGGTGCGGCTCGCCGCCGTGCTCCATCACCTCGTCCCCGACGCCCCCCAGGTGCGCGCCTTGCTCGTGTTGGTGACACTGCAGCATGCCCGCAGCGACGCCCGTGTGCGTGACGGTCGTCTTGTCACGCTGGCAGACCAAGACCGCGCCCTTTGGCATCGCGACGAACTGCACGCCGGGCTCGTTCTCGGCGAGTCACTCGCCCCCACCGACGGATACGCCGAGGAACTCCGGTTGCAGGCCCTGATCGCCGTAGAACACGCCCGAGCGACCACGGCTGATGCGACAAACTGGTCAGCGATCGCGGCGCGATACAACGAGCTCGAGATGTTGACAAACTCACCGGTAGTGCGGCTCAATCGGGCCGTCGCTGTCGCCGAGGCCGACGGGCCGGGAGCGGGACTTGCACTGCTCGCCGGGCTCGACGGGCGATTGGCCACCCATCATCGGCTCCACGCAGTCCGTGCCGATCTCGCCCGACGCGCCGGAGACCTCGTTCTTGCACGGGACTGCTACGCGCTGGCGCTCGACCTATGCGCCAACGACGTGGAGCGGGAATACCTCACCGAACGCCTCTCTACAGTCCTCGAACGACTGGAAGCCTCCCAATAAACGACTTCCGCGTGCCCCAGCTTCCTCGGGCTTCGGCCCAACGCAGAAGAACCTGGTCCACCAGCACGACGACGATGGTGCAGTTGTCAACATCGCGATGGCTTTGCCGAAACGCTGTGGCGCGGTTGACGACGCGGTGTTGTAGGCGGATGATCGGCCCGTGTGGATATGGTCGTTGCGCCCAGCGATCTGCTCGACGATGCTGGCGGCAGCGTGTACCGGTCATGATTCGTCGTCTGCATCGGTAGCGACACCCGGGAGCGACGCGGCGCCGAGTTCATCAGTCCGGGTCCTCCGCCCACTCCCAGCGCACCGCCTGCTCCAGCGCCGCATGCACGATGTTGTGGACCCGCCGCACCGCCCTTGCCGCCAGCACGGCGCAGGTCCCAGTAGTGGCGGTGGATGCGGGCCGCGGTCTGCTTGCACAACGTCAGTCGGACGTACAGCTCGGTAAAGAACTGGGTGGTGCGCACCGTGGAGGGCGACAGGTCCTGGCGGGCCCGGTCCAGCCAGGCGTCAAGCAGGTCGCTGACATTCGCCCGGGTGTTGACCAACGCCCCCTGGTTGCACTGCACCACGAACTCCGGCAGCGCCGCGGTGGCCTCCCGCTTGGTGGCATGCGCCGTCTTTGTGTGGCCGACATAGACCGCCCACCCGGACTCGGCGACGGCGACTGAGCGAGGCGCTGAAGACGCCGGTGTCGACGACGACCCTCACGCGCCGAGTGCAGCCGCGAACGCGTCGTCCTCGTCGTCGGAGAGGCCGTCGATGAGCAGCGCATCGATGGAGGTGAGTAAGGGTGCCGCTTCGAGCTGCGCGGCACTCAGGTCCGCGGGCAGCAGCGCCGTGCCGTGAGCTGGCCCGTCTCGGTACTGCGCGGCGTCGCTCATCTGGCCAAGGGTACCGGCGCTGCCCCGTTGAAAACAGCATTGGCATCGCCGTCGTAACGTTCGAACACATCACCGAAAAACCCGACGGCTTGGCGGGCGTGCCCCGGTGCGCACCCCCAGGCAGATACGCGCTCGCTGATCATGCAACCACCAACGTGGCAACCCCAACGCTTGAGCGGTGGCCTGCGCTTCCTCCAGAACCGCGCCATGGGGCTCCCACACCGCGTCCACATCACGGGTCGACGGCCCAACAGATCGCAGCCCCACTCTTGGCAAACCTCGACCCCGTCCCCGTGGCGGCGTGTGCTGACGGCGCAACGTAGGGGCCGAATATCGGCGGAACAGCGTCGGTGGTACCAGATCTGTAGGTTTGTCGCATATCTACTTGGAAGGGAATTGCTATGGCGATAACAGCGGCTGTCAGCGAGGAACCGGGGGTCACGGCAGCTCGAGCGGTCCATGAGGTCGTTGCCGCGCATCGGGACGATGCTGAGCGTGATGCCCGCATGCATGACGACGCGCGCGACGCTCTGGGCGAGGCAAGGCTGTTTGCCGCAGTCGCACCGGCCGAATGCGGCGGGATGGATCTCACGCTTCCTGATCTTTGGCGGACTGTCGAGTTGCTGTCGGAGGCAGATCCGACGGTCGCGTGGCACGTCGCGAACTCGGGTATAGCTGGGCTTCTGTCGGTGCGACTCGATGCGACGGTTCGTGCGCAGGTGTACGCGGATCCCAGCTATCCCTACGGGAACGGCGCCGTACCGGTAGGTCGGGCGCTTGCCGTCGATGGCGGGTTCCGCCTTCGAGGCCGATGGCCCTTCGTGACCGGGTCTGACCATGCTCGTTGGCTCGTGTTGAGCGGGTTGATCGACGATGGCACTGGCTCCGCGGCGCAGTATGGCTCTGGCGCAGCGCGGGTGTTCGTCGTGCCGAGTTCCGACGTTCAGATTGAGCACACGTGGTCTGCCTCGAGTGCCATGCGCGGCACCGGCAGCAACCCTGTTCGGGTCGAAGACGTATACGTTGCGAACCAGTTTGTGGTCGGGTGGACGGCTCCACCGTTGATCGACCGTCCGATGAACAACATTTCGCGGCCGTTGGGGTTCGGCGGGATGATGGCATCTCTGCAGCTCGGGGTGTTGCGCACCGCGATCGACGGGGTGTGGGAGCTGGCCGGCGAGGCGGTGTCGGACCTGCACGGCGGCCGCCATGCGGATCAGCCACGCTTCCAGCAAGTGATCGCCGAGGCGGAAGCGGCGCTCGACGCGATGCGCTCCAGCTGGTTCGCCATCGCTGACGAACTGTGGTCGGCTGCAGAGCAGGGAGAGGTGCCGCTGTCAACGCGGGCGCGTGGCTTTGGGGCGATGTTCCATATTTCAGACAGCACGCGCCATCAGGTGTCGAACCTGTATTCGATAGCGACTCATGGGGCCTATCGGACTCGCAATCGGGTCGAACGGGCGCTGCGAGACATCCACGCTGCCGCCGCCTCGACGGAGTCCCTTCGCGGCGTTCAACGCGACGTGGCCCGCGTGCTCGCCGGCGGCGACCCATTGAGCCCTGCGTTCTAGAACGCCGGCGCCTCATCTTCGGACAGGGCCGACCGGGAACCGGCGGTACGTAGCCTATGCCCGGCCTGCGGCCTGGATTGTCCGTGGAGTGCGGCATCCGGGGTCCGGCGCCGAAGGGCGTTCAGGCGAGGAACCTTGGGGTGGGGTTGTGGAGAGGCCGGCGGTGGCTGTAGTCGGGCCGTTCCCGCCGTGGTCTTGATCGTGTTGTCCTTCGCGGTTGGCATGGTGAACGTATTGTGCGGCGATGGGCCGGCTGTTGGTGTTGGGCACTCCGGAGGTGGTCGTCAGCGGGGTGCCCCGCACGGTGGCCGGTGTCCGTCGCCAGAGCCTGTTGGGCGTGCTGGTAGCTCGGCGGGACACTGACGTGTCGGTTGATCTGCTCATCGATCGTCTGTGGACAAACCTGGAACCGAGCAGCGCGAGGCGGGCGTTGCGAAGTGAGGTCCATCGGCTGCGGGAGATGTTGTCGGGTTGCGCAACGCTGGAGACCAGGCCGGGTGCGTATCGGCTGGTCGTGGATGCGTTGGATCTCGACGTCGCTCGGTTCGAGGCTCTTGCCGGGCAAGCGAGTTCAGTGTTGGCTATCCATCCGGTGGAGGCATGTCGTCTGGCGGAGTCCGCTCTGCTGCTCTGGCGGGGTCGCCCCTATGGAGAGCTCGTCGAGCTTGAAGAGCTCTCCGTTGAGCAAACCCGCCTGGAAGAGCTGCGCGGCGATCTGTTGGCCGGGCGGGCTGAGGCATGGTTGGCATTGGGCGGCCGCCTCCCCGAACTGATCGCAGAGCTGCTGTCGTTGACTGCTCTCTGGCCGTTACGCGAGCGGCTTTGGGCGATGTTGATGACGGCGTATTGGCGCGCGGGCCGTCAGGCCGATGCGCTTGACGCGTATCAACGCGCTCGAGCGCTCATGGTCGAGGAGCTCGGGGTCGAGCCGTCCGCGGAGCTGCGCCGTGTTGAGGCGGCGGTCCTTGCGCAGGACACCGCCGTGCTCGGGGTCGTCGAACCCCGAGTTACGCCCTTGAGCCTTAGTCATCAACGGTCCGGCTCGACGGGCTTGATCGGACGGGCAGCTTCGTTGGATTCGCTGAGCGCGGCGCTGAGCGTCCTACGGCTGATCACGTTGGTGGGCCCAGGTGGGATCGGCAAGACACGCCTAGCCGACGAACTACTGGCCCGGGCTACGGCGAGGTTCCCAGACGGCTGTCACTTCGTTGATCTTTCTACGCTCAGCAACCCGGCGGGCCTCGCAGCGGTCGTCGCCGCCATGCTCGGTGTCAGCGAGCTGGCCGACGTCGCACCGCAGGACGCTCTCGCTCAGGCGCTGCTGGATCAATCGATACTGCTCGTGATCGACAACTGCGAGCACGTGATCGACGCTGCGGCGGCGCTCATCGATCGGCTGATACGCGGAACACGAAGGATCGCGATCGTCGCCACCAGCCGTGCGCCTCTCGGACTGGCTATCGAGCAAGTCTGGCCGGTCGAACCGCTCGACGCTCGAACTGAAGGGGTCGAGTTGTTCTGCGCACGGGCCCACGCGGCGGATGTGACATTCCAAGCGTCGGATGACGAACGTGCAGTGATCGGTGAGCTCTGCGCTCGACTCGATGGCCTGCCGCTCGCCATTGAACTTGCGGCCTCGCGGGTACGAGCGTTCGGGGCGACCGCGGTCGCACAGCAGCTCACCAGCGCTGAGCTGCTCGACGTGTCGTCCGGCCGCGATCGTCCCGAGCGGCACCGCTCCCTCCGTCGAGCGATGGGATGGTCCTACGACTTGCTCACCCCATCGGAACGGGCGCTGTTCGACGCGGCATCGGTCTTCGTGAGCAGCTTCGACCTTGCATCGATCGCCGTGGTTGGCGGTCTCGACGGCGACCTAGCACGGGCGGCGGAGTTGGTCACCGCTCTGATCAATAAGGCGATGCTGGTGCGGGTCGACTCCGGTGGCGCCCCGCGGTTCGCGATGCTGGAGACACTGCGCCAGTTCGCAGCCGAACAACTCGACGGGCGCCAAGAGACCGATCAACGCCGTTGGGCGCACGCCGCACACTTCACGACGGTCGCGGAAGCAGCGCGACGACAGACCTGGAGCGCCGACGAACCGCACGCGTGGGCCGCGATCACCGAGAACTGGCCGAACACCCGCCTCGCCTTTCAGACCGCCGTGCAGACCAAAGACTGCGAGCTGATCGGCCGATTGTGCAAGGCGCTCGCGTTCTACGGCCTTTTCGCCGGGAACAGCGAACTCGGTGTCTGGGCGCGCGACGCAGTCGAGGCCGGCATTCTCAATGGCCACCCTTCCGAGGCGGCCGCCAGAGGAGCTTGGGGGATCCACGCCTACTGGATCTTGGGCGATCTTGCCGAGACCGGCCGAGCGGTCGGAGACTGGTCGCGGCTTCGCGACGCTGCTGGGAACGCGCCGTTCCATCTCGCCGCGTTCATGCGTGCCCAGGCCGTCGGCGGCGGCGTACTGGCGAACGAGATCTCCCGCGCCTGGTCTGAACAGCCGGGCGAAGACGCAGACTCGATGGTCCTCGCGCCAGCGGTTCGCTCCTACTACGCGCTTTGGTTGCAAGACCCGAGGGTCGATGCTGCCGAATGGTGCGAGCGGGCGTTGAAGTTGGCGGTGCGGTCGCGTGCACCGACGCTGCTCAGCTACGTGCTGGTGCTCAAAGCACAGATCGTCGGCGTCGACCGTCCAAGCGACGCGATTGAGCTCACGGAACGCGCCGTCGACGTGCTGGAACCCCTGCCGGTCGTGGGCTGGATCGCTATCGCCCCGCTCGGCTATCGCATGGCCGCCCTCGTGCTGGGCAGCGAGCGGCATATCGCCGTTGCTGCGACCGTCGAGGTTCTCGAGCGCAGCCGCTCCCAACGGTTCCGTCAAGGGGCACGAATGGGCCTTTGGGCCGCAGCCGTTTGCCTGGCGCACGCCGGCCGCGCCGAAGAGGGACTCGCGCTCGCCAGGCGGTCCGGCGCGCACGTCGGGAGAAGCTCGCTCGGCTTGAACCGAGAGCTCGACCGCCTTTACGGCGATGGTTGGCATGGGACCCTGGACGGCCACGCGGCCGAGCATTCCAGCGAACTGCTCGACGCCGTCGACGCCGCGATCGATGCACTCACCAGCCTGTAGTAAGTGCGGCCGTTTGCGGCGACACCGCAGCTATGGCACGTCGCGTGACACCCGGTCGACATCGACGATCGTGCGCCCCCAAGCGAGCAATGCCGGCTTCCTCGCCGTCCGTACGCCGGACCAGCGTGGTGGGCGAGCTTTGACCGCTGCGCTCGCCACTGTCCTGTTGATTACTGACATCCGAGCAGCCCGAGATCACCCGAGGATCACGCCAAGGTTCCCCCAATAGCTGGCTTGGGCGTTGTCCGCAGAGGACGGTCCCGGTGAGCTCGCCGTGATCTGTTCGGGTTGTGATCACTTCGCTGAGGCATTTGGGAGCTGAGGCGAGACTGACTGGAGTGACATGGAGATCGATCGGAAGACGAGCGCATTGCTGGTCATGGATCTACAGCACGACATCGTGGCCCCCACCGGAGTGTTCGGAGCGCAGGGACCTGCCGCTGTGGTCGCCGAAACGGGGGTGTTGAAGACGTGCGCGCAGGCGCTGCGCACGGCTCGGAGCGCGGAACTACCCGTGATCCACGTCGGTGTCGCGAGTCGTGAAGGTCAAGCGATCAACACCAGCGCGGCACAGCTCGCACCGCTCGCCGAACACGGCGTCCTCGATGCCGGCAGCCCCGGGTGCGCGTTCATGGCCGAGGTCGCCCCGATCCCCGGCGAGTTCATCGTCACGAAAGCGGCGATCAGCGCGTTCGCAGGGACCGACCTCGATGCGCACCTGCGCAACAGCGGCATCCGACACCTCATCCTTTGCGGTTTCGCTACGAACTTCGTGATCGAAGGAACGGCCCGCCAAGCGGTGGACGCGGGGTATGCCGTCACGATCCTCACCGACGGATGTTGCAGCTTCGACCCGCGCTGGCATGCGACCTCGCTCGAAGTGCTCGCCTTGCTCACCACCCTCACAACCACAACTGAACTCGAGGTCGCGCTCGCCAAGTAGCACAGCATCTCTCGGCGAGGCGCCATCGGTGATCTCGCCGTGATCTCCCTGCGCTTCACTACCGGGGTGTCTCGACCAGCCAGCTCAGAGCCGTTCGATCAACCACGCGCCGATGCGTTCGCCGGGAAAATGGTGGGAATCCTCAACAGCGCCTCGATCGCCTTGCTGTGCAGCGTCGGACGGCGCACCGAACTGTTCGACACCATGGCAACCATGACCGCCGCTACCTCGAACGAGATCGCAGCGGCGGCGGGTCTTCAGGAGCGCAACGTCCGCGAATGGCTCAGCGCCATGGTCTGCGGGGGCATCGTCGAACACGATCCATCCGCCGGCACGTTCCGCTTGCCCGACGAACACGCAGCTGCGCTCACCAAAGCCGCAGGGGCCAGCGCCATCAGCCACTTCTGCCAGTACATCGGGCTGATGGGCGAGGTCGAAACCGATGTCGTGCGCGTGTTCCGAGACGGTGGCGGAGTCCCCTACGAGCGCTACACGAGATTCCAAGAACTCATGGCGGAATCCAGCGCCACCCGATTCGACGCCGGCCTGATCGACCTCGTGGTACCCCTGCTGCCCAACGGCATCAGCCGACTCACCCAGGGCGCTGACGTCGCCGACATCGGCTGCGGACGCGGCAAAGCCACCCTGCTGCTCGCCGAGACGTTCCCCGCTTCCAACTTCACGGGCTATGACTTCTCCGAGGCCGCCATCGCAGCCGCACAAGCCGAGGCAGCTCGACGCCACGTCTCGAACACAACATTCGAAGCGCGAGACGCAGCGAAGCTCAGCCTGAACGCGGAACTCGACATCGTGACCAGTTTCGACGCAGTACACGACCAAGCGCACCCCGCCGCCATGCTGCTCGGCATCTTCACCGCGTTGCGGCCGGGCGGCACCTACCTCTGCGTAGAACCGAAGGCCAGCAGCCACCTCCACGAGAACCTCGACCACCCCGCGGCCCCGTTCCTGTACGGCATGAGCACCATGCACTGCATGACGGTATCCCTCGCCTATGGCGGAGACGGACTCGGCGCCGCCTGGGGCGAACAACTCGCCCGAGAAAAGCTCACAGCGGCAGGCTTTGTCGAGATCGCAGCCCACACCCTGCCCCACGACCGCCTCAACACCTATTTCACAGCGACCAAGCCGCCCTGATGGACAGACCCCGCAGGCACAGCGCTGGCCCTGTGGTGCCCGCCCGAGGTTATGGGTGGGCAGCTCCCCTCGTCCGATGCCCAGGGCAACGAGCGATCAGAACAGTCTCAATTCGAACCGAGCACCGTGCACGGGCGGTGCGTCAGGCGAGCCGGTGAGCCACGGGGGGCGGGCGTCGTGCGCAACGCGTTGCAGCGGATGACCTTCGCTGGTTGGTGCGAGGAGTACTTCGAGGCGGTCACGAAGCGGCCCACCACAGAGGCCCGGGACCGCAACGTGCTGAAGGGGTGGTGGGTCCCGGCGCTCGGGCGGATGCCGCTCGGGAAGATCACCCCGCTCGATGTGCGCCGGGTGGTGGACAAGATGGCCGCGAAGCTGGCACCGAAGACGGTGTCCACGAAACCTGGCGTCGTCCGTGCGGTGTTCGGGGCGGCCGTGGAAGGCGGGAAGCTGACCATGTCCCCATGCCGTGGTATCCGCCTGCCGAAGCTCCGCCCGAAAGAGCAGCAGTTCCTGGACATCGAGCAGCTGCTGCGCCTGGCCGAAGCCATGCCGGTGGACTACCGGCCGGTGATGTGGCTGGGTGGGGTGCTCGGTTTGCGTCTGTCGGGGATCGCCGGGTTGAAGGTCGGTCGGATCAATTTCCTGCGCCGGTCGTTGATCGTGACGGCGACGGTGGCCGAGGTGGAGGGCCGGCTGCTCGAGGATTCAGACGTGAAGACCCGCGCGAGCCGCCGGACGATGTCGGTCCCGGGGTTCGTGGTCGACGAGCTGGCGGCGCACCTCCAACGGACCGGGCGCATGGACCCCGAGGACTATGTGGTGCAGGCCCCCGGGCGGCGGCTCGATGCGGGCGTCGCAGTTCCGCCCGAGGGTGTGGCAGCCGGCGGTGCGCCGGGCGGGGTTGGACAGGTTGACGATCCACCAGCTGCGCCACACCGCGGCCAGTCTGCTCATCGCTGAGGGGGCGCACGCCAAGGTCATCCAGGTCCGCCTGGGGCACGCGTCGATCCGCACGACGATGGACGTGTACGGGTCGGTGTTGCCGGAGGTCGACGAGGGCGCGGCGGACCTGTTGGACCGGGCGTTGCGGGCATCGGGTCCAAATCGGGTCCGTCGCCTCGCTGCAGGCCAAAACGACGCAGACCCCGCCGCTGAGACGGGGTCTGACCTGGAGTTTGCCGGTGGAGGTGAGCGGATTCGAACCGCCGACTTCTACGTTGCGAACGTAGCGCTCTAGCCAACTGAGCTACACCCCCGGGGAGGGAACGCCCAGGTTAGCGGACGCTGTGCCCGGCCCGGCAGTTCGATTTCGGACCCGATCAGCGGCGACCGGCGGCGGCCTCGCGGAGTTGCAGCAGCGCTGTGGGTTCGGCACCGGCGTTGTTGTGGGGCAGGAACGCCACCTTCATCTCCCGTTCGGCTTGGCTACCCAGGAGGTGGAACATCAGCGTCAGGTACCCGATCAGCAGACCCGCGGACACCACAAAGCCCCAGAAGAACAACCCGCTGCCCAGGAAAGAGGCCACCAGGAAGACGAAGGACACGCCGCACAAGGCAGCCACGATGTGCTTGCGCCGCCGGGCCGCAGCCCGGCCACGCAGCGGAGGACGACGCACGGGTGCAGCACGGTCCGGCAGGCGACGAACGTTGGTGGGGCTCGCAAGCGGACGTAGACGGCCCGCTCGCCCCCGGTTGTGGTCCAGCGCCGAGAGCTGCTGCTGGAACGACATGATCGAGTCCCCCCGCCGGGAACCTCCGGAACCTCGCCGCAGCAGCACCGGCCCCACCAGAAGGGCTACCCACATGCCAACGAGGAACACCAGAACGAGGAGGGTGCTCAGATTCACCGGGTGCTACCTGCCTTCCCGAGGGCTCGACCCCAAACCGCACCCCACGGCCACCCGAGGGCGGAGCCTGTGACGTTTGGACTGGTCTTCGCGTGGTCGATCCCCGGGGCTGTTCAATCGTCAGGGGGCGAAGAATGTTGCAGTTCTACTATCACCGTGCACTTCGACCAAAGCCATCATGGCTTCAGACACGGTTAACCAACGCTTATACGTCATCCAGACCGGGACCTTCACGACGGTACGTGCCGGAGCGACCACCCGTCTTTTCCCACAGGGCCACGTCGGAGATGGTCATGGCCCGATCCGCTGACTTGCACATGTCGTACACCGTCAGCGCCGCCACCGAGACCGCGGTCAGCGCTTCCATCTCCACCCCTGTACGGTCCACGGTGTCAACCTGGGCCTCGATTTGAACGTGGTCATCTTCGATGCGGAAGTTGATGAACACCGAACCGACCAGCAGCGGATGGCAGAGCGGGATCAGATCCGACGCCCGCTTGGCCGCTTGGATGCCAGCCACCCGGGCCACCGCCAGCACATCGCCCTTGCTCATCGCCCCCCGGGCCACCAGCGACGCCGTCTCCGGTTGCATGTACACCCGGGCCCGGGCCACCGCACGGCGATGCGTGGGCTCCTTTGGGGTGACGTCTACCATCCGGGCCCGACCCAGAGGATCGAGATGGGTGAAACCCAGGTCGGTCATGGCCGCAGTCTAGGAGTCCGCCGGTCCCAGGCTCCGTGACCCGGCTCAGCCGCCGATTTGGCTCATAGATTTCGACGGTCGGATGAAATGGACCTGATTGATCTGGTGACCGGCCCATTTGCCGCCCACCGCCGATTCGATGACCGCCGCCAGGTCATCGTCGGAGGCCCCGTTGCGCAAAAGTCCCCGCAGATCGTGCTCACTGGTGGCAAACAAGCAGGTCCGGAATCCACCCTCTGCGGTCAGCCGAACCCGGTCACAGGTGGAACAGAAGCTCTGAGTGACCGAGGCGATAATGCCGATCTCGCCTTTGCCGTCCAGGTACCGGAACCGTTCCGCGGGCGCCGAGCCCCGCTGCATCGGCTCCAGGGGATACACCTCGTTGATGCGGGTGCGAATCTCGCTATAGGTCAGGACCTGGTCATTGGTCCATTGCTGCTGAGCGTCGAGCGGCATGAACTCGATGAAACGCACCACCACGCCCTTGCTGCGACCGTAGGTGGCGAAATCCAGCAGTTCATCCTCGTTGACCCCGCGCATGGCCACCACGTTCAGCTTGACCGGCGACAGCCCGGCCTCGATCGCCGCGTCGATCCCGTCGAGCACCGCCGGCAGACTGTCTCGCTTGGTGATCTCGGCGAAACGATCGGGCCGCAGCGAATCACACGACACGTTGATCCGTCGCAATCCAGCGGCGGCCAGATCAGCGGCAACCAGGCGCAACGTGGCCCCGTTGGTGGTGATCGCCAGGTCAACACCCAGCTCAGACAGCATCCCCACCAGCCGCGGAAGGTGGGCCCGGACGGTGGGTTCACCCCCGGTGAGGCGGATGGATTCGATCCCGAATCGCTCCACCAAAAGGCGGGCCACCCGCACGATCTCCTCGAAGCTGAGGACCTCTGAACGATCCAGCCACTTCATGCCTTCCGCCGGCATGCAATACGTGCAGCGGAAGTTGCACCGGTCCGTCACCGAGATGCGCAGGTCACGGTGCACGCGCCCGAAGGAGTCCACCAGAGCCTGGGTCATGGAGACGATGCTAGCGAACCCCCCGTGGCTGGGACCGGGGCCGGCGAAGCGACTAGCTGTCCAGCAGCAGCAGATCCACCTCGGCGCCTTCGGGCACGCCGTCCCCGTCGGGCAGCACCACCAGCGCGTTGGCGACGGCCATCACCGCCAACTGATGGGAGCCCTGCCCGCCGGCATTGCGCACCACGTATCGGCCCTCCTCGTTGGTGGCCACCACCCGGGCGAAATGGGTCTTGCCGTCCGGCGAGCGTCGAAGGGCGTCCGCGGTGCGGGCCTTGAGAGTGGGACGGACCAGGGCCGGGTCGGGGTGCCCGGCCAATCGACGCAGACCGGGCCGGGCGAACAGCTCGAAGCTGATCATGGAGCTAACGGGGTTGCCGGGAAGGCCGAAGATGGGGGTGGCCCCGCCGCTGCTGGCGATGGTCCCGAACGCCAGCGGTTTGGCCGGCCGGATGGCGACCTGCATCCAGTTGATCTCGCCCACCTGGTTCAGCACCCGTTTGACGAAATCGAACTCGCCCATGCTCACCCCGCCAGAGGAGACCACCGCATCGCACTGTTCGGCGGCGTCGCTGAGGGACCGGCGAATCAACTCCTCATCGTCACGCACCAGACCGAGGTCCACGGGAACGGCGCCGGCCAACTCCACCAGGCGCAGCAGGCTGACGCGGTTGGAGTCACGGATCTGACCGGCGGCCAGCGGCTGGGGTCCTTCAACCAGCTCATCACCGGTGGAGATCACGCCCACCCGGGGTCGAGGATGGGCCCGCACCGTGACCCAACCCAGCGACGCCAACACCCCCACATGGGCCGCGGACAGCACGCATCCCGGCTGAAAGAGCTGGTCACCGGGCTGCACATCGTCTCCCGCGGGGCGCACTGAATCCCGGGGGGACACCGCCTTGGCCACCAGGACCGTCACCGGGCCACCCGGCTGCACGGGACCGGGGCTGGTGTCTTCCACCATGACCACGGCGTCAGCGCCATCAGGTATCGGGGCGCCGGTCATGATCTGGATCGCTTCCCCGGCGCCGAGGTGGTGACGGGAGGCCTGACCCGCGGCCAACACCTCCACCACCCGCAACAGCACCGGCTGGTCCCCGTTGGCACCGGCCACGTCTTCGGCTCGCACCGCGAACCCGTCCACCGCGGTGTTGGCGAACGGCGGGAGCCGCTGATCGGACACCACGGCTTCGGCCAGCACCAGGCCCGCCGCCTGCGCCACCTTCACGTCCTGGGGATTCAGCGGTAGGCAACCCTGCAAGACCCGGGCCCGGGCCGTCTCCAGATCCATCATGCTGCGATCGTAGGACGGCGACTGCGCCCCAACGGTCCTGCTGAGGGGCGGTTTCAGCGGGTTCTGGGGGCACCGGGGCCGCATCGAATCCACGTCGAATCGGCGCGCTGTTCGGCCGAAATGCACTCGTAGTAGTTCGATGACTACGAACCGCGGCCGATCGATGTCAGGTCAATCGACGCTTGGCCAGATCGGTGAGGTAGGCCGTGAAGTCCGGACCCAACTCGGGGTGCTCCAACGCCAGTTCCACGGTGGCCCGCAAAAAGTCCTGCTTCTGCCCGATGTCGTAGCGGCCGTCCACGAACACCAGACCGGACAACCCCTCCGCCCGCAGCAGCCGATCCATGCCGTCGGTGAGCTGGATCTCGCCGCCCACGCCGGGTTGCACGTCAGCCAGATGGTCGAAGATGGCGGGCGTGAACACGTAACGGCCCATGACGGCCAGGTTGGACGGCGCTTCCTCGGCCTTGGGCTTTTCCACCAACCCGGTGATGCGCACCAGGTCCGAACCGGCCTCCCGGGCCTCCACCGCGGCGCATCCGTACGCGGAGATCTCCGAGTAGGGGAACTCCTTGAGCGCCACCACCGACGCCCCGGTGCGCTCCAGGGCCTCGATCATCCCCCGCAGCACCAGGCCGTTATCCACCATGATGTCGTCGGGCAGCATCACGGCGAACGGTTCGTCGCCCACGTGACGGCGGGCCACGGACACCGCGTGGCCCAGACCCATCGGTTCCCCTTGACGCACGAAGTGGATCTGGGCCCCTTCGGTCAGGGCCCGCAAGGCCGCCACCTCTTTGGTCTTGCCCTTGCGTTCCAGCCTCGTTTCCAGTTCGAAGGCCCGGTCGAAATGGTCCTCCACCAGCTTCTTGTGCGGGCTGGTGATGATGAGGATGTCCTCGATGCCGGCGCTGATGGCCTCCTCCACCACCACCTGGATGGCGGGTCGATCGATGACCGGCAGCATCTCTTTGGGCATCACCTTGGTGGCCGGAAGGAAGCGGGTGCCCAGACCAGCGGCGGGGATGACGGCTTTGCGGACGCGCCGCATCGGGTTCGTGGAACTCACTGATCCAGTGTGCCCGGCGCGCCGGCCGATCATGCTCGTTCCGGGGCCGATGACGGCCGATCGGGGCCTGAATTCGCCTGCCGGTTACCGGCTGTTTCGGCATCGCCCGAGCGCTCCGCTACCCTTGGCGCTCGCCCTCGTCGAGTGCTCACGAAGGATTAGAGATGCCCACCTACGTCTACCGCTGCCTGGAGTGCGACAAGCAGTTCGAGGTGCAGCAATCCTTCAGCGATGACCCGCTCACGGTCTGCAACTGCGAAAAGGCCGCCGCGGTGCGCAAGGTGTACACCCCCGTGGGCGTGACGTTCAAGGGTTCCGGCTTCTACAAAAACGACGCCCGGGGGTCCAAGTCCTCCACGTCCGCCTCAGGTGGTGCGGACGGCTCCTCGTCCTCGTCTGGTTCTGGCGACAGCGGATCCACGGGTTCCTCCGGCTCGTCGGGTTCGGGCACGGGCGGGGATTCCTCGGGCAAGTCCGGATCGGGCGGCTCAGGCTCAGGATCGGGCGGCTCAGGATCGGGTGGCTCTGGCTCTGGCTCAGGATCGGGTGGCTCAGGATCGGGTGGCTCTGGCTCAGGATCGGGCGGTTCGGGCAGCGGGGGCTCATCGTCGGGTTCCTCAGGCGGGTCCGGCTCCTCCTCGGGCAACAGCTGACCCCTGCCGTGAGCTTGGACGTACCCTCCGCGGACCTCGCCGACGTGGGCATCTTCGGTGGCTCCGGCCTGTACGAGCTGCTCGATGAGGTTGAACAGGTCACCGTCGACACCCCCTTCGGCCCACCCTCGTCGCCGTTGCACATCGGCACCGTGGCCGGCTTGCGGGTGGCGTTCCTGCCCCGTCACGGCGCCAACCACCACTTCCCCGCGCATCGGGTGAACTACCGGGCCAACGTGTGGGCCCTCAAACACGCCGGGGTGGGTGCGGTGTTGGCCCCGTGTTCGGCAGGATCGCTGCAGTCCTCCATCGCCCCCGGTGACTTCGTGGTGGTGGACCAGTTCGTGGACCGCACCTCGGCCCGCTCGGACACCTTCTTCGATGGTCCCGGCGCCCACCACACCGCCATGGCCCACCCCTACCACGCCGGATTGCGGCAACGGCTGGTCGAGGCCTGCGAGGCCTGCGGGGTCACGGTGCACAACGGCGGCACGGTGGTGGTGATCAACGGGCCCCGTTTCTCCACCGCCGCGGAATCCCGCTGGTTCGGCCAGATGGGCTGGTCAGTGGTCAACATGACGCAGTATCCCGAGGCCGCCCTGTGCAACGAAGCGGGGTTGCCGGTGGCCGGGGTGGCACTGGTCACGGACTACGACGCCGGCCTGGACGGCAACCCTGACGTGCCGGCGGTGACCATGGAGCAGGTCTTCGAGTTCTTCCAGCAGAACCTGCACCGGGTACGGGACGTGCTCTTCGCCGCCGTCGCCTCATTGGCGGCGCGGCCCTTGCCCAACTGACCCGAGCGCCGATAGCGTCTGGCAACCGGGCAGCGTTCGGCCGGTGACTTCCCCGCAACGATCGGTTCTTCGGCGCGCCCTCATCGGGGCCGCAGATCGGGGACCCACCCATGGCACAACCAGCCGCCCTCCCAACTAACGCTCGGTCCCGGCTGCCTTGGCTCGCCCGCTCCCCCCCTCGCTGGGGCTCGCCGCGCTCACCGATGGGGACGGGAGCCTGGGTGTTGGCGGTGGGGCTGGTGGTGGCCACGTTGGCCCTGACCCTGCAGGCCCAGCGTCAGGCCCAAGCGGCGCGACAGGCCTGGGGGGACACCGCCCGGGTGTGGGTCACCCTGCGGCCGGTGCCCGGTGGCGCCACGCTGGCCACCACTGACGTGCAGGTCCGCGAGGTGCCGCGGGCGTTCCTGCCTGAAGGTGCCGTCCCCGCCGCCAATGAGCCTGATCAGCGCGCCGTCCCCGATGAGCCTGATCAGCCCGATGAGCCCGGTGCGGTCCCCAGCAACGGCGCAACGGGGACGCACCGCGCGTCCGGGGTGGTCGGCCGGGTGACTCTGGTGGCGATGGGGGCGGGCGAGATCGTGGTGCAGGACCGTCTGGGACCGGCGGGGTCAATGCCGATGGCGCGCTGGTTGGGGCCGGACACGGTGGCGTTACCGGTGCCGTCCTCGCTGATCCCGTGGGCCCCCGCGCTGGTTGCTTCGGGCACTCCGGTGGCACTCATCCATCGCGATGGGCTGGTGAACGGCCAGGTGGTCAGCGCAGCCGGCTCCAGCGGGCCCACGGCGACCAACGAAGACCCGACCGGGATCGAACCCGTACTCCAGCCCGGATCGGAGCGGACCACGCTGGTGGTGGTTCCCCGCTCCCAGGCCCCGGCGTTGGTGGCGGCACTGCTCGACGGTCAGCTGATGGTGGCCCTGATCAGCTCTCCGCCGCAATCGACGGGATGATCCGGGCCCGCCAGCGTCGCGGCGCGTCGAAGTGATGGCCCACCAAGCGACCCCGTTTGAGTTGCACCAGGAAGTCAGCGGCGTCAGTGAAATCTGCCATCTCGACATACGCCGCGCCCAGCGCCTCGGCCACGTGGGCGTCACTGCCGGCGCCGACGGCCAGATCGTGGTCCACGCCGAACTGTTGGGCCGTCTCATTGAGGTGCTGGAGGGAGGTCTTGCCGTTGATGCCCTCCACCGCGTCCACCAGACCCCGGGCCACCAGGTCTTCCAGCACCGGCTGGCGCAGACAGTTCCGCATCGGATCGAAGGGGTGGGGGATGTACACCAGCGCGCCCTGGGCCTTGATCCGCTCGCACACCTCCACCGGTTGCAGCCCTCCGGGGATGCGCTCGGTCAGGAACAACCCGATGATCTCCCCGGCATAGGTCTTGACCTCTTCGCCCACCACCACCCGGCAGCCCACCAGTTCAGCCAGCTCGAGGGCACCACGGGTGGCGTTGTGATCGGTCACGCACAGCACGTCAAGACCGCTCGATGCCACTGCCTCAGCCACCTCGTCCAGCGTGGTGGTGGAGTCTCCGGAGTGCATGGTGTGGCTATGAAGGTCAACGCGCACCATGCCCGGGGGCTGCACCTGAGCCAGGTGCGGATGGCGAGCCACAGCATCAGCGTCCGGTTGCACCCGGGCAACGGTACTCCGCGCTCCGTCACGGTCCATGTCCCCGGACCGCGGATCACCGCGTGAGCCCCTGGACCTATCCCGATCCCTCCCCCGGCGGCCGATGTCAGCTCCATGGCACTGGGTCATGCACCGCGCACGCATCGCATAGAACGCACTCGCAGCACCGACAGGACGTACCGTGCGGACCCGCCGGACGTGCCGGACGCGCCGGTCCCCGAGGACGTGGTGGGCGGCCTGGAGGGATCCGACGTCTCTACTGATCAGCGGGAACCGAACGTCGCGTCGTTGCGGGTTCGGGGCGGTTTCCTGGCTGATTCGCTGGGTTGGGCTCTGGCTGCGGCGGCGGTGGTGCTGGTGGGGGCCATCGGGCTCGCCAGTTACTTCCTGCTGATCCACCGCGAACGGGTGGCCGCGCCGCTGCCCGCCCTCTCCGCGGAGGCGGCTGGTTGGTTGGGTGATCGGCAGGAAGTGGCGGTGTTCAAGGACGGCAAGCTGTTCCTTTACGGGTCCGCCCACAGCCACGAGGAACGCGAGGCGATGATTGCGCTGGCCAACTCCCTGACGGGGCCGGAGAACGTGGTGACCGACGAGTACTTCGTGGATCCCCGCCGCCCGGCCCGTCGGGTCACCACCATGCGCGTGGCGGATCCGGTCCTGTTCGAGCTCGACAGCGCCGATATCGCCCCGGCGTTCGAACCGGTCCTCAACTTCGTGGCCGGGATGATGGTCACCAACCCCCGGGTGAGCATCGCCATCGTGGGCCACACCGACGAGCTGGGTGACGATCACGCCAACCTGGTGCTGTCCCAGACGCGGGCCCAAGCCGCGTTGGCCGCCATTGTGGCCCGAGGTGGTGACCCGGCCCGGTTGCTAGCCGAGGGCCGCGGCGAAACCCAGCCCATCGGGGACAACAACGATCCCCTCGGCCGCCAGATGAACCGCCGGGTGGAGTTCCAACTCAGCGGGTTCTGAGCGGATCGGGTCCGTTGGCGGGCGATGGCGGGCGTCGGCGCGACCGAGGCGGCGATTAGCGTCCGGCCGGTGAACGACTACTTCGCCGTACCCCCCGAACTGGCCGTGCGGGTGGCGCCCCCGACCATGGGGGCAACCGTCAGCGCCATCTTCCAAGCACTGGGCCTGTCACCGGAGGCCGCCGAACAGTCCGCCGACACCCTGCTGTACGCCGACCGTCGGGGCATCGACAGCCACGGCGTCTCCAACATGTTCCCGTACTACGTGCGAGACCTCCGGGCCGGACGCATCAACGCCACCCCGACCGTGCGCACAATACGGGAGAGCCCGGCGACCGCCACGCTGGATTCCGATGGCGGTCTGGGCCTACATGTTGCTCCCGACGCCATGCGGTTGGCCATGGCCAAGGCCAGCGTGGCTGGTTTGGGCACCGTGGTAGTGACCAACGGACGGCACTTCGGGGCTGCGGCGCACCACGCCCACCTGGCGGCCCAAGCCGGGTTCGTGGGGGTGGCCATGACCGTGGGCGGCATCCAGGTCCCCCCGACATACGGCTCGGTACCCATGTTGGGGCTCAACCCCATCGCGGTGGCGGTGCCGGCCCGCAGTCGGGCGCCGTTCGTGTTCGACGCCTCAATGAGCTCGGTGGCCGGCAACAAGATCCGCATCGCCCAGCGTTTGGGCCTCAATGTGAAGCCGGGCTGGATCGCCGAAGCCGATGGCACCCCCATCATGGACGCTCGCCCGGTGCCGGAGTCCTTCCACATGCTGCCGTTGGGCGGGACCCGCGATCTCGGTTCGCACAAGGGTTACGGCCTGGCCATGATCGTTGACATACTGTGCGGTATGTTGGCGGGGACCGGGCCGGGTTACGCCAACGTGGGCAACATCTCCCACCACTGCACCGCCTATCGCATTGATGCCTTCTGCGACCCCGACTGGTTCTTGGACGAGATGGACCGCTACCTCGACGATCTCGCCGCCTGCCCCCCGGCCCCCGGCGCCGACCGGGTGGTGTACGCCGGCCAACCCGAAGCCGAGACTCAAGCCGACCGCGACGCCAACGGCATCCCCTACCACCGCGACGTTGTGACGTATTTCTTAAACCTAGCCGACGAGCTGGGTGTGACCACCGAACTGCCCCGCAGCTGACCACGCCCGGGCTCGCCTTCCGTCATCGAGCTGCCAGCCGATCCGCCGCCAACCGCCTCACCGCCGGAAGATCATGCGCCCTGGCCAGTTCCAGGGCCTCAGTGAGCGCCGCCGTTCGTCCCGCCACGTGGCCCAGATCGCACAGGCTGCGGGCCCGCCACAACACCGAGCCGATATGGGTGCTGAGCTCGACCGCTTGCTCCAGCAGCTCCACGCCCAGTACCCGATCTCCCCGCAGCACATAGAGCAGACCCAGCTGGCGGTCCGCGGGGCCCAGCAGCAGACCCGACCCCCACACCATCGGGATTTGACCCCGATAGTGCTTCAGATGCTTAATCGCCCACTCGGCTTCATCCACCGCGCCCAGCAGCCAACAGGTCTCGGCCAGGAAAAGAATGTTGGTGAGCCGGTTCCCGTCATGGGCCACCGCGGCGAACCCGCCCGCCGCCAGCGCGCGCAACACGGCGCGGGCCTGGGGGATTCGACCCAGCTCGGCACACAGCAGGGCGAAGCCGGGCGCCCACAGCGCGGCGTCAGGCTGCAGCCGAGTCATCAGATCCAGGCTGGGCGCAACCTCCGCCAGACAGCACTGTTCCCGGCGCAGCAAGAACATCCGCAGCCCGTACAGGCCAGCAGGCTCCTGCCAACTGGATCGATCAGGGTCCGCAGCGAAACTGATGAGTTCCTCGACCCGGGCCAGCTGCCCGTCGCGAAACGCCTGAAAGATGTTAAAGGACGTCACGATATGGTGTTGATACACAACATCGCGGCGGCGCTCCGCCATTGATGCCAACCGGGCCACGGCCCGATCGAATTCCACCGCGCTATGGCGGTGAATGGCGGCCATGCTGAAATCCGCGCCGTGGGTGGCCAGCTCGTCATCACCGAGGTCATGGGCCAGCTGCGCCAACTCCGAGCCCAGCACCTCCACCTGTTCGATCTCGGGTCCATGGCCGAACACCATGATCCGGCACAACAGGGCATGGGCCAGCGCCGCCGGGTCACCACAACGGCGAGCTCGATCCAGAGCTGCGTCGGCAAGGGCTGCGGCCTGCGCACCACGGCCCATGAACACCAGCGCCCGGGCCTTGCTGGCCTGCAGCCGCACCAACGTGGCCTCCGAAAGTTGCACGTGGTGGGTCAACGCGGCATCAATGACCTCCACCGCTGACGCGCCCGGCAGTCCCGGACGCCAGCCGGCATCCTCGAAACCCAGCGACGCGGTCACCTCGGCACCGACGTCACCCAACTGTGCCGCTTGGTGGGCGGCCTCGCCGAAGACCTGCTGCGCCGCTACGAAGTCCGGGTCCCGAAGCAGCGCCGCAGCCTGGTCGAGCCGAGCCTGCAGCTGTACCGCCGGATCGGTACTGGTGGCGACCAGGACGCCGAAGTGGCGAGCCGCTTCATCGAAGGCGAACACCTTCAGCGCCGAGATGGCTGCGGCCCGGCCAAAGCGCTCGATCCGATCCGCCATACCGGCCGGTCCGGCGCTGAGCTCATGGTGGAGGATCTGGGCGGCGCGGCCCATCTCCTCACCGTCATCGTCCAATTCTGCTTCCAGCGCCCGGGAGAGCGCGGCGTGCAGAGAAGCCCGACGGGTACGGGACATGGTGTCAATCAGTGTCGAACGGAACAGCGCGTGACTGAACAGAAAGTTATTTGCGCCAATTTCTTGGAGCAAACCACAGGCCAGGGCCGTTTCCACCGCGGCCAGGGCAGATGGGTGGTCCAGCGCCGCGGCCCGGGCCACCACCGACAGCTCGAAGCTCAGCCCCGAGAGCGCCGCCACGCCGAGCAGGTCTCGGGTTGATTCGCTCAAGGTGGCCAACCGGCGCTGCACAGTATTGGTCACGTCACTCCCGCCGGCCCGGATCGCTTCCAGAAAGAGTGGATGGCCCTCGGTCTGCGCGTGCAGTTCCCTGGCCAGCTCATCGCCCCCCACCAGCGCTGCCACGTCGGCCGGTTCGAGCCCACCCAGGGTTCGCATCAGCAGCAAGCCTCGCCGGCGTAACCCCTCGAGCAAGGCCCGGGTAGCTTCACTGTCATCAGGGGCGGTATTGCGGGCGGTGCACAGCAGAACCGCTCCCGAGGCGGCGGCGCTGCGAGCCACGTGCTCCAACAGCGCCCGCGTCGGGGGCGACGCCCACTGCACGTCATCGATCACCACGATCAAGGGATGGTCGGCACTGGCGACGGCCAGCCAGCGTCGCACCGCCTCGAACAGTTCATACTGATCGGTATCAGGATCGCCGCGTGCGGGCGCAACCAGTTGTGGATGGCGGGTCCCCAGTTCCGGCGCCAACAATGACAATCTCCCTGCGCCTTCGCCCAGGGCGGCCGGCAGGAGGTCATCGGGCACCTCCTCGCTGAAGGCCCGCAGCGCTTCCATGAACGGCTGGTAGGCGACATGGAGATCCTCGTTACACCGACCGAACAACACCCGAGCACCGCCCTCATGAGCCCTCGCCGCGATCTCCGCCGCCAAGCGGGTCTTGCCGATGCCCGGCTCCCCCGCCAACCAGATCACGCCCAGCCGTGCTCGGGACCGATCTCCGATAAAGGCCAAGCCCTCCCTCAGGGCCTCGGTGCGGCCGGCAAAGGATTTGGCGGCTTCGATGCGAACCTCAGGCGGGAGCTCGTAGTGCTCGGTATGGTCGGGGGTTTGCCAGGAGACCTCACAAACCGCCACGGGATCCGGTAACCCCTTCAAGTCCAAGAAACCCATCGCTGTGATCGTGTGGCGACCCCGGCCCCGGGCCATCAGCTGCACCAGCTCAGTGCAGAGGATCTGGCCGCCCGAAGCAGCCGCCTCCAGCCGGGCCGCTTCCACCACCGGGGTGCCGAAGCAGTCGCCAGCTTCCAGGCTCACGTCTCCCACCGAGAGCCCGATGCGAATATGCAACTGCTCGCTGGGGGGACGGGACCGGCTGAAGTTGGCCAAAGACCGTTGAGCGGCCACCGCGGCGTCGAGTCCGTCCGCGGCGGATTGGAACCGGGCCAAGATGCCGTCACCACTGCCTTTGACCACCACGCCGCCGGCGGCCTCCACCGCCTCACCCAGCAGGCGATCGTGGCTGCGACGCAGCGCGTCAGCCGCCTCCTCACCCAGGCGAACCCGCAGTGCGGTGGACGCGACGAGATCGGTCACCAGCACCGTTGCTGTGGTCCGTGTGACCTCCCCCACGCGATGAGCTTAACGCTGACCGGCAGCAGTCGAGCTCAAATTCAGGGGCGAAGCTACGCTGCGAAGGTCGGGGGGCCGGGAGCTCAGGTGGTCGCTGGGGGGTGCGAATGGCAAGTGCTGGGGGTGTGCCCTTCTTGGTGCCACCGGAGGGGCCGGCGCTGGCCATCATCCTGTTCACCGATCTGGTGGGCTCCACCGCCATGCGGGCTGCCTTGGGCGAGGAAGCCGCAGACCAGCTACGCCGCCAGCACGACCAGCTACTCACCGCTGAGGTGCACGCCCAGCGGGGGGTGGTGGTCAAAGGCAGCGGCGATGGCGTCATGGCTGCGTTCGCTTCGGCGACCGATGCGCTCAACGCCGCGGTAACCGCACAACAGGCATTGTGGCGGTACAACCAGACCGCACCAGCGGGGGCCGAGCTGGCGGTGCGGATGGGGTTATCGGTCGGCGACGTGTCCTGGGAGGACGGTGACTGTTTCGGTGCCCCGGTGGTGGAGGCAGCCCGACTCGAGGCGTTGGCGGAGGGCGGGACCATCCTGTGCGCCGATCTGGTCCGGGTGCTGGCCCGCGGGCGGGGCTCACATCGTTTCCTCGAGCGAGGGTTGCTGGAGTTGCGGGGTCTGCCCGAGCCGATGCTGGCCTGGGAGGTGTGTTGGGATCCCCCGTTGGCAACCCATGCTGGCACCCTGTCTTTGCCCGCGGCCCTAAGCCTGGCCAACGAGGCTCGCTTTGTTGGTCGGCAGGACGTATTGCAACGCGCCGTGGACCATCTCGGAAACATCGAACGGCTCAAGGTGCTGTGGATAAACGGCGAAGCGGGAATCGGCAAGACCCGAACCGCGGCCGCCGTTGCCGACCGGGCCGCGGCCGGCGGGGCGCTGGTGCTGTTCGGTCGCTGCGATGAGGACATGGCGTATCCCTTTCAACCCATCGCCGAGGCACTGCGTCAGTTCGTCGCCATCGCTCCCGATATCGCCACCATGGGAGCAGATCCCACGATGTTGGCCCGCTTGGCCCCGGCCATCACGGCGCTGGCCGACGCCGGCGAGGTGACCCCCGCCCCCGGCGCGGACCAGCCGCGGTTGTTCGACGCCGTGGTCTCGTGGCTCGACATGCTCAGCGGTACGCGGCCGGTGATGTTGGTGATCGACGACGTGCATTGGGCCAACGCCAGCACCGTCCAACTCCTGCGTTTTGTGGTCGACACGGTGCCCTCGGCCCGCCTGGCGCTGGTGTTCACCTCCCGCAGTACCGAAGCGTATGGCGCGGCGGTGCAGGGCCTCCACGACGAGTTGCTGGTGCGGGCCAGCACCCTTGGCGTGGAATTGCATGGTCTCGGTACCGACGCCATCGGGGAGTTGGTCGGCGCCGATGAGGCCGCCGCCTTGGAGCTTTTCGATCAGACGGGCGGCAACCCGTTGTTCTTGACCCTGTTGTCCGGTTCGGGGGCGGACATCGGTGCCGCCGTTCGACGACGCACCCGAGCGTTGTCATCGCAAGCCCGGGCGTTGCTGTCAATGGCCGCGGTGTCCGGTACCGAGTGGGAGCTGGCAATAGTGGCCGGCGCCCTGGGCCGGCCAGTGGTCACCCTCCTGGATCCGGTACAGGAATTGCGGCGAGCCGGCTTGATCGGCGAGCTGGGCGTGGGTCGCTTCCGTTTCGGCCATGTGCTGGTGCGCCAGGCGCTGCTCGCCGAGGCCGGCGTCACCGCGGTGGCGGCGGCGCACCTGCACTTGGCCGACGCCATCGAGGTCGTGCACAGGTTGGGGTTGGACGCGGTGGCCGAGGCCTTGGCCCATCACCTGGTGGAGGCGCTGGCGGTGGGCGCAGACCCCCAGCGCACCGCCGATGCGCTCCAACGTGCCGGCCGCCAGGCCCGCTACCAGTTCGATCATGAGTCGGCGGTTGCGCATTTCAGCGAAGCCCGCCGACTGCTGAGCCAAACCGGGTTGTCCCATACCCGAGCGTATGTGGAGGCGGCGCTGGGCGAGGGAGAGGCCCGGGTCCGCACCACCGATCTGAGCGGCGGTTTCGAGCGCCTCACCGAGACGCTGGAGTTGGCCGACGCCGGCGGATGGCCCGACCTGGCGGTTCCCGCGGTCATCCAATACAGCAAGATGTCGGCCTGGATGGGCCGCTCCGGTGACGCTGTCGTGGCGCTCTTGGAACGGGTGCTGGCCCACCTACCCCCGGGGGACAGCGCCGAGCGCTCACTGGTGGCTACCGAACTCGCCCGTTCCCTGAGCCCAACAGCGCAGCACGAGCGGGCCGGGCCGGTGATCGTGCAGGCCGAGGAAATGGCCCGGCGATGCGGGGACGAGGCAGCCGAGCTGATGGCCCTGAGCACCCATTTCCACGTGTATTTCCGGCCTCAAGATCGCTCGATCTGTCACCGGGCGCTGCGACGGGCGGTGGAGATGGAGACCAACACCGCGGCGATGGACCCGTTTGCGCCCATTTCCGGTTTGCAGATGCGGGTGGACCTCGAACAAGGGAATCTGACGGCGGCGAAAGGGCGGCTGGCAACGTTTGAACGAATTGCCCTGCACTACCGGTTCTACGAGGTCGAGTTGTCCAATTGTTGGGCCATGGTGCACATGGCGGAAGGTGACTTCGCCCGGGCCGAGGCCTGCTACGAACGTGGCCGCCAGGTGGCCGCCTCCATGACCGGCTTCGACGTCGAAGGGATCTACGGCCTGCAGATGTTCCTGCTGCGCCGCGAGCAGGGCCGCCTGCAGGAGGTCGCAGCCGCGGTCCGGCTGGCGGCGCGTCTTGGAGTCGTTGGAGCCGCCTGGCAACCGGGCCTGGCTGCGGTGTGCGCGGAGCTTGGCCTGCATGATGAGGCGCGGGCAGTGCTCGACCGGGTGGTGGGACCACGAGCGGTGGGACCGGGGATGGTCGCGGTCGGGGACGACAGCCTGCGGGGAGCGTCGCTGAGCCTGCTGGCGGACGCCGCCTCGGTTGTGGGCACCCCGGCGCAGGCGGACGCCCTGCTGCAGATGCTCGAGCCGTGGGCGGACATCTGCATCATGGTGGGCTCGCTGAACGGCTGCATCGGTCCCGCTGATCGCTTCCGGGGCGCGCTGGCGGCGCGGACCGGCGACGTCGCCCTGGCCGAAGCGTGCTTTCAACGTTGCCTGAAACTGGCGCAACGATCCGGCAGCCCGCTGTGGACGGTACAGGCGGCCCTGGCCTACGGCGAGTTTCTGTCCGGGGCCGGTGAGGGCCGATCCGACGAGGCCGCCGCGCTGTTGGGCCAGGCACATCAGTTGGCCCACCGCTTCGACTTCGGACGAGCCCGCTCCCGGCTGGAAACCCTCGGCTGGCGCTGACCGGCTCGCCCCGTCCGAATCCGCCGGTAGCAATCCCATCAATGAATTGCTCGCCGAGGGCATCCACGCGAACAAGGACGTTGCCGCCCATCTTGTCCGAAATGAACAGCTCAGGATAACTCCGTGAACCTTGCGCCTCCACTACTGAGGACGGCGCAACTGAGGACGGCGCACGGGCCCTTTCCGTTCTGGCCGTGTCCCGCTCGGCAGAGCAACTAATGAGCAATGCCACGGGAAATGCGCTCCAGCCATGCCCAAAGATCGACATGCCGCAAAGCGGGGCCTATCTGAAGTTACTTCAGCGGCAAGCTGGATAGACGCGCCCCTGGCCTGATCGCAGCCTCAGGACCCGGCCAGGCTGACCCCTTCGAACAGCAGCGCGGCGCTGCCGGAGCCGCCGGGGAGCCATTCCAATTCGGCGCCCACGGCCACCAGGTCCAACAGCAGACGGGGCAGGGTGGAGGCGATGGTGACCTCGCGGACCGGTTCGGCCAACTGCCCGTTGCGGATCATCAGGCCCTCCGCACCAACGGAAAAGTCACCGCTGACCGGGTTCACACCGGAATGCAGCCCGGCCATGGTTTGCACCAGGATGCCGTTGTCCACCCCGGCCAGCAGCTCCGCATAGGGGGTGGTACCGGGCACCACCGCCAACGCCTGCGGGCCCACCCCGGGCATGGACCGCGACCCCCGCACCGCCGACGCGGTGGAGGCCACCCCGGCCCGGCGAGCGGTGTAACTGTTGTGCAGGAAGCCGTTCAGCGTGCCCTGATCGATCAACACGTTGCGGCGGCAGGCCAGACCCTCACCGTCGAAGCTGTCCGCGGCCATGGAACGAGCGTCGGTGGGGTCATCAACCAGGGTCAGCAACGGCGAGGCGATGTGCTGACCCAACCGATCAGCGAAAGGCGTGCGGCCCTTGACCACCACCTCACCGCTCAACATGGCACCGATGATGCCCAGAATGGTGGCCGCCAGCTTCGGTTCCAACACCAGCGTCAGCCGCTGGGAAGGCACCTGACGGGCCCCGATGAGCCGCACCGCTTGGGTGGCGGCCTCTTCGGCGGCGGCTTCGACGTCCAGCCCCCTTGGGTCACGACCCACGTCCACGCCGTAACCCATGTGGGTTTCGTGTTCGTCCCCGGCCATGGCTGACACCGCCATCCAACAGCTGGTGGCCCGGCTGGCAATGCGGATCCCGGCGGTTGAGGCCAACGCCACCTCCCCGGCGGAATCACCGTAGGAGGACACCCGCACGCCCTTGATCTTGGGCGAGAAGCCCTTGGTGGCGGCCTCCAACTCCAACGCCAACTTGATCTTGTCCTCGGGGCTGAAGCGGGTGACGGCCTCGTTCCACAGTTCCTGTTCCACCGCGGCCACCCCGTCGGGTTGGGCCAGACCGGCCCAGGGATCGGCCTCAGCGAAGCGGGCGTTGTCCCGGGCTTCGGCCAGGGTGTCCGTCAGCACGTCCTCATCGAAGGAACCGGCGTGGGCGAACCCCTGGGCCATGCCGCCATCCCGCTCCACCAGCACCCGGATGCCAACCCCAAACGATTCCGCCGACGTGAAGGACTCGACCTCGCCGTTGTAGGCCTTGACCTCGGTTGATCGGCCCCGGCCCACCACCACCTCGAGGTGTTCCCCGGCCACCGCCCGATCGGCCCAGCGCGCCGCCAGCTGGCCAAGATCCTCCGGGGCGGCGGCCGTCTCCACGCTCATGCTGCGGTGCCGCCGATGGTCAGCGCCGGCACCCGCAACGTGGGCGTTCCCATACCAACCGGTACGCCCTGGCCGTCCTTGCCGCAGGTACCGGGATAACCCATCGAGAAATCGTTGCCCATGGCGTCTATCGCCAGCAGCGCCGCCGGCCCGTTACCGATCAGGTTCCCGTCCCGCAGGGCCTCGGTAATCTGTCCGTTCTCGATGAGATAGGCCTCGGTCATGCCGAACACAAAGTCACCGGAGGCGGTGTTGACCTGCCCGCCGCCGAGCTGGGCGATGTACACGCCGTGGTCGGTGCCGGAAATGATGTCCGCCGGATCATCGGTGCCGGCGCTGATGTAGGTGTTGGTCATGCGCACCATCGGCAGGTGCCGGTAGCTCTGGCGGCGACCGTTGCCGGTACCGGCGCGGCCCTCGTCCCGGGCCCGGATGTGGTCGTACATGTAGTCGCTCAACACGCCCCGCTCGATGAGCACGTTGCGCTGCGCCGGGCGGCCCTCGTCGTCGAAACCGAAGAACCCCCATTCGCCGGTGACCGAACCGTCATCGATCAACGTCACCAGCGGGCTGGCCACCTGCTCACCCTTACGGCCGGCGAACACCGAGGCCCCCTTGGCCACCAGGTCCGCCTCCAGCCCGTGCCCGCAGGCCTCGTGGAACAACACCCCACCGGACCCACCGGCGATGACCACCGGCAGCGTGCCCGACGGCGCCGGACGGGCATCCAACTTGGCCACGGCCCGGGCAGCGGCCTGGCGTCCCATGTCCTCCACGTCATAACGGTCCAGCAGCTCGAACCCGCACACCTGGCCCACCGACTGGCGGCCGGTCTGCAACCCGGCGTCGCCCTTGGCCACCGCGGACACCGAGAAGGAGGACTTGGTCAGATCGTCGGTGACGAACACCCCGTCGCTGTTGGCCACCAGCACCCGCCGGCGCACGTCCCCGTAGCGCACCGCCACCTGGCTGATGGCCCGGTGATGCCCGCGCGCCGCAGCCTCAGCCCGCCGCAACACCTCTACCTTGCGGTCCTTGGCCACCGTGGCGGGATCGATCACCAGCGGACCGGTGTGGGCCCGCAACTCCGTCAACGCACTGGCCGAGCGACGGGACCCGCTCGAACCCCGGGCTGCGGCGGCTGCGGCCAGCTCTGCAGTGTGCGCCAACCCCGCCGGGGACAGGTCCGCGGTGTGAGCGAAACCGCTGGTGTCACCGACCACCACCCGGATGCCGGCGCCACGGTCACGGCCGGAAACCAGATCTTCGATGCGGCCGTCATCCAGGGAGACGCTGGCGGATCGGGCGTCCTCCACGAACAGCTCGGCGAATTGGCCACCGCGGCTCAAGGCCGCGTCCAGGGTGCGGGCGACCAGGTCGGCGTCCAGCATGCGCAACTCCCTCAGCAGTTACCCAGCAGCCGTCAACGGCGACGGTGCCCCGCACGCCGGCGGATATGTGCGCAGCGTGACGACCACCGTATGGTATCGACCCGTGCCCCTGGAGCAGGGCCTACGGGCCGCGTTCGACCATGAGGTCACCCACAGTGACACGACCATCGCCATGGGCTCCGGTGACGTCCCCGTCCTGGCCACCCCCCGGGTGCTGGCCCTGTGCGAAAAAGCAACCGTTGATGCCCTCAACGGCCACCTCGAGGAGGGCAAGACCAGCGTCGGCATGCGGGTGCAGTTGGACCATTTGGCCCCCACCGGGGTCGGCGCCTCGATCCGGGTGGAAGCGGTGCTCGAGGAGATCGAAGGCGCCCGGGTCAGCTTCAAGGTCACCGTCAACGACGATCGGGGGCTAGTGGCCGTCGGCCGGGTGAGCCGGGTGGTGGTCAGCCGGGCCCGGTTCCTCGAAAAGCTTCGCTGAGCACGTTTCGCGGTCCACTACACACGCACCGCACCCAATCGGCTCCCGAACTCGGCTTTCGCAACACAACGGCAATCATGGGCGTATGCTCGCCGCCGTGGCCTCGACGCGGAACGTCACGATGAGCGGTTCCGAACCCGGGACATCCGCTCCCGGCTCCGTCCTTGCCGCCGCGCCTGCCAAGACCGCCTCTCCCCGGCGTCGGTGGCTGTCTTTGGGGTTGCGGATGACGGTCAGCGCTGCGCTGCTGGGTGTGCTGTGGGCCCGCCTGCCCGAGGTCCACCTCTCGGCGCTGATTCCCCGCTGGTCGGTGGGCAACGTCCTGCTCATCGGCAGCGGCATCACGTTTTTCCTGGTCAGCTACGGTTGCGCCTCCGCTCGCTGGCATCACATGCTGCGGCTTTTGGGCATCCGGGCCGAACGGGGGCGGGTCTTGCGCCACACGCTGGCGGGCCAGTTCGTGTCCGTGGCCCTACCGGGGTCGGTGGGCGGTGACGTCCTGCGGGCCCGCCGACTGGCCGGCGAGGTCGGTGACGGGTCCGGAGTTGCGGCCTCGGTGGCGCTCGAGCGGCTCACCGGTTGGGCGGTGCTACCACTGTTCACGCTCATCGGGTTCGTGTTCGACACCGGCCTCCGTCACGCCGGCCGCGCCGCGCAGGTGGCCCTGCTGGTGGCCCTGGGGACCTGGCTGGTGCTGGGCGTGCTGATGGTTGCCGGTGGGCACCGATCCCTCGGTCGACGCTTCAGCGGGGCCGCGCCGGGCTGGCGGCGCATGGTGGGCACCACCCACATGGGCCTGACCAGCCTGCGCAGCCGACCGCGGGAAGGCCTGGAGGTGTTCTTCGCCGGCGCGTTGCTGAGCCTGGCGCAGATCGCCGCGGCGTACACCGCAGCCCGGGTTTTGGGCATCGACCAAGTAGGGGCTACTGCCCTGTTGGTGTTCTACCCCGCCATCGGCATCCTGCAGGTGCTGCCCATCGCGGTGGGAGGCCTGGGGGTACGGGAGTGGGCGCTGACGCTCTTTCTCAACCCTCTGGGCGTCCCCACCGAGCGGGCAGTGGCGCTGGGGCTGCTGCTCTACCTCTTAACGGTGGCTACTAGCCTGAGCGGTGCACCGGCGTTCGCGTTGGGTATCCGTCGACCGCACCCCGGTGGGGCCGGCGCCTGAGTAGCGGCCTGTAGGAGAGTCACGTTCGGCGCCGGGAGGGCGACCATGGCGCACATCGAGCACCGCGTCACCCCGGAAAACCGGCGCTCCTCGCCGACCGCCCGCCAAGCCCGCTCGGGCCTGCGCTGGTATCGGGAGGTGGCCATCATCGGCGCCTTCTACGGGTTGTATTCGATGAGCCGGAACCTGTTCGGGTCCAACGCCGTCAGCCCCAACCTCGCGCTGGACAACGCCGAACGGGTCATCCGGGCCGAACGTCTGTTGGGCAGCTACTTCGAGCCGGCCCTGCAACAGTTTTTCCTGGAATGGGGCGGCGGGTTCCTGCGCATCTGGAACCTGTTCTACGGCAGCCTGCATTTCGTGGTCACCGCCGGGGTGTTCATCTGGCTGTTCCGCCGCCACCCTGACCGTTACCCCCGGTGGCGCAACGCCCTGGGGGCCACCACCGGCCTGGCGCTGGTGGGGTTCAGCCTGTTCCCGCTCATGCCGCCCCGGTTGCTGGCGGCGGGTGGGCCCTACGGCGGGCGCGCCGCCGAGCACGCTGGGCAGTTCGTGGACACCCTCGATCGCTATCCGGCATTGTGGTCGTTCAACTCCGACACCATGCAGAGCGTCTCCAACCAGTACGCCGCCATGCCCAGCCTGCACGTGGGATGGGCGCTGTGGTGCCTGTGCGCCACCTTCCCACTGCTGCGCACCCGTTGGAGCCGGGGGCTGTACCTGCTGTACGTGCCGGCCACGGTGTTCACCATCGTGGTAACCGCCAACCACTACTGGATCGATGCCCTCGGCGGCGCGGCGGTGCTGGCCGTGGGGCACACCGTGGCCGGACGGATCGAAGCGGTCAAACAGCTCCGCCGCAAAAGTGCGCTCAGCGCCATGCCCGCCACCGCCACCGCCTCGGCCGTCCCCGATCCCCGTCGCAATCCCGATCCCGATCCGGATAACGACGCCGCGGCCCTGGCTCACTGATCGCGGCCCCGCTCACCCCTTCCCCTTCCGTTCGCGCGCTCGGCGAAGCTGCACCGGATGCGCGCCGGTCCTCGATAGCTGTGGTTTTGTGGCGTAAGCGGGGCTGTTTACCGCTGATACGGCGGACACGCTGCCGCATGGTGGCTAGGTTGATCAGGCACTCAGCGCGCCGGAGCCCACCGCCAACCCGCCCCGATCCCGCCAGCGCCGGACCGCTCAAACCGGAGGACAGAAGGCACCATGCTGCTCGACGCCGTGGCCAGCCCAGCCGATCTGCGGGCGCTCAACCGCACCGAACTGGAGGCCCTGGCCACCGAGATCAGGGCCTTCATCGTGGATGCGGTCAACACCCACGGCGGCCATCTGGGCTCCAACCTGGGGGTGGTTGAGCTCACCCTGGCGCTGCACCGGGTGTTCGACTCCCCGAACGATCCCATCCTGTGGGACACCGGCCACCAGGCGTACGTGCACAAAATCGTGACCGGCCGGGCCCAGGGTTTCGAGCGTCTCCGCCAGGCCGACGGGCTGTCCGGCTACCCCAGCCGGGAGGAGTCCGAGCACGACTGGGTCGAAAACAGCCACGCCTCCACCATCTTGGGATACGCCCACGGCCTGGCCACGGCATTCGATCTTCGCCAGGAACACGACCGTCGGGTGGTGGCGGTGGTCGGGGACGGATCGCTGACCGGTGGCATGGCCTTCGAGGGGCTCAACAACCTCGGCCACTCCGGCCGCCGGGTCATCATCATCCTCAACGACAACGGCCGCTCCTACGCCCCCACCATCTCCAAGCTGTCCGAGGGGCTGATCAAGCTGCGGCTGTCTGCGGATCTGGTACGCCAGCAGAACCGCATGAAACACCTGGTCCGCAACTTCGGGGCCGGCGGTGAGTTGCTGCAGCGCAGTTGGGACGCCACCAAAGCCGCCATCCGGGAGCTGTGGGAGCCGCGGACGTTCTTCGAAGAGCTGGGTGTGCGCTACGCCGGGCCCGTGGACGGCCATGACCTGGCTGAACTGGAGCACGCCATGCGCCAGGTTCGGGCCTACAACGACGGGCCGGTGTTGCTCCACGTGCTGACCGAGAAGGGTCGCGGCTACGCCCCCGCGGAGAACGACCCCATCAAGAAGCTGCACGACATGTCCTTCTTCAAGGCCGGCACGTACACCGCGGCGTTCTCCGACGCCCTCATCAAACAGGCCGAGGCCCGGCCCGAGGTGGTGGCCATCACCGCCGCCATGGCGGACTCCACCGGGTTGTTGCCGTTTGCCGAACGTTTCCCGGACCGCTGTTTCGATGTCGGCATCGCCGAGCAGCACGCCGTCACCGCCGCTGCCGGTATGGCCATGGGCGGCCTCCGACCGGTGGTGGCGCTGTATTCCACGTTCCTGACCAGGGCCATTGATCAGGTCAACGTGGACGTGGGGCTGCACCGCCAACCGGTGGTGTTCTGCTTGGACCGCGCCGGGATCACGGGTGATGACGGGCCCTCCCACCACGGGGTGCTGGACATGGTGCTGCTGAACAAGGTGCCGGGGATGACGGTGTACGCCCCCTCCTCGTACCAGGAACTGCAGGTCATGCTCCATGACGCCCTCGAGCACGAGGACGGGCCCAGCGCCATTCGCTTCCCCAAGACCGCCGCCCGCAACGTGAGCGAGGACGAGGTGGGGGTGGGACGACGCGCCCGCCAGGCTCGCCGCGGCCACGAGGTGTGCCTGCTAGGGGTGGGCAAGATGCTGGCCGCGGCCCTGGACGCCGCGGACCTGCTGGCGGCGGAAGGGGTGACACCCACCGTGTGGGACGTGCGCCTGGTCAAGCCGCTCGACCCCTCGATGATCGCTGACGCCTGCGCCCATGATCTGGTGATCACCATCGAGGACGGGTTGCGTGACGGCGGTGCCGGCGCGGCCATGGCCGACGCCATCGCCGCCCACGCCGCCGCCGCCGGCATGCTGGCCCCGCCGGTGGTGATCCTGGGGGTGCCGGACCGCTTCCTGGCGCAGGGCAAGCCTGATCAGATCCTGGCCGAGCTGGGTCTGGACGGTGCGGGGGTGGCGGCCACGGTCAGGGCTCGCCGCCATCTGGGAGCCCTCGTCGGCGAACGCAGCGCCAGCAGCACCCTGGTGAGCTGACCCCGCTGACCCCGCTGCCACGACCTCGCCGAGACGCGAACCGGCCCGACCCCCGTTGATGGAGATCGGGCCGGCGACGCAGGTTCTAACCGATCAGCCGAGCTCGGTTCCCCAGATGGAGATAAAGCTCACACAAGCGCCGGGCTGACCACCCAGGTTGTGGGTCAGGCCGAGGGTCTTGTTGGTCTTGATCTGGCGCTCCGGCGGGGCCTCGTGGCGCAGCTGCAACCACACCTCGAACAGCATCCGCAGCCCGGAGGCGCCGATGGGGTGACCGAAGGACTTCAGCCCGCCATCAGGGTTGACCGGCAGCTCACCGTCGAGGTCATAGGTGCCGGCAAGCACTTCCTTCCAGGCGGTGCCGCGCTCGGCGAAGCCCAGATCCTCCATCAGCACCAGCTCGGTGGGGGTGAAGCAGTCGTGCACCTCGGCCATGGCGATCTGGGCCCGGGGGTCCTCCACGCCGGCCTGGCTGAAGGCGTCCTCGGCACACTTGGTCACTTCGGTGAACGTGGTGTAGTCGTACTCGGGGTCCATGGGACCGAACGCCGGGCCGGCGGTGAAGGACAGGGCCTTCACGTACAGCGGCTTGTCGGTGTACTTGTGGGCGTCCTCGGCCCGCACGATGATGGCGCAGGCGGCACCGTCGGACACACCGGAGCAGTCGAAGATGCCGAGGGGACCGGCCACCAGCGGGCTGTTGCAGATGACGTCCTTGCCGACTTCCTTCTTGAACTGGGCCCGGGGGTTGAGCGCACCGTTCTTGTGGTTCTTCCAGGCGATGCGGGTCATGACCTCCTTCATGTCCTCCTCGTTGACCCCGTACTTGTGGCCATAGGCCGGGGCCAGCAGGGAGAACGTGGCGGGGGCGGTGATGGAGGGCTCGGTGCCGTCAGCGGGGGGACGGGAGCCGGTCAGACCGGAGAACCCGGAGTCCTTGAGCTTCTCCACACCGACGGCCATGACCATGTCATAGGCACCGGAAGCGACGGCGTAGCAGGCGTTGCGGAAAGCCTCGGACCCGGTGGCGCACATGTTCTCGAGGCGGGTGACGGGCTTGTAGTCGATCTTCAGCGGGCGGCTGAGGGTCATGCCCGACACGCCGGAACCCATGGTGCCCAACCAGTAGGCGTCGATCTGATCCTTGCGGATACCAGAGGTCCGGAACGCTTCCTCGGTGGCGTCGATCAGCAGATCATCGACGTCTTTGTCCCAATGCTCACCGAAGGGGGTGCACCCCATGCCGATGATGGCGACCTTGTCGCGGATGCCGTTCGAGCTCATGCGTGTGGTTCCTTCTGCCGGGCCCCGGTGGGCCGTTTCACCCAAGCCCTGGGAGCGTAGCGGCCGCCACGACGTCCCGACCACCCTCTAGGCGTACAGTTAGGCGTATGCCCCGAGTGCAGGTCTACTTACCGGATGAGCTGTACGAGGAACTCAAGCGGCGGGCGTTGCCGGCGTCGGAGTTGCTGCAGGCCGCGGTTCGGGCCGAGATCCGCCGGTTGAACCTGCTGGCAGCCACCGACGCCCACCTCGCCGAGCTGGAGTCCACCCTGACGGCCACGGCCACGGCCGCCGAGCGGGAACGGGCGGACATCGTGGCCCGCCGGGTAGCCCGCCGTCGGCCCCCCTCGCCCACCGGCGGCGCTGGTGCCGGTGCCGGCGAAGGGCCCCGCTCCCGGTGACGGCGCCGCCGCTGACCTCACTGCGCCTGGTCATCGACAGCGGCGCGCTGCGAAAGCTGGCCGAGCCGTCTTGGGCTGCGCTGGCGCTGCTGCGGACCTTCCGGACCCGGGGTTTGTGGCCGGCGATGGTGCCCACCGTGGTGGTGACCGAGGCCCTCACCGGGGACGGCGCCACCGACGCCGCGGTGGAGGCGCTACTGCGGTGCTGTGACGTGCGCGAAGAGGTGCCGCTCACCCTGGCCCGCCGAGCGGCCTGGCTGCGAGCGGCGGTGGGGCGTGGCAGCGGCACCGACGCTCTGCTGGTGGCTATGGCCGAGCCCGGCGGGGCGGTGCTGGTGACGAACCGTCCCACCGTGGAGGCCATGGCACTGTTCGCCGACGGCGTGTTCGTCGAGCGCATCTGACCGACCACCGCTCCGGCGAATCCTCCCCCAAAACGCCCTCTGACCAGGGCATACCCCGGCGGACCGTAGGGGCGAATCGACGTAGATTCGCTCCTACGATCAGCGGGAAGGTACTCCGTGAGGGGTTGACCACACTCAGCGAACTGGGCGGGCCTTCCAGAAGTAGTTGTGGATCCCGTCGGCGGTGTAGAGCCGGCGGAACGTCATCTCAACCCGCATCCCGATCTTGACCTCGGAGGGGTCCATGTCGGTCATCTCCAACGGGTATCGACCGCCCCCGTCGAAGTCCACCACCGCGGCCACCAGCGGCGGGGACATCGAGAACGCCAGCCGGTCAATCGTGAACGTGGTGATGGTGCCGGGTACATCGGCCAGTGCCACATCTTCCATGTCGTCCACCGCCCCACCTCGAATCGACACCCGTTGCGGCGGCAGATGGATCATGCCGGTGGAGCGATCCTTGGAACCGTGGAAGGCGTACTTCCACTTCTCGGTCCGGAACATGGGCGGGGCGCCGGGGCGGTCCGGATCCGGCCGCCGCGGAGGCTCCCTGGTCAACATGCCCTTCCAGGTGAGGAACTTGGCGTAGTCGATGTTGTCGTTGCCCTGGGCCACCTGCGTCGCTACCGGGCGGGAGGCCTGGTAGCCGGTGATTGCCTCCGTCACCCGCAGCAGCATCACGTCGCATCCGTCGGCGGCGTTGATGACCACGATGATCTCACCGGGCTTGGCCGTCTCCAGCGCCCCCACCAGCAGCAACCCGAAATGGGCGGCACCGGTGTTGCCCACGGTGGCGTCCATGCCGTCCACGAAACGGTCCGGGGCCACCCCCACGTGTTTGGCGGCGCTGCGCACTGCCCGGGCCGCCAGACCGGTCATGACCACCTTGTCGACCTGCTCGGGGCTGATGCCGGACATGGCGTAGGCATCAGCCATGGCGGCCTTGATGACGGGGTCATAGGCCCGCTCGGCGAATCGCTCCTCCCACACCTTGGCCGCGGGGCTTCCCGGGCTACGCCAGCGATCCAGGAACTCCGCGCTTTGGAAGGCACCACCGATCAGCTCGGCGATGACCGGACCGGCGCTGTCCTCGCCCACCAGCAGGGCGGCGGCGCCGTCACCGGCATTGGCTTCATCGGCGCTCCCGGCCAGGCCGGTGCGCATGTCCGCCATGACCACCAGCGCCGAACCCCAGCCGTAATTGGCGGCAGCCACCCAGGCGCCCATGCCGGATCGGGCTGATCCGGTCATGTCGAAGGCGCCGGTGTTGCCCGGCAGATCCAGCGCCGCGGCCACAGTGGTGGCGTTGTTCTTGTCGAGGTACGCCGGTTCGGTGGTGGCGAAGAACACGGCATTGGGGACCACGCCGCCACCGTTGGCTAACGCCACCCGTCCGGCGGCCACGCCCATGGTGGTGGTGTCCTCGTCAAAGGAAGCCACGGCCCGGGTGCCACGGCCACCACCGGAGCCCAGGGTCTGGCCGATCTTGGCCCGCTGCAAGCGGTTGTAGGGCACGTAGCCCCCAGCGGCGATGATGCCTCGCATCTTGTCCCCTATCGATAGCTCGACTCGGGCGGGAGCGTAGGGCCAGCCCGACCGGCGCCGCCAAGCGATGGCTCCGATCGGGTCGTGACCCGCGTGACGCGCCGGGCCGGGCCGGGGACGGTTGTGAGCCGATGGGCTCATTCGGTGCCGGCCTTGCGGGGTCGACCCAACCCACGTGTCAGCTCGGAAGCTCATCTCAGCGGCTGCAGTGCTGCTCATCGCTCTGCTCGGCCCCACAGCAGCGTCACCGGTGGTGTCCAACCCGGCCACGGTGCTGCCGCCCGGTCTCGGCGCAACGCCACCGATCACCGCCGTGACCGGAACCCGTACCGGCACGATCCTCCCGGTGCCCCTCAACGGCAGCGGGGTCACCCCCGTGGCGTCACCGTTGGGAGTACGGGGCCAGGCTGTGGTGGCCACCAACAAGTTCGTGCCCCTGGCCCCGGCCCGGATCCTCGATAGCCGGAACGGGATCGGCGTGTGGGGCAAGCCCAAGGCCGGCGACATGATCGTGCTGCCGGTGGCGGGCGTGGCCGGCATCCCCAACGAGGCCACGGCCCTGGTGATGAACCTCACCGTCACCGAGCCCGAAGCACCCGGTTTCGTGACGTTGTGGCCCGCCGGTGGTGCGTTTCCCGAGGCCAGTTCGGCCAACATCAACCGCGCCGGTCAAACCGTTGCCAACCTGGTCACGGTGCCCATCGGCGCCGGCGCGATCGCCATCTACACCGAGAGCCGAACCCATCTGGTGGCCGACGTGGCCGGCTACTACCTGCCTGCCGCGGATGCCACCGCCGGCCGGTTCGTGGCCTCAGCCCCAACGCGCCTAATGGACACCCGGGCCCCCGGATCGGTCCGCTTCGGCCAGCTCGGTGCCAACGAACAGTTCGATCTCGACGTGGCCGGGATGATGGGCCTGCCCAGGACCACCCAGGCGGCGGTCCTGAACCTCACCGTGGACCAACCTCAAGCGGCGGGCTTCTTGTCGATCACGCCGAAGGGCGCGCCGTTGGGGGCGGTGTCCTCGATCAACGTGGATCGACCCGGTCAGGTGATCGCCAACCAGGTCATCGTGCCGCTGACAGACGGGTGGGTGACGATCTACAGCGCCATTGCGGCTCACGTGATCGTGGACCTGAGCGGCACCTTCACCGGCGCCGACGCCACAGTGGGCACCGACGGATTGTTCGTCCCGGTGAGCCCCGGCCGCTTGCTGGACACCCGCACGGTGCAGAACTCCCCGCTGGCGGGTGCCAAACCCACCGCCGCCCGGATCGTGGAGGTCAACCCCGCTAACCGTCTGTCGGTTCCGGCGTCAGGGGTGGCGGCGTTGGTGGTGAACGCCACGGCCACCGAAACCACCGGCCCCGGCTTCTTCACGCTGTGGGGACGGGGCCTGGGCCAGCCGCTGGCGTCCAACCTCAACGCCAACGGGCCCGCGGAGACCGTGCCCAACCACGCGGTGGTACCGGTATCCACCACCGGCTTCTCGTTCTACACCGCCTCGGGGGCGCACCTCATCGTAGACGTGGCGGGGTACTTCACCGGAACCGCACCGGCACCGCTGGCGCTGAGCACCTCGGGTCCGCCCAGCTCCGGGCCCCACACGTTCCTGTACCAGCTCAGCGGCGGCGGGTACGCCCGCTGGAATCCCTGCGCCACCCTCACCTATCGGGTGAACCTAAGTGGCGCGCCCAGCTTCGCCCGGAGCGAGTTGGACAAGGCCGTCGCCAAGGTCGAAGCGGCCACCGGCTTGGACCTGGTGGAGTTGGGTGAGACCACCGAGGGCAACAACGGCACCCCACCCGCTGATGCCAAGGCGGTCATCAGCTTCGTGTCACCGGCGGAGTATCCCGGTATCGGCGCCGTAGCCGGCCTCGGCGGTGGCAGCTACTACCCCCCCTGGAACGGGCAGGATCCCTTCGTGGCCAGCGGTTTCGTGCTCATCAACGAGACCTTGGGCTACAGCCAGGGAACGTCGGGCACCGGGCTCGAAGGTTTGCTGCTGCACGAGTTGGGCCACATGATCGGTCTCAACCATGTCGCTTCCACCGATGAAGCGATGTACGGGGTGATGCACGACCTGCCCTACAGCGGTTACGGCCCCGGTGACCGGGAAGGGCTGTGGAACCTCGGTGCCCCCAAGGGCTGCCTCAACGTGGGCCCCGGCCTTTGGGCTGAGCAGGAAACCAACCCCATCCCGACCGACCCCACCGGTGGCGGCCCGATCCCGGTCACGGTGATGACCGCGGGTGGGGCGTCCGTGACGGCACTGACCGGCACTGCTGCGGCGAGCAACACGCCTGCGCTGGTGGCCTATTGCCACCTGGGCCCGGCGCCCGCCGACGGAGCCTGACCGCTGCCGCCGATCACTGGTAGAAGGGGTTATCTCCGGCGGTGTGGTCGGTGGCGTCGATGACGTCTTTGACCTCGGGGATCGCTTCCAGGATGGACGCCTTGATGCCCTGGGTCAGGGTGGCCTGGCTCATGGCGCAACCCTGACAGCCGCCGCCCATGGTCAGGTACACGTTCCCGGCGGCCTCATCAACGCCCATGAAGGTGGCGTAACCACCGTGGGACGCCAGGGACGGGTTGATGGACTGCTCCAGCAGCGTCTGGACCTTTTCCGCCACGCTGCCGGTCAGCTCCAGATCCACACCGGCCAGCGGGTTGGGCCGGTTCGGGTTCCGGATGACCAGCCCACCCTGGGCCTCGTTGGTGGGCAGATCCAACGTGGAACCGGACAAGTTGATGAGGCTGTTGGCCGGCACGATCACCGGCAGGCCGCCCTGCACGGTCACCGAGTCCCCGTCGGCCACATCCGCCAGCGGCTCGAAGGCCAGGTCATAGTGGAAGTCCATGCCCGAGAACCCGGTGATCTCCACCCGCAGGCCCATCAGATCGGGGTCGTCCTCGCCGGCTCGCAACTCCAGAACCTTGTCAATGGCCCGGGGGGTGGCCGCGAGCACGAACTCATAGAGCTCGACGGGGGTTTCGTCGGTGCTGATCTCGCTGGTGGACATGGTTGCCACGTTACCGCCGAGGTTCAGCCCGAGGCGTTTCGCCAGTCCTGTCCGCCGCCCCACACGTTGAGCTTCTCGCCGCTCAGGTAACCGGCAGCCGGTCCGCAGAAGAACCGCACCACGTCCGCCACGTCCCGGGGCTGGCACACCCGACCGAAGGGCATGATCTGATCCAGGGACCGCATGTCGGTGACCCCGGCCACGGCCCGGGCCAGGCGGCGGCCCATATCGGTCTCCACCAGCCCCGGGGCCACCACGTTGACGTGGATGCCGTGGGGCCGTTCCTCTTTGGCCAAGGTGAACGCCAGCGCTTCGAGGGCCGCCTTGCCCATGTTGTACGGGGCACCGTTGGCGTTGTTGGACATGGACGCCACCGAGGAGATCATCACGATGTCCCCCCGGGGCCTGGTCCGCATGCCGGGCAGGACCAGGTTGCACAGGTTCCAGGCCCCGAAGGCGTGGCTGCGCACCACCCGCTCCATCTCGGCGGGGTCGGTGTCCGCCACCGATCGACCCGCGCTGGCGATGGCCCCGTTGTTGACCAGGATGTCGACGGGCCCGAACTGGGTGGTGGCGGCGTCCACCAGGTGCCGGCAGGCGTCGTAATCATCCACCGAAGCCGCAACCGCCAACGCCCGCCGACCCAACGCCTCGATGTCCGCCACGGTGGCCGCGGCGGCTTCGGCGTCGCGGCGGTAGTTCACCACCACATCGGCCCCGTCTTCGGCCAGCCCCAGGCAGATGGCCCGTCCGATACCCCGGCCACCCCCGCTGACCAGCGCCACCCGACCCTGCAAGGGCGCCTGCTGTGCCAGTGCCAGTGCCTGTGCCTGTGCCTGTCCGTGTGCCTGCTCCACCATGGGGGCCGAAGGTAGCCGGGCCGGGCCTGCCACCCCAGCGGTTCAGCGCAGGTCGGCCACCACCGCATAGTGGTCTGAGGCGATGACCCCATCCACGGGGGCCACGCCGGCCATCCACACCCCCGCCACGGACCCCATCGGCTTGGGACGAGGCCAGCTGACCATCACATAGTCCAGCCGACGGTTGGGGTACCCGGCGTCGGCCAGGTACGGGTTGGCGCCATTCCAGGTGTGGCCCGGCTGCCCCCCGCCGGCCACCTCCCACGCGTCCACGAAGGCCAATCCCGGTACCGCCACGGGCGCGGCGCCGGTCATCATCCGCAGCTCATCGGCCGCTGGGGTGGCGTTCAGGTCGCCGGTGAGGATGGCGGGGTACCCATGCTCGGGATCGGGTCGTTCGGCGGCGATGAGCTGACAGACGGCCTGCAGCTGCGCCCGGCGGGTGGGGCTGGCGTCGAAGGCCCAATCCAGGTGGGTGGTGACGAACAGCACCGGGCCGACCCCGGTGGTGACCCGGACACCTAACACCTGACGATGGGACAGATCACCGGCGCCGTCGGGCAGACGGGCCCGGAACGTGGTCTGGATCGGCCACCGGCTGATGATGGCGTTGGTGAACGCCAACCCATCACGAAAGTGCAGCTCACCGACCCGCCAGTGGTAGCCCAGCCGGTGGGCCAGGACCTCGGCCTGGTTGGCGCCGGACTCCTCCACCCAGACCTCCTGCAACCCGATGAGGTCTGCCTGCTGAGCGGCCAACACCTCACCGATGGCGGCCTGGCGGGCCCACCACGGCCCGAAGCGCCACCAGAGGTTCCACGTCATGACCCGAAGCACGGGGCCACCCTTCTCGCAGCGTCGACCCGGCGAACCCCGGGCCATCCCCGGTTGGGAAGGCTACCGACGATGGGCGCGGGCAGGACCCGCCGGCGCGCCCGGGCGACGGCGCCGACGGTCGGTACCATCGCCACTGTGAACGCGACCGCGGGTCTCATCGAACGTCGGGGGATGACGGAGCCACAGGGATGACCCAGCATCGGACGCCGGGCCGGGGCATCGTGTCAGGGCCGGTGGATGTGGACGCCCGCCGTCGCCCGCCGCCCAAGACCGAGCTGCGCAAAGGGCTGGTGGTCGAACACCGAGCCAGTGGGGTCACCGGCGCCGTGCTGAGCTGGGCCAAGGGTCAGGTGGTGGTGGTGGATCGCCGCCAGGCCAAGCATCGCTTCCCCCTTGAGCCGGGCGGGTTCATGGTGGAGGGCCGGGTCGCCACCCTGACCATTCCCGCCGCCCCCACCGGCGCCTCCGGAACGTCCTTCACCGCCTCCGGTTCGGTGGCCGTGCCTCGGGCCCCGGCCCGGGTGGCTCGGGCCAGCCGCTTGTGGGTGGAGGGCCGCCACGACGCCGAGTTGCTGGAAAAGGTCTGGGGCGATGATCTGCGTCACGAGGGTGTGGTGGTGGAACTGCTCGACGGCGTGGATCACCTCGAAACCCAACTGGATCGCTTCGGCCCCGGCCCCGACGCCCGGGTGGGGGTGTTGGTGGATCACCTGGTGAGCGGCAGCAAGGAATCCCGGGTGGCCGCCGCCGTTCGCCGACCCCACGTCATGGTTCGCGGCCACCGCTTCGTGGACGTGTGGGCCGCCATCGCACCGGGGCTGGTGGGCCTGGACGCCTGGCCTCAGGTGGACCGCTCCCAAACCTGGAAGGACGGGATCTGCGCCGCGTTGGGGGTGGCTGAGCCGTGGGCGTTCTGGCAGCAGCTGCTGGGCAAGGTCCGCACCTACGCCGATCTTGATCCCAGCCTGGTCGGCGCCGTGGAGGAACTCATCGACTTCGTGACCGAACCGGTAGGGGACGGCACCGCGTGAGGGGCCGCAGCGAGCTGTCCCTGGGCCGCATCCTGGGCGTCCGGGTGGGCGTCAGCTGGGGGTTGCTGGCCATCAGCACGTTCTTCGCGTTCAGCTTGGCAGTCAACAGCTACCCCTTCGCCTTCCCCGGCCGCGACGGCAGCCGTTACTGGGCCGCGGCGGTGGCCACCACGGTGTTGTTCGTGGCCTCGATCCTGCTGCACGAAATGGCCCACGCCCTGGTGGCAAGGGGTGACGGGGTGGGCGTGTCGGGGGTGACGTTATGGATGTTCGGCGGCGTCGCCCGTCTGACGTCCCTGCCCCGAACCTCCGCCGCCGAAGCCCGCATCGCCCTGGCGGGACCGGCCTCGAACGGGATCCTGGCCGGGGTGTTCTGGGCGTTGGCCATGCTGACCGAGCCCACCGTGGGGGCTTCCATCGCCTCGGAGATGTTCGACTGGCTGTCCCGCACCAACCTGCTGCTGTTGGGGGTCAACCTGCTGCCGGCGCTGCCCCTCGACGGTGGTCGGGTGGTGGGCGCGGTCACCTGGAAACTCAGCGGGCGACGCGACACCGGCGACATGGTGGCGTCGAGGGCCGGATGGCTGATCGGCGGGTTGCTGGTGCTGTACGGGTTGGTGCAGTTCCGCCGGGGTGGCGCCGAAGGGCTGTGGATGCTGGTGGTGGGGGCGTTCGTGCTCAGCAGCGCCGGCAGCTTCGAACGGCAACGGCGAAGCGCAGGGTTTCTGGCCGGTCGGACCGTGGGGGACATCATGCGGCCCGACCCGCCCATCGTCGAGGACTGGATGAACGTGGAGGACCTGCTCCGGCACCTCCAATCGCTGGTCCCGCCCGGAACGGCCTATCAGGGCCACGATGTGTTCCCGGTCCGCGATGCCGTCGGGGAGATCATCGGGGTGGTGCGTCTGGCCACGGCGTTGACCATCCCGCCGGCCCGTCGCCACGAGTTCCGCCTGGAGCAGCTGACCGAACCCCGCCGGGACGTTCCGGTGGTGGCGGTGGACGCCCCGCTGCTGGAAGTGCTGGCTGATCATCCGGAGCTGCGCCACGGCACGGTGCTGGTGGTGGACCGCAACCGTCGCATCGTCGGCATGCTCGGCCCGCAGGTCCTGGAGGCCTACCAACTGACGGACTCCTGAACGGGTCCTGAACGGTTCCTTCCCTGGGGAACTAGCCTCGGCGGTCATGATTGAACAGGTCGGCGTGGTCGGTTGCGGGTTGATGGGCTCGGGCATCGCGGAGGTTTGCGCTCGGGCCGGGCTCGACGTGCTGGTCCACGAGGTTGACGCCACTGCCGCCGAGGCCGGACGGGAGCGGATGGTGCGCTCCCTGGACCGGGCGGTGACCGCCAACAAGCTGAGCGAAGCCGCCCGGGATGAAACCCTGAGCCGCCTGTCGTTCACCACCGACCTGGCCGACATGGCCGAACGGGACCTGGTGGTGGAGGCGGTGATCGAGAACGAGGACGCCAAGACTGACGTGTTCCGGACCCTGGACAAGGTCATGACCCGGCCCCAGGCCATCCTGGCGTCGAACACCTCGTCCATTCCGATCATGAAGCTGGCCATGGTCACCAGTCGTCCGGCCAACGTGGTGGGCATGCACTTTTTCAACCCGGTTCCGGTAATGAACCTGGTGGAGGTGGTCACAAGCCTGCTGACCTCGGAGGAGACCCGGTCCTCGGTGGCCGATTTTTCCCAGAACAAGCTGGCCAAGCGAGTCATCTTGAGCAAGGACCGGGCCGGGTTCATCGTGAACGCCCTCCTGGTGCCGTATCTGCTGTCCGCCATCCGCATGCTGGAGTCCGGCTTCGCCACCGCCGCCGATATCGACGCTGGCATGGTGGAGGGCTGCAATCACCCCATGGGACCGTTGGCCCTGGCCGACCTGATCGGGCTGGACACCACCAAGGCGGTGGCCGAGTCCTTGTACGACGAGTTCCGGGAGCAGGTCTACGCCCCGCCGCCGCTGCTGGCCCGCATGTGCGAGGCCGGACTCCTGGGCCGCAAAGCCGGTCGGGGCTTCTACGAATACAAACGCTGACCCCGCGTCCGATATTGCCCGTGTCGCCCCAGTGGTCGCGCCCCGCATCCTGATCCCGGGTCGGGTGCTGCCCGCCGGCCGCGCCGGCCGCCAGGCGGTGCTCAGCCTGGGACAGCGCTATGTCAACGCCATCATCCGCAGCGGCGGGGTAGAGATGGTCTGCCTGCCCCGCACCGGGGCCGATCTGGCGGACGCGGCCCTCGATGCGCTCCTCCGCCAGGCGCAGGGTCTGTGTCTTCCCGGGGGCGGGGACCTGGACCCGGCCAGGTACGGCCAAAATGCTCACCCCCGCACCTACGGCGTGGAGCACGCACAGGACGAGTTCGAACTGGCCCTGCTGGCCGCGGCCCTGCGGGTGGGGGTGCCGGTGCTGGCCATCTGTCGAGGGTTGCAACTGGTCAACGTGTTCTTCGGTGGGAGCCTGGATCAGCACCTGCAGGATCAGCCCGGTCGCGCCGCCCACGCCCCCGCCACGTTCCCCCAAGCGGAACCCGATTCCATCGGCCCGTTGCTGGAGGTGGCGATCACCCCCGGGAGCAAGCTGGCCCGGTTGCTGGCCGGCCCGGCGGCAGACACCGACGTGGCCGTGGCCATGGGCGCCCACAGCCACCACCAGGCGGTGGACCGGCTGGGCGCGGACCTGGTGGTGGTGGGCCGCAGCGCTGACGGCGTGGTGGAAGCGCTCGAGCACCCCCGCCATTGGCTGGTGGCGGTGCAGTGGCACCCCGAGGACACCTTCGAGCGGGACCCGGCCATGCGCCACCTCTTTGCCGGTTTCCTGCACCAGGCCCGCCAACAGCAGGGGTGAACAAACCGGTCACCATCCCTCCGCTGTCACACCCCGTGGGTTACAACAGCGCCATGAGCACCGCACCCTGCCTGATCCCCGTGCAACCCCCGGGGGCCACGGTGACGGTGCCCGAGCCTGCCGCGGCGGAGGTGGCGGTGCCAGATCCGTCGGTTCGCCATCCCCGTCATCTGTCCCCCACGGCGGCGGCCACGTTCGAGCAGTGCCCCCGGCGGTGGCGCTTTCGCTACGTGGAGCGTTTGCCGGACCCGCCCGGGCTGGCGGCGCTGGCCGGCACGCTGGTGCACCGGGTGCTGGAACGGCTGCTGGCCGAACCGGCCGGTGATCGGCACCTGGACCGGGCCCGGCACCTCGCCACCGAGGAGTGGCCCACCCACCAGGCTCTGCCCGAAGTGGCCGATCTGGGGCTGGATGCAGACGGTCAGCGCCAGTACAAGTGGAAGGTCTGGCAAGCGGTGGCGGGGTTGTGGGACCTGGAAGACCCGGCCTCGGTGGAGGTCCTGGCCACCGAGAGCCCGCTGGACGTGCAACTGGGCGAGGTGCCGTTTCTGGGGGTCCTGGACCGGGTGGAACGAACGGCGCAGGGTGTGGCGGTGACCGATTACAAGTCCGGCCGGGCCCCGAAACCTGCGTACGAGGCCGCCAAACTGGACCAGGTACTGCTCTACGCCGCCGGGTGGCGGGAGCAGAGCGGGACCGAACCGGTGCGAGCGCGCCTGTTGTACCTCGGCTCCCGTACCATTGAGATCGAGGTCACACCCGACCGGCTGGACGAGGCCGTTGGCCGGCTGGGTGCCACGTGGGAAGCGCTCAATGCCTGTGTCAGCTCTGAACGGTTCGAACCCCGCACCGGGCCGCTTTGCGCCTGGTGCCCCTACACCCGGCGTTGCCCCGAAGGCAGCAACGAAGTGCGTCGCCGTTTCGACGCCGGCATGGTTCCCGCGGACGCCCCGGCCCTTCGACCGGTGGCCTGACCAGGCGGAGGACCCACGGTGACAGAACCCCGCCCAAGGCCCGGCCAGCCCGCCCCGGCCCTCGACCCACCGCAGGGTCCGTCGCCCACCGATCAACCGCCCATCGATCAACCGCCTGACGGTGACGCCTCGCGCTCCTCCCGGGCTATGCCGCCTTGGGTGCCAAGGGCCATCGCGCTGTTCCTGGGCGGGCTGGTGCTGCTGTGGATGATGGGCTGGCTCTTCGTACAGCTCCGCAGCCTGCTGATCATGCTGGCGGTGTCGCTCATGATCTCCTTCGCCCTGGAACCAGCCGTGAACCGGCTGGAGCGGTTGGGGCTGCGCCGGGGGCTGGGCACGCTGTTGGTGTTCGCCATCACCACGCTGGCCGCGGCGCTGTTCGGTTGGATCATCGGTCGGCTGGTCACGGACCAATCGGCGCAGCTCATCGAGAGCGGCCCGGGGTACATCGAACAGGCTCAACGGTGGATCAACAGCAACTTCAACACTCAGATCGACACCGAGAAACTATTGGCGGAGTTCCAAGATGGTGGCCGCCTGTCGGATGCCGCGGCCACCATCGCCCCCAACATCGTGGCCGTGGGCAGTGCCGTGGTGGTGGTGTTGTTCCAGGCCCTGACGGTGGCCATGTTCAGCTACTACCTGGTGGCGGACGGCCCCAGACTCCGCCGTGCCATCTGCTCGCTGCTACCGCCGGCTCGTCAACGTGAGGTGTTGCGGGCCTGGGAGGTGGCCATCGACAAGACCGGTGGCTACATGTACTCCCGGGCGGTGCTGGCGTTGGCGTCGCTGATCTTCCATTGGATCGGCTTCGCGGCGGTTGGCGTGCCCTCCCCGGTGGCGCTGGCGCTGTGGGTGGCGGTGGTCTCCCAGTTCGTGCCGGTGGTGGGCACGTACCTGGCCGGCACGTTGCCGGTGCTGGTGGCCCTGGCCGAAGATCCGCCCTCGGCGCTATGGGTGCTGGGTTTGGTGCTCGTCTACCAGCAGCTCGAGAACTACCTGCTCGCCCCGCGCATCACTGCGCACACCATGCAGGTGCACTCCGCGGTGGCCTTCGGATCGGTCATCGCCGGTGCGGCCATCCTGGGACCCATCGGAGCGGTGCTGGCCCTGCCCGTCACCGCCACCCTCACCGCCTTGGCGTCCAGCTACCTCGAACGCCACGAGGTGGTCCACGACCGGCTCACCCGGGATCAGGCCATGATCCGGAGGCGCTGGCTGATCGCCGGCCGGCCCCGGGGTGCGGCGCCCGCCTCACCCTCGCCGGACGGTACCGTGGCAGACTCCGGACCTGACGTTCCCCGCGAGTCCGTATTGCCTGAAGGATCACCGTGAGCAGCAGCAACAACCCAACCCCCACGCCCGCTGACGGTCCCGCCACCACGGTCGAGTTCTATTGGCGGGCCGGGTGTGGTTTCTGTGCCGCCCTGGAACGACAGCTCGACCGTCTCGGTGTGCAGCTCGACAAGCGTGACATCTGGGCCGATGACACCGCGGCGGCGTTCGTGCGCTCCGTCGCCGATGGCAACGAGGTGGTGCCCACGGTACGGGTGGCCGACCGTGCGCTCGTGAACCCCTCGGCACCAGCGGTGGTGGCGCTCATCCAGGCCCACGCGCCGCACCTGATGCCCGCCGAGGACTGACCGTCCTCAGACCTCGTCCAGGTACCGCCCGCAATAGGGCCACTGACCAGAGCCGCTGCGCTCGTACAGCAGCTGGGCTCGGTAGTCCTGCTCCTCGGGCGTTGCCTCCGCCGGGTCACCGGTGCCCCCAACGGACTCCCATGTGGACTGGGAAAACTGGTACGCCCCCCGGTACATCCCACCCCCGCCGATGGCCTGGTAGTCCCCGCCCGATTCGCAGTCGCGCAGCTTGGCCCAGGCCTCGGCCAAGCGGTCCCCGGCCGGCGGGGGCGGCGGAGGCGGCGCAGTACGGGTGGGTGGGCTTGACGTTGGCGGCGGCTCGTCGGAAGGGTCCGCTGCGCTGGTGGCCTGCTCGGCGGCGGCCTGCGCACGCGCCGCGGCCTCCACGGTTGCCAGCCGGTCGATGGCCGCCAACAGCGCCTCGTAGGTCTGTTGACGGTTGGTCAGCGCCGCCGCCACCGCGCTGTCGGCCATACCCAATTCCCGGCGCAACGCGGCCACATCGGTGCCGACCTGCACCACCTGGCGGTCCAGGCGTACCCGTTCGCTCTGCAAGGCGGCGGCGGCGTCCGCGGCCTGGTCCACGCCACCAGCCAGCAACTGGGAGCCCACCATCGCCTCACCGCCGTGCTCCGAAGCCATCAGCACAGCCAGCTCGCTTTGGCGTCCTCCGCGCACGTACGCGTCAACGGCCAGGTCACGGGCCCGTCGGAGGGTGCTCTCGTAGGCCAACACCCGGGTCAGGGTGGCCCCGTCAAGTTCCCGCAACGCCACCTCACGCTCGGCGGCGATGGCGTCGAGTTCCTGCCGGTGCGTTTCAGCCCGCGCCACCTCGGCTTCAGCCGCCGCGAAGGCCGCCTCGGCCTCTTGGAACGCAGCCTCAGCGCCGCCGACGGTGGTGTCCTCCTGCAGCGCCGCCAAGCTCAGAGCGGAACCGCGAGCAGCCCCCGGGGCGACGGGGAGCACCGTCAGGGTGAAGACCACCAGGACGGCCAGTGCCGGACCGGTGGCCCGGCACACGCCCCGTGTTGCGACGCGTGCCAACTGGCGGGTCCGAAACCACGCCAGGGGGCGCCTCAACGGCGTCCTTGTACGGAGTCGGCCGTGGCCATCCACGATCCGGGCGGGGAATGTCGCCATTCGGGAACGACACGCTAGCAGTCCCGGACAGGAACGGCGTTCGTGGGTTCGTTCGGAGGACGACCTCAGCCGGCAACACCGGGGGCGCGCTGCGGGCTCTGCTGTGGGCCGGAGGCAGGGACCCCCGGGCTCGCTTCAGCCGGCCGCACATCAGCCGTGGACCCGTCAGCTGGTCCCACCTCAGCGGGTCCCACGTCAGCGTGTCGCACGTCGATCGGGCGGGCCTCCATCGGGCGGGCATGGATCGGCTGGGCCTCGATCGTTCGTGGCGGTCGTTCAATGGACGGCGGTGGCCCGCTGATCGGGGAACCACCAACGGACGTCGCCGGGGACCCCGGTAGCTCAATCGGACGGGCCCGTTCCGCCGCCGCCGGCACCCCGATCGGCTGCTCCCCCCGGCGCACCCCGCTGAGCCGGGCCCGGGCCTGGTTGATGCTGAGCTCGGCCAGGCGGCGCTCCACCGCTTTCAGCTGGACGCTCAACTCCTCGCTGTGGTGACGGGCCTGCACCGCGTCGTGCTGGGCCAACTCCAACGCACCGGCCAGACGGTCACGCTCGAGCCGCACACTTTGGAGCACCTCGCGACGGCGGCGGGCGTCCTCACCGTTGTGCTGGTTGGCGTCGGACACGGCCCGCAAGCGGTTGCTCAACTCGTTCAGCCGCGCCGCTTGGGCCTCGAGTTGGCGGCATTGCTGATCCCACTCCTCGCGGCTGACGGTGTGCCGCCGCCACCGCCACATGAAAAACCCGATGCCGATCCCCAGGCTCATCGCCACCACCATGAACAGCACGATGTCGGCGAACAATTTCATCGGCCCGCTCCCAGCAGCTCGATCTCCACCCGTCGGTTGGCGCTTCGGCCGGTGTCACTGCTGTTGTCAGCGATGGGCTCCAGATGGCCCGCGGCCCTGATCTCCAGCCTGTCGGCCGCCACTCCCCGGCTCACCAGGTGATCCACCACGGCGTTGGCACGACGGGCGCTGAGCGCAGCGTTGTCCGCCGGGGTGCCGTCCGCATCGGTGTGACCGGCCACGGACAGACGAAGAGCGCTCTCCTCCTGCAACCGCTGGGCCAACTCATCGAGCAGGCTCATGGCCGAGGCGTTCAGATCATCGCTGCGGTAACCAAAGCGGATCCCTCCGGCGTCCACCCGGCCCAGCAGGGTGACCAGCTGCGGAGACGCTGCGCCCACGTTGGCGGGTGGCCGGCTGGTGCTCACGCTGGGGACGGTGGGCAGGACGGTGGGCAGGACCGTGGATATTGATGGGACGGTGGTCACTGTCACCGAGGACCTTGTTGACCCCTCACCGGCGGTGGTGGACGTCGGGGTGGCGGTGGAGGTGGGAGTGGTCCTGACGGTGTCGGCGGCGGTGGAGCGGGTGGTGGAACCGACCCCACCCACGGCCGAACTGGTGCCGGTCCGCAGCAGGGGGGCGGCTTCGTTGGTGGTCCCATCGCCGCTGGTCAGAACCCAGAACAAGGCCGCGATGCTGAGCAGCACAACCCCCAGGAACCCCATGATGATCGCCGATGCCCGGTCCATCAGGTACCACGTCCTGCCTTGCGCCTTCGAAGGGCCTGACTTCCCAGCGGCGGTCGCCACGGAAGGTGGCCACCATGTTCCCAGCTTCTGACGCGCCGATGACAAGCCGCGGCCGAAAAACCCGCCCATCGCAAGGCAAATGGAACATCTACCCCAACGCCGGTGGGGAGCTTTCGGGCGGCGGGATCAGGCGGGGTTCTTGGCCGGGATCAAGGCGATCTCCGCCACACACGGCAGGTCGGGATCATTGACCACCGCCGATTGGGAAGCGCCCACGTCGGACCAGGCGAAGACGCAGGCCTGACCCTCGTTCTGTCGGGCGGCGGCACCGACCCGGGTCCCGTCACTGTCCGCTGCGAGGTCCACATTCCAGCCCACCAGCCGTTCCTCCAACCGGGCCCGTAAGGCGCTGGTGTCGAAACGGCGGCTGTCAGGGGTGAGCTGCCCGCCCGGCGCGAACTCGTTGATGGCCGTCTGCAGCTCCGCGGCTACCTCGTCCTGGCCGGGGGGGCCGGACCGACGTGAAACCACCACCACCACGACCGCCACCACCACGATGAGGACCACCAGCGCCGCGGCCACCACCCCCACCTTGCGGGGAGACAACCGAAGCCGTTGGGTCGTCGCAGAGGCTGGCGTCCCGATCGGCTCCATGGCCCCACCGTAACGTCTGCGCAGGTCCGGTCACGGAATCCCGCCAGGCGCCCCGGGGCCCCCGCTCAACCGGACAGGGCCACTTTGAGCTGCGCTGCCGCGTCCACCGCGTCGTCCCCTGGCGGCACGCAGGCAGTGACGTTCAGGCGGGCGGCGCCGGCGGCAACGTAGGGCCGCAGAAACGCCGCCACTTCCGGGACCGTACCGTACGGTACATACCGTTCGAAGGCCTCGAAGGGGAGCCCGTAGAACCGTTGCATGGTCTCCGCCACCGCCGCTCGGGCCTGGTCCCGATTGGCCGCCAACCCCACCCACGGTTGCAGCTGATGGTGCCACCGCACGTCCCCGCGGCCCAGCTCCGCAGCCTGCCGCTCGCAATCGGCCACGGCGGTCCGGAATCGATCAACCGAGCACCACGCGGCGATCCACCCCTGCCCGAACCGGGCCACGCGTGTCACCGCAGCATTGGAGCGACCGCCCACGTAAATCGGCACCGAAGGTTCGGGTACCGGCTTCAGACACACCTCGTCGAGATGAAAGAACTCGCCCTGGTGGGAGACGGTGGAGCCCGCCAACAACGGATTGAGCAGGCCCAGGGCTTCGTCACAGCGTCGACCCCGGGTGCGGGGGTCCACCTCGCAGGACACCATCTCGTGACGGTCCTCGCCGCCCACGCCGACCCCGAAGGAGATGCGCCCGGGAGCGAGTTCCCACAACGAGATCAGCTGACGGGCGACCAATACCGGGTGACGCAACGGCAAGAGGTAGACGCCCACCCCGACACCCAACGTGGGGTGCAGCTGGGACAGGCCGGCCAACATGATGAGCCCGTCCATGCCCGATCCGTTCCGGAACGAGACGTGATCGGGATAGAACACCCCGTCCAGACCACCGTCGGCGACCCGTTCGAGGATCCGACGACGTTCGGTGACGTCCAACCGGAAGAACTGGTCGGGTGGGCTGACGTACACCTCGGGAGCGGTGACGGGATCGGTCATCTCACTTGGGAACCATCACTTGGGAACCACGATCACCAGGGTCTTTACGGCCTTATCGTGCAGCGTCTGCTTCTTCGGGTCCCACAGCGGGAACAACAGGTCGACCAGGTTGTACAGGGGGCCGGCGCACGGAATGATTCCAGGGACCGCGGCGATGGCCCATCGGAGCACGCCCTGACCGCCTCCGATGACTTGGCCGGTCTGCTCACCCACGACTTTGAGGCCGACCACTTTCTTGCCGATGCTCTGCCCGGTAGATCCGTTCAGGTACCCGTTGTAGGCACCCCAGCCCGCGCTCAGGAGCCAGAACAACACGTAGACCAAAAAGTTTCGGGCGACGGCCAGGATCACTATCGCCACGAGAAACGGGCCGACAAAGTCGATCAAGCCGCCCAGGGCGCGTTGGGGCCACTCGGCCAGTTGGCCCGCTGTCGTCCCGAAGCCGCCGCCGGGGGGAGGCGAGAACCCGCCAGCCGCGGGCGGGGTGAAACCGCCGCTGCCGGGAGGGGTGAAGCCACCACCGGGAGGCGGAAAGCCGCCGGCGCCTGGAGGAGTGAAACCGCCCGCGGGGGGAGGCGTGGACCCGCCGGGCGGGGTGAAACCGCCAGGGGGAGGGGTGTAACCGGGAGGCACGCCCGGCCCGGGCGCCTGGGGCGGTTCGTTGGATCCCGGCGGGTTCATCGACATGGTGGTCCTCCCGGACATCGGGTCAGTTGGCAACGCAGCGTATCCAGCTGACCACTGATCGGTCGCGAATCCCCCGGACAATCCTGTGGAGGCGTCGGCGTGAGGGGCGATAACGTCCGGCGCCGTGACCTTCCAGTTGGGCGCCCACGTGGGCCAGCAGAACATGACCATGAACGAGATGCGGGCGGTGTGGCGCCGTCTCGATGACGCCGGCCTGGACTGGATCTCGGCCTGGGACCACCTGTACGAGGCGCCACCGGCGGGGGGCACCCAACCCCACTTCGAGGCCATCGCCACCTTGGGGGCGTTGTGCGTGGAGACCAAACGGGCCCGCATCGGCACCTTGGTGTTCTGCGTGCTCTATCGCAATCCGGGCTTGCTGGCCAAGGCCGCAGTGACCCTGGACCACCTCTCCGATGGGCGCTTCGAGCTGGGCCTCGGCGCCGGCTGGCACGATCAGGAGGCCATGGCCTTCGGATACGACTTCCCGGACCTGGGCACCCGATTCGACATGTTGGAAGAGGCCTTGCCCCTGGTCAGGGACCTGTTGGACCCGGCCATCGAGCGTGTGACCCATGAGGGCCGCTTCTATCGAACCCATCAGGCATCGTGTCTGCCGGCGCCGATCGGGGGGCGACGATTGCCGCTGTGGGTGGGCGGCACCGGGCCCAAGCGGACGCCGAAGCTGGCCGCGGCCTACGCCGATGGTTGGAACGCGGCGTACATCAACCCCCGAAAGCTACGCCGACTCAACGACACGCTCGACGCCGAATGTGCCGCCCTGGGCCGCGATCCCGCCACCCTCGAGCGAAGCGTGAACCTGTTGTTCATGCTGTCGGTGGACGCCGCCGCCGAGGTCCGCATGCAGGCGCAACTCGACGCGCAATGGGGCGAGCGGGCGGCGCACGTGGGCCAGGGCGCGCTGATGGGCACACCGGATCAGGCCATCGAGAAGATCCTGGCGTACCACCAGGCCGGCGCCCAAGGGGTCAACATCGCGCTGCGGGCCCCATGGGACGGCGAGGCCCTCGACGCGTATCTCGAGGTGGTGGTGCCGGGGGTACGCCGGGAGCTGGCCACCTCGGCCTGAACGCCCCGCTCCCCGACGGGCGCCCGCCCTATCACCGTGGGTGACGCCGGCGGCGATGCATGCTGGATCACAACCTGGCGTCGCCCCGACCGGCCCCGGCGGCGCCTCACCCAGGGAGTGATTCGATGAACGATCAACCGAGCGGACCCAATGTCGGGCCCCCCGGCGGCAACATGCCATCCCCCCCCTCAGGGCCGCCTCCCACGCCCGGCGGCCCCGGCGGTTGGGGACCTGCGGGACCCGGCGGCCCCGGCGGTTGGGGAACCGGTGGCGGTCCGGGGCCCAACCCGCCACAGGGGCCCAACCCGCCACAGGGGCCGGGACCGTTGCAGGGACCGGTTGGTTGGTACAGCGGGCCGGTGCCCTTCACCGGGTTGGTGGCCCGGGAATCGGTGGGCCGCGCTATCGGCAAGACCGTGGCCATCGTGCTGACCGCGGTGACCACCTTGTCGCTGGGCTTCCTGGCGATGCTGCTGGTGATGGTGGCCGTGCTGGCGAACCTGGCAGCCACCCCCACCGACACCACCGGCCTGGCTCAAACGTTCGTGACCGGGGATGAGGGCAACCCCCGCACCGTGTTGGCCATCCCCGTGACCGGGGTGATCCTGGGCGAGAACGAGGGGGGCGGCCTGTTCGCCTCCCTCGTCGACGCCACCTACGGCTACGACGTCAAGGCCGAGTTGGAAGCCGCCGCCGCCGACCCCGGGATCAGGGCGGTGGTGTTGGAGATGGACACCCCCGGCGGCACCATCTTCGGCTCACGGGCCATCGCCGACGCCGTGAGCGCCTACCAGGCCAGCACCGGCCGCCCGGTGGTGACCTTCGTGCGGGGCATGTCCGCCAGCGGCGGGATGTACGCCATGGCCGGTGCGGACCACATCGTGGCGGACCATGGCACCTTGATCGGCTCCATCGGGGTGATCTTCGGTCCGTTCGCCCACTACAAGGACGTGGTGGCCATGGACGGGGGGCTGCTGGGCTCGGGGGTGGAGACCACCGGCGGTATCACTGAGGAGTACATCACCGCCGGTCGTTCCAAGGACCTGGGCAACCCGTTCCGGGAGTTCACCGCTGAAGAACGCAAGGTGCTACAGACCGGGGTCGACAACAACTACGGGCAGTTCGTGGCCCATGTGGCCGCGGGACGAGAGCTCACCGAGGACGCCGTACGGGGAGATCTCGGGGCGCTGATCTTCGACGAGCAGAGCGCGCTGGCCAACGGTCTCATCGACGAGGTGGGCAATCGTGACATGGCCTACGCCAAGGCCGCCGAACGGGCCGGCCTGGATACCGGCAACTACCAGGTGACCCGGGTTGACCGCTCCGGTGGCGGGCTGTTCGGCCTGGGAGCGATGGCCCGCTCACTCACCGGCACCGAGCCCGACCCCGAGTCCACCGCCACCGCCACCGCGCCCGGATCGGCGCCGACCGCGGGGGTGGTCCCCGCGCGTCACCCGCTGTGCGCCAACGGGCCCACCATGTTGGCGTGGTTCGGTGACCTTCCCGCCGGTTGCAGGGGATAGCGCCCGGTTCGGGTTGGGTTAGCGTCACCGCTATGGCTTCCGTGTCCTACGACGAGATTCTTTACGAGCAGCGCGGTGACGTGGCGCTCATCACGCTGAACCGGCCCGACAAGCTCAACGCCTGGACCCGCCGGATGCACGGCGAGTTGACCGATGCCGTGACGATGGCCAACGCTGATCGGTCCGTGGGGGCCATGGTGTTCACCGGGGCCGGGCGGGGGTTCTGCGCCGGGGCGGACATCGGCAGCCAGTTCCAGGCCCGCATTCAGACCGGTCGGGAGGCCGACGCCGACGCCGGAACCGACCGGGGTGGCAACGCTGGCGGGGGGCAGGAGCCGGCGGTCAACTGGGTGAACCTGGTGCGTGCCTCCAAGCCGATGGTGGCCGCCCTCAACGGCGCCGCCATTGGGGTGGGGCTGACCCTGGCGTTGCCCATGGACCAGCTCATCGCCGCCGACAATGCCAAGATCTCGGCCCGGTTCGTGAAGATGGGGCTGGTCCCGGAGCTGGCCAGCTCCCACTTTCTGGTGCAGCGCTGCGGCTGGGGTGCCGCCAGTGACCTGGCACTGTCGGGACGGATGGTCAGCGGGGCCGAAGCCGCCGCCATGGGGCTGGTGGATCGGGCCTGCCCCGCCGATCAGGTACTGGACACCGCCCTGGGCCTGGCCGCGGAGTACGCCGCCAACCCCGATCCCCAGCTGCGCATGATCAAACAACTGCTGACCGTGAACGGCGCCGGGGTGGACCTCGACGAGGTGCAACGGCGGGAGATGGCGGCGTTGCACGAGGCCTACGCCACTCCCGAGCACCACGAAGCGGTGGCCGCCTTCATGGAAAAGCGCACGCCCACGTTCCGCTGATCAGCAACTCCGGCTCAGTGGTCCTCCATCCCCAGGGAGCGGCGCAGGAACTCCGCTTGCAAGCGCAGCAGGTTCTCCGCCACCGCTTCCTGGGGGGTCATGTGGGTCACTCCGGACAACGGCAGCACGCTGTGGGAACGACCTGCGGCCAGCAACGCCGATGACAGTTGCAGGGTGTGGGCCACTACCACGTTGTCGTCGGCCAGACCGTGGATCAGCAGCAACGGGCGCTGCAACCGGGCGGCGTCATTGATCAGGCTGGTGTGCTCGTAGTGCTCGCCATACTCATCGGGATGGCCGAGATACCGCTCGGTGTAGTGGGTGTCGTAGAGCCGCCAATCGGTCACGGGGGCGCCGGCCACCGCGGCGCCGAACACGTCAGGCCGGCGCAGCACCGCCAACGCCGCCAGGTACCCACCGAAGGACCAGCCCCGGATACCAACCCGGGTCAGGTCCAGCCGATCATCGAGCGCGCCCAACGCTTGCAGGGCGTCCACCTGATCATCGAGCACCGGACCGGCCAGATCGCCCCACACCGCCCGTTCCCACGCCGGTGAGCGGCCCGGGGTGCCCCGACCGTCAACGATGAGCACCGCGAAACCCTGATCGGCGAACCACTGTGAGACCAGCAGCTCGTTTCGGGACCGCAGCACCCGCTGGGCGTGAGGGCCACCGTAGGGGTCCAACAACACCGGGTAGGGCGGTGTGAGCTGCTTGCGACGGGGAAGCAACAGGGCGGTGCGCAGGCTGCGGGTCCCCACCACGTGGAACGCGCCCCGAGGGTTGAGCTTGGGACGCTCAGCCACCGAGGTCAGCTCGGCCACTACCTTGGCGCCCTTGCGGATCTCCGTGACGGCGCCGAAGTGGGTCATGGACTTGCGGCTGACGGCCAGGATGTCCCCGCCGGCCACGCCGCTGTGCACGCCGCTGAGCTGGGTGAGCCGCACCACCTCACCGGCCGCGGACACCCGGAACAGGTGGACCTCGGTGGGTTCGAGGGACGCCGACACCACCAGGTCCTCACCCAAGGTCCCCAGCACCGCCCGCACCGCCAGGTCTGCTCCGGTGACGGGCCGCCCGCCGATTTCCACCTGGCGGATGTCATCGCGGTCCACCACCACCACCAGGTGTTCGCCCAGCCAGCGCGGCGCACCGGCCACCAGCTCCACCCAGATCTCGTCGGTGTCGGTGTGCACGGCCCGGGTGGTGCCTTCCACCACGTCCGCCACCAGCACCTCCACCCGGCGCTGATCCCGGGACTGCACGGCCAAGGTGAGGGGTCGATCGGGCTGCCAGGACACCGACACCAGATACGGGAACGCCTCCTGGTCCCAGCGAATGGCCACCCGGGAACCGTCCAGGCCCACCACGAATAGCTCCACGGTGGCGTTGTTGCTACCGGCGCGGGGGTAACGGTGCGGGCTCGGTTGGCGCTCGGGGTGGGCGGGATCGGCCAGGTACCAGGTCTCGACCGGGCTGTTGTCAACCCGGCACACCGCCAGGTGCTGACCGGTTGGTGACCACCAGAACCCTCGGGAACGGCCCATCTCCTCGGCGGCGATGAACTCCGCCACGCCCCAGCTGACCTCGGGGTTGTCCTCCCCGGCCAGCTTCCGGTCCTCTTCCAGCGGGCCGACCACCCGTAACGCCCGCTCGGACACATACGCCACCCGCGTGCCGGCGGGGTCCAGGCGCGGATCGAACACCGAGCCCATGGCCGGCAGCGGGGCGGCTTTGCCCTTGGCCACATCAACCAGGAACAGATGCCCGGCCACCGCGAAACAGGCCTGCTCCCCGGCCTCATCCAGGGCATAGGAGGTGATGCCCTCGGCGCTTTCGCGGGCCCGTTCCCGCCGGCGACGTTCGGCGTCGTTGAGCTTTGCCAGCTCCTTGCGATCATCGAACAGCGTCGCGGGGTCCGCCACCAGCCGTTCCTTGCCGGTTCGGGTATCCAGCGCCCACAGACAGGTGACCGGATCGGTGCCGGAACGCGAGCGCAGAAACGTGACCCATCGACCGTTGCCGGCCACCGCCAGGTTCCGGGGCTCACCCAGGCTGAAGCGGCGGGTGACGGCGTAGTCCCGCGGGAAACGGTCCCGACTGGTCCGTACCGCGGCGCCGCCAGCTCGCCGTCGGGCCGGGGGGTCGATCCCGGCCGGGGCGCGGGGGTCACCCTCGGCGCTGTCGACCCGCTGGGGGGGGCGGCCAGAGACAACGCTGGTCTTGCCCGTCGCCCGAGGACCGGCGGCCGCTGGTGTGTGACCCGACATGGTTGTGCTCCCCCTACTGGAACTCCGCCGCATGATCTGGTTGCAGCGTGACCTGGTTGCAGCGTGACCTGGTTGCAGCGTGATCTGGTTACCCGGTGATGACGGGCGGAGTGACGCGGGCGTGATGGTAATCCCGCACCGGCGTGGCGTCGTCGTCAACGGCCAAGCGTCCGGCGGGCCTCGTCGAGCATGGTTCTACCGGCCACGACCCGCTGCTGCAGTTGGGCCACGGTGGCTTCGGTGACCCGGCGAATGCCCACTTTGCGGTTGAGCTCGGCATTGACCTGGGCGTGGGTTTGACCACCCACCAGCGCCAGTTGGGCCACCACCGCGGCGTTGAGATCCCGCAGCCGGGCCCGCGCTTTGGTGGGGCTCAAACCTTGCAGCTCCGCCAGCAACCCGTCGTCAGCGGCAAGTGACGCCAACCCGGTCCGGCCCGGTGCAGCGGCGCGGCCCGGCTCCGCGGTGGGTCGTTGCAGCGGCGCCAGGGCCAGGACCAACGACGGATCAGCAACCGCCGCTCCTGCGTGGTCCGGCAACCACCGGCCAGGGATTCCGGGCCCACCGTGGTTGGCCGCAGCGGATCCTCCGGGGGCGCCCCCGACGGAGGGATCATCGGTTTCATCATCGAAGATCGAGGTGCGTTCGATCTCATGAGGCACGGCGGACAGCGCCGCGAACAGGGACAACTGCTCCGGTTCGGCCAGCGTGTCGAAGGCCGCGGCATCCTCCTCGGCCGGTTCGAGCTGTGCTTCACCGTCCTCGATGGGCTTACGCAGGCTGTGGCGGCGGTGCTCGGCCACCTGTTGGGCGTAGGTCCTCAGCCGGATGTCATCGGGGATGAACAGGAACGCTTTCTGTTGGCCGCCTCGAATGACCTGCCACCGCACCAGCCGCCCCACCGCCTGACGGAAGAACAGCTCGGTGGTGGTGTTGGTGGCGAAAACGCCCACCCGTAACCGCGGGATGTCGACGCCTTCGGACACCATCCGGACCGCCACGATCCAAGGAGTTGCCGAGGTCGCGAAACGGGCGATGCGATCCGAAGCGTCCGCGTCATCGGAGGTGGCGACCACCGCCGCCGCCCCCATCCGGTCCCGCAGCATCCGGGCGATCCCCCGGGCGTGGGCCATGTCCATGGCGATCACCAAGCCGCCGGCCTCGGGCTGGGACCGGGCCCGGATGCCCATCAACACCCGGTTGGCCTCCCCCAGCACCGCCGGCAGCCACTCCCCCTCCAAGGACAGCGCGGTACGCAACCGCTGATTGGCCAGGGCCCGGGTCATGGGATCATCGAAGGTGGCGTCGTACAGGGTCCCATCGGGCGCGGACCACTCCATCTGGCCGTTGACCCGTGGGAAGAACACCGGCCGAACCACCCCACCGTCGGTCAGTGCGTCCTGGTAGCCGTAATCGAAGTCGGACTCGGCCTCCTCCAGGCGGTAGCGCACGAAAGGAATGGCCGAGGTGTCCGAACGGAACGGGGTACCGGACAGACCCAGCCGGCGGGCAGCCAACCCGAACGCCGCCTGCAGCCCGTCGCCCCAGGCCCGTTCCTCGGCGGCGTGGTGCAACTCGTCCATGATCACCAGCCCGTCCCGGGTCAGCTCGCTGATGGCCTCCGCCGAGCTGGCCACCTGCTGGTAGGTGAACACCGCGCCGTCAAGGTCCGCCGGCAGCGTTCCCTGTGAGGCGGACCAATCCCGCTCCAGATGCAGATCGAAGTTGGCCGCGGCGTTGGCCCACTGGACCTTCAGGTGCTGGGTGGGGGCCACCACGAACACCCGTCGCCAGCCGTTGCGGGCCAATTCCATACGCATCGCCGTCAGGGCAAAGGTGGTTTTTCCGGCGCCGGGGGTGGCCACGGCCAGGAAGTCCGGCCGTTCAGAGGCCAAAAAGGCGTCGAGGGCCCGTTTCTGCCAGGGACGAAGGGTTACCGAGCGCGCCATGGGAGGGGTCCATTGTTATCGGTCCGGTGCCGGTCCACCCCAGCGGACCACAACGCTGCCGCCACGGCGCAACGCCTACAGTGGCGTCACCCTCACACACACCCACCTTCGAAGGGAAGCCGTATGGCCAGCTGGTATTACGCCGTCGGGTCACAGACCCGGGGGCCGGTGAGCGAGGATGAGCTGCGGGCCATGGCCCAGCGAAGCGAACTCAACGCCGCCAGCTACGTGGTGCGAGACGGCGAATCGGTGTGGCAGACCCTCGCCGAGGTGGCCGCCGGGCTCCGCCTGGTTCCCAATGCCACCGGCGGCTTCCAAGACGCGGCGAGCGTGCCGCCCCCTCTCACCGGGGCCGGAGCGACCGTTTGGGGCGGACCCCCCCCTGCGGGCGACCAGGGCCCCTCCGGTTGGGGCGCACCCGCACCGGGACTGCCCGGGCCGAGTGTTCCCGGGCCGAGTGTTCCCGGGCCGAGCGGTGGCTGGGGCGGGGGCACCCAGCCGTGGACTCAGCAACAGCCCGATCAGGGCCCCTGGGGTCAGCCCGCCGCCAACCCCTACGCCGCACCAGCAGGCCAGTACACCACCTGGTCCCCAACCGGCCCCGCCGGCGCATACGGCATCGGACCCGGCGCCATCCATCCGGACCTGCTGGCCAGCTGGGGCAAGCGGTTTCTGGCGAAGGTCGTGGACACCGTCCTCATCGTCACGGTCTACGTGGTGTTGATCATGGCGTTCGCCCGAGACGACCTGCAGGACATCAACGCCCAGGACAACCAGTTCCAGTTGGCCCTCGGTGGAAACTTCCTGTTGGCGCAACTCTTGGCCGCGCTCATCGGCTTCGCCTATCTGGCGTTACTCAACGGCCGGGGGCAAACCCTGGGCAAGATGATGGTGGGCATCCGGGTGGTGCATCGCCAGACCGGCCAGCCAATTGGTGCCGCCAAGGGTCTGCTTCGCCACCTGATCCAGTTCTTCGCCAGCTTCCTGTCGTGCTTCGGTGCGGTGTTCGTGCTGGTGGACTCGCTGTGGCCGTTGTGGGACTCCAACAACCAGACCCTGCACGACAAGGTGGCCGGTTCCGTGGTCATCAAGGCGGGCTGAGGCCGGTTTGGCTGCTCGTCCCCCACGGCGGATCATGCGACGCCGACCATGCTGAACGCTGAAGTCATGTCCCTGCTTTTCCGCGCCGCCATGCTGGTGTGCCTGCTGGCCACGGTGATCGGGTACGGCGCGGTGTTCTTCGCGGTGTTGCTGGGCCCGCTGGTTCGCCGGTTGGACGCCGCGGATGCCGCGGCGGTGGCCCGGGCCGGGTACCGCCTGGGCGCCCGCCGGGCCGAACAGGCCATGGTGGTGGTCGGCCCGGCCGGCGCGCTGGCGGTGGCCGCCTCCGACGGGACCCTGTCCTGGTCCAGCGTGTGGTTCTGGGCCGCAGAAGGCGCGTGGCTGGCGTCCGTGGTGCTGCGTTGGGCGCTGGTGCAACCGGCCAGGGGGGCCCAACTGGTGGCGCTGGGGGAGCTTGCCGGCGGTGGAGCCCCCGAACACGGCACCAAGCGGGCCCACGCCGCCAGCGCGGCCCAACGGATGCAGATCGGGCTGCTGCTGATCCTGGTGCTGTTCGTGGCCGCCGCGGCCCTGGTCAGCTTCCGACCCTGGCCCTGACCGGCGGTACTACGCCTGCAGCTGCACCCAACGTGACGTGGCGGTGGTCAACGCCGAACCGTCGGGGTCCACGATCTTGGCGGCCACGAAGATGTTGCGGCCCTCCACCCGTTCAACGGTGGCTTCCGCCCGCACCGGCCCCTGCTGGGTCACCGGCAATCGGAACCGCAACGCCAGATCGGCGGTGACGCAGGGCAGGCGGTCAGCTCCCGCCGGGAGGGCCAGCTGCGCCGCCACCCCGGACACCTCGTCCAGGATGGTGGCCTGGATGCCACCGTGCACCACCCCGTCCACCCCGCAGAACGCCGCCGGTACCTCCACCACCGTGCCCACTGCGCCCCCCTCCAGCAGCCGGAACCGCAGACGCAGCCCCGACGGGTTGTCCTGACCGCAGCCGAAGCACGAATTGAGCTTGGAGCGGGCCACCTCAAAGGTGCCGTCGGCCGCAAAGCGCAGTCCACTGGTGTCAGTCATGAGACCCTCCCCCGGGGTTATGGGCGTGGCCCACCAACAGGTCAGCAACGCACGCCGTCAACCCCACGCCCATGCCCAGATGCAGGAACTCGTTGGGCCCATGGGCGTTGGAACCGGGACCCAGCACTCCCATGACCAGCAGCTGGGCGCTCGGGAAGGCCGCTTGCAAGGTGCCCATCAGCGGGATGGTGCCGCCCTCGCCCACGAACCCCGCCGGCAGACCGAAATGCTCCTGCGAGCTGCGGGCCAACAGATCCAGGGTCCAATCCGCCAGCGGTGGGGCGTTCCAACCCGGCGCCGGGGTGTCCGCTTCGAAGCGCACCCGGGCCCCGTAGGGCGGATCGGCGGTGAGCACCCGGCCCAGCGCGGCGCTGACCGCCTCGGGGTCCGCGGTGGGCGGCAGCCGCATGGACAACTTCAGTGCGGTGCGCGGACGCAGCACGTTGCCGGCGTCCGCCGTGGCCGGCAACCCGTCGGCGCCGATGACATGCAGCGCCGGCCGCCAGGTCCGATCCAGTTCCAACTCCGCCGGGGCCTTGATCCGCACGTTCACCCCGTCCAGCAGCGGATAGGCATCGATGCCGTCACCGACCGCGGCCACCAGCTCAGCCGCTTGGGTCACCCGCTCCGGGGGGATCGCCACGTTGGCCTCGGGGATCAGCACCGCGCCGGTGTCCGCGTCCTCGATGCGTCCCAGCAGCTGTCGGATGATCCGGAACGTCGAAGGAATCACGCCACCCACGGCGCCCGAGTGTCGGCCCTCGTCGGTCACCTCCACCGACAACACCCCCGCGGCCATGCCCCGCAAGGAGGTGGTGACCCACAGCCGTTGGTAATCCGCACAACCGGAGTCCAAGCAGATGACCAGCGACGGTTCCCCGATGCGGGTCCGTAACGCCGTGAAATACGCCGGCAGATGCGGGCTACCGGACTCCTCGCTGCCCTCGATGAGGATCACGCAGCGCTGGTGGGACCCGCCACGGTCCTGCACGGCCTCCAACGCCGCCAGACAGGCGAACAGGGCATACCCGTCATCGGCGGCGCCCCGACCGTACAGACGATCGTCACGGATCACCGGCGACCACGGTCCGAGCCCCTCCAGCCACCCGCTCATGGGCGGTTGCTTGTCGTAGTGGCCGTACAGCAGCACGGTTTCCTGCGCCGCGCCCTGCGGGAGGTCAAACGCCGGAACCTCCACCAACAGCACCGGGGTAAGCCCTTCCAGCCGGATGATCTCCACGGTCATGCCCGCCACCGATCTCGCCGCCGCCCAGGCCTGCAGCAGCTGCAACGCCGCTTCGATGGCACCGTGGTCCGCCCACTGCGCGTCGAACGCCGGCGACAACGCCGGAACCGCCACGTACTCACTCAGCGTCGGCACGATGTCGGACCGCCAACACCGATCGAGCTGCTCCACAAGCTCCGAACCCATGCCAGCGGACCCTAGCGGCGCCCGGCAGGGGGGATGGGCGCCGCTACCGTGGCTTGCATGATCCAGGCGCCGGGGGGTCCTTCCCCTGCCATTGCGCCCCAGCGCCCGACCGGACCGGACCCGTTGGCCGCGCCGCGGGCTGCGCTGCGGGCGGAATGGTCCGCTCGTGCCCGGATCGCGCCTCCCGACACGGACCGCCACAGCCCGTCCGCCAGCGGGTCCGATGCCGCAATCCTGGCCACGTTCGCCGCGGCCATCGCCCGGCTCGAACAAGGCGATCCGGCAGTCCGAAACGCCGCCACCGTGCTCGGCGGGAGCGGTCCGCCCGGCGCTTCAAGCCAACCCCGACTTCGGCTGGTGCCCACGGGGACCTGTCTCCATCAGCGGGCCATCCAGCGCATCGGCGCCACGTTGGCCAGCGGCCAGACCGTGCTGGTGATCACCGACGCCCCCGCAGCGTTCGAGGCCCTCATGGCCCGGCCGATCCATTCCGCGGACCCCGCCACTCCCCACCCGCCCGCCGAACCCGCCACGCCCGCCGAGTCACCCGAGGTAACCGTGGCAACCGCGCTGACTGCGGCAAGTACCGCCCGCGAACTCGCCGAACGCGCCTACCACCACGCTGCCGCCGCGCACAGTGCAGCCCGTGAAGCGCTGCGGCAACTCGAACCCGAGGTGGCGCAGCTCCGGGCGTTAGAGGGCATCGCCCAGGAACTGCTGGCAGCGGACCGTGAAGCGTGCGCCGGCGCTCTGGGGGTCGGCCGGCTGGCCGATGAGCTCCACCACGACCGCCCACAAGGCGCCGATACCGCGCTCCGCCGGTTGTTGGTGGCCGCGGAGTTGGCCACGAGCCGCGCCGGGCGCCGCAACGAGGTGCTGGCCCGTTGGCAGCATCAACAGCGCTCGCTCCCCGATCACGGGTCCGTACGGGTCCAGCTGCGTCGGCTGCAGCGGGAAATTGGGCAGCGCCGCCAGGATCACGCCCTCGCCGAGGAGCAACTCCGCGGTGCCCGTCGGGTGGAGGCGGAGGCGCAAACAGCCGCCGATCAGGCCATCCGGTCCCGCCTAGCCGACGCCCGCCTGATCGAACCCCAACCCGGCCACCACGCGCTCCCGCCCAACCGGCTGGTGGTGACCAGCGCGGCCGCGCTCATCTGCGAGGGCGTACTGGGTTCGGCTCCGACGTTCGATCTGGTGCTCATCGAGGCCGCTGACCGTCTGCCCCCGGCGCTGCTGATCCCCCTGTGCGCCGCCGCCCGCACCGAGGTGGTGCTGTGCGCCGGAGCAGGTCGACCACCCACACCCCGCTGCGCCGACCCCACCCACCACCACTGGCTGGGCGCCAACATCGATCAGATTCTCCTCAGCCCGGACCAGACCCATCCTCGTCCTCATACTTAACAGTACGTACCTTTCGGCATGGGAGCCTCACGTACACATTTTGGACATATCCTTTCGACACATTTGGGCTTGACATCGCATCCGTCGAGGACGAGTGTGGAAGGCGCAGGTCACGTGGCAACATGCTTAACCCGCCGAAGTTTCCCATCAGCATTGACCAGGTCAGGTGGACCCTTCGGGGTCACTTGCTACCCACGGTGTGAAAGGAGCTTTATGCCTATTTCCTCCAGCGGTGAGGAAGATCCGCCTGGCCGGCCGGACGCCTTGGTCTCAGGCGTCGAGACGGCAGGAGCGCTCCTCCACCACTAGGAGCCACCCACTGAGGTGAGCCGAATCGAGAGCCAGTACCGCCCACGGCGACCCGTGGACCAAGGTGACACCAGCGGGGTCTCAGAACCTGACACTCCAGTCGAGGGTGCTCGTTCCTTCACGGGACGGGCACCCTCGGCGCGTCCGGCCCGGCACCACCGGCTGCCAGGTCGTCCCGTCGTTCAGGCCGTCCCGTGGTTCATCGTGTGAGGCCGGGTGCGGGCTGCAAGGATGAGCTCATGGCCACCGCGATACAGCACCGCCGCGACCTTGAGGTCACGTACGGCACCACCGACACCCTGTCGCCCCTCATCCGTCGTGTGGAGTGCCGCAACCCCGGCCCGTTCACGTTCAAGGGCACCGGCACCTACATTCTCGGCCGGGGCCAGGTGGCGGTGATCGACCCCGGCCCGGTGCTCGAAGCACATCTGCAGGCCGTCCTGGATGGGCTGGGCCCCGATGAGCAGGTGACCCACATCTTCATCACCCACACCCACTCCGATCACTCACCGGGGGCGGCGTGGCTGAAGGAGAAGACCGGCGCCACGGTGTACGGCTTCGGGCCCCACGGCCTGGTGGGACCGAACGACCCCAACGACAAGGTGGACTTCTCCAAGTACTTCACCAAGGAGGAGAAGGAGGGCTACGACAAGGAGTACGAGGACCTCGACCCGGCCCTCAAGCGGGAGGGGCCCGATCTGGAATTCCAACCTGAGGAGCGGGTGAGCGACGGGGACGTCATCGACGCCGGCGACGGCAACTGGCGGGTGGAAGCGGTGCACACCCCCGGCCATTGTTCCAACCACATCTGTTACGCCCTGCCCCAAGAAGGGGTGCTGTTCACCGGAGACCATGTGATGGCCTGGGCCACCTCGGTGATCGGCCCCCCCGACGGCTCCATGCGGGATTACCTGCAATCACTGCGCAAGTTGCTGGACCGTAGTGACCAGGACCGTCGCTACTGGCCCACCCACGGACCCTCGGTGGACGATCCCGCCACCTACGTGCGCAGCTTCTTGGACCATCGGGAGGAGCGGGAACGACAGATCATCAGCTTCTTCACCACCGCACCCGCCACCATCGCCGACCTGGTCCCACAGCTCTACGCCGGCTACGACAAGAGGCTGTGGTACCCCGCCGCGGGCTCGGTGTACGCCCACGTGCTGAGCATGGTGGAAGACGGCCGGCTGCGGGTCGCTGATGGCGAGGACCCCAAGCTGACCAGCACTTATGAGGGCGATCCCAAGTAGCGCGTCGAGCCGATCAGGGTCAGTGAGCTCCCGGCGGCGACCGGCACCCAGGCCAGTAGTCGAAGGGCGGCGGAGGCGTCGGGCCACTGCAACCGAACCCCCGCCAGCAACACCACGCCCAGGATGATCAGCAGCAGCCCCAGGGCGGTCAGCAGCGCCGCCTCATCCTTGGCGTCCCGACCGGGCTGCGAACCGGCCTCGGCCCGGGCGGCACTCAAACCGGCCGGCTCCTCGCTGAAGGCAAACTCGGGGTGCAGGTCCTCGAGGGAGGTGGCGGCCTCGGACCCCTCCTGGAAGGCCGGAATCCCCCTGAATGACGGGGGCGCCTCCCACAGTTCGCCGGGACGGGCCTCGGGCGGATACCAGCGATAGTCATTGGCCATCCACCAGCCGGGGCCGGGGGGCGTCTCGCCGTGGGGGCCACGCACCTCGCCCATCCACAGTTGCCCCGGTCGGGCCTGCGGTGGATACCAGAACCCGTCAGCTGCTCGCCACCAACCTTGCGCCACATCCCGTTTCACCCCCGCAGCGTTCGCCCGAAGAGGGGATCGGGCCATGGGTTCATCGCCCTCAGGCTGGGCTAGGTTCCCGGTCCTATGACCTCGCCGAGCAGCGATGATGCAAACCTGAACAGCACCACCCCGACCAGCCGGGCCATCTCGGTCCTGGGCCGGGTTGGTGTGTGGACCGGTGCCCTGGACGGCCATCCCACCCGCGTTGCCCAAGACGCCGCCCGCCACCTCGAAGCGCTCGGTTATCCCAGTCTGTGGGTGCCGGAGGCCGTTGGTCGTGACCCGTTCGTGTCCTCAGCCAACCTGCTGGCCGCCACCAACACGTTGGCGCTGGCCACCGGCATCGCCAACATTTACGCCCGGGACCCCATGACCACCGTGGCCTGTCGCAACACCCTGGCCGAGGCGTACCCCGACCGCTTCGTGCTGGGGCTGGGGGTCAGCCATCGCCATCTGGTCACCAACGTCCGCAAGCACGATTACAGCCGGCCGCTGGCGTACATGAAGGCCTACCTGGCGGACATGGACTCGGCCATGTTCATGGCGGCCAAGCCGGCCCATGAACCAGCCACGGTGCTGGCGGCGCTGGGCCCGAAGATGTTGGAGCTCTCCGCCACCGCCGCCCAGGGCGCCCACCCGTACTTCACCACGCCCGAACACACCGCCCTGGCCCGTCAGACCATGGGACCAGGCCCGGCCCTGGCCCCCGAGCAGATGGTGGTGTGCAGCACCGACGCCAGCGAGGCCCGTCGCATCGCCCGGGCCGGCATGGCGGTGTATCTGCGGGCCCCGAACTACCTCAACAACCTCATGCGGCTGGGTTTCGATGCATCGGACTGGGCCGATCACAACCAGGCCTCGGACCGGCTGGTGGACGCCATCGTGGCCTGGGGCAGCACCGAGCAGATCGCCGCCCGGGTCAAGGCCCATCACGACGCCGGCGCCGACCACGTCTGTATCCAGGTGCTGCGCGCCGACCGTGAGCTGCCGCTACGGGAGTGGGCCGAGCTGGCTCCGGCGCTGCTCTGACTCGTCGGGCCCGGCCCCTGAGCTGACCTGCGCTGGCCCCTGGAACTCGGCCGATCCCACGGCGCGGGCCGGGCGGGCCGATCGGGGCGATCGGGGCGAGCCGTTCAGGTGGGGCAGCACATCGGTGCCGACCAGCTCGATAACCTCGTCCACCACTTCCACGGGAATGCCCCCGGCGTCAATCAGCACCAACAGCCGATCCAGCCCCAACAGCTCCGCCATCCCCGCCAACCGATCCACCGCCTCGGCCGGGCTGCCGCACACCGCGGGGCCGCGGACCAACGTGTCGAACTCGAACCCCCGGGCCCCGGCGCTGCGGACCATGGCCGCGAACTCCACGTAGTTCTCGAAATAGGGCCGCCACCGACGGGTCGCTTGTTGGGTGGTGGGCGCCACGTGCAGATAACAGGGAAAGGTGACGGACACCTTGTCCGCGAAACCGTTATCGATCATGCGCTGGCGATAACGACCCACGATCTCGCGATAGTCCTCCGGGAAACGGAACAGGCTGGGGAGCACGAACGGGAGACCCAGATCAGCGGCGAGGTCGGCGGACACCGTGGACAGGCCCCCGCCGATGTTGATCCGGGGGTGCGGCTGTTGCACCGGGCGGGGCTCCAGATGGACCTTGTTCAGCGGCGCCCGATAGTGCCCGGTCCAGGTGACCTGATCCTCCGTCAGCAGCCGCAGCACCAGCCGCAGGTGTTCCTCGAAGCGGGGACGCAACTCATCGATGCTGTCGATGCCGAACGCGGTCATGGTGTTCACATCCACGCCCCGGGCGAAGGTGGCCTCAGCCCGGCCGTTGGACAACACGTCCAGCGTGGCCAGGTCCTCCGCAATACGCACCGGATCGGCGTTGGCCAGCAGCGTGACCGACGTGCCCAGCTGGATGGTGCTGGTGGCGGCGGCGGTGTGGCTCAGCACCAGAAACGGCGAGGGCAAGGCGTAGTGGCTGAAGTGATGCTCGCCGACCCCGAGCGCACAAAATCCGGCCTGCTCGGCCCGCACCGCCATGCGCACCAGATCCTGGTAGCGGCAGGCCACCGTTGGCAGCGCTCCGGTCAGTGGGTTCGGCAGCATGTCAAGCAGGCTCAGCAACCCCAGGTCAACCACGACCCGAACGCTAGCCGGGCCTGGCGGGCACACGTCCCACCAGCACCATGTGCGTCAGGCTCCACGACGCCACCAGCACCTCTCGTGGCATGCTTGACGGTATGGCAACGCCGGCGGGGTACTCAGGCACGCCGCTATCCAAGAAGCTGGGTATCAAGCCGGGAAGTCAGCTGGTGCTGCTCGATGAGCCGTCGCCGTTGCGGACCTTGCTGGAGCCCGTTCCCACTGACGTCAACATCACCACCGCGCTCGATGTGCTCGTCGATGTACCGGTCGATGTGCTGGTGGCGTTTTTCGTGCAGCGTGGCCGCTTCGAGGACCGACTGGGCATGCTGGCAGCCGCCATCTATCCCAACGGTGCATGTTGGGTGGCCTGGCCCAAGCGGGCCTCCAAGGTTCCCACCGATCTGACCGAGGATGTGGTCCGTGAGGTGGCACTGCCGATCGGTCTGGTCGACAACAAGGTGTGCGCCATCAACGACACCTGGTCGGGCTTGCGGTTGGTGTGGCGCAAGGAGCATCGCCGGGGTCCGGCCCCGCCTACGCTGCGGGCATGATTTCAGGCACCTGCACAGCACGGTTCGAGGCGGTCAGCGAGGCATTCCGGACCAATTTCGAGCAGCACGGCGAGGTGGGTGCCAGCGTCTGCGTCACGATCGACGGGGAGACGGTGGTGGATCTGTGGGGCGGCACCCAGGCCACCCGGGACCCCGGCACCGAACCGGAGGGTGACCCGTGGACCGCGGACACCATGGTCACGGTGTTCTCCTGCACCAAGGGGGCGGTGGCGCTGGCGGCTCATGTGCTGGCGGATCGCGGCGAATTGGATCTCAACCGCCTGGTCAGCGACTACTGGCCGTCCTTCGCCGCCGGGGGCAAGGCCGACGCAACCGTGCGGATGCTGCTCGATCACACCGTGGGGGTTCCCTCGTGGCGGGAGAAGCTGACCAACGGCGAGGTGTACGACTTCGACGCCATGGCCGCCCGTTGCGCCGCCGAGGAGGCGTTCTGGCAGCCCGGCACGCAGCAGGGGTACCACATGTTGAGCTTCGGCTGGCTCATCGGGGAGGTGATTCGCCGGGTGTCGGGCATGTCGCTGGGCGCCTTCTTGCGTGAAGCGGTGGCTGAACCCGCCGGCGCCGACTTCTGGTTAGGGGTCCCGGAGGCCGAGCTGGGCCGCGTCAGCCGGGTCATCCCGTTCATGCCCGATTCGGCGCACCCCACGGCGTTCACCCACACCGTGCGCAACGATCGCAAGGGTGTGCCGGCGTTGGCGCTGCTCAACCAGGGCGGCATGAACCCCAACAGCAGCCGCTGCCACACCGCGGAGATCGGCGGTGGTGGCGGCGTGAGCTCGGCCCGAGGTCTGGCGCAGCTCTATCGGCGCTTCGCCACCGGTGAGGCGGTTTCGGGGGACACGCTGGGACGGATGGGCCGGGTGGCCGCCGCCACCGAGCGTGACGCCGTGCTGGGCATCGCCACCCGTTTCGGCCTGGGCTTCATGACCACCATGGACAACCGTTCACGGCCCCAGGGTTGGGATCGGGACAGCTGCTTACTGGGCGAACAGGCCTTCGGTCACGTCGGCGCGGGCGGCTCGATCGGCTTCTGCGATCCCCTCGAGCGGCTGAGCGTGGGGTACGTGATGAACCGCATGGGGTCCGGGGTGCTGCTCAACGAACGGGGCCAGGGCCTGGTGGACGCCATCTACCGCAGCCTCGGTTACCAGTCGAACCAGTCCGGCGCCTGGCGACGCTGAGCGGTCCCCCCACCACCTCACGTAGGCTTCGGTGACGGTCTCTCGCCCACGCCCGTAGGGTCGATTCGACGTCGATTCGACCCTACGGCGGAATTTCCGGACCTCCCCCGCCACCCTTTGCGAGATGAGCTGCGCCGCCGGTGACGGTACGGCGAGTGGTCCGCAGATCAGGAACGCTGGGCCCACCAGGCGTGTAGTGCGGCCTCCGCAGAGGCGTTGTCAACCGCCTCACCGGTGCGTTTCAGTTCCAGCAGATGCCGCACCGCCTGACCGACCAACGGACCAGGACCGATGCCCAGCAACTCCATCACCCGGGTGCCGTCAATCGCCGGCCGCTCCGCCTCGCGCCGCTCCAGCGCCGCCAACTCGGCGATGCGCAGCTCCAACTCGTCCACCTGTTCCTGCAAGCGGTCCGCTTTGGCCCGGTTACGGGTGGTGCAATCACAGCGGACCAGCTCGTTCAAGGTGCCAAGCAACGGTCCGGCGTCACGGGCGTACCGGCGCACCGCGGCATCCGTCCAGCCGTCGCTGTAGCCCTTGAACCGGCCCGACAGACGGACCAGCTCGGTCACGTCCGCCACCACATCGGCGTCATAACCCAGAGCCCGCAAACGTTTCCGGGTCATCTTGGCGCCCACGGCCTCGTGATGGTGGAACGTCACCTGTCCATCCACGTAGGCCCGGGTGCGGGGCTTGCCGATGTCATGAAACAGCGCGCTCAGCCGTACCCGCAGATCCGGGCTGGTCTTGGCCACCACCGCGATGGTGTGGCTGAGCACGTCCTTGTGGCGGTGGATGGGGTCCTGCTCCAGGCGCAGGGCCGGTAGTTCAGGCACGATCTCTGCCGCCCGCCCGGACTCCACCAGATCCCACAGGCCCTTGGAGGGATCGACCCGGACCAACACCCGATCGAGCTCCGCACGGTTCAGCGCCGCGGCCCCGGCTTCGGGCACAGCGCCCTCGGGTGCGGTCACCGCGGTCCCGGGTGCAGGCACCGCGGTCTCGGCTGCGGGCACGGTGGTCTCGGTGGCGGTCACGGGTCGGCCAGGTTAGCCAGCGCAGCTCACACCTTCGGCATGAAATGCGCCCTGGCCGGCCCCGCTAGCATCACCGCCCGTGCTGCTGATCCGGGGAGGCGTGGTGCTGGACCAGCAGGGCCGCAGGTTGGCCGATGTGCTGATCGACGGCGCTCACATCGTGGCCGTGGGAGCCGATGTGGGGGCCGCGGTGAGGGCTGGTCCGGGCCCGGGCCGCTCGGACGTCACCGAGTTGGATGCCGGCGGGGCGGTGGTGTGCGCCGGTTTCGTTGATCTGCACACCCACCTACGTCAACCGGGCATGGAAGAGGCCGAGACGGTGCAAAGCGGTTCGCGGGCCGCGGCGCTGGGCGGGTACACCGCGGTGGTGGCCATGCCCAACACGGACCCCTGCACCGATCAGATCGAGATCGTGGAGCAGGTCCGGGCCTGGGGCCGAGACGCCGCCCTGGTGGCCGTGCACCCTGCCGCGGCCATCACCATCGGTCGATCCGGCGAACGGCTCTCGGACCTGGCCGGCTTGTACCGACACGGGGTGCGGATGTTCACCGATGACGGGAACGAGGTGGCCGATGCCGCCGTGATGCGGGCGGCGTTACAAGCGGCGGCGCGCCTGCCCGGCGCGGTCATCGCCCAACACGCCGAGTGCGCCGCCCTGGTCAGCGGCGGGCACCTCAACGAGGGTCCCTGGTCACGTGAACTGGGCCTGGCCGGACGCCCGGCGGTGGCCGAGGAGATCACCGTGGCCCGGGACCTGGCCCTGGTCCGAGCGTTGTCCATCCCTGACGGCGGCGATGGGCCGGACCCTGGCGCCACGCCGCCGGGACGGGTTCGCTATCACGTGCTGCATGCGTCGCTGGCCGCCACGGTGGCGCTGGTGGCTGCAGCCCGGGCTGCGGGGCTGGCGGTGAGTGTGGAGGTCACCCCTCAGCATCTGACCCTGACCGACGCCTGCTGCTCCGGTGGGGACCCCCGCTACAAGGTCAACCCCCCACTGCGGGGCGAAGGGGAGCTCATGGCGCTGCGCCAGGCGTTGCAGGACGGGCTCATCGACGCCATCGCCACCGACCACGCACCCCACCCGGCGTCGGCCAAGACCGGATCCTTCGAGGCCGCCTCCCCGGGGATGTTGGGCCTGGAAACGGCGTTGGGCGTGATCCTGGGCCCGGCGGCCATCTCGTTGGAAGCCGCCATCGCCGCCCTCACCTGGAAACCGGCGACCATCGCCGGCCTGACCGATCAGGGCCGACCCATCGCCCCGGGCGAACCGGCCAACCTGTGCGTGTTCCACCCCGATCAACGTTGGACGGTCGAACCCGCGGCGTTGGCGTCGAAAGCGAAGAACACCCCTTTCGCCGGCTGGGAGCTGACCGGCAAGGTGCGTCATACCGTGCTGGCGGGCTCCCCCACCGTGATTGACGGGCAGACCCAACGATGACCCAACGATGAGAGCCCTGCAGTTTCGCCGCCAGGAGGTCCGCTACGTGGCCGCCGCCGTGGGTTCCCGCCTGTTCGGGTCCGACGGAGCCAAGGTGGGCCCGTTGAAGCTGGTGGACACCGATCCGCCGGCGCTGCCCGGTCCCGGCTGGGTGCGGGTGCGGCCGGTGCTGTCCGGCATCTGCGGATCGGACCTGGCCACCGTGAGCGGTGCCGCGGCCCGCTATTTCGAGCCGTTCATCTCCTTCCCGTTCACCCTCGGTCACGAGGTGATCGGTGAGATCGTGGGCGAAGAGGGCCAGATCGAACGGGTGGTGCTGGAACCGGTGCTGGGCCCCGAGGCCCGGGGGTTCGTCCCGCCGTGGCCGGGTGCCTCCCCCGGAGACGGGGACGATTACGGGCATCTGATCACCGGTGAGCTGGAGCCGGGCATCCAGATCGGTTACTGCGCCTCAACCGGCGGTGGTTGGTCCGGGGAGTTCGTGGCCCATCGCAGCCAACTGCACCCGATACCGGACACCATGAGCGATGAGACGGCGGTGATGATCGAGCCGTTGGCCGTGGCCCTGCACGCCGTGTGCCGGGCCCGGTTGGCTGCCGGCAGCACGGTGGCGGTGTTGGGGGCGGGCACCATGGGGCTGCTCTGCGTGGCCGCCCTGCGCGCCCTGCAGCCGGACTGCCGGATCCTGGTGGGCGCCAAGTACCGCCACCAGCAGGAATTGGCACGCCGCATGGGCGCTGACCAGGTGGTGGAACCCGACGCCCTGCCCCGTGCGGTTCGGCGAGCGGTGGGCTGCCACGTGATCGGCGAAGATCTGGCCGGTGGGGCCGACGCCACCATCGACACGCTGGGCTCTTCGGCCACCATCCGCCGCTCGATCGGGATCACCAGGCCCCGGGGTCGAGTGGTGTTGGTGGGCATGCCGGCGGGGGTGCGGCTGGAGCTGACCGCAATGTGGCATCGGGAGACCGAGCTGGTGGGGGCGTACTGCTACTGCACCGAGACCTTGGCGGGAGGGGAGCGGCGAAGCACGTTCTCGCTGGCCATTGATCTGGCCTCGAAGCTGGGCGATCAGCTGGGTTCGCTGGTATCGGCCAGCTACCCACTGGAGCGCTACGTGGAGGCCATCGCCCACGCTGCCAATGCCGGGCCCCGGGCGTCGGTGAAGGTGTGCTTCGACCTACGGACCGAAAAGCGCCGCTAGGGCCGAGGAGTCAGGCCCCGCCGGCGGACAGCCACTTCTCCCGGGCCTCACGATGGCCTTTGGCCCCCGAGCCCATCACGCCTCCGGTCCGCACGTCATGGACCACGTCCTCAAGCCGCTCGAGCAGTTGGTAGACGTCATCGGTGGCTCCGGCTCGAGCCAGCTCGCCGAGTGCCACATGGATGCGGCCCAAGCCCTCCTGGAACTGGCGGAACTCCTGATCAAGCTCTTGGCGAGCCTCTTCCACGGAGCGGGCCACGATGGGGGCCTTTAGCGCTCTTCGCGGAACAGCACGTGCTTGCGCAGCACGGGGTCATACTTCTTCAGCTCAAGCCGCTCCCGGGTGTTGGTGCGGTTCTTCTTGGTGACGTAGGTGTACCCCGTCCCCTCGGTCGATCGCATTTTGATGATCGGCCGTTTGTCGTTCTTCGCCATGCTTGTTTTCCCGCTTGGGGCCCCAACCCCAAGCTCCTCCACGTAGGTGGGGCCCCTACCCCACCCGTGGCTGTGCTGGCGCCGACCCTGCTGGCTCGGACCGGACCTTCGCCCGGTCGTTCCGAAATCGTGCTTGCTGTGCTTGCCTGTGCTTGCTAGTTCTGCCCGGGTGAAGCCCGAACGCTGCACTGCTGGTAGTTGACGTCGGGTCAGACTTTTTGACCGGCGGCACGCATGGAGGCCAGAACGGACTCGATGCCCTTACGGTTAATGGTCTTGATGCCCTTGGCGGAGATGGTCAGCGTGACCCAACGGCGCTCGGAGGGGATCCAGAACCGCTGCTTTTGGATGTTGGGGTCCCAACGACGCCGGGTCTTGCGATGGCTGTGGGAGACGGTGTTGCCGAAGCTGGGCTTGCGGCCGGTCACCTGACAGATTTTCGACATCGGCTGATCCTCGAGATGGGTCGACCTGCGGCCGAGGGCATGAATCCGGCGCGGTAGCGGCTGATTATCCTAGCGGACCGGACTGCGAGCCGGACAATGCCGTGATGGTGAGGTCAGTCCCACGGCATCCAGTCCGACAGCTTCGGGGACCCGTCCGGCCCTGCGGGGTCCGGTGAGGCACCTCGCTGGTCCGGGTTGGGCCGGCTGCGGGGGCGGTACCGATCCAGCGGTCCGTAGGTGCCCAGGACCGACGCAGCACCGCCCACGCCGGCGGCGCGGGCACCTTCCCCCACCGGTTGGACCTCGAACTTGGGCATCAGCATCCCGATCTGGCCCTGCTCCTCGTGCGCTTCCCGAGCCGACGCCAAATAGGTGCCGTACTGCTCAAGGAACCCCTCGCTGCGATAGACCGACCCGTCCAGGGTGGGCCCGACGTGTCCCTTGTAAATGGCGTCGATGTCCTCACCGGTGATGGTGTGGTGTTGCTGAAGGGCGTGGGCGATGGCCGCCAGGAACCAACGGTTGGCGTCGATCAGATCGAAGGTGCGCTGGTAGAGCTCCTGCAGCTTGGCCTCGACCCGTACGTCGAACTCTTGGCGCTGGGGGTCGCTCAGATCATCGATGCCATGGGAGGTGAGCGTCTCGCCCATTGCGGCACGGGACAACATCCGCCGAACGGTGGAGGTGGCACCGGCCATATCACCGCCCACGCCCACGGAGTTGTCCCCGCCGAAGAACATGCGCTCGGCCACCAACGACGCCAAGAACACCATCACGTCCAGTTCCAGCTCGTTGCGCCAGTCGAACTTGCGCTCCTCAATGGGCACCGGGCTGACGAAGCCGCCCACGTCCCCCCGCTGCTCGATGGTGGCGATGTCGATGACCGACCGGCGCGATAGGAAGTAGAAGGCCACCGCGTGGGCGGCCTCGTGAATGGCGGTTTCGTGCTGTTCCAGCTCCGTGGCCGCCACCCCGTCAGCCATGCCGTGCAGCTTGAAGGTCTTGGCCTCCAGCACGTCGGGCCAGGTCACGGTGTCACGCCCGTTGCGGATGGCCACGATCAACGATTCGTTGACGATGTCCTTGATGGTGGCACCGGTGGCCCGAGGCGACATCACCGCCAGGCGGCGGACCTGATCCTCACCGAGGACATGGCGAACCTTCTGCAAGTAGCCGTTGAAGGTCTTGACACGCCCTTCGAGGGTGGGGTAATCGACCTTGTACTTTCGGTCGATCCGGCCCGGCCGCAGCATGGCCTCGTCCAGGGAGCTGGGCATATTGGTGGCCATCATGATCAGGATGCGGTACTTGGGTGGCTGCTTCGGCTTCATGTTGAGCAGCGACCGGAGCTTGCGGCTGACCGCGCCGCGGGGCTTCTTGAGACCCGACATCTCCGTGAGCAGTGACTGCAGTGCCCCCGAGCCGCCGGCGCCCATGCCGCCCATGATGATGTTGAGTGGTCTGCGGATGAGCGGTACCGGTTCACCGACATCGGCGCCAGAGGCCCGGAAGGAACGGAGGCCCTCGGAAAAAGATGCGTACGCGGTGTTCTGGCCGACATAGTGCAGGCCGTTGCAGCACTGGAGGCCGGCGGCCCCACTGGCTTCGTCGGGAGCGGCCCGGTTGAACCCGCCCGAGAGCTGGCCCCGGTTACCCAGCGTGTCGGCCTCGTCGAAGAACGCGATGACGCCCCCGTAGCGGAGTGAAAGCTTTCGCAGTTTCGAGAACAGCCGCCGGACCTTCAGCGGTGCGATACCGACGAAGGTGGCAATGAAGGCGCCGGGGTCGACGAAGACATAGGGCTTGCCGGTTTCCCCCGCTACCGCCTCGGCCATGAGGGTCTTGCCGGTGCCTGGGGGCCCCCACAACAACATCCCACCAGGTACGTGACCACCTTTGGACTCGATCTCCTCGGGCTTTTCGAGAAAGAGGATGTTCTCCTTGACCTTTTCCAGCACTTTGTCCTGGCCCCAGACATCGCGAAAACGAGTCTTGATGTCCCGTGGCATGTAGGTGTCGATACCACCTCGGGACATCATCCAGAACATGCCGATAATCTGGATGGCGCTAAACGCAAACAAGAAGATGAACTGGAAGAACCACGGCATGCCCGCATCGCCGAAGGGGTTCGACCACAGTCGACCGGGCGCCTGCGCCACCGCTTCGAGGAAGCTCACGCCCCATATCGCGGCGAACACCACCAGCGCCACGCTGCCCCACGCCATCACCTTGACGATGCGGCCCAGGCGGTACCGGGTCCACGGGTTGAGCTTCTCCATGGACCGCTCCCAACGGCCCCACACACCCTTTTCCCACAGCTGGTTGTACCCGCCGGCCCGTTCACACACGAACAGGTGCACCTGATGGAGCACTTCCATGCCGGCCAACACGAAGAGCCACCACTTGGCACGGGCCTGATCATCCAGCGCCTCGCGCCAGGACATGATCGGGATCCTGTCGTGCTTGATGGCTACCGACATGAAGAAGACGACCATCAGCAGTATGAGCACCCGCGCCCGGTCCCAGAACAGCAAGGGCCAGCGGGTCTTGGGGTCCCGATCGTCTGCGGGGGGCTCGTGCACCGGCGCGGTCCCACTGATCGGTGTGAGGTCCGTAACAGGAAGACTCATCGTGATTCCTTCACGCGTCCGATGGGGCGGCGGTCATGTGCGCACCGTGAATGAATTGGCGATCTCGTCGATCTGTTGCTGGTTCCGCTGGTAGCAATCCGCAACGCAGCGCATGGTCAGCACATAGAGGAGGCCCGAACGGTTGTCGAACAACATCGATTGGCTCTCGGTGAACCAAAGGCCGGCGTCCCCGTCAGGGTCGAGGTCCAGGTTCGACACCACCCGACTGCCGGTCAGGGACTCCCCCGCAGCAAGTTGCTCGTAGGACGCCACCTCGATCTGATCGCTGTCGATGTCCTCCGGCGGGAACAACGGATCGTGCTCGAGCATGGAGAAGCTTTTCCGGATATCCGACAAGGCAAGTTTTTGGGTTTGCGTGGGCCCGAGGTCCACAATCAGCACTCTCCCGACCACGTTGGACGGCAGCGCCGCCGAGGAGCCCGTGCCCGCCACGATGGTGGACGGCGGTCCGGCCGGCCCCAAGAACCGCAGGTCCCACAACGTCACAATGGCACCAGGGTCTGCCGCGATCCGGCCTTCGGTCCGTTGATCAGTGACGTCCTGTGCCTGCCAGGTCCTGGGCAACCGGAAGTAGCTACCGAGCTGGTCGTTGGACACAAAGCGGTAGGTGGGTGCGGCACAGGCGCCGAGGACACCCCACACCGCAGCCACCGCCAAGCCAACCGATAGCGCCGCCGTGAGGGGACCACGTTTGGGGTTTCGAGCGGACGGGTATCCGGGCGGGCGGAGGGGACGGCCACCGTTGACGTGTGGTTCCACCCCGGGCGGTGTCGGTATGTCCGCAGAGCGCATCATCCCGTCCTGTCGCTACGCAGCCGCCGGCGCGGGCGTCGCCGTTCCGGGCGCGACGCTACCCCCTAATCTGGCAGTCCGGGCCACTCGGGGCGGCAGATATCGGAGGCGTCATGCGGGCGAGAAGCTCGACGTCAGAATGGTTGGATCCGCCCTGTAGGGCGGCTGCGTACGACGAGCTGGTCGACCGAACCGGCGAGGTGGATCGGTTCTGTTCCAGCACCGATTGGATTGTGCCGCTGCATCAGAACTTCGGTGCCGGACCGGTCCTGGCGGAGGTGACCCCGGAGGCGGCGGTGGTGCTCACCCGGCTGCCCGGGCGGGACCGACGGGCGCTGCTGTGCGGGCTCGATGTGCAGTGGGGATTCGCCTGCCCGGTGGTGGGCCCATCAGTGGATGCCGGCGTGGACCTGATCGAACGGGTGCTGCGCGACCAGCGCCACGACTGCCAGGCCGTGTTGCTGGCGGGGATGGTCCCGGACGGCACGCTGGCCTCAGCCCTGGCCCGACGCCTGGGATCGCGGCTGTTGGTCATGGGTGTGGGCAGCACGGTGGGGCGGCGGGTGGCGTGGCTGGACGGGGGTTTGGAGGCCTACCTCGATCGCCGCTCGGCCCGTTTCCGGCGCAACGCCCGCCAGGCCGGGGACCGCGCCGAGCGCGCCGGCATCCGCTTCGAGTGGGTGGACGGTGGCGGGGCCGACGTGGTGGAGCGGGCCATCGCCGTGGAGCAGGCCAGCTGGAAGGGTCGCACCGGCTCGGGCCTGGCCGATCCCAGCTTCGCCCGGTTCTACCTGGACCTGGCCGCCAACCTCGCCGCTCACCCGGCCGACGCCGCTGCTACGGGATCTACGGGGCTCCCGGCTGTGGGCGGGCGGCTGCGAGCCGGGTTCGCCGTCGCTGGTCGGCAGGACGTGGGGTACATCCTGGGGGCGGTGCGCCGGGGCCGGTATCGGGGACTGCAGTTGGCCTACAGCAGCCATTTCCCGGCCCTCTCATTGGGCAACCTGCTGCAACTGGGGCAGATGGAACGCCTGGTCAGAGAGGGTGTGACCCGATACGACCTGGGGATGGACATGCCCTACAAGGTGTCATGGTCCGATGAACTGTTCGTAACGGAAACCCTGGTGGCGCGCACCTGAGAGCCGCTGCCCGGTCCGATACTGTCCGGGCATGAAAGACTCCCTGGCCCCCGGCATCGAAACCGCCGCCGAGCACGTGGTGACCGATGACATGTCACCGCCGCATCTGCCCATGAAGGTGCTGTCGACGCCGTCGATGATCATGCTGATGGAGCGGACCTGTCTGGAGTCGGTGATCCCGCACCTGGACGAGGGCGAATCGACCGTTGGCACCCATGTGTGCGTCTCCCACGTCGCCTCGGCATCGTCGGGGGAGACCGTTACCGTCACCGCCCGGCTGAGCGAGAAAACCAAGCGCCGGCTGACGTTCGAGGTGCGGGCCAGCGCCGGGGAGAAGCTGCTGGGCGAAGGCACCCACCAGCGCGCCGTGATCGATACCCGCCGTTTCGGCTGAGCCCGGCTGAGCCCCGCTGAGCTACCGGTAGCTACAAGAACAGATACGGGTCATAGGGCTCGCCGCCGACCCAGGTTTCAAAGTGCAGGTGAGGACCGGTGGATGCCCCGGTGGAGCCCACCCAGCCGATGGTTTCGCCCTGCTCGACAACCTGGCCTTCGCTCACCGCCAGCTCCGACATGTGCCCGTACAGGGTGGCCATGCCGCCTTCGTGGGCGATGATCACACAGTTCCCGTATCCGCCGTTCCAGCCGGCCAGGATGACCTCCCCCTCCTTGGAGGCCCACACCGTGGTGCCCTCGGACGCGCCGATGTCGATGCCGGCATGGAAGCGGGAGTACCCCAGGATGGGGTGGACCCGGTAGCCGAATCCGGAGGTGATCTCACCGTCGGTGGGGACAATGAACCCCGAAGCGGACCTGGCGTCGAAGGAGGGACGAGCGGATGGCGCCGGTCCGGTCGCGGCCGCCGCCGCTTGACGGACCGCTTCCTCCTCGGCCAGGCGTTCGTTGATGACACGGGTGAATCCCGCCTCGGCGTCGGCCAGGCGCTGGGCCTCGCCTTCCACGTCCCCGATTCGAGCCTGCAACGCTGCCGCGATGGCCGCCTGGGTCTGCCATTGCCGATCGAGCTCAGCTTGCGCGGCGGCCAGTTTGGCTTCCAGGGCGGCGGCCTGGGTCACTGCCGCATCAGCGCGGGTGATGGCCCGGCGTTGGCGTTCCCGCAACGTACGCAGCAGCTCGAGGTCCTCGTCGTAGCTGGTGCGGACCACATCGAGCAGGTGATTGCGCTGCTGGGCCTCGGTGGCGCTGGAGGAGGCCAGAAGCTGCTCGGCTTGCTGTTCCAGGCCGCCGGTGTAGGTGTTGATCACGGCCTCGGTGACCCGGCTGCGGATCCGCTCGATCTCCCCGCCGGTGGCGTCGGCCTCGGACCGGGCGGCGGCCACGGAGGCCTGCGCCGTCCGTAACCCAGCGTTGGCACCGGCCACCTCGGCCTGCTGGAAGGCGATGGCCTGGCCCAGCCCTTCCAAGGCCTCGCCCATGGTGGCGGCGTCGGCCTCCAACAGGTCCAACTCCTCGGCGATGCGGGCCTGCTCGGCGCGGGTGGCCTCGCGCTGGTCTCGGGCTTCGTCCACCGTCTGGGCCGGGCTCGCCGCCGGGCACACCACCGTGATCAACAGGCTCAACACCGCTACCACCAGCGCCAGTCC
>JBJXFH010000101.1:0-21405 GCA_046155365.1 Acidimicrobiales bacterium | reverse complement strand
GGTCCGCCGGGCCCGGTGTGGCACACTGAGCGCCTCGTGCGGGTGGCCTACACGCTGGAGCAATGCTGGCACCGGGTGCCCGGCGGCACCGCCCGCGCCGCGTTGGAGCTGCTGCGGGCCATGGACGCACGATCCGACGTGGACTTCGTGGGGGTTTCCGCCGCTCACCGCCATCCGCCGCCACCGGCATGGACGCCCTCCATCCCGGTGCGGTCCCTGCCACTACCCCGATTGGCGCTGTATGAGAGCTGGCATCTGCTGCGATGGCCGCCGGTGCAGCGCGTCACCGGGCCGGTGGAGGTGATCCACGCCACCGCCATGGCCGTGCCCCCACGAACCGCGCCGCTGGTGGCGCAGCTCTACGACCTGGCCTTTCAACGGTTCCCGGAGAACTACACCGCCAAGGGCCGCCGGTTCTTCGGCCAAGCCATGCGGCTCCTGCACCAAGACGCTGACCTGCTGTTGTGCCCCTCCACCGCCACCATCGAGGACTGCCTGGCGGCGGGGTTCCCCGGCGCCAAACTGCGCCTCGTGCCGTTGGGGGTGGCGCCCGTTGAGGTGGACCCGGCGGTGGCGGCAGAGGTGCTGGCCCGCTACGGCCTGGATCGACCCTTCGTGCTGTCGGTGGGCACGTTGGAACCCCGCAAAAACCTTCCGGCGCTGGTGGAGGCATTCGCCCGCTTAGGCCGAGCCGATGTGGACCTGGTGCTGGTGGGCGCCGCCGGCTGGAAGACCAAAGTGGAGGACCTGGTACGTCCCTTGGGGGAGCGGGTCCGGGTGTTGGGCTTCGTACCCGACGTGGACCGCGACGCCCTGTACGCCAGCGCCGCGGTGTTCTGCTACCCCAGCCTGTTCGAGGGGTTCGGGCTGCCGGTGTTGGAGGCCATGGCCGCCGGCGCGGCGGTGATCACCTCCGCCGGCATCGCCACCGCCGAGGCCGCCGGGGACGCCGCGGTGCTGGTTGACCCCCATGACGTGGCCGCCCTGAGCGCGGCGCTGGGCGAACTTTTGGCGGACCCTGCGGCGGCGGCGGAGTTGCGCGCTGCCGGGCGGGCGCGGGCCGCGGCGTTCACCTGGGACCGAAGCGCCGAGTTGACCGTGCAGGCCTATCGGGAGCTGTGCCCATGACGGCCCCCGCCGCCGTGGCAGCCAATAACTGGGAGCAACGATGAACATTCTGGTGCTGTGCCCCCACTTCGAGCCGGACATCGCGCCCACCGGTGAGGTCATGACCACCATCGCCAACGGGCTGGTGGCGCAGGGTCATCGCTTGCACGTGATCACCGCGCTGCCGTGGTATCGCCACCATCGCATCGAGCCCGGCTGGCAAGGCCGGGCCATTCGGGCCCAGGACACCGATTGGGGTCGCATCACCCGGGTGCACCCCTTTCCCACCAACAAGGCCAACATCCCCGCCCGGGCCGCGGCCTTCGGGGCCTACACCGCCCTGGTCACCGCGGTGGGGCTGGTCGGTCGACGGGGTCCCAAACCGCAGCTGGTGCTGGCCATGTCACCACCGATCACCCTCGGTGTGGCCGGCTGGTTGGTGGCCCGCCGCCATCGGGTGCCCTACGTGTTCAACGTGCAGGACATCTTCCCCGACGTGGCCGTTGAGCTGGGGGCCATCACCAACCAGCGACTGATCGCCGCCGCCTCGTGGCTGGAGCGGTTCATCTACCGCCACGCCGACGCCGTCACCGTGCTGTCGGACGAATTGGCCCGAAACGTCAGCGCCAAGCTGGACCGCGGTCGTCCCCCCGGACGGAAAACGCAGGTGCGGGTGATTCCCAACTTCGTGGACACCACGTTGGTGCAGGTGGGCAATCCCGATAACGACTACCGACGAGAGCACGATCTGGTGGGTCGCACCGTGGTCATGTACGCCGGCAACGTGGGCCTGTCCCAATCCCTGGACCTGGTGGTGGGCGCCGCCCGGGCCCTCGAACACAGCCACCCCGACGTGTGCTTCGTGTTTAACGGCGAGGGGTCGGGCCGGGCCGAGCTGCAACGATCCGCCGCCGGGCTGGGCAACGTGCGCTTCGTCGATTACCAGCCCAAGGAGCGGCTGGCCGAGGTGCTCGCCGCCGGAGACCTGCACCTGGTGCCGTTGCGGCGGGGGTTGGCCCATGCCAGCGTGCCGTCCAAGCTGTACTCCATCCTCGCCGCCGGTCGGCCGGTGCTGGCCAGCGTGGACCCCGGGACCGAGGTGGCCCGGACCATCGACAGCGCCGGGGCCGGGGTGGCCGTCGGTCCCGAGGACCAGCAGGCGTTCGTGGCGGCGCTGCGTGATCTGCTGGCCCGGCGGGACCAGTGGGCGTCCATGGGTGCCGCCGGACGAAGCTTCGTGCAGGGTTGGGCATCACCGGCAGCGGTGGCGGGGGCGTACGGCGCGTTGTTCGAGGAGTTGCGCGACCGGCGCTGAAGGTGCCCCCCGGTGTCGGTGCGGTGGTCCGGTGGGGTGTCCTGGCGGGGTGTGCGAGCACGGGTTCGGGCAGTGCGACCAGTTCCGGGAGGTCAGGCACTAGCCTGGACCGTTGCCATGGCACCTCCCCGACCGTCCAAGAGCGCCGCTGGTGCATCCTCCACGAAGAAGCTGGCCAAGGTGGCCCGCAGCGGCAAGAAGCGCTCCATTCGAGAGAGCTCCAGCCGCGCGTACCCCCTGGCCATCCTGGCTATCTGCGTGGTGGGGGGTTTGTTGGTGTTCTGGGGCCGTGATCAGCGGGCCTCCGCCCAACGCGTTGAACCCCGCCTGGAAGATCACTGGCATGTCGCCTACGGGATGTACCTCTGTGACGCCTTCGCGCCCAACCCGGTCGATGTGGGCGCCGACAAGGTGGGCATCCACACCCACGATGACGGCATCATCCACATCCACCCCTTCTCCTCCGTCGCCACCGGGGAAGACGCCACCCTGGGCAAGTTCTTCGACCAGATCGCGCTGAAGGCCTCCGACACCAAGCTGACCACCACCGACGGCAAGGCCTACGAGAGCGGCAAGACCACCTGCCCCAGCGGTGAGGTGGGCAAGTTGGTGCTCGCCCGGTGGGCCAGCGCCGATGACCCCGACGCCAAACCCGAGATCATCACCGAGGACATCACCGGGGCCCGGTTCCTCACCGACCGCTCCGCCTTCACCTTGGCCTTCGTGCCCGAGGGCAAGATCGCCGATATCCCCCGTCCGGAATCGATCCCGGGCCTTGACCAACTCACCGACGTGGACCCCTCCACGCTGACCACGTTGCCGGGCAGTGCCTCCTCGGTTGCTGGAGACCCCGGGACCACCGTGGCTGGTGACCCGGCCGCCACCACCACCACGGTTGCGGGCGGCGCTACCTCCAGCACCGTTGCTGCCACCACTACCACTGTCGCCGGGACCACCACGACCTCGGGCTAGTTTCAGTTGGCAGCCGGCGGTGGGCGTCGGCGCTCAGGCGGGGGATGAACACATGCGGGCGGTCGTATTGGTAGGTGGGTTCGGTACCCGCCTTCGCCCGCTGACCTTGCAGCGGCCCAAGCAGATGTTGCCGGTGGTCGATCGGCCCATGATCGAGTGGGTGGCCGGCTGGCTGGGCGCCAACGGGGTGCAGCAGATGGTCCTGTCCCTGGGCTATCGACCCGAAGCGTTCACCGAGGCCTATCCCGATGGCCGCTGTGCCGGGGTGGAGCTGGTCTACGCCGTGGAGCCCGAACCGCTCGACACCGCCGGAGCCATCCGATTCGCGGCCCTCCATGCCGGCTTGGACCACCACCGAGAGCCGTTCCTGGTGGTCAACGGGGACGTCATCACCGACTTGGCGGTGGGCGACTTGGTGGCGCTGCACCGGGCCCGGGCCGCGGAGGCCACCATCGCCCTGACCCCGGTGGAGGACCCCTCCCGCTACGGGGTGGTGGCCACCGCACCCGACGGGAAGGTCACCGCCTTCGTGGAGAAACCGGCGCCCGGCACCGAGCCCTCCACGTTCATCAACGCCGGCACCTACGTGCTGGAACCCTCGGTGCTGGCCCGCATCCCCGACGGCCGGCGGGTGTCCATCGAACGCGAGACCTTCCCGGCCATGGTGGCCGATGGGACCCTGTACGCCCTGGCGTCAGACGCCGCCTGGGTGGATGCGGGCACCCCCGCCACCTATCTGGCGGTGCAGCTGCAGCTGGCCCGCAAGCTGGACCCGATGGGCGCCGGTGTAGAGGTGGACGGTACCGCCACGGTGACCGGCAGCGTGTTGCGGGCCGGGGTCCGGGTGGGCCCGAACTGCCAGGTCAGCGGCTCGGTGATCGGAGCCGGCAGCGTGATTGACGCCGGAGCGGTGATCGAGGGCAGCCTGATCGGGGACGGAGCCCACATCGGTGCCGGCGCCCGCCTGGTGGGCCTGTGCGTGGTCGGGGACGGCGAAACCATCCCCGTCGGCGCCCGGCTGGAAGCGGCACGGGTCCCGACACCGCGGTAGCGCCCCGGGTGGCTCGGGAACCGGGGGCGGGGCGCCTACCCTCTCGGGATGGCAACGGTTCTGGTCACTGGTGGCGCCGGTTTCATCGGCAGTCACACCTGCGTTGAGCTGCTCCAAGCCGGTCACCAGGTGGTGGCGGTGGACAATTACTCCAACAGCTCGCCCCGTGCTGTGGATGCGGTGCGGGCCATCTCCGGGCGTGATCTGACCGTGGTGGAAGGCGACGCCGCAGATGTGGGGCTGTTGCGGGGGATTTTCGCCGAGCATCACATCGACGCGGTTATCCACTTCGCGGCGTTCAAGGCGGTGGGCGAATCGGTGGCCGAACCGTTGCGTTACTACCGCAACAACCTGGGCTCCACCATCGCCCTGCTGGAAACCATGGGCGAGGCCGGCTGCCGGCGGTTGGTGTTCTCCTCATCGTGCACGGTGTACGGCAACCCCGAGAGCGCACCGGTGTCCGAGCAGGCCCCGCTGCACGCCGTGAACCCCTACGGGCGCACCAAGCTGGCCAGCGAGGAGATCATGCGTGACGTCGCCGCGGCTGATGATCGGTGGCGCATCGTGCTGCTGCGGTACTTCAACCCGGTGGGCGCCCACCCCTCCGGTGAGCTGGGCGAGGATCCCCGGGGCGTGCCCAACAACATCATGCCGTTCCTGATGCAGGTGGCGGTGGGGCGCCGGGACTGCCTCTCGGTCTTCGGCGGGGACTACCCCACCCGGGACGGCACCGCGGTGCGCGATTACATCCACGTGGTGGACCTGGCGCTGGGGCACCTCGCGGCCTTGGAGGTCATGGATGAGCTGCCCTCGGGCTGCAGCGCCCTGAACCTGGGCACCGGCACCGGCACCACGGTGTTGGAGCTGGTCAAGGCGGCGGAACAGGCCATCGGCAGGCCGGTCAACCACCAGATCGTGGATCGACGTCCCGGTGACGCCATTGAGGTCTACGCCGACCCGGCCCTGGCCAACAAGGTGTTGCGCTGGCGGGCCGAGCGGACGGTGCTCGACATGTGCCGTGACCACTGGAACTGGCAGTCCCGCCACCCCTACGGCTTCGGCGACAAGCCCACCTGATCGGGGACACCTGATCGAGGACATCGCGCCGCCAACGAGACCTACCTTGGCGGAACGTAGGGGCGAATCGACGTCGAATCGGCGAAAAATTCCGGGGACGGTTCCGGCGAAGATCGACCGACGATGCAAGCGAAAGGCGCGGCGGGCCTTCACATACCGGACGGTACGGTGGGCGGGCTGGAACTGGGTCGGGATCGGGTCGGTGCGGGGTTGATCGCTCGGGCGGGCGGGTAGGACCGGATCATGTCCGTTATGCGTGCACTTGCCCGACCGGCCCTGGCCGGATACTTCGTGGTGAGCGGGGTGGATGCCTTCCGCCACCCCAAGGAGTCCTCCGAGGCCATGGACCCCATGGCGTTGGATCTGGCCCGTCGACTTGGCCTGCCCGATGATCCGGTACGCCTGACCAGGATCAACGGTGCCGCCCAGGCGGTGTCGGGGGTCATGTTGGCCCTGGGACGGCTGCCGCGGGTGTCCTCGGCGGTGCTGGTGGCCACCATGGTCCCCTCCAACCTGATCGGGCCCCGCTACTGGGAGGTCACCGAACCTCACGAGCGGGCCCGTCAACGCGCCCAGTTCTTCAAGAACGTGGCCCTCGGAGGTGGCCTGCTACTGGGCGTGGCCGACACCGCCGGGCGGCCGTCGGTGGGCTGGTGGGCCAGCCGGGCCGCACGACGCACCGCCGCCGCGGCCATGGCGGCCACCAGCGCCACCACCGACGCCGCCGCCGGCTTGGCCCACGGTGTCAGCGGGACCGCCTCGGGCCTGTTGCACGGGGCGACGGGAACCAGCAGCGGCCTGGGCCGGGGCGCGGTCGACACCGCCAGCGGTTTGGTCCACGGCCTCGGTCACGGTGCCGAGTCGTTGGGCTCAGGCGCGGCGGCGGGGATCAGTGGGGCGGTGGCGGCGTTGGAGCACTACGCCCACAACCCCAAGAACCGTCGCCGGGCCAAATGCTGGAGCCGCTCGGCCCGCAAGAACGCCCGCCGCGCCGCCAAGGTCGCGGCCCGGGACCTGGCCCTGGCCAAGCACGGTCTGCGGGTGGAGGTGGCCCAGGTGGTTGACGCCGCCCGATCAGCCCGGGCTGCTGGGGCCGCCCGTACCCCCCGGTTCAAGCGTCAGGCTCGACGTCACCGCCGCGAGGTCACCCGTGCCGCCCGTGCTCACCTGCGCCAGACCCGGTCGGAGCTGCACAAAGCCCGGGGTTCCGCCATCAGGGCCAAGGGCTCAGCGGAAAAGGTCCTCGCTGGGGTGCCGCACCACCTGCGTGCGCACTGATCCTTCGCCCAACCAAGCCGGGTTGACGCCACGCACCACCGCGGCGGCCACCCCGGAGGCTTTGCCCATCACCATCTCCGCCGCGGCGGCCAGTTCGTCCGCCACACACACCTCGGTGACCTGCAGGATGCGGCCCTTGGCGTCCTCGGTGCCGCGCAGGTCCACCACCGCTTGGATCCCGGCCACCCCGATCGCAACATCGGTGAGGCCCCGCCGCCACGGCCGCCCGAACGTGTCAGAGATGATGACCGCCACGTCCACGCCCTGGCCAGGACCTTTCCCGAACCGGAGGCCGTCACGGATGCGGCGGGCGGACCGGTCGGAGTCCTCCGGCAGCAGCGCCGCGAACCCCCGGTCGATGTTGGACAGGTCGATACCGGCGTTGGCGCACACGAAGCCGTGGCGGGTTTCGGACACGATGAGCTCGCCCCGCCGCCGCAGGATGCGCACGGATTCCCGTTCCACCAGCGGCTTGTGGGAGAGCGGATCATCGGGATCGATGGGGACCAGCATGTCCTCGGCCTTGGAGATGACCTTCTGGGTCACCACCACCACATCCCCGCCCAGCAGGGGGTTTCCCTCGCGCTCGGCGGCTTCGGCGATGAAGGCCGCCAGATCATCACCGGCACGGATCTCCGGCACGGTCTCGATGGGGAAGATGTCGAGCCTCACGGCGCTCCTGGGGGACGGCGGTCCGATGGTGGACGAACGCGAATTGCGGATGTGGGTCGGGTCTGGTCGGGTTGCTAGCGGGCGGCGAGCACCACCCGGGCCAGGGCCGCGGCCCGCTCCGGGGTGGACATGATGGTGGGGGTGACGATGGGGGTCATGCCGGCGCGGGCCACATCGTCCGCCAGCGGTGCGTCCACGTCGTCGATGATCAGCGTGGCGGACAGTTCGGCGTACAGCCCGGCCACGCCCACCACGGAACTTTCCAGGCCCAACTCCCGCAACATCCGGTCCGCCGGGCCCTTCAGCGCGGCGCCGCCGATGATGGGGGACACCGCCACCGTGTCCGCTCGTCGGGCGATGAGGGCGTCGCGCACCCCGGGCACCGCCAGCAACGGCCCGATGGACACGATGGGGTTGGACGGGGCGATGACCACCCGCTCGGCGTTGGCGATGGTGTCGAGCACACCGGGGGCGGGTCGGGCCTGCTCGGCGCCGGCGAAACGCACCGAGCTGACCGCCACCTCGTGATGCAGCCGCACGAAGTAGTCCTGGAACGGCACTTCCGGTCCGTTGGCCAGGGTGACCATGGTGGCCAGCGGATCATCGGTGACGGGCAGCATCGTGAGGGCCAGATCCCAGGCCCGGGTGATTTCGGCGGTGACGGCGGACAGTGGGACACCCTGGGCCAGGCGATGGGTGCGGTACAAGTGGGTGGCCAGGTCCTTGTCGCCCAAACGGAACCACGTCAGCCCGTTGTAACGCTCAAGGGCGTCCATGGCATGCCAGGTTTCCCCCACCAGCCCCCAACCGGTCTCGGGATTGATGGCCCCCGCCAGGGTGTAGGTGCAGGTGTCCAGGTCCGGGCTGACATGCAGACCGTGCAGCACGGTGTCATCGCCCACGTTGACCACCGCCACCAGCTCTTCGGGCGCCATGACCAGCGTGAGGCCGGCCAACATCCGGGCCGCGCCCACCCCACCGGCCAGTACACAGATCACGGGCCGGGACTCTATCCCCCGCGCCGGGACCCCACATCCCCCCGCTGTCGGGCGGTAACACGGTGGCGGTGGCGGTGGCGGTGGATAGTGTCGGCCGGGTGAGCGACGGCGAGACCAGGACCACCGCGGGATCCGCCAGTGGGTTCCCATCGTCCACCGCGGACGTGGTGACCGCGGCCGTGGCGGCATCGGATCAGGCGCTGGAGATCGAACAGCAGCGTCGGCTACCGGCAGCGGTGGTTGAGGCGCTCATCACCAGCGGGGTGTTCCGACGGTGGGTGCCGGCGGCCTACGGCGGGCACGAGGCCGGCCTGCTGGAGGGTTTGGGCGACATCGAGCAGGTCAGCTACCACGACGGGTCCACCGGCTGGTGCGTGATGATCGGGTTGTCCTCGGCGCTGTTGTCGGGATTCCTGGCGCCGCAGTGGGGGCAGGAGATCTTCGGAAACCCCCGCACCATCACCGGCGGGTACGCCCTGCCGCAGGGAACCGCCCGGCCCCAGCCCGATGGGGGTTTGCTGGTCAGCGGTCGGTGGCCATGGGGTTCGGGCACCGATCACTGCAACTGGATCGGTGGTGGGGTGCTGCTGGTGGACGAAAACGGCCGACCGGCGCCCCGGGCTGACGGCTTGCGGTCCCCGTTCGTGTTCTTCGACGCCGCCGACGTGGAGATCGTGGACGTGTGGCGCACCAGCGGCCTGCGGGGCACCGCTAGCAACGATTACCAGGTGAGCGAGGTCTTCGTGCCCGAAGGTCGATGGGGTGAGTTCCTGCGGGCCAGCCCGGTCTGTGACGGCGCGCTGTACCGGTTGCCGTTCACCGCGGTGTTGGGCCTGGGTGTGGCCTGTGTCGGGTTGGGCTTGGCCCGCCGTGCGCTGGACGAGCTGGTGGCGGTGGGCATGGCCCGCAAACCGGTGCTGTCCAACCGCACGCTCGCCGAACGCGCCACCGTGCAGGCGCAGTTGGCGGGGGCGGAAGCCGATCTGGGTGCGGCCAGTTCCTTCCTGCGGGAATTGGCCCAACAGGCGTGGTCCCAGGCTGCAGCCGGCGACCCCCCTTCCACCGAGCAACGTCGGCGACTGCGGTTGGCGGCCACCCACGCCATGAGCCGGGCCGCGGCCACCGTGGACGTCTGCTACCACGCCGCCGGTGGGGCTGCCATCTGGGAGGACAGCCCCCTGCAACGTTGCTTCCGGGACGTGCACGTGGCCACCCAGCACGCCATGGTGGCGCCGCGGACGTTGGAGCCGTTGGGCCGCATGCGCTTCGGTCTGCCCACCGACGCCGGCCAGTTCTAGCCCGTTCCTAACAAAGGCTGACCCCAGCCGAGAGTGCTGCCCTGAGGAGGTGCCATGGACCGGGTCCCGCAACCACCGCCGGCCCCGTTGCGCCAACCGACGCTGGTCGGGCCGGGTGCGATCGATCGGCTCTCGACGCGAGCCCTGGCCGGCGATGGCGAGGACCCGCGGCCCCCGCGGCCCCCCCGCCCCACCGTCGCCAACACCGTGTTGGCCACCGCCGGCCCCCGCCGCGCCGACCGAGGGTCGGGTCGGTCGGGTGCCACGGCCGGGTTCGGTCCCACGTTGGCCCTACCGCCCTCGGCCCCGGGGCGCACCGGGTCCCGCCTGCCGTTGTTCCTCATCGGGCCACCCCCGCCGTCCCAGGCGCCCACCCCCGCCGCGCTGACTGCGCCGACGATCGCGCTGACTGCGCCGATCGCGCTGACTGCGCCGATCGCGCTGACTTCGACGATCGCGTCGACTTCGCCGACCAGCATGACCGCGCTGATCGGCCCGACGACGTCCACCGGACCGCAGGCGCCGCTGGTGCTGACCGGACCCGAGGACCCCGCTGACTCGACGAACCTGACCAAATGGGCGGGGCGGCACGCGACGGCGACCATGACGAGCCCGCCGAACGGGCTGATATCGGCGTCGACGCTGAGGGGGTCCGCGGCACCGGCTGATCTGAGCGAGCGGACTGAGCTGACCCCTTCGGCGGCCAGCCCGAACCTGCCCAGCGACCCGAACCTGCCCAGCGACCCGAACGTGATGGCGGCGTCGTCCGAGTCGGCTGTCCCGGCCGGGGTTGGGGGGTCCTCCGGGAGCGTGGAGGAGGATCAACCGCTGGCCGGGCCGGTGGCGTGGTGGCTGCCGACCGGGCGGGGCGGGTCCGAGCAGGCCGCTCGCCGAGGCGCCTTCCCAGTGCCACAAGCCCCCGACCCGCCGGGCTCGCCACAGCCCGACGCTGAGCCCCGGCCGATCGTCGCGGTGGCGACGGTAGGTCGGGCACCGTTCCGGCTGCCGGACCCGCCACCCGCCGTCGCCCCCACCGCCGACCCGTTACCCCCATCAGGACCTGAACGGGCCGACCTGTTACCCCCACCGCCCCCATCGGCGCTATCGGCGGTATCGGCGGTATCGGCCGTATCGGTGACGGACGGGTCTGACTCGTCGCCCTTACCGGCCCCGTCGGCGCTATCGGCCACTGAACGGGCCGAGCCGCCGCCGTTGCCAACAACGGCGGCACACGCGGTGACCGAGTGGGGTGGTCCCGTTGCCGATCCGCTCGGGAGCCAAGCCGCAGCCCACACGGCGCGGGTGCTGCTGGCCCGGATGGCCCAGGCCGATACCAACACCCAGCGGGGCGTGTACCGCCTCATCGAAGCGCTGTCCCCTCCGGCCACGGCCGCCCTGGGAGCGTTGTTCGGTCCCACCGTCGAGACCACGGAGAGGGACTCCGGGACGGCAACGGTCCGGGACCCCGATCCGGTCCGGGCGATGCTGGATACCCTGGTCGCCCATGGTGAGGCGGAGACCGCGTTGTCGCTGGGAGCGTTGCTGCTGGCCGCTTCCGGCGCCCCGGCCCACGAACCGGACTGGGCCCCCGACGGTGCGGCCCGCTGGTTGGCCGGCGCACACCAGCAGTTGGACCGTCAGACGTTGGAACAAGCCATCGAGCGCCATCAGAGCTGGGCCTCGCTCTTGGCGCAGCACCTCGGTGAGGCCCATCCCACTGCGGTGCAGGCCCGCTTGGCGGTGAGTCGGTGGCGGTCGCTCCTCTCGCGCCACCGGATCATGAACAGCGGCTGAAGCCGGGCTGGCCACGCAGGTGGGATCGCCGGGCCTGGGTGTCGGGACTCGCGGGCTCAGCCATAACGTCTGGTTGTGTTCGCGCCCGCGAGTGCGCCCCGCCTGCGGCTGAAGCCGGCTGGCCACGCAGGTTGGGATCGCCGGTCCTGGGTGTCGGGACTCGCGGGCTCAGCCATAACGTCTGGTTGTGTTTGCGCCCGCGAGTGCGCCCCGACCCGCCAGGAGAGAGCCCGCGCCGTCGCTGGGCGTGGATAACCGCCGGGGGCCGGGACCCAACCGTCTCGATACCACGTTCAGTGCTGGTTCAAGGACTCTACGAGATCTCCAGGCGCAGCGGATTTCCGTCGAATCGGCGTCGATTCGGCCAATCGCCCGGCCGCCCCCGTAACGCCCCGAATGGCGTACCGGCGTCTGAGCCCGGTCACGGCGAGGACCCGGTCCTGGTCGGCGATACCAACGGCCTCGCTACCGGGCCTGGTGGGTCAACGCCGCCAGGTCGGCATCCACCATCATGCGCACCAGGTCGGCGAACCCGGTGCGGGGTTGCCAGCCGATCACCTGGCGGGCCCGGGCCGGATCCCCGATCAACAGGTCCACCTCCGCCGGCCGGTAGAACCGCTCGTCGACCTTGACGTAACGCTCCCAATCCAGGTCCAGTTGCCCGAAGGCCAGCTCCACCAGCTCTCGGACCGGGTGGGTCTCGCCGGTGGCCACCACCAGATCACCGGGTTCGTCCAGTTGCAACATGGCCCACATGGCCTCCACGTAATCGCCGGCGAAACCCCAATCCCGGCGGGCTTCGAGGTTGCCCAGCTTTAACTCGGTGGCCAGGCCCAGCTTGATGGCGGAGGCGCCGTGGGTGACCTTGCGGGTGACGAACTCCAGGCCCCGACGCGGGCTTTCGTGGTTGAACAGGATGCCGGACACCGCGAACAGGTCGTAGCTCTCCCGATAGTTCACCGTGATCCAGTGGCCGTACAGCTTGGCCACCCCGTACGGCGAGCGGGGATAGAACGGGGTGGCCTCGTTCTGCGGTACCTCCACCACCTTGCCGAACATCTCCGAGCTCGACGCTTGGTAGAACCGGATGGTCGGATCCACCACCCGGATGGCCTCCAGCAGGCGGGTGACACCCAACGCGGTCACATCACCGGTGAGGGTGGGTTGGCCGAAGCTGGTCTGCACGAAGCTCTGGGCCGCCAGGTTGTACACCTCCTGGGGCCGGTGCTCGGCAATGACCCCGATCAGGGAACCCTGGTCGAGCAGGTCACCCGACGCCAGGGTGACCCGGTTCTGGATGTGGGCGATGCGCTCGAAGTTGACCGTGGAGGATCGGCGGACCATGCCCACCACCTCGTAACCCTTGTCCAGCAGCAGCTCGGCCAGGTAGGAGCCGTCCTGCCCGGTGATGCCGGTGATGAGCGCTCGCTTGGGGGCGGTGTTCATGGCGCTGGTGTCATGTTGGTGCTGGTCGTCCCGTTCTGGTCGGTCATCGATGGGTGCGGCGCCCGTGTCCCGGCGCTCATCGTTGCGGTGGTGTCTAGTTCGCTGGTTGCCGTCACTGCATCCGCCGTGATCTCAGCGGCACTGGCGGCGATGGTCGGCCAGCAGGTCAGCCAGGGTGTCCGCCAGGTCGATGGTGGGCTCCCAGCCGGTGAGGGTGTGCAGCGCGGTGGCGTCCCCGACCAGCGTCGGCACCTCGGCGGGGCGCAGCAGGGCAGGGTCGGTGACCAGCCGTATCGGGGTCTCGGCCGCCGCGCACAGCAGCGCGGCCAGCGTGGACACCGCCACTGGCCGGCCGGAGCTGACGTGGTACACCGCACCCGGTTCCCCGTGCTGCAGGACGGCCCGGTACGCCCGTACCACGTCCCGCACGTCGGTGAAGTCCCGCACCGCGTCGAGGTTGCCCACCGTGACCGTGCCGTCGCCGCGCTCGGCTCGCACGATGCGGGCGGCCAGCGCCCCGGCCACGAATCGGTCGTCCTGGCCGGGACCGAGGTGGTTGAACGGACGCACCCGGATGACCTCCAGACCGCCGCCGTGGAAGGCCTGCAGTGCCACCTGCTCGGCGGCGGCCTTGCTGGCGGCGTAGGGGCTGAGCGGCCGTAACGGGGTGTCCTCACGCAGCGGCAGCAGGGCGGGGTCAACCCGTCCGTACACATCAGCACTGGACACCATCAACACCCGGGCCACGCCGTGTTCCCGGCAGGCCGCCAGCACGTTGAAGGTCCCCTCCACGTTGGCCCGCAACGTGGCCACGCCGTCCTGCCAGGAGCGCTGCACGCTGGCCTGGGCGGCCAGGTGGTACACCTGCTGAGGCTGATGGTGATCCAGCAGGCGGGACCAGGCGTCACCGTCGAGCAAGTCGGGTCCGCCGTCTCGACGATCTGAGGCCACCACCTCATCGCCGCTGGCCCGCAGGTGCTCGATCAAGTGCCTGCCGGCGAACCCGCTGGCCCCGGTGACCAGCACTTTCATGTGTTCGAAGGGGGCGGCAAGGGGCCCCTGGAAGGCCGCGGGGGCGTCGCTTCGGGGCGATGCGGAGCAGGCTGCGGCACCAACTCAGCCTAGGCCGACCATGGTGCGGTACAGCCCGACCATGGCTCCGGTGCAGCGGTCCCAGCTCAGCTCCGCGGCCCGGGCCCGTCCCGCGCTCACCAGGGCTGTTCGCCTGGTTGTGGCCTCCTGGTTCTCCCCGATGAGCTCCGCCAACGCCGCGGCCAGGGCCCCGATGTCACCCTGGGGAACGTGACGGGCGCCCCCGGCGGTGACCTCGGGCAGGGAACCGGCGTCGCTGCACACCACCGGAACTCCCGCCGCCATGGCCTCCAGCGGAGGGAACCCGAAACCCTCATACAGGCTGGGGTAGGCCAGCACGGTGGCGCCGGCCAGCAGGTCCGCTCGCTGGCGATCATCGACCCAGCCCAACCGCCGAATCCGGTTCCGGTGGGCGCATGCCGCGACGGCCTCCTCGAACCGGTGCACCCCCCAGCCATCGGGCCCAGCCACCACCAGCGCCACCCGATCCTGCGGTTCGCGGCCCGGGTCGTCCGCCGCGCAGACCTCATCGAACGCCGCCACCAGGTCCACCAGGCCCTTGCGGGGTTCGATGGTGCCCAACGCCAGGACGTACCGCCCGGCCCCTGCCAGTACCTGTCCGGCCTGCGGATCACCGGGCAGCGGATCACCGTGGTGCCGGTCAGGCGGATCTGATGGGGTGCTGACGCCGAGGTGGATGGGCACCACCCGGGCGGCATCGACGGGGCGGACCTTGAGCCACTCCCGCACCTCCTCGGCCACGAACTGGCTGTCGGTGTGGATCCACGCCCCCCGCTGCCAGGCCCGTTGCACCAGTCGTGGATAGGCCAAGGTGTCACGCGAGCACAGTTCGGGATAGTGCAGCGGGGTCAGGTCGTGCACCGTCACCAGCCGGGCGGCCCGACGGGTGGGCGGCACCACGTAGTTGGTGCCATGGACCAGGTCCACCCGGGCGCCGAAGGCTTCCAGGGTGGGATGGTCGGTGCGGGCCCAGGCCAGACGCAACGGCCGGGCCGGCATGGGTCGGGTCAGCATCGTGACCCCGGGCGGGATCAACCTCCGCAGCTCCCGGCGGCCCCGCCAGGTCACGGCAAAGCCCACCGTGGCCAGGTCCTCACGGCGGGCCAGGGTCTTCAACAGGGTCCTGGTGAACACCCCGATCCCGGTGGCTCGGCCCAGCAGTGGGGTGAGATCCAGCGCCACCCGCAGCTCTGGCGGCCCTGCTGTGGGATCAGCGTTGCCGCCCGAGGTCACTTGGGGGAGAGGGATCGCTGCAGCGCCTCGGCCAGGGTCCGGCCCGCCCAGCGGCTGGCCCCGGCGGCGCGATAGTGACCCAGCCGTTCCAATTCGCGCTCGATGCCGGGCCGAAGGCTCAGCCAACGCTGCGCGCCGAGCAGGGCCAGCCCAACCCCGATCTCCACGCCTTCCCGGGCCCGCTCCGTGGTCGCAGTCACCCCCTCAGGTTACCGACCCCGGCGTGGTTGCCCTGGTCAGGCTCGGGCCCGGGAGGGGCGCGCCGCGGGCGGAGGGTCGGCGATGGGACCGGTACAGGGCGGCGCAGTAGCCTCTCCGCATCGTGGAGCCTTACGCCCTCGAGCGGGACCCTGGCGGGCGTGGGTCCTTTGGCGAGGCCACCTCGCTGAGGCGCGGGGCGTCGGATCGGTCGGGGGCGCTGCCGGCGGTGGTGGCGGTGGTGGTGACCCACAATCCGGGGGACTGGTTCGAGGAAGCGCTGGGCTCCTTGGTGGATCAGGAGTACCCGAACCTGTCGATCCTGGTGGTCGACGCCGACAGCGCAGAGGATCCCACTCCCCGCATCGCGGCGATCGCGCCCCGGGCGTACGTCCGGCGATTGGGCGCCAACCCCGGTTTCGGGGCCGCGGCCAACACCGCCCTGGACATGGTGGAAGGCTCGCCGTTCTTCCTGATCTGCCATGACGATGTGGCCCTGGCCCCCGAGACAGTGGGGCTGCTGGTGGAGGAGGCCTACCGGTCTAACGCCGGGGTGGTGGGTCCCAAGCTGGTCAACTGGGATGCACCGGAAGCGCTGCTCAGTGTGGGTATGGGGGCGGACCGTTTCGGTGCCCCGTTCCCGTTGTGCGAGCGAGGGGAGCTGGACCAGGAACAGCACGACGGGGTCCGTGACGTGTTCTTCGTGCCCAGCGCCGCCATGCTTATCCGCTCTGATCTGATGCGGGCCCTCGGCGGGTTCGATGAGGCCATCCGCTTGCACGGCGAGGACATCGATCTGTGCTGGCGGGCGCATGTGGCCGGGGCCCGGGTGCTGGTGGCCCCATCGGCCCGGGCCCGTCATTCGGAGGCCCTGGCCGAGCGCCGCCCCGATGACCGCCGGCGCCTGCAGGCCCGCAATCGGCTCCGTATGGTGCTGACCAACTACAGCTGGTTCTACGTCATTGGTGAGCTGGTCCAACAGCTGGTCCTGACCGTGGCCGAAACCCTGCTGGCGTTGGTCACGGGCCGGTTGCGCCACGCTTTTGACCTGGTCAGCGCCTGGGGGTGGAACGCCCGGAGCGCCCGATCGATCCTGGCCAAGCGTCGCCGGGTGGCGGCGGTGCGCGGCGTGACCGACCTGGAGGTCCGCCACCTCCACGTCCGGGGATCGGCCCGCGTGACCCGGTTCCTGCGGGGACAGATCTCCGGTAGCGATATCGATGCCACCCTCAGTGACGCCGTCCGTCAGTGGGCGATGCGACGGGGCGCGGCGCTGCAACCGTTGGACCTGGCGGTGACCGGCGGCCTGGTGTTGGTGCTGGCGTTCGGTAGCCGTTCGCTGTTGACCGGGAACCTGCCGGCGGTGGGCGAGTTGGCCCTGTGGCCGGACCGGGCTCGGGACCTGTTCCCGCCGGCCTGGAGTGGCTGGCTGCCCAACGGGCTGGGATCGGTGGGGGTAGCGCCCACCGGGCTGGGCCTGATGGGTGTGGCCGGGCTGGTCATGCTGGGCGCCACTGGCCTGGCCCGCCTGATCCTGATCCTCGGCACCATACCGCTTGGTCTGGTGGGGGTGTGGCGGTTGGGTGCCTTCAGCGCCCGCAGCCGGGCCAAGGCGGCCATGACCCTGGCCTACGCCGCCAACCCCCTGCCCTACGCCGCGCTGGCCGAAGGGCGTTGGCGGGCCCTGGCGCTGTACGGATTGCTGCCCTGGATCGTGCTGGCGGCCACCGCCGCGGTGGGCGTGGAACCGTTCAGCTCCCCGCAGCGAAGACCTCGCCTGCACGCGTTGGTGGTGGTGACGTTGCTGTGCGCCCTGCTGGTGGCCCTCTACCCCGCGTCGGTGCTGGTGGTGGCGTTGAGCGCCGCGGCCTTGGCGGCTGGCTCAGCCGTCACCGGTCAGGCCCGCCAGGGCGCAACATTGGGCGCGCTGATGGTGGCCGGCGCCGCCGGGTCATTGGTGTTGCACGCCCCGTGGCTGCTGTCGGCCCGCTCGAACGGGGACCCGGCGGTGCGCGTCCTGGGCGAAGCGGACGGTGCCGCCACCACGTCGCTTGCCACCTTGGCCCGGTTCGCGTTGGGTCAGGGGCCGTTGAACTGGGTGGGCTGGGGTCTGCTGGTGGCGGGCCTGGCCGGGTTGGGTTACGGCCGCGGTTGGCGTCTGGGTTGGGCGGTGCGGGGCTGGTGTCTATTCGCTTTCCCGCTCCTGGTGGTGGCGGCGGTGCAGGCGGGATGGCTGGACCTGGGCCTGCCGGTGGCGGAGGTGCTGTTGGCACCGGCGGCGTTGGGTGTGGCCCTGGCCGTGGGGGCGTCGATGGCGGCCATCGATCTGGATCTGCCGGCCTACCGCTTCGGTTGGCGCCAGCCGGCCTCGGTCTTGGCCGCCGTTGGGCTGGTCATGGCGCTGTTGGGTCCCTTGGCCATGTCGGTGGACGGCGGCTGGAACCTGCCTCGCGGCGGCCACGATCGGGTGCTGGGCTTTCTGGCCGAGGAACCGGCGGAGGTGGGCCCGTTCCGGGTGTTGTGGCTGGGCGCGCCGGAGCTGTTACCGGTGGCCGGTTGGCCCTTGGGTGATGGGGTCACCGCCTTTGCCACCAGCAACGGCTATCCGTCCGTGGAGGGTCTGTGGGCCGGTCCCCGCACCCCGGCCCTGGAGACGGTTCCGGTGGCGCTGAACCGGGCCCGGGAGGGTGGCAACACCCGTCTCGGTCAGCAACTCGGCGTGTTGGGCGTCCGCTACGTGGTGGTGGTGGACCGCTTGGCACCGGCGCCTTTCGATGGTCCGGTCCGCCCCGCTGCGCCGTGGATCGACGCCACCCTGGCCGGTCAGCTGGACCTGGCCGAGGTGGAGCTGAACGCCGCGTTTCGCGTGTACCGCAACACGGCCTGGTTGCCGCACACCGCGGTGCTCGATCCCGGTGTCGATCAGACCAACGAGCTGGCCTTTCCCGATGTCGGTGATGGCCGCCGCTCGGCGCTGGAACCGTCGGGTCTGCAGCGTTACACCGGCCCCTTGGCGGACGGTGCGGTGCTGCATCTGGCGGAGGAGTTCGATCCCGGCTGGGAACTGCGCATCGATGGTCGTCAGGTTCCCGCCCAGGTCGGCTTGGAGGCCATGACCCGTTTCGAGGTCGATGGCGGCGGGACCGCTGAGCTCACCCACGATCGTCGGCGGGCCCAGCTGGTGCCGTGGATCGTGCAGCTGTTGGCGTGGGCGGCGCTAGCGGCGTTCGTGCTGCGCAATCGCCGCCAGGCTGGCACCAGGATCGCCGTCACGTCCGCTGCGGTCATGCCAGCCAATGACCAGCCGGTTCAGTCCCGCCGCACCGTCAAACAAGCCCCGATCGTGTTGGACCCGGAACCGCCAATCGACGAGCCCTTCAACGCCATCGCTGCCGCCGATGCCGAGCTGGTCGACCAGGACACGGTCGACGATGACCACTTCGCCGACGATGACGATCCCGCCGACCGCTACGACGGCCCGTCTGACCAGGAACTGGCCGACGATGAGGATCCCGCCGACGGTGCCGACCTCGCCGAAGATGCCGACCGCCACAGCTCAGCGAACCAGGACCAGGACCAGGACCAGGACCAGGACCAGGACCAGGCCGACGGCGAGCTGGCCGAGGACGACGACCCGGCCGCGGATGACGAGCTGGCCGACAACGGGGTGCCGGGCCGGGACGTGGGCGATGACGCCCGGGCCGACGAGCATGAGCCGACCATCGAGGTTGACGTGGTCGGGCACCGTTCCCACACCGTGCCACCCATGGACCACGGGTCTCGGGGTGCCGATGACGCCGGTAGGGCGGAGCGATGAGGGATCGTCGGGCACCGATGGTGGTGCTGCTGGTGGTGCTTTTGGCCCTCTCGATGATCGTGGATCCCCGGGGATCGGTGGAAGCGGACCAATCGGCCGCGGTCAGCGCCGCGGCGTTGGGTCCCTTGGCCACCGATGCCGACGCCGGCACTTCCACCTGGTTTTGCGCCGGCGGTAGCGCCAGCGGCAGTGGACCGGCGGAACACACCGTCACCGTGGCCAACCCCACCGACACCGACGCCACCGGCACCCTGCAGTTGTTCGTGGCCGGCCAGGAGCCCGTCCCGTTCCCGTTGGCGGTACCGGCCCATCAACAACAGCGGGTGGCGCTGTCCAGTCTGGCGGTGGGGGAGTGGGCCTCGGCGCTGGTGGAGCTGGACCGCGGCGGGCTGGTGGTCACCCACGACGTGCGGGGGGTGGGCGGTTGGGACAGCGATCGATGCAGCTCCCAGGCGTCGGACCAGTGGTTTTTCCCCTGGGGCCGTACCACCCCTCAAGAAGCGTCCTCGTTGCGTCTGGCGCTGTTCAACCCCTTCGCCGCCGAGGCCGTGCTGGACATCACCTTCGACACCGAGGACGGGTATCGCGAGCCGGAGATCCTGCAGGGATTCCTGGTGCCGCCCCGCCGGTTGGTGATGGTGGACCTGACCGAGCTGGTACCGGTCCGCCAGCGCATCTCCACCCAGGTCAAATCCCGCAGCGGTCGTTTGGTGGTGGACGCCATCCAGACCCTCACCGGGATTGATGGCACCGTCACCGTGGATGTCACCCCCGGCGCGCCGGCCCCGGCCACCAGCTGGTATTTCGCCGAGGGACGGGCGGACGCTGACACCTTGGAACGCATCGCGGTGTTCAACCCGAGCGAGTCCACCGCCGAGGTGGAGGTGGAGCTGGGCCGACCCATCGATTCCCCGGATCTGGCCATTGAACCGTTCGAGTTGCAGATCGCCCCCCAGTCCTACGGCGAGGTGGTCATCAACAACGAGAGCCGGGTGGCGTTGCCCATCCGCCACACCACCGTGGTGCGGTCCCTCAACGGGGTCGGGGTGGTGGCCGAACGGATCCTGGCCTCGGCCACCGTGGTCCCGGTGGCCGCCGGTCCCGCGGAGTTCGGCCCCGGTGGTGGCCCGCCGGTACCGGTAACGGACCCCTCCACCGCCCCCACGGCTCCCGTACCCGCCACCAACGCGCCGCCCTCCACCAACTTGGCGCCCGCAGCCAATGTTCCCCCCACCGGTGTGGCGCCGCTGCCGTTACCACCAGGCCTCAGCGCCACCATGGGCTCCCCGGTGGTGGCCTCGGCGTGGGTGGTGCCCAACGCCAGCCGGCCGGAGCTGGTCGCCTCCAAGTTGGTGATCACCAACGTGGCGCTCGATCAGCCGGTACAGCTGCGGGTGCTGGCCTGGGGTCCGGGGGGCATCGCCCAGGAGTTGGATCTGCGCGCCGCCCTGGTACCGCTAGAGGCCCGCCGGCAGATCGAATTGCTGCTTCCGCTGGGACCCCAGGCCGATCTGTTGGTGGTGGTGGAGGCCAGCGGCCCGGTGGTGGTGGAGGTGGTGCAGAGCCACGGTGCGCCTCCCGATATCAGCGTGTCGGGGGCCGTCCCCCGGGCCGGAGGGGTCCTGGTACCGGACGTCCTCGGCGTGGTCATAGCGGACCTCGGGTCGGACAGCGGTTTCGGGACCGTCGTCCCCAGCACCGTTCCCCCGACCAGCGCGCCCACCACCGCGCCCCCTACCACCGCGCCGGTCACCGCGCCGCCTGTCACCGCGCCCGCCACCTCAGCGGCGCCGGTCACCACCGTTCCTGTTACCGAGCCACCCGCCCCCCCGGTTACCGAGCCCCCGGCGTCGGCGTGACGCTGACGCCCAGACGGAGACCACGGTGCTGAATCGGTTGGTGTTGGCGTTGGTGCTGGCCGCGCTGGCGGCTGCGGTGGCGTGGTATCTGAGCCGCCGGCGTGGCGCTGCTCCGGTGGGCACCACCAGCTGGCATGTGCCGGCGCAGCTCACCCGCACGGACTTCGAGCATCCCGA
>JBJXFH010000096.1:0-14287 GCA_046155365.1 Acidimicrobiales bacterium | reverse complement strand
GTTCGTTGACTTGTGCGCCGGCGAGGGTTTCGTCACCGTTGCGTCGGTTGTTGAGGTACCCGGCCACGCCTTTGTCGATCGCCGCTTGGACGATGGCGAAGTTCTCGGCGTTGAGTTCACCTTCGATCCGACCGCGACCGTCGAGCAGCCCGGTCAACCGCAACCATTCCGGTTCTTGTGGTGGTGGTTCGGGCTGCAACGCCGGATCCGGGTCATTCACGGCGTGGGCGCAGGCTTTCCAGTGCCGCACCGCGTTCGCCAAATCACCGGTGCCGGCCAACGCCACCAACGTGGCATCGATCTCCTCGTCATACCGGGCAGGATCCCCCCGTTGGCAATCGGTCAGCAACCGAACATCCGCACCACATAACGTGCCCGCCCGGGCTGCGGCCTGACTATGCGGCATGTGTTCCAACGACGCCGCTTCACGCAACAACCCCGCCGCTTGAGGGCGCGGCAAACCCGTGTGCGCCGCGACCCACGCCCCCGGTGACGTGAACCCCACCCGGACCCAGTGCTCCTCACGCTGCGCCACCAACGCAGCCTCACGCACCACCTGCGCGGCGAGGTTCGCTATTTGCTGCACTTCCCCCAACCGAGATGCGTCACACCCACCATCGCGGACATCAACCAAACGTTCTTGGAGTGCTGCAACAATGCCCGCCGACATAGCAACAGATTACCCCAGCTGCACCGCTGGACCGGAGCCATTGACAAAGATTCTTGAACTTCACGGAGCGTGGTGTTCGGTCGACCCCCGGTGTGACATTCGCATCCGTCCCACCACTCGGGAGGGCATGTGACGGGCGGTCGCTCACGCGTGGGTTGTGGAGAATCAATGACGTTCATGAGACGGCCATGTCGAGCGTGTCAAGTTGTCCGAGCAAGTCGCCGGGTGGATTGGGTTCGAGGTGGGGTTGAAGCGGTCGGGGTAGGCGAACACGGTCAGCGGTCACGTCACCGTTTGCTACTGCCCTGCTTCGTCCGCTAGCGACGTCCGACGCACGCGTCGCGGCGCGGACCGCGGATCACCCCGCCCAACGGACGGCGTCGCGCTCGTTGACGTCGTCGTTCAGCACCCCGGTGAAGCGCAACGGACGACGCCAGCGCCGATCCACCAAGAGCTCCAGATCAGCGCGGAGCGAGGACATCGAGGGATGGCGGTCACGGGGATCTCGCGCCGTGGCTTCGTCGAGCACATCGAACAACGACGCCGGTGCGTCCCCGCGCTGAGGGGTGGGACCCCGACGGGCACCGAGCAGCAACCGCAGCGTGGCCGCCAGGGCGAAGATGTCCGCCGCCGGGGTGAGGGCCATGGTCCGCGCCGCCTCGGGTGCCGCCACCGCCAAGCTGGCCGCCGCCGAAGCGCTGTCCAGGCTGAACGAGCAGCTGAGGGTGCCCAAACCAAGATCGGTGAGCAAGGGGCGGCCGTCGGCGCTGAGCAGAATGTTGGCCGGCTTCACATCACGGTGCAATAAACCCAGATCATGGGCCAGTTCCAGCACGGCCGCCACCTGCACGCCGAGGCGCACCACGCTCTGCCACTCCAGCGCCACGCCAGCGTCCACGAACTGTTGGAGCGATCCGCCCGGAGCCTCCTCGAAGGCCACGAACCAACGGTCCTCCCGGGCTCCCCATCCGCTGATGGTGACCATGTCCTGATGATGGGAGAGCGCGGCGATGTTGCCCATTTGTTGGCCCAGGCGGGCGGACAATCGAGCCCGCAGCCCCCGCGCCGGCATGAGCTTGATGATCTGGGCGCGGCCGTTGGACCCGCCACCACTGAGGCGGTAAGTGGTGCCGAACCCGCCGGACCCCAACCGGATGATGCCCGGCTGTGTCAGATCCGGATGCACGTGCAGAAGGGAGGAGTCGATGGGTTGCACCTCGGCAGGACCGAGACCGAACCAACGAGTAGCGCGCTTCAACTACCGCACCCGCCCAACGTCGCCGCCCTCGGGACGATCTTCGGGCCCGGCGGTTTCCGCGCTGGCCGCGCCGGGACGGGCGGGCGCAACCGGCGGGGCCTTTCGCACCGGTGGGGCCAACATGGCTTGACCGATGGGCACGGCCACCCGATCCACCAACGCCAGCACCACCAGGGTCAGCACGGCCCGGGTTGCCGCGGCCTCCAGCGTGATCGAGTTGCGCAATAACTGCACGCACAACAACGCGATCACGCCCAGGCCCAACATGGCCAGCAGCGGGTGCTTTACCGGGGCAGGCATGACCGCATCGCCAACATCAACTCGATGGAACTGGCCAACCGCAGCTGTCCATCGATGAACAGGTAACCGGGCCGAAAGCCCAACAGACCGGCCTGCACAATGGCGGCTGCGGCCTCTGCTCCACTCCCGGATAGGAACACGCCGGGGGTGTCACCGGGGCGGCTAACCGGCGCCGGCACATTGGTGCGGATGTACAGCTCCAGGGCCGACATCCAGTCCGCGTCCGATGCCAACTCCAGTTGCCCCAGATGCTCCACCGCCACCGACGGCAGGCCCACCCCGACCAGATTCTCAACTGACCAGCAGGGCTCCCCGCCGAGGGTCAGATCCAACGTCACCCCGTCATCGCCGAGTTGTATCGACGCTGAGGAACGCTCCGCCACCCGATGGCGACCGGCGCTGCGCATCAACCCGACACTCGCTTTGACCGCAAGCCCCTGATCGGAGGCCACCAGATCCCGACCCGGCTGGCGCATCTCAGCAGTGGTGTCAGCGAACCCGGAAGCGGCAGATCCCGACACGCGAGACACCACCGCCGCAGACCGGGACGCAGACAGCGACGCCGTTGGGGCGGTCGGGGTATCGGTCGTTGCTGGTGTGGCGGGCGCGATCACGGGCTCGGAACCAACCCCATCAACGGGGATAGCGACAAAACCGCTTTCGACCGCGCCCTCGCCCCGCTGCGCTGCGGCCTGCAACTCGCGCAGACGACGGCGGGTCTTGCGGGCCTGGGCGATGTCGAGGTGCTCGCTATCCGCCGTTGCGAAACCCGAGCCCGACGCCGGTTCGGTCTGGCTCGAAGTGGCCAATACCGGTGCAACCGCCGGGGTGGCCTCGGCAACGGCCTCACACTGATCGTCCCAGCGACTATCCCAGCCACCATCGGAGCGTGCCGGCGCGCCGGTCACTGCCGATTCGGTACCAGTGATGGCGCCACGGGCGCGCTCGGGGGTGGGACCGGCGATGGGCGGGTGCGGGCTGGCCGGGCTGATGGGCCACGGCTCGTCGTGCAGTTCGGCGTCGGTGTGGCCCTGAGCGGCGGCCGAGTGGGGGCCGGGTTGATCTGATTCGCCCGTTTCGAGGTCTGAGTCAGCCTCCAGCACCGGCAGGTAGCTGTCGGCGTTGGGGCGCGTCGGATGCCAGGAGTTCCCGGTGAGGTCGTCGATGTCGACCCACTCGGCGTCAACCACGGCCTCCAGATCACTCAGGCTGGCCCAGGGCGGCTCGCCGAAATCAGGGGTTTCCGCCACCGGCGTCGAAGCCGTTGGGGCACCTGCGGCCGACGCGGGCTTGGCGGCCTCGAAACGGATCGCCTCCCGCTTGGCGGCCGCGGCCCGCTCGACCTCCCGGCGGGCCAACTCCTGCCGTTCCGATTCCCGGCGGGCCGCCTCAACCCGTGCCGCCCCCAGCTGCGCCGCCCGTTCCGCCGCAGTCCGCTGGCGATCGAAGCGCGCCTCCTCAGCCCGCTGCGCCTCCAGCAGATCGCGTTCCGATCGCGCCGCCGCCTCCCGGTCCAGCACCATCCGCGCCTGCTCAACCCGTTCCCGCTCAACCCGTTCGAACTCGGCCCGTGCCTGTTCAGCCCGATCCCGCTCCGCACGCTCGAGCTCCACGCGCGTCAGCTCAGCGCGCACCTCAGCCCGTTCCAACTCGGCCCGCTCCAACTCAGCCCGCTCCAACTCAGCCCGTGCCAACTCAGCGCGTGCCAACTCGGCCCGCTCCAACTCGGCCCGCTCCAACTCAGCGCGTGCCAACTCAGCGCGCTCCAACTCGGCCCGCTCCAACTCAGCGCGTTCCTGCTCGGCTCGGCGGCGTTCGGCCAGGAGGCGTTCAACTTCGAGACGCGCCGCCTCGCGGCGTTCGAGCTGGGCCCGTTCCTGGGCGGCGGCGTCCTGGGCCAGACGCATCTCCAGCAGACGCTCCTCGGCCAGGTGGCGGATCTCGGCCTCGAGCAACGCCTGGCGTTCCCGCTCCATCCGCGCCGCCGTCACCGCCTGGTCCGACGGGGCCAGCCCGGCCGGATCCAACCCCGGGCGTTGAGCCTGGCGACGATGTTGGGCGATGGCTTCCACCTGGGCCCGTTCGGTGGCCAGGCGCTCAGCCATGAGACGCTCCGCCGCGGTGTCCGCCTCGTTGCCGGCCAGACCCCGCCACCCGGCGGTGGTCGGGTCAGACCCTGAACGCGGTGCACGGTTGGCGAGTGCCCGCTGCTCAGCGGCGCGTTCGGCAGCCTTGCGGGCGGCCCGGGCCAGCGCGGCACCACCGGGGAGCGCCCCCTCAGCAGCGGATTCGGGCTCACCCGGGGCCGGGCGGGGATGGCCACCGTGGCGTGGGTCTCGATCCTCGGCAGGGGTGCGGGCCAGGCTGGCACGCGCCGGGGTGGCATCTGCCACATGGCCTGGCTGGGGCCGGTCAGCCAAGGCCGCCAACACGTCGTCATCAACTTCGGACTGCGGCGCCATACCGCGCAGTCCGGAACGATCAGCGCCGCTACCGGGCGAACGGAGATCGATGCGATCAGGGACCGCCCAGCCATCCCCCAGGCCTTCACTGGTGCGACGACGCCCCGGTCCATACCCGATCGGACCCGGCGCCATGTCAGCCGCGCCGAACCCACTGCCGCGCGACAGCCCCGCCGCCCCGTTATCGAGCCTGCCGCCGCCCGTACCATTCGGGCCGGACATACCAGCTGGTATGGTACGGGTGCGAGGGTCCAGGTCGGGGGCGCCGTCACGGTCGGTACCGGCTCGCGCCAACGGCTGATCGGCCTCGAGGCGCTCGATGTTGTCGATGAGGTTCGCCAGCACGCCGTCGAAGGGCCCGCCGGTTGAGTTGGCGGGCTGGGACACGTCGGCTTGGGTGCCGGCCATGACGTCAACCTCGAAACGGACCTTGGAGCCAATGCCCAGGGCGCGCTTGGACGTTACCCGACGGGCCCGTACCACGGTGATCTCGCGCCCCAGCTCAGCGGTTGCCAGCTGGAGCGCTTCCTCAATGGTGGACCCTGTGAACTGGTGCATCTTGCCGCTCAAGGTCAATCACTCCCACTGGTTCTATCTGCAGGTTCTTTGCCAGCTCGGGGTAAGCGAGCACGGCCAAATGGGGACGGGCAGGTGCCAACATCTTGCGGATCAGTGACCGCAGTTGCTGGCTGACAACGACCGTGGGTGTTATGCCCAGGTTCTCCACGTCGTTGATGGTCTGATCGAAGCTGACGAGAAGCTCCTCGATGCGCTCCGGAGGTACCGAAAGGAATGCTCCCGCGGGACCAGATTGCAGGGCCTCGAGCAGGTGACGTTCCAGCATCGGATCCAGGGTGATCACGTGCAGCACGCCCCGCTCGTCCACCACCTGGGCCGAGATGGCATTGGCCAGGGCCACCCGGGCCTCGCTAACCAACTCATCGGTGACCCTGGTGACGCGGGCCTTGGCGGTGATGGTCTCCAAGATCGTGACCAGGTCCCGAATCGGCACCTGCTCCCGCAACAGACCGCGCAGTACGGCCTGCACCTCGGCCAGGGCCAGGCTGTCCCCCGTCCCGATCTCCCCCACCACCGACGGCGCCAATTCGCTGACGGTGTCCAACAGTTGCTGGGTGCCCTGACGGGTCAACAGCTCGGGGGCGTTACGTCGAACCAACTCCGCCAGGTGGGTCACGATCACCGTACCCCGGTCGATCACGGTGGCCCCTTGGGCTTCGAGGTGCCCGGCCAGGTCTGCCGAAACCCAATAGGCCGGTAACCCGTACACCGGTTCCGTGGTGGGTGTGCCGGGCATGGACAAATTGGCACCGTCGGCCAACACCAACACCTGACCGGGGGGCGCGGTACCCCGACCGGCTTCAACACCGTTCACCCGGATCACGTACGTACTGGCCGGTAGGGCGATGTCATCGCGGGTGCGGACCAAGGGCACCACCATGCCCAGCTCTCGGGCGATCTGGCGGCGAAGGGCCTTGACCCGATCCAGCAGCCCACCGCCGGGCCCCTCGATGAGGTCATACAAATCGGGAGCGATCTCCAACTCCAGGGGCTCCACCAACAGCTGCGAGGCCAGCGAATCAGGGTCTCCGTTGGCGTCTCCCGAACCCGAACCCGAACCCGACCCGGAACCCGCACTTGCCATACCGGACGGTCCCGTACCATCAAGTAGGTCGATGACCGGCTCGTCCGAACGGCGACTGGCGACGAAACCCAACATGATGGCGATGGCCAGGAACGGCAACTTGGGCAGACCGGGCAGTATGGCAAGAGAGGCCATGACGGCGGCGGCGATGCCCAGCACCCGGCGGCTCTGCAGCAACTGGCGCCACAAGTCCCCACCCAGACCGTCGTTTCCTTCGGACGTGGCCCGGGTCACGATGATGCCCGAGGCCACCGAGATGAGCAGCGCCGGGATCTGGGAAACCAGACCGTCGCCCACCGCCAGCAACGAGAACCGCTGCACGGACTCCCCGACCGCCAACCCCTGCTGCAGCACCCCCACGGCGATGCCGCCGACCAGGTTGATGCTGACGATGATCAGGCCGGCGATGGCGTCACCCTTGACGAACTTCGACGCACCGTCCATGGCGCCGTAGAAGTCCGCTTCACGGCCCACATCCCGGCGGCGCATTTTGGCTTCGGCCTCGGTGATGACCCCGGCGTTGAGGTCGGCGTCGATGGCCATCTGCTTGCCGGGCATGGCATCGAGGGTGAAACGGGCCCCCACCTCCGCCACTCGACCGGCACCGGCGGTGATCACGGAGAACTGGATGACCACCAAGATGGTGAAAATCACCAAACCGATGATGATGTTGCCGCCCACCACGAACCCGCCGAACGCTTCCACCACGTGACCGGCAAAGCCGCGGCTGAGGATGGAGCGGGTGGTGGACACGTTGAGCGCCAGGCGGATGAGCGTGGTGACCAACAGCAACGCCGGGAACACGGAGAACTGCAACGGCTCCCGGATCACCATCGAGGTCACCATGATCAACACTGCGATGGCCAGGTTGGCCGACAGGAGCAGGTCGATCATCAGCGGTGGCAGCGGTACCACCATCACCAAGATGATGGAGACGATGAGGAACGGGATACCGATAACGGCAAACCCGCCGCGACCCCGACGGCTGGGGTCGTTGCCGAACCGTTCCGGGCGGCTGATGTCGGTCATGATGCCCGCACCTGGCGGCCATGGTCACGGGCGGCCTTGTACACCACGGCCAACACCTCGGCCACCGCCTGGTAGAGGTGCACCGGGATCTGCTCGCCGATCTCCACGCCTTGGTACAGCGCCCGGGCTAATGGCTTGTTCTCGCGAATGGGCACGCCGGCGCCCCGGGCCACCTCGCGGATGCGGGCCGCCATGTGATCAGCACCCTTGGCCACCACCTCGGGAGCGGAACTATCCGGCTCATACCGCAACGCCACCGCCAAGTGGGTGGGGTTGGTGAGCACCACGTCAGCGCGGGCCACCGCGGCCATCATGCGCATACGGGACATCTTGCGTTGACGGGCCCGGACCTCGCCTTTGATCTGGGGATTGGTCTCCGTCTGACGGGCGTCGTCGCGGACCTCTTGGCGTGACATCCGAAGGTCCTTGCGGTAACGCCGTACGGCCAGCGTGCCGTCCAGACCAGCGGTCACCATCGAGAGGGCCAGCACCCCCATCAGCAGCGCCCACAAGGCATTGCCCATGGAGCTGATGAACACGCCCACCGAGGATGGGCCCAGGAACATCGCCGCCATGAAGCGCTGCCACAACAGAGCCACCACCGCCGCCAGCGCCCCCAGCTTGAGCACCAGACGGGCCAATTGACCGACCTGGCGGATCCCGAACAGTCGCTTGATACCGGGGAAAGGGTTGAGCTGCTTGGCTTTGGGCTTCAGGTGGTAGGGGTTGAGGTGGATACCGCCGAGAATGGCCCGGGCGGCGATGGCGGCCACGATGGTGGCCCCCACCAATGGAACCAGCAGCAACAGGCTGCGTGTGGCCAGGTCACCCACGGCCCGCAGCGCCGGGGCCGGATCCCTGGCATCAACGCTGAGGGTGGCCTGTTGCCAGCCGCTGATGAGGGTGTCGGACATCCGCGAGACCAGGCTCGGCAGCACCACCACCGCGGCTATCAGCGTAAGAAATTGCGGGACCTCGACGGATTGCGGCAAGCGGCCTTCGCGGCGCGCCTCACGTAGGCGCCTCGCTGTTGGCTGCTCGGTTTTTTCCTCGCCACGTGCCACGTGAGGAACCTGCTCGTCACGGGGCGCGCCCCGGTGTGTCCGCTCGTCCGTGAGTGGTGGGAGAGCCGAATCATTCGACTCGGAGTAATCATCGGCAGATAGGGGCCGCCACCTGAACAGGGCAACCCCCCATCACCCAGCGTGGTCACGAAGCGGTAGGTACACCAACACCCTGCAGACATCACTTGCCATCTCATTGCAAACTGCAATGCGATCTGCAATGCTCGGGGACGTGGCCCAGCTGGTGACACGAGTCGGCGACAAGTTGATCGCCGAGGTCGATGAACTTGTCGCCGCCGGAGTTTTCGCCAGCAGGTCCGAAGCCGTGCGTCTCGGACTGCGGCGGCTCCTCGACCGGCACCAGCGCGACCAGGTAGGCGCGCTGATTGTGGCCAGCTACGTTGAGCGCCCCCAGGACGAACACGACGTGGGCTGGTCTGACGAGTCCACCACCCGGATGATTGCCGAGGAACCCTGGTGACCCCACGCCAAGGCGAGATCTGGTGGGCCGAAGCAGAAGACAAACGTCGGCCGGTCCTCGTCGTCACCCGGAGCGACGCGGCCGCAGTCCTCAACTGGCTCGTTGTCGCACCGGTCACCCGCACCGTACGGCACATCCCCACCGAGGTCCCCCTCGGCGAGGACCAGGGCCTCAATGTGGACTGCGCCGCATCGTTCGACAACCTCCAGCCGATCCGGCGCAGCTTCCTCACCGCACGCGTCGGCCAACTCCGCATCGAAGACACACACGAGATCTGCCGCGCCCTCGCCGCCCTCGCGGACTGCTGACGCGGGACCGTAGCTCCGTCACGCGCTCAGCTGGTGAGGAACTCCCGGAACAGCACGTTCTTCACCGCCGGCTCCGTGGCGTGGGCCGGTTCGCCCTCCACCACCGGTTCGGCGTAGGCGTTTTGCAGCAAGCAGGTCAGCTCAACCTTGATGGCGGCATGTTTGTCATTGGTGAGATCGGCCATGGACTTGGTGCTGAAGTAGTTCAACACCACATCGGAGGCCTTGGCGGTCTTGCCCATGAACTCCTCCAGGACCACGGTCTTGCCCAACTCCAGCGTGATGCCGACCTTCAGGTAATGACCGTCCGCCAGGTTGATGGTCTGCGAACTCAGATCAGCGCTGCCCCCGGGCGCGGCAGCACTGCTCTGGGCCCGGGCATGAGGAGCCCCGGCCGCGGGCGCCTCCCCGCCCCCACCGGCGTTGATAGCCGAGCAGTCGATGCCATGATCACCGGCAACGGCCACACCGCCCTCTATGGGAGGCGCGATGATGATCTGGGACGGCGCGGTGGTGAGCAGAAACTTGTAACCGAACGCGCCGATCAGCACCAACACGCCGTGCAACAGCACCGACTTCGCCTTGCCGCTCTTCGGCCCGGCCGGTTCGGCACCGGCTTCTTCCTCAGAGACCTTCTTCTTCTTCTTGCCAGCCATCGATCAGGCCTTCCGGTCTGTGCTTTTGCTCTGCTTCATGACGGTTCGGTTCAGGGACTCTCGGGGCGTTGCAGTCGATCCGAGGCCTGCACTGCTTCTTCCAGGATCCGGTCCTTGATACCCTGGGCGTCGGACTCCACGATCACTTCAACCCGACGGTTACGGGCTCTACCAGCCTCGGTGTCATTGCTGTCGATGGGACGGGTGTCCGCGAACCCTGCGGATTGCAGCCGCCCCGAGGTGAGACCTACGCTTCCCTGGAAGTAACGCAACACCGCGCCGGCCCGTGCTCCGGACAGCTCCCAGTTCGAGGGAAACGTCGCCGTACTGATCGGAATGTTATCGGTGTGACCTTCCACCAGGACCACGTTGTCCACGGTGGCCAGCGCCTTACCCACCACCCTGAGGATCTCGGCCCCGTTCGGCCCCAAATCGGCCGAGCCGGACCCGAACACCACCTGATCGGTCACCACCGTGATCACCAAACCTCGTTCATCGATACGGGTTTGGAGGTTGGCGGACAAGCCACCGGCAGCGGCCTCGGCCTGGACGATTTGCTGCACCGCCTCCAACTCCGCGGTTCCGGCCAGCTCGGCGTCTTGCACCGCTTGGGGCAGGTTCTGCAGTTTGGTGGCCGCCGCCTCGGAGCTTGACGGATCCAGCTCAGCCTTTGCTCCTTGCTCAGCAGCGATGGTGATCGATGCCGCCAACGCATTGAGCGGGCCGGCGAAGATCTTGTCGCCGCTACCGCCAAGGTCCACCACCGTGGCGCTGGCACCGCTGCCGGCCCGAAGCGCATCACTGAATCCCTCGGCCAACTTCTTGAACTTCATCAGGTCCACGTTGGAAATGGCGAAGAGCGCAACGAACATGGCCATGAGCAACGTGAGCAAGTCGGCATAGGGGATAACCCAGGCCTCATGGTTCACGTGCTCCTCGTGTTCCTCATGCTCTTCTTCTTCATGGTGGCCACCGTCACCGCTCATGAGCTCATGCCGCCTTCTTGTCCTCAGCGACCTTGATGTAGGAGTTCAACAACCCCTCCATCACACGGGGTGAGGTCCCCGCCTGCAACTCCAACACGCCGGCCACGATCATCTCCATGAAGGCAGCCTCATCGGCGGTCATGCGCTTGAGCTTGTTGGCCGCCGGCAGGTACAGCCCGTTGGCCAGAAACACACCCCAGAACGTGGCCACGAAGGCACCAGCGATACCGTGACCGATCAGCGCGGGGTTATCGAGGTGGCTCATGGTGGCCATCAGACCGAACACCGCACCGATGATGCCGAAGGTCGGTGCGAACACACCCATGTTGGTCCAGAACCCCTGGGGCCCTTTGTGGCGTTCCTTCTTGGCGGCGATCTCGGTCTTCAACACCCGACGCAGAACTGCGGCGTCGGTGCCGTCCACCGCCATCTGCACCGCCTTTCGCAGGAACGGATCCTCGATGGCCTTGGCCTCGCTCTCGAGGGCCAACAGTCCACCGGTGCGGGCGGTGTTGGTCATGGCCACCAACTTGGTGATGACGTCCTCCGAAGGGAACGTTGCGCCCTTCATCACCTTGCCGAAGGTCCCGAACTTTGCCTCCTTCATCGGCGACGCCAACAACGAGGCCCCGGTGGCGCCAATGACCACGATCAGAATGGCCGGAACGTTGGTGAACAACGCGACCGGGTCGGCGCCCTTCAGGATGGCGCCGACGAACACGCCGGCGAACACCACCGGCAATCCGATCAGTGAGCCCTTCTCCACTATGTCTCCTTGGACCGTGCGAAACGAGATGAACGTGCGAAACGTGATGAACGTGCGGGGACGCCCGGTATTCGACTATCGACGTGCCGGCACCGGTGCTTGTGGTAAATCGCCAGCGCGGGGGATTGCGGTGACGGCCAACCGGTCCCGACCGGCGATCACAACGGCGGTTCACCCCGGCGGCCGGGTTGCAGGGTGAACACCGGCGCCACCGTGGCCGCCTCGTCGCCCTCCACTGCCAGCAACACCCGGGCCCGGAACGCCACCACGGCATCAATGAGTTCCTCGACACCGTCGCGCACCACGAAGCGGGTGCCCGACACAAGCGACACAACGGTATCCCCGCCGCGCTCGATGGTTTCGATGAGATCGGCGTTGACCACCAGCGTGGAGCCGTCGAGTCGGGTGAGCCGGATCATCGCTCACCCCCGTTGTGGGTCCGACCGGTGGCGCTCATCGCTTGAGGTTGACCAATTCCTGGATCATCTCATCGGAAGTGGTGATAACCCGAGAGCTGGCCTGGAAACCACGCTGGGCCAGGATGAGATCGGTGAACTCCCGGGCCAGGTCCACGTTGGACATCTCCAACACACCGGCCTTGATGGCACCGGTGGCGTTCTGACCGGCAGTACCCACCTGCGGCTCGCCTGACACCGCGGACTGGCGATAGTGCAACTCACCGGTCTTGATCAGGCCCTCGTTGTTGTTGAATCGGGCCATGGCGATCTGGGCGATATCCTTGAGCTGACCGTTGGAGTACCGGCCGGTGATGACCCCACCCTCAGAGATGCCGAAGTCCCGCAGTTCGCCGGCCTCCTTGCCGTCCTGGGCCAGCGCCAAGCTGGAGCTGTTACCGAAGTGGTGTAGCCCGGTGGGCCCCGATCCGAGGTCCACGGTGAACGTGACCGGGGACGCACCAGAGGTCGGGTTGAGCGTCATGCTGGGCGGGATGAGCGGTGCGGTCAAGGACCCGTCGGTAACGCTGAAGGTCAGCGCCGAGGTGCCCAGGCTGGTGCCGGCGGCATCGAAGCCTTCCATGGTCCAACCGGTGGCGCTGTTCTTGGTAAAGCGAAGCAGCACCTGGCTCTGCGTTCCCAGACCATCGATGACCTTGGTTAGGGTCTCCACCACGCCCCCAACGGGTGTCCCCGCCGACAGGCCGCCCTTGATGGTCAGCTCGCTGGTGGGGGTGGCCGGCAACGTGGCATAGGTGCCGAGGTTGATGGAGGAGGTGGCGGTGGTGGTCTGGATGGAGCCGTCGGGCTGGAACATCCACCCCTGCAAGATGCCGCCGGTGCCGTCCACCAGCTGCTTCTTCACATCCAAGGCAAAGCTGCCGGCCCGGGTGTAGAGCTTGTCCGGTCCCACCCGCACCACAAAGAAGCCGTCTCCGGCGATGGCGGTGTCCAGCGGCCGGTCCGTCAGCTGCAACGAGCCGGTGGAGAACGTGGCCGCCGTGGACTTGACGGCCACGCCCAAACCCACCTGCAACGGGTTCACGCTGACCTCTTCGAAGGCACCACCGGAGGCGTCCCGCATGGTCTGGCTCAGGGTGTCCGCGAACAGCACCCGGGAGGACTTGAACCCGGTGGTGTTGACGTTGGCGATGTTGTTGGAAACCACGTCCAGCATCAGCTGGTGGGTCCTCAACCCGGAGACACCGGAGAACATTGAACGCATCATGGTAAGACGCTCCTTTAGCTTTCTGTCGGTCCGGGGGTACCGGGGGTTGAACTATTTGACGGCGCCGCGCCACTGGGCATGCGGGCTTCGTCCACCTTGTCCAGGGCGATGTCGCCGTTCGTGGTGACCAGGATCGGCCTACCGGCCTGGTAGTCCACGCCGATCACTTCACCGGATAGGGGTTCACCGTTCTCGCCCATGCCGGCCACGACCTTGCCGATCATGGAACTGGCGGTCATGGCCCGCTGATAGTCACGAATTTCCTGTTGGCCCTGGTTGACCTTTTGCATTTGTTCAACCATGGCGTACTGGCTGATCTGGGACAGGTATTGGCTGCTATCGGTGGGCTCCATGGGGTTCTGGTATCGCATCTGCGCCATCAGCAGCTTCATGAAGGCCTCGCTGCCCATCCCACCCAGCACCCCGCTGGCGCCAGAGCTGGTGGTACTGGCACCGGCAGCGGCGTCCAGCGGCGAGGCGCCCGGCACGGTTGGGGTTGACGGAATGATGGGGGCGGCCGCAGCCGCGCCGGTCAAGGGCATGATGGCCTCCGTTCACAACCGCAGCGCACGGTCAACCGTGAGCTGCAACTGGTCGATGGGATCTACTTCGTTTCCGGGGTACACCCGACTCAGGGGGCCAGGGCGGCGGTCGGGGTTGCGATCCCCTCCGCCGGTGGCGACGTCAAAGCCGCTCAGTTGCAGGCCCTGTTGGGCCAACGCCTCCGCGATGCGCCCGCGTTGATTGCTCATCAGGGTGCCGGCACCGGCGCTCTCAGGCCGCACCACCACCGCCACTTGATCACCGCGCACCTCGAACAGCACGTCCAACCGTCCCAACTCCGGTGGGTCCAGCCGGATCGTCAGCCGTTGCGGCCCATTGCCGTTGTGCTGGCTGCGTTGGATCAGCGCCACCAACGATGCCGGCAGGGCCGCCACGGTGCTGGTGAGCGACGCGGTGG
>JBJXFH010000062.1:0-3104 GCA_046155365.1 Acidimicrobiales bacterium | reverse complement strand
GCGGCAGGCCGGTGTGCGCCGCCACCCACGCCCCAGGTGACGTGAACCCCACCCGGACCCAGTGGTCCTCACGCTGCGCCACCAGCGCACTCTCACGCAAGACCTGCGCGGCGAGGTTCGCTATTTGTTGTAACTCGCCGAGCCGGGATGCGTCACACCCACCATTGCGGACATCGACCAGGAGTTCTTGGAGTGCTGTGACAATGCCCGCCGACATGGTTCTAGTGTAGTGCTCTACACGCTCGAACCGGAGCAATCTGTAGAACTTTTCGGAGCTCATGAAGAGTGGTCGCCGGGCAACTGATAGCGGCATCCCCTTTCGTGTGGTCGGTCCAATATGACTTCATGCACCCGATGCGATCATTGGTGTTTGGGCGCGCCTCGCCATCGGTGGTGACGAATGCTGGCGGACTTGCCGAAGGCTGCTCGGCACCGTTGGCGTACGGCGGACCAGCGGGCCAGCACACCGTACTAATGGGTGCGGAGAGAGGCGGGGACAGGTAAAGTCTTGTTCGAACTGGGTGAACGGAGTCGATGGCGGCGCCCGGGTTCCTAAGCGGTGACCCCGGATTGGCCGTCGCCGGTGGTGCGCTCAGCGTGCTGCGTCGCGATGCTGCCGGTAGCTCGCCAGATCGATTGGGCGCCGGTTGTGGTTGAGGTCCTCGAAAGCTGACCTCGATGTGCGGGACCGGTGGTTGAGCCTGGTCTATCGAGGCAAAAGTTCGTGGTTCAGGTTCGGCAGATGGATTCGTAGCGACCCAGCCGCACAAACTCGTGGAGGCGCCGTCATCGGTTGAAGATCGAGCCGGCATGTACGGGGCATCCATGCCATTTCGGGGCGAAATGTGCTCGGTCACAACAACCCGGGGTTCGGGGATGTCGAACACCTGCCGGCGTGGCTCCCCCCGTCATCGCAGTGCCCTGTCTGTCATTGTCGTGGTGGAGGCGCCAGCGGACCGGTGTAGGCGCAACACCAGACGCAACCCGAACAGCGCCGGTTCGAGCAGCTGCGGGCCGCCCGTCCGCGAACCGAGACCATCTTCAAGCGTTGACCGCACGATCAACCCCGAGACAGCAGTCGCGGTCCGGCCCGAGACGGGCCAACCTCAGGCGAAACGGGCGGACAACTTGGGGGCGACTTCCTCGGCGAAGAGGGTCATGGAGCGGGCCGAGTCTGCTTGGGCGATGGATCCCCAGGCGAAGGCCAGGGCCACATAGTTCAACGTGCCCTGTTCAATGGTGGCGGCCAGCGCCTCGGTGACGGTGTCGGGCGAGCCGACGATGAGCGCTCCGGCACCTCGGAACTTCTCGATGGTGGGGATGCCCACGACCATCGGCTCGCTGTTGTTGGCCACCCACAACTTCACAAAGCTGTGCTGCCAACGATCGAACGTGCCCAGCAACAACCGCTCGGCCTCGGCGTCCGTCTCCGCCACGATCACCTGGCGCATCATGCCGATGGTGGGTTCGGCCACGTGCGCGTTATACCGGTCGGTACGGTCATGATGTTCCGCCAGGGTGGCCCGGTATCGGGTCACCGCCTGCCCGAACAACGAGGCCGGACCCAGGCCCATCAGGTTGAGCCCGTGACCCGCAGCCCAGGCCAGACCCTCCGGCGAGCTGGTGGCGTGCCAGACCGGAGGGTATGGCTGTTGTAGCGGTCGCAGCTCCATGGGGGCGCCCTCAATGCTGGGCAGGCGTCGCCCCTCATGGTGCAACACCGGCGAGGAAAGTCCCTTCAGGACCACCTCGAGCGTTTCCTCGAACAGCTGGCGCGAGTCCTCCCGATCGATGCCGTAGTGGCCCAGTTCCCACGGGCTCACCCCCCGCCCGACGCCCAGTTCCAGCCGACCGTGGGAAAGATGGTCCAACATGGCGATCTCGCTGATCAGCCGCAGCGGGTTGTACAACGGCAGCAGGTACACCAACGGGCCCAGCCGGATGCGGGTGGTCTCACGGGCCAACGCCGCCAACCACACGCTGGGCGAGGGGGCACCACCGAGGGGGGTGAAATGGTGCTCGGCCACGTGATAGGTGGAGAAGCCGAGCTCATCGGCCAGGCCGGCCAACGCCAGGCGTTCGTCGAACAGGCGGGTGGGTGCTTCCTCATCGGAGAAGTCAACCCAGTCGAACACGCCGAAATGCAACCCGGCTGCGGTATGGCTCATCGTCGGAATGTAGCCGCCGGCACCGGGTCACAGGTCGAGGAAGATGTCCGGGTTGCCGGAGGTGCCAGGAGCCCCGCCCCGCAGCACACCCTCGTTGCCGCTCCACTCGAAGGACCATGAGACGAATCCGCCGCTGTAAGTGGTGTGGGGGTACAGGGGGGCCCCGTCGGTACAGGGGTGCGGGGTGTTGTAGTCATGGCCGTTGCCGACACCGGAGATACGGAACTTGCCCCATGGGGCGTAGACCACGCCATCGAAGCGGATGCAGTTACCCGAGGCCTGGATGGCCTGCTTGTCGCAGTTGTCCCCCGGCTCGTCATAGTCGGAGAACAGCACGATGCGATTGGGGTCAGCGTCGAACGGCCGCAGCAACATCTGGTTCCCTGAGATATCGATGATGCCACTGGGGGTGACGAATGTGGCGCCGGTGTGGCCGTTGTGGGGGTTGATGACCAAACCGGTCTGCAGGGAGATCTTTCCCGTGGTGTAGTAAATGCCCGATCTGATCGGATTGGTGAAGGTCACATCCCCTGTCGAGGGGAAGTAGTTATCCAACGGCAGCAACGCATGGTCATACGGCGCGGACCTGGCCCCACCGGGGGCGTAGAGGGCGGCGGTCACCCCCTCCAAGGGGTTGCCTCGTGGCGCAACCTGGGTGGCGCCGGTCCACAGGCCGTTGTTCTGCGGAACGTTGAGCACGAACGTTGCCGCACCGGTGCGGGTGTTGCCGTTGCCATTGTCCTTGGCGTCATAGCTGGAGTGGATATCGCCATCGAACAGGTTGCTGTTTCCGCTGGTGATAAAGGACTTCTCCGGCTGGGTGCAGGTGCCACCGGTTCCACTGACGGCGCCGATGGTGGTGGTCCCCATGTTTCGTCGGCAGCCGTTGGCCAGCGCCGTGACGTGCAACCGATCCACCCCGATAACCGGCGCAAA
>JBJXFH010000060.1:0-25924 GCA_046155365.1 Acidimicrobiales bacterium | reverse complement strand
CGGGCTGGTTCTCATCGGTGGGCTTTGTCCGTGTCCGACCATCGGGTGAGCGGACCCGCCCGAACCGACAAGTCTGCCGGTGCCCGCCTTGTTCAGGCCTGAACAACCTGCTTGTTCAGACCTGAACGTCACCTCAACACGCCGTTGAGCTGGCCCGTTCAGGTCCGCGTTGAGGCCTGTGTGTTTCCCTACCGGCGCCCGGTTCTGCCGGCCGGGCACGTCTGAACATGAAGGAGCCCTTGCCTTATGAGTGATCTGCCACCGTTCTTCACGGTCGAGGAGGCCGCGGAGGTGGTGCGTATCGGCCGGCTGCTGCGCGTACCCAGCGCCGCGCTGGAGGCGTGGGCGGGGGCCGAGCTCACCGCCCCCACCGCCGCAGTGCCATGCGCACCAGCACCACCTGTCGCCCCACCACCAACCACCCCACCCGCACCCGCACCCGTCGAACGTGCTGCCCGACCTTCCCGCCCCCACCGAAGCGAGCAGCCCCGCCTGCCGTTCGTGAGCTGACCATGCCCCTCAACGAAAAGGACCTGAACGAAACCACTCGGAAGGCTGACGCACTTGCACCTCAGGTGCCGCCGAGTCGTGTCAACGTGTCAACGGGGCGCTGCCAGCCGTGCTGACCATCGGGAAACTCGCAGCCGGTCAGCAGCAGTACTACCTGAACACCGTCGCCGGCGGCGCTGAGGAGTACTACACCACCGGCAAAGAACAACCCGGCCGGTGGTGCGGTGCCAGCGCCGCCCGCCTCGACCTCACCGGCGACGTGCAACCCGAAGCGTTACACCGGCTGCTTGACCATGTTCACCCCGGCACCGGCGAACGGCTCACCGACGGCCGGTCCGATCCGAAGGTGATCGGGTTCGATGCCACATTCTGCGCCCCCAAATCAGTATCACTTCTGTTCGCGCTCGCCGACCCCCACGTCTCCGGCGAGGTCCGCGACGCCCACGACTGTGCGGTCAACGAGGCGTTGGCGGCGTTTGAGACGATGGCCAGGGGGCGGCGGGGTCACGGCGGCGCCCGCACCGTGCAGGGCGAAGGCTTCGTCGCCGCGGGGTTCCGGCATCGCACCTCCCGGGCCGGGGACCCGTTGCTGCACACCCATGTGGTCATCGCCAACCTCGTCTACACCGCCGAGGACGGCCGCTGGTCCGCGTTGGACGGGCGGCCGATCCACACCTGGGCCCGCCCGGTCGGACATCTCTACGAGGCGCAGCTGCGATGGGAACTCACCCGCCGGCTCGGTGTCGGGTGGGGGCCGGTCACCAACGGAATCGCGGACATCGCCGGCATCGACCGGGCGGTTCTCGATGCGTTCTCGACCCGCCGCAACGAGATCCGAGCGCATCTCTCCGAACGCAACGAGCACGGCGCCAAAGCGGCTCAACGCGCCGCCTACATCACCCGGGCCCCGAAAGACCCCAACCTCAACCCCGCCGACCTACTGCCTGCCTGGCGGGCCCGAGCCGACGCCCTCGGCTTCGACCACCACGCCCTCCAAGCCACCCTCCACCAGACCGACCGGCACCGATCGGCATCGGTCGGGATCAACACCGACAGCATGTACCAAGCGCTCGCCGGGCCGGAAGGGTTGACCGCCAATCGGGCGACGTTCGGGCGGGCGCAGGTCATCAACGCCATCTGCGACGCCCTCCCCAACGGCGCCCCCGTCACCCAGGTGCTGGAAATGGTCGAAACGTTTGTTCACTCCGAACACGTCATCGCACTGGACCCTGCCGTCGCCCCTACGTTGCACACCCGCCGAGGTGGCCTCGTCCCCGCCGGCAGCATCGACGCCGTGTACACCACCCCCAACATGCTCGCCGCCGAACAATGCCTCCTCGACCTCGCCAACCAACCGTCATCCACCAACACAGCCGACCAGCCACACATCGAGGACGCCATCGCCCAGCGGGGCACCCTCAGCGATGAACAAGTAGCCATGGTCCGAGCGATCTGCGCCTCCACCGCCGGCGTCGACATTGTGGAAGGTGTCGCCGGTGCCGGCAAAACGTTTGCGTTGGCCGCCGCGAAGGACGCCTGGACCGCCAGCGGGCTCCGCGTCCGCGGCGCGTGTCTCGCCGCACGCGCCGCCGACCAACTTCAAACCGGCAGCGGCATACCCTCCAGCACCCTCGACCGGCTACTGCGTGATCTCGACAGCGAGGACCCACTCACCAACCGCGACATTGTGGTAATCGACGAGGCCGCGATGGTTGGCACCCGGACCCTGGTCCGCCTGCTCGAGCTTGCCCACAGCGCCAAAGCCAAAGTGGTGTTGATCGGGGACCCCCGACAGCTCCCCGAGATCGAAGCCGGCGGCGCCGTCACCGCCCTCACCGCCCGGTTGGGCGCCCGGCAGCTCACCACCAACCGCCGGCAGCACCACTCGTGGGAACGCCGCGCCCTCACCGATCTGCGCGACGGGCACATCGACGACGCCCTCAACAGCTACCAAACCCACCAGCGCGTCCACGTTGGTGGCCAGGAGGGCGTTGATGTTCGTGACGTGTTGGTGGCGGACTGGTGGCATGCCCGCACCCACGGCCAAGACGGGCTGATGATCGCCCTGCGTCTCAACGACGTTGAAGACCTCAACCGCCGGGCCCGTCAGCACCTCCGCCACGCCGGCGAACTCGGCCCCGACCGACTCACCGTGGGTCAACGGGCCCTCGCCGAAGGCGACCAGGTTCTCGCCCTGCGCAACAACTTCCAACTCGGGATCCTCAACGGCACCCGCGGCCAGATCACCACCATCAACCCCAACGGCCGGACCGTGAACATCCGGGTTGACGCGTCAACGTCAATCGACCTGCCCTATAGCTACATCGAGGACGGGCACCTCACCCACGGTTACGCCACGACGCTGCACAAAGCCCAAGGCGCTACCGTCAACCGCGCCTTCATCCTCGCCGACACCACCTACACCAAAGAACATCTCTACACCGCCCTCTCCCGCGGCGCTGCCCGCAACGACCTCTACCTCAACGGCACCGACCACCGCGCCGAGGACCGCCACGCCCCCGAGACCACTACCCCCATCGAGGAAGCCTTCCGGGCCGCCGTCCAACGCAGCTCCGCCCAGCACCTCGCCCTCGACTACCGCACCCACGCCGCCCCGACAACGGACCAACCCATGACCCCTGATGCCAGTCGGTATCGCACCGTTCCCAACCGTGACGGCCAGGCCGTGAGCGGGGAAGCCAGCCATTCAGCCGCGATGACGCTCCGCAATACCCAGTCCGAGCTCCACCGAGTCAACGACCAACTCGACACCGCCCGACGCCAGCGGGACCACCACCGACGCCAAGCCGCCACCGCCCAGACCGCCATCGACCAACTGGGCCCGCTCGGCCGACGGTTCCACCGAGGACAGCTCCACGAACACCAAACCCGCCGCGCCACCGCCACCGCCAACCTCGACCGCGCCGACGACCACGTCGAGCACCTCATCGCCCGCCACAAGCAGCTCACCGCCGAACACGACCGGCTCACAGCGCAGTACGAGGACCTAATCGCCGAGCGGGAGCGTCGCACCACCGAACTCGCCGCCGGGCCCGACCGCCCGCCCGGTATCAGCGACCCTGCCATCGACCTCCACGAACTCCTCGAAGCCGCCTTCCGCGCCAGTGACCGGGCGGCGAATCAGATGCCAGGCCACGAACACGACGCCGGCATGGACCTCGGACTCTGAGCCCAACAGCGCAAGCCGGCCCGTGCCCGGTGCAAGTCGCTGTAGCGGCGAGGGGATGGCAATCACCCGCTCCGGGATCCTCGCCCCTCGCCCCCGCCAGATCATCTGGTACTCGTCGACGTGAACGTCAGGCCTGCTTCGACGCGACCGGCCACGCGTTCGGCGACACGCTCGACGGGCACCAAACCGGTGTTCTCGTACCCGGCTGTCGCCGTCATCCTCATCGAGCGTGTCGGCCAACACCCCACGGCGTGGGAGACCCCGAGGGCTCGGTGGTCGGCTGGCGAGTCCGGTCATCGGCCGTGTCCTCTTACAGCCCTCTTAGAGCAAGCTACAGGCCGATACCGAGCAGCACGCACGGGCATGACGTTGGTGAGAAACTGCACGTCAGCGGCACTGGACGACACGACCTGGTTCGGCCGTCAACTGCCTGGGGGTCAAGAGGTCGGGAGTTCAAATCTCCCCAGCCCGACCACAAAGAAGCAGGTCAGGGCCGGTGCCGATGGCGCCGGCCTTTGTCGTTCCCGGCTCGTGAGAACCGATTGAGAACCAAGGTGAGAACGGACCCCTGTTAGCGCGTTCTCATGCCGAAGTACGAAGGCGTCTACGAGGACGGTCGGGGCGCGTGGTACTTCAAAGCGAACCTCGGTCGCGATCCGGTGTCGGGCAAACGGGTGCAGGTGACCAAGCGAGGGTTCGCAACCGCCAGCGACGCCTCCCGAGCTCGCCGTACGGCACTGGAAGTCGGTCACAAGCCGGTGGCGGCCACCGGCACCACAACCGTCAACGAGCTTCTCGATCGGTACCTCGAGGGCCTCGACGCTGACCGCCGGCTGTCGGAAAAGACGCGCTACGACTACCGAACCTACGCCGGCTTGTAGCTGCGTCCGCTGCTGGGTCGCACCAAGGTACGACTGCTCGGTGAACTGGACCGGATTTTGGGGGTCACTGGTTGTGTTGATGGGTTGGTCGCCCGGGTAGGTCGGCGCGCTGGGTGGGCCCCTGGGGAGTTGGTGTTCTCAATGGCGGAGGTGATGTTGTGCGGCGATGATTTCATGGCAGATCTCGACCACGCCCGAAAGGATCCAGCGACCGCCAAGTTGCGTGCGGTTCACCTGCCATCGGGGTCGGTGTTTGGTTCGTTGTCCCGACGATTTGATGACGCTCGTGTGGTCGGATTGGAACAAGCAGCCACCCTACGGCCCCTCTCCGTGACGGAGGCCGAGCGTTCTTGCGGACGGGTCCGCGATCATCGGGCGCTCGATAGAGCCGTTAACGGGCGGGCCGAGATGCCGTTTGGCTAGCGCGTCCGTGCTTCCGGCGAGGTTGTTGACCTCCGACCGCCAGCTGTGGTCATACTTATGACTATGTCCGAAAGCCGGTCTCTTGCCGACGTCAAGGCCCACCTCTCCGAACTGGTCGCTCAGGTCGGCGCCCACCACGATCGGGTCACCGTCACCGTGCACGGGCGACCAGCCGCCGTGTTGGTCGCCGTTGAGGACCTTGAAAGCCTGGAGGAGACAATCGCCGTGCTGTCGGACAGCGACGTCCTTCGTGCGCTCACCGCCGCCGACGCCGAACTTGCTGCCGGACACGGGGAGAGCGAGGAGACGCTGCGCGCCGCGATGCGTACGCGCCAGCGGTGACCGGCGCACGCTACGAGCTGATCGTTGCCCCGTCGGCTCGTCGACAGCTGTCCGAAACGCTGCCCGAGTCCGTCGCAGTTGCGGCGTTCGAGTTCATCGTAGGGCCACTGCTCGACAACCCTCAACGTGCGGGGAAGCGACTTCGTCCGCCATTGGGCGATCGACACAGCGCCCGGCGAGGCACCTACCGGGTCCTCTACCGGATCGATGAGGAACGTCACCGCGTCACCGTGGCCGGCGTGTTCGCACGAGCCGACGCGTATCGGACGCCGTGAGCACTCGGAGCCGTCCTCGACATGCCTACAGGTCAGGCCGAAGTGCAGCGCGCAGCAACCTGTTGGTGGCAGAATCGCGCTGATGACGCCAGACGGCGATGGGATAAGTCACGACGAATTCCAGTTGGTTGGCGGATCGTGGGGAGGGCTGTTGTCGCGAGGCTTCGGCTCTTCCGCGGTGAGCCTTACCGTCGATTGGATTCCGCTCGAGCGAGCCTCATGGGGCGCCATGGCCGGCCGGCGCGCCTCTGGCTCGTCTTTCGCTGACCCGATCGAAGCCAGCGTCTACTTCTTCGACCACCATCGGTTCAACGCAGCCACGGTCGAGGTCGCTGCACAAGACCAAGGTCGCCTCTACGTGAAGGTATCGGTCAGTGGCGATCTCGACCGGCTCGGTCTGGACTGGTTGGCTGTCGAGGAGTGGCTCGAGTTTGGCGGCGTGATAGTTCAGCCTGAGACGAAGCCGAACACCGCCGATGCGGCGCGCGGACTCCTCGCGCAATTCTCCAACCCGACGGGCCTGGTTGGCGAGGATCGCGGACACAACTACCGCTTCCGACCCGCTCGTAACCGGTGAACCAGCGCACGACCGGCGCCCGGGAACTGCGCTCGGAAGGCGCTCACTGACGGCGTTCGTGCCCGCGATCGATCTTCGTGGCGATCGAATCATCCTTTCGATCTCCCTGGCCCCGCTGGGCTGTCCGCGACCCATCCGGGGGCAGGCTCTACACGGATGCCCGGGACGCTGGCCCCGATGCCGCCAACCCGAGCCCGAAATCCCACGCGGTGCCGAAATCCTCGATTGAACCCGCGCCTGGGGACCAGCCGATGAGATGACGATGTCGCACTGCGTCCGCGGCCATCGCACACTGCCCACTGATGGCCACCAGCTGACTCTCCACGCCGATCACGCTGCGTGTGTCAAGTCCCGGTATTCGACGGACGTATGGAGCTGCGTTCAACCCCTTGCGGGCAACGACGCTCAGCCGACGGCGAGATGGTGGGCGAAGCCAAGGTCTCGTGCAATGCGCGTCGGCCAGCCCGTGGCGTCAACAGAGCGGGCAAGTTGATCGAACTCGGTATCGAGTGCGGCGCCGCGATCGACCAACGTCGTCGGCTCGATCCCGACTCGACGAAGGAACCGCCGCAGGTAGGTAGCGTCGTCGAGCAACCCGTGGACGTAGACTCCAGTGACGTTGCCCGAGACCCAACCGAGTCCACCGTCCAGTTCCGCTGCAACACCCGGCGACGCAGTTGTCACCCCGTGATGGATTTCGTAACCCATCACAATCTCCCCAGTGTCGGTCACGGTTGCGTTGACTTGCCGAGTGGTCTTTGCGTCCGTCAGTTCAGTTTGGACATCTAGTAGCCCGAGGCCACCAACCTCGCCGCCCGACTCCAGACCCAGAGGGTCATTGATCCATGTACCCAACATCTGCATCCCTCCGCAGATGCCGAGTATGACGACACCCGAGCGGGCTGCGGCACTTACCTCGGCCGCAAGGCCATTCGATCGAAGCCAGGCCAACGACGCCACCGTGTTCCGACTTCCCGGCAGCACAACGGCATCGAATGCGCGCAGATCAAAGCGCTCTCGGATGATGTCGACCTCGATCCCTTCAACTGCGGCGAGCCCCTCGAACTCGTCGAAGTTCGACGCCCACGGGTAGGAAATCAACGCGATCCGCTTGACGGGCGCGCCACCGGACAGGCCGGAGTCGTTGTGCAACAACAGGCGATCCTCGTCAGGCACTCGATGACGAAGCCACGGCACCACGCCAATCGTGGGGATCCCCGATCGCTCGAGCAACCACTCGGTGGCCGGGGAAAGCAATGACGCGTCGCCCTGGAACTTGTTCAGGACGAATCCACGCACGAGCGCCCGTTCTTGAGCGGACAGACACTCGACGGTTCCCAGCAGGTGCGCGAACGCTCCCCCGCGATCGATGTCGGCCACGAGGTAGACCAGCGCATTGGCTTCGAGAGCGACGGCCATGTTCACAATGTCGCTTGGTCGAAGGTTGACCTCGGCCGGGCTGCCCGCCCCTTCGGCAATGACCAGATCGAACTCTGCACGGAGCGATCGGAGTGCACCGGTGACCACTGGCCACATGTAACTCCGACGCTCCAACCATCCAATCGTGGTGAGCTCCGCAGCGGGGCGACCCATCATGATCACGCTCGACGAGGTGTCGGCCGTCGGCTTGAGCAGGACCGGATTCATGCGCACGTCCGGCTGTACCCGAGCGGCAATGGCCTGGAGGTACTGGGCCCGGCCGATCTCGGAGCCGTCGATGCAGACGGCGGCGTTGTTCGACATGTTCTGCGCCTTGAACGGCGCGACCTTTACGCCACGGTCCACGAACCAGCGGCAAAGCGCGGCGGTGAGCAGGGACTTTCCAGCGTCCGACGTGCAGCCCTGGACCATGACCACGGGGGCCAGCCCATTGGTCGTCGTTGGGTCAAGCAAGACGGCCACGGGCAGACAGGCTACGCATCGATCGGCGTTGCGGATGACACAAGACCCAGGCGCGGCTCGTGGAATACCGTCTGAGTTCTCGTTGCCAGATCCGCTGAGACCCACATCGAAGAGCCGGTCAGCGCCTCGCAACCGGCCGACCCCAAGCGCCGGTCCGAGCTGCAGGCCCTCGCCAACGTCGTCCAGAGGGCTGCTGCGGGTGTGGTTGAGTGCCGTCTTGTGCTGAGGGGTGCGGACCGGTGTCGTTGGGCGATACCGTGGTGGGCGTGGCAAAGTCAGATCCCTACGGTCGGCTACGGGCGGACTACCCGTCGATCCTCAGTGCTGAGCAGGTTGCGGAAATTCTCGGTCTCAACATTCGGACGGTCTACGTGATGGCCGCCGACGGCCGCATGCCCGCCAGTCGTCTGCCGGGCAGCCGCAAGTTCCACTTCCTGCTGGAAGAGATCATTGCCCTGCTCGAGGCGCATCGCGTCTCCCCCGAACCGGGCCAGTCCGAAGCGGCAAACACACCCCCCGCCACGAAACGACCGCCAAGGAAGCGGGTCGGAGCGCGCAACGACGCTCGGCGCTGACCGGGGCCGAGACCAAGCGACGTGACCAACCGCACCTCGATCGGGTGCGCTACCTGAGCACGATACCCTTCGTTACGTCATTTCCATACTGGCCGGTACTGTCTATTGCGTACCACCTGGTACTGGTTCCCGCCCTGTCTCGCCTCGGGCAGATCATCGCTGAGCACATCACCCGCGACTTTCCTTTGTCGGCCCCGCCGGACGTCCTCGGCCAGCAACGCGCCGTCATCAAGGGGGGCACAGCCGCGAACAACATCCAGCGCGACCGCGAGACCAGTGGGCTGGCTAGGGTCTGGCGGACATCAACGAACAGGAGGGTGCCATGGGCCCCGAGCTTGTCGAGTACCTCACCTACGAGAAAGAGGACAACGGAGTTCTCTGGATCAAGTTCAACCGTCCCGAGGCGCTGAATGCCCTGTATGGACGCTCCGAACCGGTGGGAACCGTGGCGAAGGTGGGCGAGTACATGCGCGCCGCTGACGATGACCCGGACGTCCGCGTGATCGTACTGACGGGCGCGGGGCGCGCCTTCTGCGCGGGAGCCGACCTCAAGCACGTGCTGTCCGAAGCGGAGATCGGCCCGACCATCGAAGGCGCCCGCAACAGTGGGAGTGGGCCGGACAGCACACGGCAATATTTTCTCCACGCGTTCACCAAGCTCCACCGCGACATCTCGCTCATCCGCAAGCCCACGATCGCCATGATCAATGGTCCCGCGGTCGGCTCGGGAATGGACATGGCGCTGCACTGCGACATCCGGATCGGTTGCGACAGGACGCGGTTCATCGCCTATCACAACGCCGGGCAGATCATTGAGAACGGCGGCTGCTACTACCTTCCGAAGATGGTGGGCCTCGGCCGAGCGCTCGAGTTCGCCTACACCGGTGAGCTCAGCGCCGAGCGAGCATACGAATGGGGGCTTCTCAACCATCTCGTCCCCGCCGAGGACCTCGAGGCGACCACGCGTGACCTGTGCGAGAGAATCATCGACAGGCCGCCCATCCCCCAATGGGTCCACAAGCGGATCATGCGAGAGGCTCTGGACTCCAGTCTTGGAACGACGATGGTGATGACCTCCAACGCCGCGGGGATCATGCACCACTCCGATGACGCCACCGAGGCTCGCCGGGCGTTCGCCGAGAAGCGCAAACCGAACTTCACCGGCACGTAGCGGCGGGCCAATACCGCCCACCCCACTGCGCTTGACACCGGGAACACGGTCCCGGCGAATAAGGTTTGAGCGCTTTCGGAACCGCTGGGGTGATGCGAATGGCAGGTGGCCTGATCGGCCTTTTGGATGATGTGGCGGCGCTGGCCAAGTTGGCCGCGGCGTCCATCGATGACGTGGGAGCCGCGGCGGCCAAGGCCAGCATGAAAGCGGCGGGGGTGGTGGTTGATGACACGGCCGTCACCCCGACCTACGTGCATGGGCTGGCGGCGGACCGCGAGCTTCCCATCATCAGGCGCATCGCCACCGGTTCGCTTCGCAACAAGCTGCTGTTCATCCTCCCCGCGGCGCTGCTGCTCAGTGAGTTCGTGCCCGTCCTGGTGGAGATCATCTTGATGATGGGTGCCGTCTTTCTCTGCTTCGAGGGCATGGAAAAGGTCCACCATCGCTTCGGTGACCATGACGAGCATGACGATGTTCCCGCGGCGGCGCTCGGTGAGGATCAGGAGGCCAAGACCATCTCCGGCGCCATCCGCACCGATTTCATCTTGTCGGCGGAGATCATGGTGATCGCCCTCAAAGAGGTGATCGACAACGGGTTCGTGTCCCGGGCGATCATCCTGGCCGTGGTGGCGGTCCTCATCACCGCCATCGTGTACGGGCTGGTGGCGCTGATCGTGAAAATGGACGACTTCGGGTTGCGCCTGGTGGAAACCGGTAGCGGCGGCTCCGCTCGGATCGGACGGGGCCTGGTGAGCGGGATGCCGAAGCTGCTGAGCGGGCTCTCAACCGTGGGCACCGCGGCGATGCTGTGGGTGGGTGGGCACATCTTGTTGGTGGGCGCCCACGAGCTGGGCTGGCACGCCCCCTATGACCTGGTGCACTCCTGGGAGGAGCCGTTCCACAAGGTCAGCGTGCTCGGCGGGGTACTGGGCTGGTTGGTGAACACGCTGGCCTCAGCCGTTATCGGGATCGTGGTGGGCACGGTGGTGGTACTGATCGTGTCCCGCCTGCCGATCGGGGCCCGAAACCAAACCGCCCCGGCCCACGAATGAGCGCTAAGGCTGGTCCATTCCTGCCACCAACACCCAGATCCTTGAGGCGTACGCCGACTTCGCACCCCACCTGTTGGAGCTCATCGAAGCGGTACCCGACGGCGCGTTGTTCAAATGGGGTTTGTACGATCGCGCTCCGCTGGATTCTTGGACGTTGGGACGCGTGGCCATGGTGGGCGACGCCGCCCATCCGATGACCCCGTTCCTGGGGCAGGGCACGGCCGGCTACGGCTTGCTCGAGTACAACCCGGCCACCGTCGCGCTGTGAGATCCGCGGCCGCCGAACTCCACGTCGGGACGGTCGGGACGGTCGGGACGGTTGGGGCAGGTCGGAGCAGGTGGGGTTGGGTTCGACCACCCGGCCGTGTCACGCTTGCACCGCTGGCGCCCGGGCGCCGACAACCGCCGAGCGCTGGGACCCTGAGCTGACCATCACCACGCCATCCACCGTGCACGGCGGCGACGAAGCCGCACACCCCGATCAGGCGCCGGTGCCGGGACCGCCCGACAGTGCCTCCCGCCTGCCGGGGGCCACGCTGGCGTTGATCATCATCATCTGGGGGCTCGGACCGCCGATCTCGAAGCTGATCACCGCCCCGCCCATCGTGACCGCCAGCGTGCGGTTCTGGGGATCGGTGCCCATTCTGTTCACCATCACCTATCTCACCGGCCATCGGGTCACGTTGGACACGCTGCGGCGCACGGCGGTGGCCGGGGCGCTGTTCGGCATGAACATGATCCTGGTGTTCTGGGCCCTGCAGCACTCCTCGGTCACAGTGCTGTCCATGCTCATGGCGCTGCAACCGGGGGTGGTGCTGGTGGCCGCGGGCCGCTGGTTGGGTGAGCGCCCCACCCGCTGGCACATCGGTTGGACCGTGGTGGGCATTGTGGGGGTGGCCATTGTGGTGCTGGGAAACAGCCCCGAGGTGGAAATGGACACCATCGGGCTGCTGGCCGGCGCCGGCGCGCAGCTCACCTTTACCGGCTATTACCTCCGTAACCGCATCGTGCGCACCACATCGAACATGCACCCGTTGGAGTGGATGTCAGGATCCACGTTGTTCTCGGCACTGGCCGTGACCCCCTTCGCCCTGGCGTTCACCAGCCCCTCGGATTTCCGGCTGCTGGACGGACCGGACTGGATCTATCTGGCCTACACCGCTGGCGTGGTGGGCATCTTCAGCCACACCTTGATGAGCTGGGTACATCGTTTCATCGCCGCCTCCCGTTCATCGCTGTACATGCTGGGCGTCACTGTGGTGGGGGTGTTGGCCGCCTGGCCGATCAACGATGAGCCGGTCACCCTGCAACAGCTCATCGGCGGCCTGGTGGTGCTGGGCGCCGTCGGGGCGGTGGTCAGCCGGCCCCCCAGCCGCGCCTGAGACCGGGTCAGAGCCAGGGTCAGCTGACGGTGACGGAGTGCACCCCGGCCAGGTTCCGCAGGGCGGCGCGCACCGTTGCCCGGGTACAGCGGTGGCTGATCTCGTAGTACTGCACGCCCTGGCCGTCCTCAGCGATGGAGGAGGACGAGGATTCGATGTCCGCGCCCAACTCGTGCAACGCCACCACTACCTGGGCCATGGCACCAGGCGTGTTCCTGCACACAACGTGAACCGAGGACACCCGCACCCCCGGCGCCACCCACACCATGCGCACCTGCCGGCCGGGGTTCTGGGCAATGGTGGCCAATGCCTCATCGCAGGTGCTTCGATGGGCCACCACCCCCCGAAGGCGTGAGCTCACCCCGATGACGGGAGCGGTGGCCACCGGCAGACAACAGCCCGCCAAGGCCACCTCCACCCCTTCAAGGCCCGGCGCCACCACCACCGCGTCGGTACTCGGCGTGGCCGGAACTGGCGCCGGTTTGGTCCGCGGCCCACCCGACTCATCCTCCGTACCATCTGGCATGGTACGGCCATGGAGGTGGAGCCGCAGTGCTCGATCCAGGCGGGAAAGCTCCACCCGGCTCGAACCCACCTGATCGGCCAGGCTGTCCCAGCTGCCCGCCCCGGCGGCGGCCAACAACACCGGGCCCACCTTGTCCGCGGTGCTGTGATGGCGGGCCAGCAGTTGGGCCAGCGCCGCCTCACCGGAACGGCGGGTGGCCTGACGACGCAGCCGGCCGTGCCATTGGCGGATGCGTCCCTTGGCCCGCCCGGTGGCGGCGTAGGCCAACCAATCCAGCGACGGCCCGGTGGTCCGCGCCGTCATGATCTCCACCCGGTCACCGGAACGCAGCTTGGTGGCCAGCGGCACCAGCTTGCCGTTGACCTTGGCCCCCGAGCAGCGATGGCCCACCTCGGAGTGGATGGCGTAGGCGAAATCGATGACCCCGGCGCCGGTGGGCAAGGTGAGCACCTCCCCGGTGGGGGTCAGCACCCAGACCTCGCCCGAGCCCAACTCGCTGGTGACCTGACGGAGGTAGTCCCCATCATCAGCGGTGTCGTGCCAGTCCAACAGCCGTTGCAGCCACTGCGGCTCAGCGGGCTCACCGGTCCCGAGGCGATCACCCATCTGGGCGGGACCGGTCTTGGCGGCGCCGCTTTGGACCGGGCCGCGGGTCTTGTAGGCGTGATGGGCGGCGTCACCCCACTCGGCTTGGCGGTGCATCTCCTGGGTGCGGACCTGGATCTCCAGGAGACGGCCGCCGATGTGCACCGTGGTATGGATCGATCGGTAGGCGTTGAACTTGGGCCGGGAGATGTAGTCCTTGATCCGCCCCGGGACCGGTTCCCACAAGGCGTGCACCTCCCCCAGCGCGGCGTAGCACTCCGTGACGGTGCCCACGATGATCCGCAAACCCAGCAGATCGTGCAGGCTGGCCAGGTCATAACCGGCGCGTTCCTTGCGGTACACCGACCAGGCGTGTTTGATGCGGGCCTGCACCTCCGCGTTGATGCCCACCGCAGCCAAATGCGCCACCAGCGTGGTGCGGGCCGCCTCCAGGGCTGCGGCCAACTCGGGCATGTCCGCCAGCACCTGGGTGGTGCGCTGGAACTCCTCGGGGTGGGCGATGGCAAAGGCCCGGTCCTCCAGCTCGGTCTTGATGCCGGCCAGACCCAGCCGGTGGGCCAGCGGGCCGTGGATGGCCAGGGTTTCACGGGCGATGCGGGCCTGCTTGTTGGGTGGCAGCGGGGCGATGGTGCGCAGATTGTGCAACCGATCGGCCAGCTTGATGACCACCACCCGGGGATCCGCCGCCAGAGCCACGAACAGCTTGCGCAGCCGGGCCGCCTCCAGTTGGTCCGGATCGTCGCCGCGCACCGCGGCCAGCTTGGTGGCCCCATCAACCAGGCCGGCCACCGGCGCACCGAAGCGCTGGCGGATGTCCTCAAGGGTGGCGTTGGTGTCCTCCACCGTGTCATGCAGCACGGCGCCGATCACCGTGTCCACGTCGGCGTTGAGGGCGGCCACGATGGCTGCCACCCGCAGCGGATGGGTGATGTACGGCTCCCCGCTTCGCCGCCGCTGCCCCTCATGACGCTCGATACCGAACAGCACGGCCGAATGGAGGCGTTCCCGGTCCCCCACCGACCATTGCGAGGTTGCCGCCTGCAGCGCCGCCAGGGACGCGTCCAGTTCGGCCAGGGGCGCGCCGGGTTCGCTCTCGACGGTGTCCGCTATTGGGGGCATGGCGTGGGCTCCTGGCAGACCAGCGTAGGGCTGCAAACCACCGAACGTGCGGAACCCCCCGAATCTTCCCGACGGGGACCGCTCAGTCCTCCCGGGCCCAGAGTTGATCAAGCACCCGATCCGCCCGGGTCATGACCGAGTCCATCACCTACGCGCCGGACACCTTCGCTCCCAACCGCTGCCGCCACCAGCTCATCGGAACGCCGGGATGACGGCTTCGGCGATGAGGCGGGCGTTCTCGGCGGCGTACTCCGGGGGGCAACCCGGTGAGAACATGATGGTGCGGGCGCCGGCGTCGATGTACTGGCGCATCCGGGCAATAATGTCATCGGGTGACCCCGCCAGCGTGTATTTCTCCACGATCTTGGAGAAATCCTGGTTGTACTGGAGTGACAACCGATCGTTGGCCATCTGCAGTGCGGTGTTCCGATCCTCGTGCACGCAGGTGAAGATGAACAAACCGGGATGCACCGTACCGGGCGGTCTGCCAGCTGCTTCGGTGAAGGCTTCGATCTTGGTGATGGACTCCGCCAACATCTCCGGGGTGTACATGTACGGCAGCCAACCCTCGGCGTAGCGGGCGGCCCGGCGCATGGCCACGTCCTTGCGGCCCGCCACCCAGAACGGCAGCCGGGGCTTCTGCACTCCCCGCGGCGCAATCGACACCCCGTCGAGCTTGGTGAACCGACCGTCGAAGTGCACGTCTTTTTCGGTCAGCAGCTTGTCGATGACCTGCAGCGCCTCATCGGTACGGGCACCGCGTTCTTTCACCGGCACCCCCACCGCATCGAACTCCTTGGGGAACTCGCCACCGACACCCACGCCGAGGTGGAACCGACCATCGGACACCACGTCCAACATCGCCGCCTGCTTGGCCAGCAGCGCCGCCGGGTACAACGGCACCAACACGATGCCGCTCATGAGCTTGATGGTCTTGGTGGCACCAGCAGCGGCGGCCAGGGAGATCAGCGTGTTGGCCACCGGCGTGTAGAACATCACGTGCTCGCCGGTGAGCAGGTAGTCGAAACCCAGGACCTCCGCCCGTTGCGCTTCCTCGGTGGCGCCCCGCATGAGGCCCATGGAGATCCCGAACTCGATCTTTTCGTTCACGTGTCGCTCCCGTCCGACGGCCACTTCCCGGAGCAGGCTGCTTCCGGGCGTGTGCACGCCGAATGTAATCGGAAGTGGCCGGACCCCATGACCCTCGGTCCAGCACCGGTCAGAGGCGCCCTCCCAGCGTGGTCATACCGGGGCCCTCGAGATCGGCCAGGACCCCTCGACGACCGACAACGGCCAGGATCAAGGACATGGCCGGCCCCCGCACCTCAGGCCCCTCGCCCGCCGACCAATCGATATCGGTTGCGGTCAGTTTCAACCCCTCCGCTCGGACCTTTCCCCGCAACGGCCGGCCGGTCTTGACATAGGCATTCCCCACGGTACGGAGATGCTCGGCGGGATGGCCTCCCGGCGCGGAACCCAGCGCCCGGCGGATGTCCTCACCGTGGCACATCACCTCGCCCAACGCCACGTAGGCCGGACCCGGTGGCTTGCGGCGGCTGCTGATGATGCCCTTGAAGCGGCCCAGCACCTCGGCCGGGCTGCCGGCGGCGTAGCTCACCAGATCACTGCTGACCACCTTGTCGAAACTGAAGCCGTTCTTGATCAGCGCGCCGGCGAAGTGCGGGGCGGTGATGTTGGCCGCCGCCACCATGTGCCCCACCACCTGCTGCACGTTCCAGCGATCGCACCAGGTGGCGGCGGCCCACTGCTCATCGGGCAACTCGCTCAGGTACTCCGCCAACAGCGCCCGTTCAGCGATGACCATGTCGATGGTGTCAGCCATTCACATACCTTCCATGTCGATGGTCTCGTACACCTCAACCCGGCCACCGGCGGTCAGTACCGGGCAGCCCTTGGCCAACTCCTGGGCCGCGGCCAGCGAGTCCGCCTGCAGGATCGAGTACCCGGTGAGGCCATCGCCGCTGACGGGCCCGACCGCTCCCCCGCCGCCGATGGAGACCGACGGGCCAAAGGGGGCGCCGCCGTCCACCACCGCCGCGCCCAGTTCGCCGAACCAGCCCATCCAGGCCTGCATGATCTGGGCCTGCTCTTCCTCGGAGGGTGCCATATCGCCGCCACCCCGGTACGCCAACACATACTTGCTCATCGCATCCTCCCGAAGGTCACTCTTTCGTATGTAAGCGAACCCTATCGCAGTGTGGGTCCGGGCCGCCACCGTGACCCGTTTGTCGGGCAGGATGGGTGCAATGAGCGCGAACGGTGGGATGCAACGAATCTTCGATGCCCTGGCCTCACCCGTTCGACGCGAGCTGCTGTGGCTGGTCCGTGATCGGGAAGTCTCCGCCGGGGACCTGGCCCGGATGTGCGAGCTGAGCCCGGCCACCATGTCCCAACATCTGACGGTGCTGCGACGGGCGGGTCTGGTGCGCCAGCGCGCCGAGGGCACGTTCCGGCTGTACCAGGCGGAGGCCGAAACCCTGGCTCGGATCCATACCGTGCTGGCGGCGGAGGACAGTCGGTGGCTTCAGGCCCACCCCCATCCGGAGGCCCGTCACACGGTGGTCTCCCACGGCCGGGTGCTCACGGCCGGGGTCACGATCCCCGCGTCGAGGCAGGACGTGTTCGACGCCTTTGTCGATGCCAAGACCTACAGCCGATGGTTCGGCGCCGACGTCAGCATCGTGGACGGCCGGTTCCACTGCACCATGCCCAACGGTATGCAGGTTCGCGGTCGTTACGATCACGTGGTTGAGCCATCGCTCATCGTGATGGTGTGGGACTTCAGCGACGGGGACGTGCCGCTGCCGGGCGACGAGTTGGTGGCCTACGGGCACTTCACCGCTGCCGGCGACCATCCCGACGCCGATGTCTGCACCGTCGAGGTCCGCCAACTGGTGCCGCGCCCCGAACAACTCCTGCGATTGACGTCAGCGTGGACCATGGTGCTGGGCCGCCTCTACGAGTACTTCGCGCCCGAGAGCTGAGCGATATCAGCCATGCGCTCCGTGCTCGCCATCTTGCGCTTCGGCGCCGGCCTCGCAACGGCATATGCAGCTTCGATGATGGCCGTATGGGCCGCCTTCTCTTGGGCTCGCGCCATCGACCCCTACGACATGGACTGGAGATTTGGGCTCTTCTTCTCCGCCGTGCCCGTCGGGTTGTACTGCGCTGCGGGATGGGTGCTCGCCATGATCGTCGGCGGCAAACGCGCCCGGTCCGTGGGCGAGGTCGTTGTCTATCTGACGTTGGCCGCGCTGGCCTGCCTGCCGGTAGCGCTGAAGTACAACAACGCCGCACCCTCAACCAGCGCTGCGGTCCACTTCCGGCTCACACTGGCGGTGGCCGCCGGTGCCTGCCTGGTGGCACTCCACCGCGCCCGGCAAGCCGCCGACGCCTAATCGCGGCTACTCAATGGTGGTGGTCGACAGGTATTGCTCCTCGATCTCACCGATGCGAGAACGAAGATCCTCAGCCGTGCCCGACAGTTCGATACGGCCGCGGCGCATGACGTAAGCCCGGTCGGCGTACACCAACGCCTTGCGAACGTGCTGCTCCACCAACAACACGGCGGCGTTTCGTTCATCTGCGGCAGCGCGCACCGCTTCCAGCAGGCGCTTCACCACCAGTGGCGCCAGGCCCATGGACAACTCGTCAGCCAGCAGCACCGCCGGCTTGCGGGCCAACGCCCGGGCCAAGGTCAGCATCTGCTGCTCCCCGCCGGAGAGCAGACCGCCCCGTACGTTGAGACGGCGACCCAGCTCCGGGAACAAGGTCAAGGCTTCATCAACATCCACGCCCGCCACCCGCAAGTTGTCCTTGGTGGTGAGCCCCATGAACACCGACTTCTCCTCGGTGACAAAGGTCAACCCGTTGCGGGCCCGCTGGTGCAGCGGCGCCTTGGTCACCAAACCATTGATCGCCACCGCACCCTGCTGCGGCAGCAGTTCCCCAGCCAAGGTCAGCAGCGTGGTGGTCTTGCCGGCACCGTTGGCACCGAGTAGGGCGACCACCTCACCGGGATAGACCACCAAGTCAACATCGTGGATCACTGCCTGAGGGCCGTACCCCGCGAACACGCCCCGGGCTTCGATACCCGCCACCCGGGCCCCGGCGGCACCGTCCACGGATGCCTGCACATCAATTGTGCCGTTGCTCATCACTCGGCTCCTGCCATCGGCGCTCCAACCACGGCCTGCTCATCTTCGTGCTCACCAAGGTACGCCGCCACCACCAGCGGGTCATTGCGGACCTCATCGCGGGAGCCCTCGGCGATCTGGCGACCGAAGTCCAGCACCACGATGCGATCGCACACGCTCATCACGAAGTTCATGTCGTGCTCCACCAGCAGCACCGCGATGCCCCACTCGTCAGCTAGCCGGCGGACCAGATGCGCCAACTCGGCGGTCTCGGCGTCACCCAGGCCGGCGGCGGGCTCATCAAGTAGCAACACGCTGGGCTGACTGGCGATGGCCCGGGCGATGGCCAGCAAACGCCGTTGGCCGTAGGGCAGGTCCTGCACCAGACGGAACAGGTCGTCCTGAAGTTGGAACTCCCGAATTGCGGCCACCACCTGGCCCGGCAGCGGCGGGTTGATGGGACGAACCAGGTCCACGAGATAGGACAACTTGTCACGGGGATCCGAAGCCGCCCGCAGATTGTCCAGCACCGATGAATCCTCGAACAGCTCGAGGGACTGAAACGAACGACTCACGCCGGCCCGGGCCCGTTTGGCCGGCGAGAAACCCACCAGCTCCACGCCATCAAGTTTCACGCTGCCCGAAGCGGCGCGGGTGAAGCCCGTCACGGCGTCAATCACGGAGGTTTTGCCGGCGCCGTTCGGCCCGATGAGCCCCACGATGCTGCCGGGGGTCACCTCGAAACTCACGCCATCCACAGCCACAACGCCGCCATAACGGACCGTCAGGTCCTGGACGACAAGGGTTTGGGGTGTCACGCGCTCGCGGGACTCTGCCGGCAGTTCCAGGGATTCTTCCCTCGATGACAGCTTTGGGAAGCGGGCCCGCAGCTTGCCGCTGACGAAGCGGATCTGGTTAATCCATTCCTTGGCGATGCCGTCCTGGTTCTGCAACACCAGTAGCACAACGATGGCGCCGCCGATCACCGGAATCCAGCGGCTGATGCCCGAGAAGATGGAGTTGGAGATCTGGGCACCGATCGAGCCCGGCGCCAGCGTCGCTCCGAAGATGGGGCCGAACAGGAAGCCGATACCACCGATGAAGGCCCACGCCACGACCAGGATCGAGGTGGAGTTGCGCACGTTGTCGAAGATCAGCACGTCCTGACGGAACAGCAACATGATTCCTCCCAACGCCGCGATACCGGCGGACAGGGCGAAGGCGTAGACCTTGGCGCCGGGCACGCTGATTCCCAGGGCCGCTGCCGCACGCTCGTTGGTGCGGACTGCCAGCAACCGGCGACCCGATCTACCCCGCCGCATGTTCGACACCGCCAACGCACACAACGTGAAGAACCCCAGGCACACGATGGCGTATCGCCCGGGCGTGTTTATGGCGTCGAACTTCCAGCCGAACAACGTCGGACGGCCAATGGCGGTGCCGGCAAAGCCGCCGACGAACCGGCCGTTGCGGAAGACCATCAGCTCAATCGCCGTACCCAAACCGAGGGTCACGATGGCCAGGTTGATACCGCGAGCCCGCACCGCCGGGAGGGCGAACAGCGCACCGAGCGGTACGGTAGCCGCCACGCCAGCGACCATGGCCGCCGGGAAAGGCCAGCCGGCGGCGTCCATCAACCGACCGGCAACCAGCGCCCCGAAACCGGCCAGCGCGAACTGTGCCAATGACAGTTGTCCGGCGTAGCCGGTAATCACCAACACCGACAACAACACGATGCCCATGGCAAAGGTGGTCACGAACGTGTCCTGCCACCGCAGCGGCAGCACCAGGATCAAACCACTGGTGAGCACCAAACCCACAATCAGCGCCACCGGATGCACCCGGCCGCTACCCACGGCAGGCAGTCGTTGCAGGAAGAAGTCACGCAACGGAAGGGATTTCCCGCGGAACACCAACCACAGCACGATGACCACCGCCGACAGTGAGCGGGGCACCCCGGTGACATCGACGTAGCGAATGAGCTCGGTCTGCAACACGCCGAGCAGAAGCCCCGCACCAAGCGCGATGGGGAACGAACGGAACCCGGCGATCAGCGCCGCTGCCATGGCTGCGAGCACCAGTTCGGTCATGCCGGCCACCGACAGCTGCAGGATGGGAGCGATCAGGATGCCGGCCACACCCGCCAGGGCCGAGCCGAACGCCCAGTTCATGGTGGCGATGCGATCCGGTGACAGGCCCACCGACGCGGCGGCCCGCTGGTTCTCGGCCACCGCGGTGGTGGCCAGCCCAAAAGCGGTGTAGCGGTAGATGGCCCACAACACCACCGTCATGGCCACGCCGATGCCCAACAGGATGAAGCGGTCGATCGAGATGGCCACGCCGAATGGTTCCACCACGTTGGTGGGCAGTTCTGATGTCACCTGCCGGAACTGCGCGCCGTAGCGGATGACAGCTCCTTCTTGCAGCAGCACCAGCATGCCCAGGGTCGCAACGACTCGGGCCAACGGCGAGGCCCGCCGCAGTTGCCGCATGAGCAGGAGATGGGCCAACGCCCCGATCAGCGCGCACGCTGCGATGGCCACCGGCCAGGCCACAATGGCCGGCAGGTCGTTTTGCACTTTGAGCTCGTAGTGAATGTAGGCGCCGACCACACCGATGGCGCCGTGGGCGAAGCTCAACACCCCCGAGCCCCGGTAGATCACCATCAGACCTTGGGAGGCCAGCGCATACAGCCCGCCCAGGCCCAAGCCCAGCAAAGCGAAGCGCAACACTTCCATTGAACCGCTACCTCCGAGAAGAACCTGACGAGACGAAAGTGGGGGGTGACGAAAAAGGCCGGCGCTGGCGCCACCGTCATGGCAGCGCCAGCGCCGAGCAAAGGTCCTTACGCCGGCTTGCCGTCGAAGGGGTTGGTCACGTCAATTGGCTTGGGATCGCCAGCGACCATTTTGCCGCCCTTGATACCGCTCACATAGATGGCCCGGTTGAAGATGCGGGGGAAGGCACCCTTGGCGCCGGTCCACTCCTTGGTGAAATCGAGCGTGGCCACCATGCCGCCGGTGTCCACTGCGGTGGACTTGGAAGCGGCATCGAGGAACGTGACGTTGGTGATGTCACCTTCCATCTTCTCCACGACCTTGTGGAAGGCGGTGTAGGCAGCCCAGGTACCGAGACCGCCGAGGCTGTTCCAGTCGATGTCATCGGCAGCGTTGTACTTCTCCAGCGCGGCCCGGTAGTCCGCCCAGACCGGGGCGGAGAGGTCGGGGTAGACGCCCATCACCACAGCACCCTCGGTCTCCTTGGGGAACTCGGTGGCGATCTTCTGGTCCAGGTTGCCCTGGGGGCCATAGAGGCGGGGTGAGGCGCCAGCGGCCTTGAGGGCGGTGATGACCGAGGGCCAGTTGGCCTCGCCGATGTTACCGAAGAGACAGTCGATCTTCGGGTTGTTCATCTTGGCGATCTCGGCGCTGTAGTCACCAGGAGCCAGCGGGGTCTTGACCATCTTCACGTCGGCCGCCTTGCCACCGACGGAGATCCAACCGTTCACGAATCCTTCGTGGAACACGTCGGCCACGGGCAGGTCACCGTAGGTGGTAGCGAAGGACTTACACCCGTCCTTCTTCATCTGGATGGCTGCGGCGGTGGGGAAGCCACCGACGAAGCCCATGGGGAAGGAGATCTTGGAGGTGTTCTCCTGGGCCTGGATGGGACAGCAGGCCCCGAACCAGGCGATCTTGTTCTCCTCGAGCACCGGGATCGCCCGGCTCACGTCGATGGTGAAGGAACCGACGTTGGCGACGACCTTCTCCTCGACGGCCTTACGGGCACAGTTCAGGGCCTCGTTGGGGTCGTTCTTGTCGTCGCAGAAGATGACCTCGAGCGGGCGGCCGTTGATGCCGCCGTTCTCGTTGACCCACTGGGCGTAGAACTTCGCCGCGTCCCGGATGTTCGGGTAGGGCGTGAAGCTGGTGTCGATGGGGGCCTCGGTCATCACCTTGATGGGCTCACCGGTGGCGGCCTTCCCAGCCCCGGCAGCGGTGCTCCCAGTGGCGGCATCGTCGGCATCGTCACCCCCGCATGCGGCCATGACGAGCGCTACCGCCGCCAGCAGCGCCATCGAGGTCATACGCCAACGGCGGCGAGAGCCTGCCGTGGTTGTGTCGGTCATCTGATGTGTTCCCTTCGGTTCGTTGCGGCGGGGTGGGCCGGCGGCAGGCTCATCAGCGCCACGGTGGACGCGTGCGCGAGACAGCCCTTCAAACCCCCTGCCCTCCCCCCGCTCCCAGGCGACCACTGCGGCCGGGACGCGGTGCGATGTTTACTTTCTGTGGGGGCTGCGATGCAAGGCATGGGGCTCTGCTGGCGCTCGGCTGCCGCGGCGGGCCATGCTGGAGCCACCAACGAGCTCGGGCGTGATCGTCGATCTCACAACAGCGAAAGGACCCACAGGATGGCGCAATCCAACGGCAACGGGACCGGTCAACGTACCTTCGACGTAGTGGTCGTCGGTGCCGGTTTCGGCGGCATGTACCAGCTGTTCCAGCTCCGTGAGCAGGGCTTTTCCACCCTAGTGCTCGAAGCCGGCGCCGGCGTGGGAGGCACCTGGTACTGGAACCGCTACCCCGGCGCCCGCTGCGACGTCGAGAGCCTGTGCTACTCCTACTCCTTCTCCAAGGACCTCGAGCAGGAGTGGACCTGGAGCGAGAAGTATTCACCGCAACCAGAGATTCTGGCGTACGCCAATCATGTGGCTGACCGCTTTGACCTGCGCAAAGACATCGAGTTCAACACCCGGGTCGACGCCGCCACCTGGGATGACAGCGTCGGTCGCTGGTCCATCACCACCAGCAGCGGCGAGACCATCTCGGCGCAGTTCTACGTCATGGCGTCGGGCTGCCTGTCCCACTCCAAGCTGCCGGAGGTCCCCGCCGTGGAGAGCTTCACCGGTCCCACCTACCACACCGGCCATTGGCCCCATGAGGGCGTGGACTTCACCGGCTTGCGGGTTGGCGTGATCGGCACCGGTTCCTCCGCCATCCAGTCCATCCCGTTGATGGCCCAGCAGGCCAAGCAGCTGACCGTGTTCCAGCGCACCCCGAACTTCTCCATGCCCGCCGGCAACCGTCCCCTCGCCGAGGACGAAGTCAGCGCCATGAAGGCCCGCTACCCCGATTACCGCCAAGAGGCCCGTACCTCCGGGTTCGGCGTGCCGGTGGAGCTGCCCACCAAGAGTGCCCTTGAGGTAACTGAGGATGAGCGCAACGCCCAGTACCAGAAGGGATGGGACCAGGGAAACCTGGTGGCCCTGCTGCTGGCGTTTACTGACGTCATCACCAACAAAGAGGCGAATGACACCGCAGCAGAGTTCATCCGGGGCAAGATCCGCTCCATTGTGAAGGACCCGCAGACCGCGGAGGACCTGTGCCCCTTCGACCATCCCGTGGGCACCAAGCGTCCGTGCCTGGACACCGGGTACTACGACACCTACAACCGTGACAACGTGAAGCTGGTGAACCTGCGCCGCACGCCGATCGAGCAGATCACCCCCACCGGCGTCCGAACCTCCGACGCCAGCTACGAGTTCGATGCCATCGTGTTCGCAACCGGCTTCGACGCCATGACCGGCGCGTTGGTGGCCGTGGACATCGAAGGTCGGGACGGGATCACGCTCAAGCAGAAGTGGGAGCACGGCACCCGTACCTACCTCGGCATCATGGTGGCGGGGTTCCCGAACTTCTTCACCATCACCGGTCCCGCCAGCCCGTCGGTGTTCTCCAACATGATGGTGTCCATCGAGCAGCACGTGGACTGGATCACGGACTGCATGACGCATCTGCGGGACAACCACAAGGGCACCATCGAGGCCACCGTCGACGCCGAGAACGAGTGGGTGGAGCACAACAACGAGGCCGGCGAGGCCACGCTGTACCCGCTGGCCAACAGCTGGTACATGGGCTCCAACGTGCCCGGTAAACCCCGCGTCCTGATGCCCTACATCGGTGGCGTGGGCGTGTACCGCGAGGAGTGCGACGCCATCGTGGCGGACAACTACCGCGGCTTCATCCTGGGCGACGCCCGGGAGCTCTCCAGCGTCTGAGCTGCGCTGACACCGCAGCATCTCCCCTCGTGACGGGGCCGGGCCGATCATGGTCCGGCCCCGTTCGCGTCCTGTCAGCGTCCTGTCGTCGGTGGGCGTGGGTCACTGCGAGTTCAGCTCTGCTGCCGAGTTCGTTTGGTAAAGGTCCGGCCAAGTATTGCGAAATTGTGACGAATTCGTTCGATACGTCGGGACGGCTGCGTACTGTCGTATCCGCACACACCCCGAGCAGTGACATCGGGAATCAACTCGACTGTTGATCCCACCGCACGCAACGACGCCCCGATCGTCCCGGCCCCGCCACATCCGCACTGCTGCACTGCCGCGCCGCTGCTTTGCTCTGCTCTGGGCCGTACGCCACCACCCTGCCGGGCGGAACCTCGACCACTGGAGCACCACTTGGCTGTTCATGATCATCGCAACACCATTGTCAATCGAATCCCAATTCCACATACCGACCAGCACGGAGCGGACCGTGACGGTGTTGTCCGGGTGGAAGGCGCCAACCGTGCGGACAGTACCGACCAGTACCGTACCGAACAGTACCGCACCGAGCGGTATAGCCCTGTTCATTACAGTCCCGATCAATACCAGTCGGACCGCTTCGGCCCCGATCCACGAATTATGAGGTCCCCCAGGGTTCATCCACCAGCGGCACCGGCATCTCCCCCATCGCGCCTGGGGCACGCCTCCACTGCCGGGATGCTCATACCTCTCCGTATCTTCTTGGCCGCCGGCTGGGCACGAGCCGGCATAGAAAAAGTCATCACCCCAAGCTGGTGGGACGGCGGCGATCTGCAGACGTTCTTGGTGGCCCAACATCACGACGCCTTGCCGTTCTTCCGACCGGTCATGGAGCACGCGCTGGCGCCCATGGCCATCCCGGTGGCGTGGTTCGTGCTGTTGGCCCAGCTGACCTGCGGGGTGCTCATCGCCCTGGGCCGCAAGCTCCACCTGGCACTGGGCCTGGCCTTCTTGATGAACATCACCTTCATTCTGGCCGGCCGGGTAAACCCATCGGCGTTCTATCTGATCATGCAGTTGGTGTTGGTATTCGCCATCGCTGATGGAGCATTGGGTGAACGGCCGACGATTCCTTCACAGCTCACCTTCGCCATCGCCGGATTGTCCGGGCTGATGGCAGCCACCGTCATGCTGTTCGCCCGCACCATCCAACC
>JBJXFH010000057.1:0-85450 GCA_046155365.1 Acidimicrobiales bacterium | reverse complement strand
CCGAGGTGATCCGCCGGCCCCCACCGGGCACCCGGGTGCTGGGCGCCCATCTCGAGGGCCCCTTCCTCAACCCCGAGCGGCGCGGCGCCCATCCCCAGCCGTGGTTGCGTAGGCCCGATCCCGTGCTGGCCCGGGAGTTGCTGGGACTCACACCGCTGTCGATGTCCGCCGCCGCAAGGACCGGACCGGGGGTGGTGGCGGTGCTCACTCTGGCCCCCGAGCTGGACGGAGCCCACGCGGTGCTGTCCCTGGCCCGGGAGGCAGGGGTGGTGGTGTCACTGGGTCACAGCGCCGCCACGACAGAGCAGGCCCACGCCGCGTTCGACGCCGGGGCCACGATGGTGACGCATCTGTGGAACGCCCAATCGCCGGTGACGGCACGGGCTGCGGGCCTGACCGGAGTGGCGTTGGCCCGGCCCGGGGTGTTCGCGGGCCTGATCGCGGACCTGGCCCATGTGCACGCTGACACGCTGCGCTTCAGCCTGGCGGCGCTGGGCGGTCGGGCCTTCGTGGTGTCCGACGCGGTGGCGCTGGCGGGGTCCACGATGGCCGCCCGCCTCCGGCCCGACGGCCGCCGGGAGCATATCGAGGGGACCGCGGTCCGCTTCGATGACGGCAGCCTGGCCGGCAGCGCCACCGGACTGGACCAGGCCCTACGCAACCTGGTGGCGCTGGGGCTCAGCCTGCCGGCGGCGTTGGCCACCATCACCCGCACCCCGGCGTTGGCCTTGGGTCGGCGGGACCTGGGCCGTCTCAGCCCCGGCGGCGAGGCCGACGTGGTGGTCCTCAACGAGGACCTCACCATCGCATCAGTGCTGGTAGCAGGGGTGGCCGTGGACGTGTGATCCCGACGTCTGACCGGTACGGGTGTTGGTCGGGACAGGTGTCTCGGCGGCTCAGGTCTTGGCGGCGTCGAGCACGGCCAGGATCTCGTCGCCGTAGCGGTCCAGCTTGGCGGGGCCGATGCCGTGGCAGCGCGACAGCTCCACCAGCGAACCGGGAGCCCGGCGGGCCACGTCATCAATGGCCTTGTCCGGTAGCACGACGTAGGCGGGGACGCTGTCCCGACGGGCCCGTTCCCGCCGCCAGGCCTTGAGCTGTTCCACCAGCGCCTGATTGGCCGGGCTGGACCCGGCACCGGGGGCGGCCGCCTTGGTGTTGATCGCACCCGCCGCCGCGCCGCCGCGACCGCTGCGACCGCCGCGGGTCACGGCGGTGGCGAGGCTGGCACCCAGCTCAACGCTGAGCTGCGGTCCGGGCTCGGCCAATTCGGCCACGAACGGGCTGGGGGCGGCCGCGTCGATCACCACCGTGGTGCGCACCGAGGAACGGGTCAGCGCCACGTGGAACACCCGTCGCTCCTCCTCGATGTCGGTGGCCAGGCGGTGGGGCAGCAACCCGTCGCTGGCGTCGTGCACGAACACGTAGGGCCATTCCCGGCCCTTGACCCGGTGGATGGTGGCCAGCTGCACCCCGTCAGGGCGCGATTGTTGGCGGGTTTCCTCCAGGCTGCGGCGTAACCAGCCGCCGAACCCGGCGGGGTCAGGGTGCAGATGCGCCACCGCCCGCAGCGCCGCCAGATCATCACCGTGGGTTGATCGATCAACGGCGCCGCGTGAGGAGTCCAGGGTGTCCATGGCCGCCCCCAGCCCGATGCGGTCGGCCACCGCGGCCAGCACGCCGGCGGTGTCCGCTCCGTCACGGACCAGGCCGGCCAGCAGCTGCAGGTCTGCCACGAAGGCTTCCACCTTGTCCGCGTCCCGGGCTTGGGACAGCCGGGTGCCCAGCCGGCGCAACCCGTCCAGGCTGCGCTGCTCTCCCATCCACTCCAGCAGCTTGGGGGATATGGCCCGGGGCGGGCGACGGGCGGCGTCGGCCACCAGACCGCCGGGCAGGTTGGCCGAGGGCCCCTGCGCCGCCGCCGCCAACGCCACCCACGCCAGCGCCGCCCGTACCCCCGAGCGGCCCAACAGCTGCAGGTCCACCGGGGCGTGGATGGGTACCCCGGCGGCCGCCAAGCGCAGCTGAACCGCCAGCAGCGTGACGTTGACCCTGGTCAGCACGGCCACATCAGCGGGGGCGACACCGTCGTTGACCAGCTCGATGACCTGCTCACAGGTCGTGGCGGCCACGTCATGGACCGGCTGAAGGCGCAGCTCATCGGCCCCGTCGGCACGGCCCGGGTCGGGATGAATCTCCTTGGGGACCCGGTGACGGTTGCGGGTGAGCAGGTTGGCGGCGGCGCGCACCACCGCCGGCGGGCAGCGATAGTTGATCTGCAGGGGATGGTCAGCGGCGCCGGGGAACCAGCGATCGAAGTTGACCAACCAGTCCGGTGAGGCGCCCACGTAGCCGTAGATGGTCTGGTCATCGTCACCCACCCCGAAACAGTCGAACGTGGGCGCCGACAGCAGCCGAATGAGCAGCAGGTGGGCGGGGGCCAGGTCCTGGAACTCATCCACCAGCAGCAATCGGCAGGCCTGGCGGGCCACCCGGCGGGCCTCGGGTTCGCGCAGGAGACGCTCGATGGCGGCGGTGATCTGCTCGTCGTAATCCACCACGGCGCGCCGGGCCAGCTCTTCGCGGTAGCGGGGCAGGACCTGGGCAAACCCGTCGATGTCACCGCCGAAATCGGCCTCCACGTGGGCGGGGTCCCGCAACGCCAGACGCACCGCGGCCAACGCCTCCAACCACACCGCGGCGGGGTCGGTGCCGGCCCGGCGGGGGTAGCGGACCAGTTTCTCCAGGATGCGGCGGGTTTCGAACTCGTCGATGGTGGCGAGCGAGCGACCGTCGGGGCGGGCCAGGAACGGTCCGGAGCCGTTGACGATGGCCAGGGCCAAGCTGTTGAGGGTGCGGATGTGCAGACCAGGCAGATCCTGGGTGCGCTGGCGCATCTCCTCCGCCGCCCGCACGTTGAACGCCACCAGCGTGACCAGTTGCGGGGGCACCTGCCAGCCCTGCAGCAGCAGCCGGGCCCGTTCGGTGAGCACCCGGGTCTTGCCGGAACCGGCGGGAGCGATGATGCGGGCCGCGCCGCCGCGGTGGCTGACCGCGGTCAACTGGTCCGGTGCCAGCTCGGCCACCGACGCGCCACCACCCAGTTCCCGCAGCACCCCCGCGGCCAGCAACGCGACGGGCACCACCCGCACCCCGCCATCCTTGCCCGCGCCCGCCGGATTGGCACCTCCAACAAGCGATGTTGGCCCAGGCAAGGCCAAGTCGGGGCCCTGCGGGGACGCGAGCAGCACGCCGGGCGTCATCGGGCCGCCGTCCAGCACGAGCGGTGTGCCGTCACGGTCAATGGCGTCTATGCCCGGTTGATCGCTGGGGGCGGCACCAATGGCCACCGCCGTTTCCGCCGGCCGGTAACGGGCAGCGTTGGGATCACGGGCGTCCACCGCGTGGTCATTCAGCAGCGCGCCCAGGCGATCGGCGGCGAACTCGAACGCCACGCCCACCTGCCACGGCTCACGCTCGTCGGTCTCCGGGACCGGCAGGAGCGGGGCGTGGAGGTTGGCGACGGTGACTGAGGGTTGATCCCACTCCACCACGAAGCGGCGCCGTTGGGCCCACCATCGCGTCAGGTCCGCCAGCGACCCATCCTCGGCGAGATCGAGCAGGGTGGGGTTCAGCCGCACCACCGGCGCATCCTGCCAAGGGGCCGGAACCGTGGCTCCGGGGGTGATCACCAGTCCCCGCCCCAGACCCTCCGGACCGGCCCAGGCGGCGGGGTCACGGGGAAGCGGGGTGGTCGGAGCCGGCACCGTCCGTGGTCGCCCGGCGGACCCCGGGGGAGAACTGCGGCGGGCGGGCCCAACGCCGGAACCGTCGGAGACCGCCCCCCCGGCCCGGCCGGCCAGCCTGCCCGTAGCGCCGCGGCCGGTCACGTCGGCGGTGGCGTCGGGCCGGGACTGCTGGCCATCAGCGGGGCCAGCGCTGCTTGGGTCAACGTCGGCGTCGGCCCCGTCGGCGTCGACGAAACGGTCCAGCTCGGCCAGGTGCGCCTCCAGGTCGTTTTCAACGACCCCGGCTTGGTCAGCGCCGGCCGGCCCGGACAGGAAGCAGGCACGAACGTCTCTGGCAGTGGCATGGGTGCCGCCGCAGTTGGCGCAGCGGATCTCGACCATGGGTTGTTCCTAGCACGACCCGACTGACAGCCAAGTCCGCATCGCCGCCCCGCCGGCGGGGGATGGCGCGGTCACCGTCGCATCAGAATGTCCCGAATCGGGAAATCTTGGGTAAACCCGAGGGGCCAACCTGTCGACAATATTGGGGTGTCGAATGAGCCCGGCCCCGACGAGACCCTCAGCCCCAACGAGGCACATGCCTGGAGCGTGATCGAGCGCTCACTTCGTCAGCAGTTGCCGCTGCGCCAGATCGAGCGTCGGGCTCGTCTGCGAGGCGACCGCTCGTTGGTGATGGGCCTGGCGGGCCTAGCGGCAGGGCTGGCGTTGGCCGGTGCCGTGTTGCTGGCACCGCAAGCCGTGATGGTTTTGGCGCTCATGGCGGCGGGAGGTTGCCTCGGCGTGGTCGTCGTCCGTGCCACCAGCCAACTGTTGGCCACCCGCTCCCCATACCGCCGCCGACGCCTTCACCTGCGCCGTTCAACGTCCTGATGGCCCCATCTGCGCGGCCGCAGAGGGCAACTCCCCCTGTGCTCGAAGCGCGTTCGCTCAGGAAGCGAGCCCGATCGGGTCGTCAAAGACGAGAATCGGGTCCAGGAAGAATCGTGTCTCGGTCATGGTCATCTGAGCGTCATAGATCGCTAGATGGTTCAGTGCGTCGCATCGCACGGCCAGCGTGCCGCCTGCTGCGGGCATGGTGGCCACGCCGTTGATTGACACCTGGGGATCGTCGTTGATGTCGGTGCCTCCGGTGGACGCCTGACCGATCACCAAGCCGTTCGAGACGAGATCGCATGTCGGTTGTCCTGAATGTGAGGTTCGTTACGACCACATGGGCCCCCGCTGGAAGTGCTTGCGTGACAACGGTCTCGACCTGGTCGGAGAAGACGGGGGTGGTGCCCTTCGCCAGTCGGGTTCTGGGCAGGGCGGAGGACCCCGCCGGACCGGCGGGACCCGCGGGACCCTGCGGACCAACCTCGCCCGGGGCCCCTGCCGCACCGGCAGCGCCGTTCGGACCCGTTGCCCCGGGCGCGCCAGCGGCCCCTGCTGGTCCCTGGGGGCCGGCCGGACCGGGATCGCCCCGCAATCCCTGCTGATTCCATTCGAGCGCGCGCAGCAGCGAGGATCGGCCGGCGTCGTTGTTCACGATGACGCCCACCGACAGACCCTCCTCCACCGCCTCGGCGGCGGCGGTGAGCTCGCCCCAGAACTATCGACGGACGGTGCTCAGCCGGGAGCGAAGAAGGGCAGCGCGAACCCGTCCGGGCCCACCTCGTCAAAGGTGACCGCCACCGGCATACCGATCCGCACGTCGGCGGGGTCGCAGCCCACGATGTTGGTGGTCACCATGGGGCCCTCGGCCAACTGCACTATGGCCACCACGTAGGGCTCGTCCCCGGTGAACTTGGGGTGGGTGGGACGGCGGGCGATGCTGAAGGTGTGCACCGTGGCCTTCCCCGAAGCCGCCTCCCAGCCGGGGTCGGGCCGGCCGCATTCAGGGCAGGACGGGCGGGGGTAGAAAATGGCTGCTTGGCATCCACCACAGCGCTGTATGAGAAACCGGCCCTCGGCGGTGGCCTCCCAGAACGGGCGGGTCAGCACCGAGGGCGAGAGCGGACGGGGATGGCTCACGGCGCCACCCCCAACACCAGGGCGCATTCCTCGGACATGATGCCGCCGTTGCCGTTCACAAAGGCGAAGTCCAACCCGGCCACCTGCCGGTCCCCGCTGCGTTGTTGCACCTGGCGCACCGCCTCGGTGACATGGCTCATCCCGCCGGCCAGGCCGGGTTGGCTGAAGCTGAGCTGCCCGCCGTGGGTGTTGAGCGGGAAGTCCCCGTTCCAGCGCAGATCGTGTTCCTCCACGAAGCGCCCGCCCTCTCCTCGCCCGCAGAACCCCGCTTCTTCCAGGGTGACCAGCACGGTGATGGTGTAGCAGTCATACAGCGAGGCCAGCCCGATCTGGCTGCGGGTCACCCCGGCCTGGGCGAAGGCCCGATCTGCCGCCGGTTTGATGGCGGTGTCCATCAGGCTGGGGGCGTAGGTCACCGTCTTATGGGTGCAGCACTCCCCCGCCCCCAGCAGCCACGCCGCGGGACCGCCCCGTTCGGCTTCCCATTTGCGGGCCAGCTCCGGGCCCACCACCACCAGCGCTGCGCCGCCGGCGGAGGGCATGACGATCTCCAGGAAGTGCAGCGGATCGGCCACCATCGGCGAATCCAACACGTCGGACACGGTGATGGGCTGGCCATAGAACCAGGCGTGGGGGTTGACGCAGGCGTTGTCCCGTTGGTGCACCGCGATCTTGGCCAGCTGCTCGGCGGTGGCCTGCTGCTCGTGCAGGTAGCGCTGGGCGATCATGGCGTAACCGATGTTGGCGCCCACGTTGCCGAACGGCACCTCGAACTCCGCCCACGCCGAGGTGTCCTTGCCCCCGACCCCGGCAGTCCCGGAGCCGGCCTTTCTGGTGCCTGGTGCGGGTGCGCTGCGCCGCTTGCGACGCGAGGCGGTCACGCACAGCACGGCGTTGGCCTGCCCCGAGGCAATGGCCGCCGCCGCCCGCCACACCATGGCCGCTCCGGTGGCCCCACCGAGATCCACCGTTTCGGCAAAGCTGCAACGCAACCCCATCGATTCAATCAGCGTGGAGGGCACCAGCATGGGCAGCCCGGCCATGGGGTGGGCGATCAGCCCGTCGATGTCGGCCAGGTTCAGCCCGGCGTCGGCGATGGCCTGCAGCCCGACCTGGGTGAACAGCCCGATGGTGGTCTCGTCATCGGTCCAGCGGGTGGGTTTCAGCTCCGCCACCCCGGTCACGGCGGCGGTGCCTTTGAGGGTCATGACCGGCCGCCGAAGTCGATGAGCTCCAACACGGTGCCGTCAGGGTCCTTGAAGCAGCAGAACCGGGTGGTGCCGGCCATGCCCACCGGCGCCGACAGGAACTCCACCCCGGCGTCCAACAAGCGCTGATACTCCTCGTCGATGCCGATGGTCCACAAGGCGATCCGCACTGCGCCGGCATGGGCCAGATCCGGCGCCGGGGCTCCCTTGGTGGGCGGGTCGATCCACTGGATGAGATCCAGCCGGGTGCCCCGGGGCTTGTCCGGCTCCAGCATCATCAGCACCGCTTTGGCCCGGCTGCCCTGCGGCAACGCCAGGCCGGTGAGCATGTCGCTGCTGCCACCGGTGCCCAGATCGGCCACCACCTTGAACCCCACCAACTCATAGAACGCCCGGGAGCGCTCCAGGTCGGTGCAGTTGACGTTGATGTGGAAGATGTCCTTGATCGCCATCACGGCCCCCCTTCGAAACCGGGAACCTAACGCGTCCAGCCGGTCATCGTGCGCCCCTTGGCCAACCCCCCGCCAACGCCCGCTGATGGTCATCTCGCGCCCCCTCGGTTACGGCGCGGTGTACCGCTCGGGCCACCCGCAACCCCCACGTGGATCGGGGACCGCCGAATCGTTGCGAGCCGTCGTGAAGTTGGGGACGCGGGACAGGCGCGCGGGGTGGTTGGCAGGCGACGCACAACGCGTCGGAGGCGGTTCCGGTGCCGGGCACACCAGCCTCCATCAGCGCCTGGGTCTTGGCCTCGGTGGCGGTGGCCAGCAGGTTGACCAGGGCGGCGTCATCGAGGGAGGCGTCCACCACCACGAACAGGTTGATGGTGCCCACCGATCCCGCCGGACCGTGCTCGGCCCGTGGCTCGGTCCCGGCGGCGGGCGCCCAGCCATCGGGCACACCGGGGCGGGGCGCGGCCCAGGTCGGCCAACCCAGCCCCACCGTGGCCAACACCGTCACCCCCTCCTCGACATGACGCACCACCGTGCTCACGTCCACCGCCGTCATCATGGCCACCCCCCGCCCCCGCAGCCCCACGGAACGGGCCAACCGGCGGAGGTCCACGTCGGGATCGGTGCGCTGGTAGTCCGCCGGGACCTGGGCGTTGAGGAACCACCCCCGGGCGCCAAGACCCCCGCCCACCATGGCCGTGGACACCGCCCGCAACCGCTGCGGCGCCTGCCACCACAGCATCGATAACGGCACCCCGTCCTCCACTCGCCTGATCACGGTCGGGGCAACCACCACCGCGCCCGCCTCCCCCGCCTCCCCCGCCGCCCCGGACCGGTCCGCTCCCTCCGACCCGCCCGAGCCGTCCGCTCCGCCCGTCACGGTTGGGTGTACTCCCGGCTCGACGCGGTCACGCCGGCCCGCAGGGGTACCACCACCAGTGCGTCCCCGTCACGAACCACCCGCACCCGGGCGCCGTAGTACCGGGTCAGATTGTCCTCGCACAGCACCGTCCCAGGCGGACCGGCGGCCACCACCGTCCCTTGGTGCAACAGCAGCAGCTCGTCGGCGTATTGAGCGGCCAGCGTCAGGTCGTGCATGGTGGACAGCACCGCCAGGCCCCGCTCCCGACGCAGCTCGTCCACCAGGTCCAACATGGCCAGCTGATGTCCGATGTCCAGCGAGCTGGTGGGCTCGTCCAACAACAACAGCGGCGTGTCCTGCACCAACGCCCGGGCGATGGTGACGCGTTGGGCCTCTCCGCCCGACAGGCTGCCCAACGCCCGGCCGGCGAGGCCCGTGGCGTCGAGCCGTTGCAGCGCCTGGACCACCCGCTCCAGATCCTCGGCGGACTCCCGACCCAGCGGTCCCAGATGAGCGATGCGACCCAGCAGGGCGTAGGCCTGCACCGACATGGCCGGCGGCAGGACCGGGTTCTGCGCCACCATGGCCACCAGCCGGGCCCGCTGACGAGCATTGAGGGTGGCGCTGTCCAGACCTTCAAGGCGGATGATGCCCTGATGGCGCACCAGGCCCACCACCGCCCGCAGCAACGTTGACTTGCCCGCCCCGTTGGCGCCCACCACCGACAGCCAACGCCCAGGGGCCACGCCAGCGGACACGTCCTGCACCACCTGCCGTTTCCCGAGCCGCACCGACACCCCGACCAGTTCGAGGGTCGGACCCGGGGTGGGAGCCGGCGCGCTCATGGGGCGTCGTTCCGACCCGAACGCAAGACGGTGACGAAGAACGGTGCTCCCAAGAAGGCGGTGAGGACCCCGATGGGCAGCTCCGCGGGGGCCATCACGGTACGGGCCGCGAGGTCCGCCAACGCCAGGAACGCCGCACCGAACAGCACCGACAGGGGCAACACCCGCCGGGCCGAGGAGCCGGCCACCAACCGCACGGTGTGGGGCACGATGATGCCCACGAACACGATGAGCCCACTCACCGCCACCGCCGCCGCCGTGCCCAACGTGGCGGCCAGGATCACCACCAGCCGGATCCGGCGGGGGTTGGCGCCCAACGTGGCCGCCTCGTCATCGCCGAGGGACAACACGTCCAACCATCGTCGCGCTGCGAGCAGCACCACCACGGCGACCGTGGCGTACGGCAACAGCAGCAGCACCTCGTGCCAACCCGAGGTAGAAAGCCGGCCCAGGATCCAGGCGTACACCCTGCGGATGTCGTCCTGATTGCGTTGCTGCAGGTAGGTCTGCATGGCCGTGAAAAAGGCGGCCACCGCCACCCCCGCCAGCAACAACGACATGGACGATCCGAGCCGGCCCCCCGCCGCGCCCAGCACGTAGGTGGCGGTCATGGCGGCCACGGCGCCCACGAAGGCCCCAACCGGAACCCAGCCCCCGGTGGGCCCGCTCGACACGATCACCGCGGTGGCACCGAAACCGGCGCCGCCGGCCACCCCCAGCAGATACGGATCCGCCAGCGGGTTGCGGAAGGTGGCCTGGTAGGCGCCCCCCGCGAGGGACAACACCCCACCGACCATGAGGCCCAGCACCACCCGGGGCAACCGGAGGTCCCACATGATGGTGGCCTGCTGCCCGCTCAAGCCGGAATCCAGGCCGAGCAGTTCCCGGATGATGCCCCACGGGCTGACCGCCACCGGGCCCACCCCGACGCCCACCACCGTGGCCACCAGCACCGCCCCGAACCCTGCCGCCAACCACCCCGCGGTGAGCCGGTCAGGGTTTGCCCGACCTTGGCGGCGCCACCGCGGTCCGAACCGGCCGGCGGTGACGCGACCCGCGCCCGATCCCGCGGCCCCCCCGCCTCGATGACGGGGTGCAGCAACGCCGCCGGCCCGCTCACCGCGCGCGGTGAGTGGGTCAACGGCGTCCGCCGCCGGCCCCGCCCCGCTCAGCATCGATACCACCCGGCCCCGATCATGCGTGGCGTCAGGCGCTGTGGATCTTCACCGCGGCGGCGACGGTCTCCATCAGCTCCACCACCCGGGGACCCCAACGAGAAGCGATGTCATCGTCGAGGGCGATCACGGCTTTTCGTTGAACCGCGCTGAGCTTGGCCCAACCCGGCCGGGCAGCCACCGTCTGGGCGTTCTGACCGCAACACTTGGTGTCGGCCAGGAAGATCAGATCGGGATCAGCGGCAATGAGCGCCTCCGCGGACAACTGCGGATAGCCGCTCCCGTCCTTGTCGGCGGCGTCAGCGATGTTGACCAGGCCCAACATGGCGTAGACCTCGCCTACGAAGGTCTTGGAGGTCACCGTATACAAGGTGTCATCCAGCTCGTGGTAGTACCGCAGCGGCTTGGTCGGTTTGGGCAGGCCGGCCTGCAGGGCAGCGATGCGGGCCTTCATGTCCGCAACCAGCTTCTCGGCCCCGCCCACCTGCCCGGTGGCCGCTCCCAGCAGCTCAATCTGCCGGTAGGTGTCATCCAGCGTGACCGCCGCCCCCAACGCCAGGACCGGCACCTTGGCCGCATCCATGCCGTCGAGCAACTCCGGGCTGGCGTCGGACACCACCAGCAGATCGGGCGACATGCCGACGATGGCCTCCAGGTTGGGGGTGAAGCCCGACAGGTCCGTGGTGGGTACATCAGCGGGGTAGTTCGACTGGTCATCAACCGCCTTCACCTGGCCCCCGGCGCCGATAGCGAAGAGCATTTCCGTGGCGCTGGGGGACAGCGAGATGATGGCCGCGGGTGAGGCGGCGATAGCCACCGGGCCGTTGTCGGCATTCACTTCGACCGGGAAACCCACCTTGAGCTGCGCTGATGCGGCGGCTGGGGAAGTGGTGCCGCCGTCGGTAGCGGCCTCGTCGGAGCCACACGCCCCCAGACCGAGCAATGTCAGGGCGAGCACGCCCAAAAGCACGCCGAGACGGCGCCGGCGACGCGGTGACAGGGGTGGGGGGCAAGACGTGAGCGGCAAGTTTCGGGTCCTCGTTCCGGGGCGGTCGTGGAACCGGGCGCCCGTTCGACAGGAGCTGCCGCACGAACGCCCCATCCCTCGAGAGCGCGTGTCGTTGAAATCCGAACCAGCAGGCGACCTGGCTTAACCCCACCGGGTGGTGGCGGCATCACAGTTGCGGGACAGCACCGGGTTCACACCGGATTTCGCTGCCGTGCTCGGCAAGGAAGCACCCTAGCCCGACGCACGCCTCGGGGGCTCCAAGATGTAGTTCAGAGCTCAGGGATATCCGAACTACACTTCGCAGTTATGCCCAACCTGCAACACCTCCTCGATGCCAACGACGGTTACGCCCTGGCTCGAGCGAACGTGACGGACGCCAAACCCAGTCGGCACCTGGCCGTGGTGACCTGCATGGACGCCCGCATCGACGTGTTCGCGGTGTTAGGCCTGCACTTGGGCGAATCCCACATCATCCGCAACGCCGGCGGCCGGATCACGCAGGACGTGCTGCGCAGCCTGGCGCTGTCCACCCATGTGCTGGGCACCGACACGGTGGTGGTGATGCAGCACACCAAGTGCGGTCTGGCCGGCGCCACCAATGACCAACTGCGCGAACTCACCGGTGCGGAGCTGGAGTTTCATCCCATCACCCACCACGATGAGGCGCTCCGGGAGGACATCCACATCCTGGTCAACACCGACTACCTGAAGCCGATCAAAGCCGTGGCCGGGTTCGTGTACGACGTGGAGACCGGACGGGTGGCAGACGTGGTGCGCTGGCAGCGCCAACCCGAACTCGAACTGGAACGCGCCAACTGACCGCCCCGCCGGCGCCCGCTACGCTGCAGGCCAGCGCACCAGCCCCGGGGGGAGTCTCATGACCATCACCGACACCGTGGATCTGGATCAGTTGCATCCGGACGAACTCGACATCACCACCACCGCCCGGTACGTGGCCCACGGCTACCCCTGGCGGGCGTGGGACCTGCTGCGGGACCACTCGCCGGTGCACCGCTACGAGCGACCGGGATTCCCGCCGTTTTGGGCCGTGACCCGATACCAAGACATCCACACGGTGCATGCCAACCCCGAGACGTTCATCAACAGCGGCCCGATCCTGCGTCTGGACACCGAGCACGGGCTGGATGCGCAGTCCCGGTTCAAGCAGCGGCAGTTTGAGCGCTTCGGTTGGAACCCCGAGGCCCCCCTGGACATGGTGTTCCTCGATCGCCCGGACCACCTGGACTTGCGCATGCTGACCATGCGGCGCTTCACCCCTGCTTCCATGCGCCGCCTCGAAGAGGACCTGACGGACCTGGCCAAGCACTTCGTGGCGGAGTTCGTGGAGCGGGCCCAGGCCGCCAACGGTGAGCCGCTGGACCTGGTGGCCAACCTGTCGGTGGGGGTCCCACTGGCCACCATCTGCGGGATGATGGGCCTGCCACGAGATGACTGGTCCCAGATCCTGGCCTGGACGGACATGTTGCTGTTTCCCACCGTGGCCGCGGAGCACGCCGCACCCGGGGAGACCTCCAAGGACATCCGTCGCCGGCTGGGTCGGGAGTTCCACGAATGGCGGGACCAGCTCATCGCCCAACGCCGCGCCGCGGGTCCCGACAGCGGCGATGACCTGGCCACCCTGTTGGTGCACGCCACCATCGACGGCCAGCCGCTCGACGATCAGCAGCTCCACGGGTACCTGAGCCTGCTGATCGGCGCCGGGAACGAGACCACCCGCAACGCCATCACCGGCGGGGTGCAGGCCCTGCTGGAACACCCCGACCAACGTGACCGGCTGGCCGCGGACCCCGACGGGCTGGTGGACACGGCGGTGGAGGAGCTGCTGCGCTGGACCTCACCGGTCATCCAGTTCGCCCGCACCGCCACCGCTGATTTCGAGTTGGCCGGCACCACCATCGGCAAGGGTGACACCGTCGGGTTGTGGTACCCCTCCGCCAACCGGGACGAGCGCCAATTCCCCGAGCCCTACACCCTCGATGTGGGCCGCACCCCGAACTTCCATCTGGCCTTCGGGCACGGGCAGCACTTCTGCCTGGGCGCCAACCTGGCCCGCTGGGAGCTGCGGGCGGTGTTCCGGGAACTGGCCCCTCACCTGCACCATCTGGAGCTGGCCGGTCCGCCCAAGCGTCTCGCCAACCTCCACGTGGGCGCCATCGGCGAACTTCCCGTCCGCTGGGTCGACTGACGCGATCAGATCAGGAGTCCGCCAGGTCCAGCCGGTAGACGTTGGTCTGGCGGGCCTGGAACCCCAGGCGCTGGTAGAGGCGGTTGGCGGCTTCGCGGCTGGGCCGGGACGTGAGATCCACGGTTGTGGCCCCCGCGGCGCGGGCCCGCTCGATGGCGGCCAGGTTGAGCGCCTCACCCACGCCCCGACCGCGGCCGGCGCTGTCAACCACCACGTCCTCGATCCACGCCCGTAACCCGGTGGGGATCCTGAACACCGCCAGGGTCAGCGAGCCCAGCACGGTGCCGTCATCGTCCACCGCCAGCAGCAGCTGTGTGGCCGGTGAGCTGACCATCTCCGCCAGTGCGGCGGCGGTGGGCGGTGGATTGGACGAGGAGAGCTGTGGGATCAGCTCGGCGAAGCGGTCAACCAAACCCGGCGTGACCTCGGTGGCTTCGATGATGCGCATGGTCATGTGACGCTAGCGACTCCGTCCAAGAACCTTCGCTGAGGACCCAAGAAGCTCACGACGTGGCAGGGTCTCCGGCGAGGCGGCGGGAGCCCCGGTAGGGTGGAGCGCGATGGAGCATCTTCGTTGGTCCGCTGAACCGGAGCTTCGGCGCCCGGTGCTGATCGCGGCGTTCGAAGGGTGGAACGACGCCGGCGACGCCGCGTCCACCGCCGTGCGATTCCTCGCCGAACGCTGGCGGGCCGAACCTTTCGCCGATATCGAAGCCGAGGCCTTCTTCGACTTCACCACCCACCGACCCACGGTGCACCTCGATGACGAGGGCCAGCGGACCATTGTGTGGCCCCGCAACCGGTTCCTGCACGCCAACGTGGCGGAGTTGGGGGACGTGATCCTGTTGGACGGCACCGAACCAGCGTTGATGTGGCGCACGTTCTGCGGTGAGGTGTTGGAGGTGGTGCGCCAGTTCGACGTGTCCATGGTGCTGACCTTCGGGGCGCTGATCTCCGACGTGCCCCACTCCCGGCCGGTGGAGGTGTACGGCAGCAGCACTGACCCGGACCTGTCCGCCCTTCATCACTTCGAGCCCTCCAGCTACGAGGGTCCCACCGGCATCGTGGGGGTGTTGCAGAACGAGCTGAACAAGGCCGGGGTGGTGTCCGCCTCGTTGTGGGCCGCGGTCCCCAGCTACGTGCACGGATCGCCGTCGCCGAAAGCGGCGTTGGCGCTGGTGGAGAAGGCTGCCGGCATGTTGGACGTGGGACTAGGAACCACGGACCTGCAGATCGCCTCGGCGGCCTACGAGCGTCAGGTCAACACCTTGGTGTCCGATGATGAGGACACCAAGGACCTGGTCCGTCAGCTGGAGCAGCGCTACGACGAGATGAGCGATCCCGGCGGCCTGGTGGAAGAGGTCGAACAGTTTCTGCGTGAGCGCACCGACGAGTAGACCGGCTCAGTCCGCGCCTGGTCAGCGCTCAATCTTTGTGCCACACCTGGTCCCGGGGCAGGTCGTAGATCACCTCGAACGGTTCGCCTCGTAGCGCCCGGAAGGCCACATCCCACATGTTGCCGCTGCCGGCGAGCGGTTCGGGCAGGGCGTGGTGGGCGAAGAACCCGGCGTCGAGGGTTTCGAGTGGATGGCGGTCGATGGCGCCGCCGGTGGCCCGACACCAGAACACCACCGAGTACAACGGCACCGTGGTGAACCCCCGCCGCATGCCATCGAGGACCCCGAGCACCCCGCCCACCTCGCACACGATGCCGGTCTCCTCGAACACCTCCTTGACGGCCACCTCCGCCGCCGAATAGCCGATATCGGCCCAGCCGGTGGGATAGAGCCACACGCCCGAATCGGAGCGCTGGATCAGCAGCAACTCGCCGTCCTCGTTGCCCACCACCGCGCCCACCGCCACTTTGGGGGTGACGTACCCGGCCACCCCCTCACCCACGTTGCGCAGCCATTCCGCCACCCGATGATGAGGGTCGATCTCGCCTTGGGCCCGCACCCGCATATCGGCGGCGATGTGCAGGATTTCCTCGAAGCGTTCCCGCTCGTAGAGGCTGTCGGTGAAACCCAACCCGGTTCGGGCCACGCCGGCCAAGGACTCGCTCCAGCGGATGAGGTCCTGAGCCGTCACATGCTCGGTGGCGGGGTCCGTGCCGTGCGTCATGGACCGCACCGTACCCCGCAACCCGCCCTTGTCAGGCCCCCCCGGCCAGCGCGTACAGCAGGGCCCGTTCGATCTCGGCCAGGTACGCCGGGTCGATGATCTTGCCGCCGCTGGCATCACGCACATAGAAGGCGTCCACCACGTGGTCACCCAGGGTCTGCACCTTGGCCGAGCGGATGTCCAAGTTGAGTTCTGCCATGGCCGTGGTGACCCGGTACAGCAGCCCGATGGCGTCCAGTGCCCGCACCTCCAACACCGTGGCGGCGGCGGTGGCGTCGTTGTCGAACAGGATCTTGTTCTCGAACGGCGCCCAGGGCCGGGCGTGTCGCAACTGGCGGCGGCCGTAGGTCCGGGCCCGTTCCGCCAGCCGGGCCCGCAGTGCCAGCTGCCCGCGCAACGCCCGGTCCAGATCGGCGCGGATCTTGTCCCACGGCAGGCCCGAGTCCAGGCGGGACTCCACCCGGAACGAGCACAGGGCGCCCCCCTCCTCATCGGAGTAGGCCTCGGCGGCCAACACGTCGAGGCCGGAAAGCGCCAGCACCCCGGCCACGGTGGCGAACAACCCGGGCCGGTCGGCGTCAATCACGGTGAGGGTGTGCTCATCGGTGAACACCACCCGGGCCTTTTCCACCATCAGGTGGAGCTGCTCCAGGGTGGGGAATTGGGTGCCCCGGACCGCGGAGACCGCTCCGCCGCCCAGCACATGGGAGCTCTTGTCCACCAGCTCGCGGACCAGCCCAGCCTTCCATTCGCCCCACGCGGCGGGACCGGTGGCCACCGAATCGGCCTCCGTGAGCCCGTGCAGAAGCCGAAGGGTGCCCAGCTGACCCACGGTGGTGGCCACCGCGGTAATGGTGGCGTCATCGGACAGGTCCCGGCGGGTGGCCACATCGGGCAGCAGCAGATGGTGACGGACCATGTCCTCCAACACCGCCACGTCCGCGGGGTCGAAGCCCATCCGGGTGCCGATGGTGTGCACCAGGGTGATGCCGATCTCGGTGTGATCCGCCGGCGGGTAGCCCTTGCCGATGTCGTGCAGCAGGGCCCCCACCACCAGCAGGTCCGGGCGGTCGACGCGGGCCACCAGATGGGCGGCGTTGGCGGCGGCCTCGCACAGGTGCCGGTCCACGGTGAAGCGGTGGTAGGCGTTGCGTTGGGGTCGGCTGCGGCACGGTTCCCACTCGGGGATGATCCGCACGAACAGCCCCCAATGATCCAGCGCCTCTACCACCGCGATCATGGCCGGCCCGCAGCGCAACAACTCCACGAACCGCTCCCGCAGTTCCGTCGGCCAGGGATCGGGAAACGCTCGGGACGCCGCCGCCAGCCGTTCGAGGGTGCTGCGAGCCACCCGGAGCTGATGGTGTGCCGCCGCCAGCGCCACGTCCAGCAGCTGGATGGCGGCCGCCAGCGGATCCTCGTCAACGTCAGCGTCAAGGTGGACCTGCTGATCGCGTAACACCACCCCGTTGACCAGCTTGCGTTCCCGCCGCCGACGCATGAACCCACCACCGGAGCTGGTGAGGGACACCCGATCAACGGCGTCATCGGTGAACCATTCAATGGCCCGGGCGGCGCCGGCCACCGCGGCCATGAGGGCGTCGGCATCGGGATAACCCAGCGCTTCGGCCACCCCGTCCTGCTCCTGGAGGCGTAGCACGTCCCCCGGCCGGGCCAAACGACGGTGCAGCGCCACCCGCACCCGCAGCAAGGTGGCCACGGCCTCGTTGTAGGCCACCCGGTCCGCGTCCTCCAGGCCCGGCTGCAGCGCCTCCAGCCAACGCAACACGTGCCCATCTCGCAGGCCGCCGCGCCCCAGCTTGAGGTCCGGCTCCAACACGAAGGCCACCTCGCCAGGGTTGATGGCCCGCTGCGCCAGACCCTCCCGGAGCTGTGCCAACCACCGACTGGCACCTTTGGTCCATTGCCGTAGGGCGCCGGCGCGCAGCTCATCGGCCAGCGCGGCGTCCCCAGCCAGCAGACGAACGTCCAGGTAGGCGGTGGCCGAGTCCAGCTCCTCGTCAGCCAGCCGCAGCGCCTCTTTCACCGTGGGGGTGCCGTGACCCAGTTTCAGCCCGGCGTCCCAGATCGGATACCAGAGTTGGGTGGCCAAGTCGGTGACGTCCACCCGGGGGTCATGCAGCAGCAGGAGATCCAGGTCCGAATGGGGGCATTGTTCAGCTCGCCCGTACCCGCCCACCGCCACCAGCGCCACCTGCTCAGAGGGGGCGCCGGCCTCCTGGTAGAGGGCGCTGAGCCAGCGGTCCAAGCGGTCGGTGTGGGCTTGGCAGAACGCCGCCCCTTGGAGGGCGTTGTCTGCCAGCAGATCGTCGCGCTGCAGCGAAACCGCGCTGGGGATGGCGCTGGGGTTGGCGCTCAGATGGCGTCCTCACCCATCTCGCCGGTGCGGATGCGGATGGCCCGATCCACGTCGGTGATCCACACCTTGCCGTCACCGATCTTGCCGGTGCGGCCGGCGCTGACCACCGCCTCCGCCACCCGCTCCGCCACCGAAGCATCGCAGAGGATCTCCACCCGGACCTTGGGTTGGAAGTCCACCTGGTACTCGGTGCCCCGGTAGACCTCGGTGTGACCGCCCTGGCGACCGAAGCCCTGGACCTCGGTGACGGTCATGCCGGTCACGCCGGCGGACTTCAGCGCCTCCTTGACATCGTCGAGTTTGAACGGCTTCACGATGGCCGTGACCAACTTCAACATGTTCGGCATGCTACGGCAGCCTTTCGAGCTGATGGGGCGGAGTGGGGGTGCGCCGGGTGGGTGGGGTCAGTTGGAGTACGCCATCTCGGCGTGCTGGGACAGGTCCAGGCCCTCGGTTTCCTGCTCGTCGGACACCCGCAGTCCGATCGTGGCCTGCACCAGACGGGCCAGGGCGTAGCTGAGGACCCCGGAGAACACCAGGGTGACACCCACTGCGGCGGCCTGCTTGCCCAGCAATTCGCCGCCACCGCCGAAGAACAGCCCATCGGCGCCGAGAGCGTTGACGGAGGTATCGGCGAACAACCCCACCGCCACCGAACCCAAGATGCCGCCCACCAGGTGCACGCCCACCACGTCCAGGCTGTCGTCGTAACCGAAGCGGGATTTCAGTCGAATGGCGCTGAGGCACACCCCGCCGGCCACCAGACCGATGATGATCGGGGACATGCCGCTCACGAAACCGGCGCAGGGGGTGATGGCCACCAGGCCGGCCACCGCACCAGAAGCCGCTCCCAAGGTGGTGGCGTGACCGCCCTTGATGCGCTCCACCACCAACCAGCCCAGCATGCCCGACGCCGCCGCCAGGTGGGTGTTGATGAAGGCCTGCGCCGCCAAACCGTTGGCCGCCAGGGCCGAACCGGCGTTGAACCCGAACCAGCCGAACCACAAGATCCCGGTGCCCAGCAGCGTGAAGGGCAGGTTGTGCGGTGCCATGGCGGTGGTGGGCCAACCCTTGCGCTTTCCCACCACCAGCACGCACATCAGCGCCGCGATACCGGCGTTGACGTGGACCACGGTGCCACCGGCGAAATCGAGGGCGCCCCACTTGAACAACCAGCCGGTGGGGCTGAACACCCAATGGGCCACCGGGGTGTACACGATGATCAACCACAGGGTCAGGAACACCGCGAACCCGCTGAACTTGAGTCGGTCAGCGGTGGCCCCGGTGATCAACGCCGGGGTGATGATGGCGAACATCATCTGGTAGGCGGCGAAGGCCAGCGGCGGCACCACCAGGGCGAAGTCCCCGACGTACCCGGGCAGCTGCGTGCTGGCGTCGGCCAGACCTTTGAGCCCGATGAAGTCCAAGTTGCCGATGAAGCCCCCGCCGTCACCGAAGGCCAGGCTGAACCCGATCACCGCCCACAGCACCGACACCAGGCCCATGCAGAAAAAGTTCTGCATCAACATGCCCAGCACGTGGCGGGAACGGACCATGCCGGCGTAGAAGAAGGCCAGACCAGGGGTCATGAACAGGACCAGGGCACTGGAGATGAGAATCCAGGCGACGGCACCGCTGTCGAAGTCCATGGCGGGGGTTCGCTCCTTGCTCGAGGGACCGGGACCCAACCGCGATCATTCAGATGAGGGTCAGGTATCCGTCAGACTGCGACAGACGTTCGCCAGCTTCCCGCAAGGCTGCGAACCGACCATTTCCCTATTGTTTCGGCTCGGTGAATTGGCTCGGCACCCCTCGCCGCCCCACATCACAGCAGCTGGCGGGCGGCCACCTGGACGGGGTCCCACACCGGGGACACCGTGGGAGCGTAGGCCAGATCCAGGTCCACCAGATCCGCGGCGCTCATCTTGGCGGTGATGGCCGCGGCCAGGGTGTCGATGCGCTTGCCGGATCCGGGGCCGCCCACGATCTGTCCGCCCAGCAGCCGGCCGGTGCCCTCTTCGACCAGCACCTTCACGTGGATCGGGCGGGCGCTGGGCAGGTAACCGGCTTCAGTGGTGGCTTCGATGGTGGCGGTGCGCACCTTGAACCCGGCGGCGTCCGCTTCCCGGCTGCTGAGACCGGTGCGGGCCACCTCGACCGAACAGATGCGGGTGACCGCGGTGCCCACCACCCCGGGGAAGGTGGCATAGCCGCCGGCCAGGTTGATGCCCGCCACCCGGCCGGTGCGATTGGCGATGGTGCCCAACGCGATGTGGACCCATTCCCGGCTGACCCGGTGGTACACCTCAGCGCAGTCCCCCGCGGCCCACACCCCTTCGGCGCTGGTGGCCTGGCGACGATCCACCTGGATGGCCCCGCCGGCACCCAGCTCCAGCCCGGCGGTCTCGGCCAGGGCACTGTTGGGGGTCACGCCCAAGCCCAGGACCACCAGGTCCGCGTCGAGCGGTCCGGCGGCGGTCAGCACCCGGCCGGGCTCGAACCCCTGCACCCGGCGCCCGGTGTGCAGCTGGATGCCGTGACGCCCAAGTGTGGCCGCCACCAGGGCCGACATGTCCGGATCCAGGGTGGTCATGATGTGCTCGCCACCTTCCACCACGGTCACCTCAGCGCCCCACCGCACGAAGGCTTCGGCCATTTCCAGCCCGATGTAGCCACCGCCCACCACCACCACCTTCGAACAGCGGGCGGCTTTGGCGTGGGCCAACAGATGGGCGGCGTCATCGAGGGTTTGCACCCCATGGACCTGGTCACTGTTGATGCCGGGCAGATCCGGGCGCACCGGGCGGGACCCGGTGGCGATGTGCAGCAGGTCGAACCCCAGGGTCAGCTCGCGGTTGTGGCCGTGGTCGCGCACGGTGACCCGGCGACTGTCGAGGTCAATGGCGGTGACCTCGTGACCCATGCGCACGTCGATGCGGTGCTCGGAACGGAACTGCTGAGGGGTACGGGACACCAGATCATCGAGGGCGTTGACCTCGCCGCCGACCACGTAGGGGATCCCGCACGCCGAATAGGAGGTGTAGGACCCCTTTTCGAGGGCCACGATCTCCAGGTCTGCCCGGCGGCGGCGGGCGACGGAGGCTGCGGCCATGCCGGCGGCGTCCCCGCCGATCACGATGAGACGTTCAGCCATGGCCGGGGACGCTAATACCCCCGCCTGCCCTGACCTGCCCTCCGCGGACGCCGGCCCAGTCGGTGTCCCCTATTGGGGCTCAGGGATGAGCGGCGTGCAATCGGCGGAAGAAGGCAGAACGGGCCAACACCTCAACGCCGGCCGAGCGGGCGCGCTGGGCGGTTTCGGCGTCCACATGGGACACGAAACCGATGATCCGAGCCGGACATCCGGCCAGCCGATCAAGCACCATCGTGCGATTCAGGTCCACCAGCAGCACATCGGCAGCGGACACCGAAGCCCCATCGTCCAACTCGGCGGCGCCCTTCAGGAAGCTCGTGTCCGGCCTCGCCGCCAGGATCTTCGAGCGATCCATCAGATCCGGGGCGAAGGCCAGCAGCCGTCCGTGTTTGGAGATGACCGGCCAGCCCAACAGGCCCGCCGAGGCGTCAGTGGGCTCAGCCTGCCCGGTGGGCTCAGCCTGCTCGGTGGGCTCGGCGGGATCGCTCACGTGCGCCGCCGCTGTAGGGCTGCGTGGGCCTTGGCCGCACCCCAGTGCAGACCCGGCTCGTGCAGGGACGGGTCGATATCGGCAAAGGCCGCCGGGCTGAGGTCATACACGTCCAGCGGGAAGGCCCGCTCAGCGAAGGCGTCTCGCACCACCGGCGCCACCCCCGCGGCCCGTAACAGCGCGGTGGGGAAGCGCACCGCGGCGCGCAGCACCGACAGGGGGCCGTTGCGTTGCGCGTCGAGATCGGACCCCAGCAACGACCGCAGCTCGGCACCCACCTCGCGGCGCGCCACCGTGGCCACCTGGGTTGCCTCGGCGCTCAGCTGCGGCGGCAACTCCACATCGTGAAACTGTGACCAGCGGGTTCGCACGCAGCGCAACACCCAGCTTTCGATCACCTGGTCCACCGCGTCGGCCAGTTCCCGCCCGTACCGGCGAAGCACCTCGGCTGGATCGCTTTCCGCGTTGTTCGCGGGGCGGGGGTCGGCGGCGGCGCGGACCCGGTCAGCCTCGGGCACCGTCGGCCCCCAGCGGTGTGACCAGCGGTGTGCTCAGCGCGGCGTTCAGGTTGCCCGAGCGCAATCCCTCCAGATCCACCGTGACGTAGCGATAGCCACCAGCTTTGACCACGGCCACCACCTCTTCCCGGCGTTGCAGCAGCCCGGCCAGGTCTTGCACCGGCACCTCGATGCGGGCGGTGTCCCCGTAGTGACGCACCCTCAGCGCCGGGAACCCCAACCGGTGCAGACCAGCCTCCACCCGATCGACCCGGCCCAGCAGCGCCACGGACACCTCGGTGCCATAGGGCAGCCTGGAGGCCAGGCAGGCAGCAGCCGGCTTGTCCCAGGTGGACAGGCCCAGCTCCCGGGACAAGCGACGGACCCCGGCCTTGTCCAGCCCGGCGTCGAGCAGCGGAAAGCGGGCTCCCCGTTCAGCGGCGGCGCGCTGACCGGGCCGATGATCGCCCAGGTCATCGGCGTTGACGCCCAGCACCACGGTGGCACCGGCCTGCACCGCCAGTGGTTCCAGGGCATCCATCAGGGCGCTCTTGCAGTGGTAGCACCGCTCACCGTCGTTGTGGCGGTAGGCGGCGCGCTCCATCTCGTCGGTGTGGACCTCCACCCAGCGGAGGCCCCAGGCGGCGGCCAACTCGGCGCACAGGGACCGCTCATCCGCGGCCAGGGACGGGGATACCGCCGTGACCACCAGGCAGCGTTCGGGGCCCAGGGTGTCATGGGCCACCTTGGCCAGCAGGCCGGAATCCACGCCGCCGGAGAACGCCACCACCACCGCGGCTTCACGTTCGAGGGTGGCCCGCAGCCGTTCCAAGGTGCTCACGAAGGCCAGACACTACCGACCACCGCTCGCCGCCACCCTCGTGCTGAGCCGTGCGGACCGGGGTGCAAGCGCGAAACGACTCCCTAGACTTGCCCATCGTCATGCTTTCGACACACAACCAGGCCCGCTGCCGCGCCGAGGATTCGACCCGCCGTCCCCGATCGTGGACACCCGCCGCCACCGCCCTGGCCCTGGTGATGGTGCTGGTCAGCGGCGCCTGCCGGGGCGATGACGGTGCGGCACCTCCGGCGTCGAGCAGCGCCGCCACCCCCACCACCAACGGCGCCGCCACCGACGCGCCGAGCGCCGACGGGGTGTTGCGCATCGGTTTCCTGTATCCCGCCACCGGCAGCCAGGCCTCGCTGGGCCCCGCGATGCTGGCGGCGGCGCAGTTGGCGGTGACCGAACTCAACGACAACGGCGGGATCTTGGGCCAACCGGTGGAGTTGGTGGCGCAAGACGCCGGAGACGCCACCACCGACACCGCCTCGGCCTCACTGGACCAGCTCAGCGCGGCCCTGGTGGACGTCATCATCGCCCCGCCCTCTTCGGGGGTGACCTCGCTGGTGCTGGACCAGGTGGCCCGGTCGGGCGCGGTGCTCATCAGCGCCGCCAACGCCCTGGAGGAGCCCCCCTCCGATGTTCCCTACGTGCAGCTGGCCCCGTCCCTGGAGCTGCTGGGCCGGGCCGTGGGTGAGCACCTGGCCGCTGCCGGCAAGACCAAAACGCTGATCGTGGCCCGTGATGATCCCTTCGGTCAGCGGGTGTCCGCCGCTGCCGCAACCGCCCTCAAAGATGCCGGCGTTGCTGCCACCGTCCAGCCCTACAACGCCGAGGCCGAGGTCTACACCAGCGACATCGCCGCTGCGGTGGCCGCCAAACCGGCCCGGCTGGTGCTCATCGGCTACGCCGAGCTGGCGGAGTTCCTGGCCGGGCTCATCGCCGGCGGCGCCACCCCGGCCACCGTGCCCACCTTCGTGGTCAGCGACCGGCTGGACGACGCGTTGTTCCGTAGGTTCACCCAGCCCGGGGCCCTCACCGGCGTGGCCGCCATCGGCACCGGGTCCGAGGTCGCCAGCCGCCAGAGCGGTTTCGCCCAGCAGCTGGCCGCAGCCCCGGCAACGGCAAACACAACGGCAAACACAACGGCTGCCGGCAGCGCCGCCGCCCGGGTCCTGTTCGCCGCCGAGAGTTACGACGCCGTGGTGATCGCCGCGCTGGCCGCAGCCCGGGCCAGAAGCGACGCCCCGGCGGCCATCTCGGACGCCGCCGCAGCCGTCACCGGCGGACAGGACGGCGATGGGTGCGCCGACGCCGCCGCGTGTTTGGCGGTGCTGGCCAGCGGCCGTGACACGTTGTCCTACCGCGGGGAGGGCGGCCCGTACCGCCTCGACCAGGACAATGTGGCCACCGCCGCCACCTTCGCCCGCTTCCCCGTCGGCACCGACAACAAGCTGGCCACCGGGCAGGCGGAGATCTTCCGGGTGGGGGATAAATGACCCGACTGACCTCTGACTGAGCGAGCATCGGTAGCAGATCGGAACCCCTCTATACTCCTGCCAGCTCATCCCCTGGGGGTGAACCGGCAGGTCAGGAGGCCGCACCACGTGATCCGCAGGCCAAATGGTCATCGATGCGGCTCCCTGCCGGTGATGGCGCGACTTGTCGTGCTCCTCCTGGCGATGATCGCCACGGTGGTGGGGTCTTCACAGCCGGCCGCAGCCCAGGACGGCGATGCCGAGCGCATCCAGGGCAAGGTCTTCAACGAGACCCTGCAGGACGGCAGAACCGTTCGGGAGGGTGTCGCCGGGGTCACCGTAACCGTGCTCGATCCCGCTGGCGCCGAGGTCGGTCAGGCCCAAACGGACGAGGAAGGGGCGTACAACATCACCCTGCCGGCGCCGGGCCCCTACACGCTGGCCATCGCCCAGGACACCCTGCCCGATGGCCTGTCCGCCCCCCAAGACCAGGTCAGCCGGGCAGTCGTGGTCAACCCCGGCCAGCGGCTGGTGGGCAACTTCTTTCTGGGCGAGGACACCCGAACCGTGGCGTCACGCTGGGACCGCCTGCCCCAGTCGCTGTTCGACGGGTTGTATTTCGGGCTGGTCATCGCCATGGCCGCGGTGGGCCTGTCCCTGATCTACGGCACCACCGGGCTGTCCAACTTCGCCCATGGGGAGATGGTCACGTTCGGGGCGGTCATGGCCTGGGTGGCCAACCGCACCTGGGGCCTGCACCTGTTGGTGGCCGCACCGATCGCCATCGCCTTCGGGGTGGCCGGCGGGTACCTGTTCGACCGCACCGTGTGGCAGCCGCTGCGGCGCCGTCGCATCGGGCTGACCTCCCAGATGATCGCCTCCATCGGGCTGGCCATCTTTTTGCGCTACCTGCTGCAGTACCTGTTCGGTCCCGCCCAGGAGTCCTACCGGCAATACCAGAACCAGACCAACCCCATCGATCTGGGCCCGGTCGCCTTCCCGCCTCGCACCCTGGCCTCTATCGCGGTGTGCCTGGTGGTGCTGGGCGCGGTGGCGGCGTTCCTGTTGCGCACCCGGTTCGGCAAGGCGGTACGGGCGGTGAGTGACAACCCCGACCTGGCCTCGACCACGGGCATCAACACCAACCTGGTGATCGCGCTGGTGTGGATGGTGGGCGGCGGGTTGGCGGCGCTGGGTGGGGTCCTGGTGGGCCTGGACCAGAAGGTGGCCTGGGATCGCGGTGCGGGGCTGTTGCTGCTGATGTTCGCCGCCATCACCCTGGGCGGGTTGGGCAGCGCCTTCGCGGCCTTGGTGGGCAGCCTGGTCATCGGGCTGGCGGTGGAGATGTCGGCGTGGTTGTTCGCCGATTACATCGACCTCAAGCGAACAGGAGCGTTGGTGGTGCTGATCGTGGTGTTGTTGGCCCGACCACAGGGCATCCTCGGCGCCCGGGAGCGGGTCGGATGAATTGGCCGCTGATCATCTCCAACACCCTGTTCACGGCGGTCAGCATCCAGGCCATCGCCTTCATCCTGGCCGCCATCGGCGTGAACCTGCACTTCGGTTACACCGGATTGTTGAACTTCGGGCAGGCCGCGTTCGCCGCGGTGGGGGCGTACACGTTCGCGGTGTTGGCCGGCCAGGGCATCCCGTGGCCGTTCGGGTCCACCCCTCCCGGAGGTTTCGAGTCACCGTGGCCGTGGTGGGCGGCGGCGGTGGCGGTGTTGCCCATGGCCTCGGTGCTGGCCCTGCTGTTGGGCATCCCGACCCTGCGATTACGCGCCGATTATCTGGCCATCGTGACCATCGCCGCGGCGGAGATACTGCGCCAGGCGTTGATCGCCCCCAAGCTCGATGACACCTGGGGTACCGGCGGTTCCGATGGGCTGCAGGGCTTCACCGGGGGCATCGAGCGCATCAACCCCTGGGACGGCAAACGCTTCAGCCTGTGGGAGCAACCCTTCAGCGGGCACGTGGCCTTCATCATGGTGGTGGGCTGGGTGCTGATCGTGCTCAGCTCGCTGGTGATCTGGGCCCTGATGCGCAGTCCCTGGGGTCGGGTGTTGCGCTCGATCCGCGAGGACGAGGACGCGGCGCGCAGCCTGGGCAAGAACGTGTTCGCCTACAAGATGCAAAGCCTCATCCTGGGCGGGATCGTGGGGGCGCTGGGCGGGCTGATCTTCGCCGTCGGCGGCCGGGCGGCGGCGCCTAACGATTACTCCACGGCGTTCACATTCTTCGCCTGGACCATGTTGATCCTGGGCGGTTCAGGACGGGTGAAGGGCCCCATCATCGGCGGCGTCATCTTCTGGTTGATCATCGGATTCACCGAGGTGGTGCTATCCCAGGCCACCCGCAACAACCTGCTGCCCGATTGGCTGGTGAATGAGAACAACTTCGGCCTGCTGCGCTTCATGTTCGTGGGGTTGGGCCTGACCATGCTGGTGGTGTTCCGACCCCAGGGCATCTTCGGGGACCGCCGGGAGCAGGCCTTCGATGTCCGCTGAGAGCCCGATGAGCGCGGCCTTCGAGGGGTTGGCTTACGAACCTGGCGTGGCCAAACCCGATCCGTTGCTGGTGGCGGATCGGTTGCGTCGCACGTTCGGCGGGCTGGTGGCGGTGGACGTGCACCACGTGGAGTTCCAGCGTGGCGCCATCACCGCCCTGATCGGACCCAACGGCGCCGGCAAGACCACGTTCTTCAACCTCATCACCGGCTTCGACCAACCGGATTCGGGGGACTGGCGTTTCGACGGGAAAGCGGTGGATCGGGCCAGCCCGTACCGCTTGGCCCGCGCCGGCATGGTCCGCACGTTCCAGCTGACCAAGTCCCTGACCCGGCTGACGGTGATCGAGAATATGAAGCTGGGGGCGTTGGGCCAGCGGGGCGAATCAATCTTTGCCGGTTTGTTCCGGCCGTTGTGGCGGGAGCAGGAAAGCCAGATCGAGGCCCGGGCGGACGATCTGCTGGCCCGCTTCAAGCTTGATCACATGCGTGGTGAGTTCGCCGGCAACCTCTCCGGGGGGCAACGCAAGCTGTTGGAGATGGCCCGGGCGCTGATGGCGGACCCCAAGCTGGTCATGCTGGATGAGCCCATGGCCGGCGTAAACCCGGCATTGACCCAAAGCCTGTTGAGCCACGTCAAGGAACTGCGGAACGAGGGTCGCACGGTGATCTTCGTGGAGCACGACATGGACGTGGTGCACGACATCAGCGACTGGGTGGTGGTGATGGCCGAGGGTCGGATCCTGGCCGAGGGACCACCGGACAGCATCGGCGCCAACCAGGCTGTCATCGACGCCTACCTCGGCACCCACCACGACTTGGATCTGGGAGGCTGACTGTGGCCGACACCGCCGAACCTGTTGTTTCCGTCATCTCTGTCAGCGAATTGGTGGCGGGTTATGTGCCGGAGGTGGACATCCTGCATGGCTGCAACCTGGAGGTGGCCGCCGGAGAGTTCGTGGGCATCATCGGACCCAACGGTGCCGGCAAGTCCACGCTGCTGAAGGCGGTGCTGGGCCTGGTGACCATACGCAGCGGTACGGTACGGCTGCGGGGGGAGCCCATCACCGGACGCAAGGCGCATGAACTGGTGGAGCGGGGGGTGGGGTTCGTGCCGCAAACCCGCAACGTGTTCCCCAGCCTCACCGTTACCGAGAACCTGGAGATGGGCTGTTTCCTCAAACCCTCCACGTTCAAAGCCCGGCAAGCCTACGTGTATGACCTGTTCCCCCGACTGCAGGAACGGGCCGGCAGCCGGGCCGGGGCACTTTCCGGCGGGGAACGACAGATGGTGGCCATGGGGCGGGCGCTGATGTTGGAGCCCACGGTGCTGCTGCTCGACGAGCCCTCAGCAGGGCTGTCCCCGGCGTTGCAGGATCAGGTGTTCCTGCAGTGCAAGGCCATCAACCGCACCGGGGTGGCCATTCTGATGGTGGAACAAAACGCCCGCCGTTGTCTGCAGGTGGCGGACCGGGGCTATGTGTTGGATCAAGGCCGTAACGCGTACACCGGCGGCGGTCGGGCACTGCTCGATGACCCCAAGGTGATCGAGTTGTATCTGGGCACCCTGGCCAAGTCCCGGGGCCACTGAACACCGCCAAGCTCGGCCCGGACGCAAGGTGGCCCCGACCGAAGCCGGGGCCACCTTCATGGGGATACCAAACGGTACGTACCTGATGGTACGGCGGGCTCACTCGCCCTTGTCGAAGGATTCCCCGAGGGAGTTGCCCATGTTGCCGTCACAGCCGTAGACCGGAATGACTCTCGGGCCGACCCCGGCCTCGACCATGGCCGAGAGGATCTTGGAGCTTTCCTCGAAGCCAACAATGACAACCGCGTCCGGGGACTGACCCTTGATCTCGTTGACCTCGGCGTTGAAGGTGTCCGCCTTCTCGTCGTAGGTCTTGGTCACCACCACCTTGGCACCGGCCGCGGTGAGCGCCTTGGTCAGGTCCTCAGTCAGGCCCACCCCATAGGAATCGTTACGGTTGATGATGGCCACGTTCTTGTGACCGTCCTTGGCGATGAGCTCCCCCAGCACCTGACCCTGCAAGATGTCCGACGGTGCGGTGCGGAAGTACAGCCCCTTGTCGTTGTAGGTCGACAGGGTCTTGGAGGTGTTGGCCGGGGAGAACTGCACCACGCCGGCACCGGTGATCTTGTCGATGACCTTGAGTGACACACCAGAGGAGGCGGCACCGATGATGGCGTCAACCTTCTCGGCCAACAGACGGTCCGTGGTTTGGTTCACGGTGTCAGTGGTGGCGTCACCGCTGTCACCCTTGGAGCCTTGAACCGGCTTGCCCAACACCCCGCCGGCGGCGTTGATGTCAGCGATGGCCAGATCGAAGGCGGCAAACTCGGGTGGGCCCAGGAACGCCAGGCTGCCGGTCTGGGGCAGGATCGTGCCCAGCTTCAACACGCCATCTCCGGTGCGGGTGCCGACCACGGGCACTTGGGCCACGTCAGCGCTCTTGGGCGCGGCGGCCCCGATGTAGGTCGTGGCGGCGTCGTCGATCCGATTGTCCGCTCCGAACGCCAACACGCCGTAGCTGGCCTTGATGGGTTCACCGTTGCCGCTGAACTCCAACTCGCCCGACACGCCGTCGTAGTCCGGATCGCCGCCCTTGGCGATGATGGCCTTGCAGGAGGTGAAGTCCTTGCACTTCTCCCCGGTGCGGGTGATGCCGTTGATCTCCTTGGCATAATCGATGCCGTCGGTCTTGGCCTTTTCAACTGCCAGGGCGATGATCACCACCGCGTCATAGGTTTCGGCGCCGTAGTTGTAGGTGCCGCCCAGGTCTTTATTGCCGGCCTTGACCCAGGTGTCGTTGAGCTTCTTCTTGAAGTCCTCGGAGAGCTCCACCAGTGGCGTGGTGCCCTTCATGCCCTCCAGCGCGCCACCTTCGGCATCGGCGCCGGCCGCGGTGGTAGAGCTCGCGGCGTCATTGGCGTCATCGCCACCGCAGGCGGCACCGACCATCGCCACCGCAAACACTGCGGCCATGGAACGCTGCCAACGTGTCTTGTGCATCTGCATGTACCCCTTTCCCGGAACTACTCCAGGTCAGCAGGAGCTTAGATGCGCGCCGATCCCTATGAACGGCACCCCAACGGCAGGTGGCGCGTCAGCAACCCAGCAACTCAAGCACCTCGTCGAGGGATCCGCTGATACCGGTGATAAACCGACCGAAGATGCCGTATTCCGCGGATGCCTGATCAAAGCGCATGGTGTACACCACGGCTTTCAAATCATCGGGATGGTTGGCGAAAAGGGTCACCGCCCACTCATAGTCATCGAGTCCGGTGGAGGCGGTGATCAACTGCGAGATCCGCTCCCCGAAGGCGCGGCCCGAGTGGCCGTGTTCCTCCATCATCGAACGGCGGGTGTCGAAATCCTGTTTGAACCAGTTGACGCCGGGGTCGCGGCGTTTGGACATCGGGTAGAAGCAGAACGCCCGCTTGCCCGGCGGGGGGAGACGCTTGGGATACAACCGCATCTGGCGCATGGCCTCGGGCACCCCGGCAGCGTCGGCGTATTCGGAAACCTCGGTGACGGACACGTAGCTGTCCACCAACTCCAAGCCGGCCAGACGGACCTCTGTCTGCAGCCGGCGCAGCACCACGGCGTCAGGATGCAACGCCATCAGGCCCAGGTCCGCTTTGTGACCCAAGATTGCGGCCGGGACCAGCAATCCACCGTCGGCCACCACCTTCTCGCACGCGGCGATCAGCAGCTGGCGTTGGAAGCCCGGCGTGAGGGTGCCGAAAAGGTGCAGCACGTTGAGCCCGACGGTCACCTGCAGCGGTTCTGTCATGCCGTGGAGCCTACCGGGGGGTGCGCGCCGGCCGACCTCGAGCAGCGGGGTGCGGCGGCGGCGGGGATCACATTTCCGGCGAGTACAACGTGAGTCGGCCGTCTCTGACGAACCCGGCCAGTGCCAAGTTGGCCCGCCGTGCCGTGGCCACCGCCAGCGCCGAGGGACCGCTCACCGCTACCAATGCGTCGAATCCACCGGCCCAGGCTTTCTGCACCATCTCGAAGCTGGCCCGGCTACTCACGAACACCCCCATCCCCTGCGCCGGTAACCGCCCCGCCAGCAACAGGTGCCCGATGACCTTGTCGAGCGCGTTGTGCCGCCCGATGTCCTCCCGCACCACCAACACCGTGCCGTCGGCATCGAAGGCCGCCGCGGCGTGCACCGCACCGGTACGGGCGAAGAGCTCCTGGCGGGGGCGGACCTGTTCGACCAGTGCCACCCAACGCGCCAGCTCAGCCCGATCCGGCCCCGGCCGAGGCGGCAAGGGAGCCAACCGGTCGGACAACTCCGCCAACGTCTCGTCACCACAGAGCCCGCACGCGGAGGTGGTCACGCCCAGCCGCACCCGGGGCGGGGGAGCCTGACCGCCGGTGGACACCGTGACCACGTTGAAGCTGCTCTCGCTGGCCCGGGACACTGGCGCGGTGGCGGCGTCCACCAGCGGGCCCGGGGCGCAGTACCGGCAGTCCAACACCGTGGCCCCACCCAGCAGCCCCTCGCTGTGGCAGAAACCCGCCGCCAGCTCGAAGTCATGGCCCGGGGTGCGCATGGTGGTGGCCACCAGCGTGCCGTCCAGCTGGATGGCTAGCGGTTCCTCGACGATCAACTCGTCCGGTTGTCGCCGGAAGAGCTCCCCCTCGGCACGATGCACCAGCACCTGCTGCACCCGTCCACGAAGCACCATTGCAGCGAGGATACCTGCTGGTCAGCCGGTTGTCGGCCCGTCACCCGCCGCGGGCGCCATCCCCCACCCGTCCACACCCCACCACGACCTCCGCCCGCGCGCACCAGCGGTCGGCAGGGCGACGTGGGTTGCTGTTGACCTGGTCCTTGTGCGGGTGCGGGCTCGTAGGCGTCGGTGCGCGTCGGTCCACTCGTTGCTTCGGCAGGGGTCCCACACAGGTCAACGCGCGCCGGGACGTCGGGCAGCCCGACGGATCAGCGTCGGTGCAGTTCGGCTTCGAGGTGTTCTTGGAGCGGTTGGCCGACGGCGGCCATGGCCACGCTGTAACGGAGCTCGTCGCCGCGCAGCTCAAATCGGCGGCGGGTGGCCCGGACCTCCTTGGCGGTGGCGGTGAGGGCGATGCTGGAGCTCTCCAGCACCAGGTCCAACCCGCCATCCACCACCAACAAGTCGCCTTCCAGGATCTCGGCGATGCCCGTGGGGTGCGCCATTACCACCTCGAGGCGACGGTCCTCATCGACCCAACGCCAATAACCAGACTCGGCGTGCAGCGGCCGGTCCTCGGTGGCGTGCCGGGTGCGTTGGGTGTAGGCCAGGAACGGCTTGCCGGCCACCGCGGTGAAGGTGACTTCCTCGGTGTAGCCGAACGCGGTGATGGTCGGATAGAAGCCGCGGCCCGACCCCGCCCAGGTACCCACTAATGCCTCCAGCGGGCCGCTCACCTGCCCAGCACCACCTGGGCGGTGTTGCGGCCCGATGCCCCCCAGATGCCGGCGCCCGGGAAGGTGGCGGCTCCGGTCACGAACAGCCCCCGGACCGGGGTGCGGTAGCGACTCAGCTCCCGGTCGCGCCCTAACAGAGCCGCCAGGGGTCCGCCAGCGAAGGACTGGGCGTACCCCTTGGGCATGAAGAACTCTTGCTCGTAACGGTCAGGGGTCATTGCCCGCCACTGTTGCACACCGGCCAGGAACCCGCCGTCGGTATGGCCGGCGAAAGCCTCCAGCCAGCGGCCCGGCTCCGGCGAATCCACCCAGCCACCGGCGAGGTCATAGGGGGTAAACAACACCTCCAGGCTGAAGACATGTGCTCCGCCCGGCGCCCGCATGGTCTGGTCGGCCACGGAGGGCACGTTGGCTAACAAGATGGGCTCCGCCACCATCTCGTTGCGCTGCAGGGCCTGATGGGCGGTGTGAATGGCGTCAACGGTCGGGGTGATAAACGTGGTGGCGCCCAACACGTCAGTGGCGCCCAGCCCCAGCCGGCCCAGCAGGCGCTCGTCGATCTGGCGGTACATCGGCAACTCGCTGATAAGCGCGTCGAGCTTGGATTCGTAGCCCGGCGGACGGGCCCGACCTTGCCATCGTTCGGCCAGCGCCTTTATCCCACCCAGACCGCTCGGTATGGCGCCGGTCCACTCCAGCGTTGTGGCCCGGGGATCGCAGGCCACCACCACGAGCGCTGCCCGCAGCAACTCGGTGGTGCCCGCCCCCGCTGCCGACCTGGCCACCGCGCCTCCGGTTGCCCGGTCGATAGGGGCCGGCTCCAACACCGCCCGGACCCCCAGGACCCGGTCGCCTTCGATGAGTACCCGTTCGGCGCGGGCGCCGGTCAGGACCCGGCCGCCAGCGGCTTCGAAGCTGGCCCGGAGCGCGTCGGTCAATGCCCCGCTGCCGCCGATGGGCCGGCCGGGGCGCACCGCATGGGGCATCGCCAGCCGCAACGCGCCCAACCCGGTGCCCGGCGTGTGGGGGGAGACGCCCCAGACCGCGGGTCCGCCGGCCACCGCCGCGCCCAAGATGGTCTCGCTGGTGAAGTAGCCCCGCAGGACCTGCGCCGCGCTCCGCCGGGACCAGCGCAGCAACGTGGCGAGACCCTTGCCGTGGCCCGCCGCCAACGCCGCCAACCCGCTGCGGGGCCCCGGTGGCGCTTGGGCCAGGTACAGCACCAGGCGCAACGCCGGTAGGGCGTCGGCCACGAAGCGCTGGTAGCCCTCCACCTGATCAGGCAGGGTGGCCCGCAACGATTCCACGGTGCGCGACACGTCATGGAACTGCAGGAACGGCTGATCTCCGCTCCAGGACAGCGCAGCCATGGTGAGATCGAGATCCAGGTAGGCCAGGCCGTGGCGGTCCAGGCCCAACTCCTCCACCAGCGGCAGGGACCGCACCGCGAAGTGGTCGCAATTGCAGATGTTGACCCGAGCGCCGAGGGCGTCCACGGTGGAGGCGCAACCACCCACGGAGGGCCGGGCCTCCAACAACACCACCCGCTTGCCGGCCCGAGCCAGGTAGGCGGCGCAAACCAGGCCGTTGTGACCGCCCCCGACCACGATCACGTCCGGATCGAGTCCGGGATCGAGTCCGGGATCATGGTCGGGATCGTGGTCGGGGGTCACCGGCCGCTCACGTGTGATCAGAGCTTGCGATCAGAGCTTGCGATCAGAGCTTTATCGACTCGTCGATGAACTCGTTGGTCACGATGTCCGCCGGCTTGAGGTCCTTGTTGACCTCGCCGCTGGACTCGTACACCGGCAGGGCCTTCTTGATCAGGTCCGCCACCCGTGCCTCGTCATGGTCCCCGATGGTCTGGTTGGTGCCGTTACCCACCAGGCCGAGCTTCACCATCTGCTCCACGGAGAACTTGGCCACGCCATCGGTGTAGATCCAGCCGGTGTCGTACTGCTCCACGAGGTCGAGGATGAGCTTGTTGGTCTCATCGGGAGCCTTGATGAAATCCACCTGGGCCTGCTGGGCGATCGGCACGAACTTCTCGAGGCAGCCCTTGAGCCCTGCGAGGTCGGCCTTTCGGACCGCCAACGGGCCGGAGTACGGCTGCCAACCGGCGTCATGCACCAACTGGAAGGCCACGTCCTTGCCCCAGTTCTCCACCTCGTTCTTGTAGATGTAGGGCTCGGCGGACGCGAATCCCTGCTGGGCGATCTTGCCCTGTTGCGAGGTGAACAGCGCCGGCGTCCCGTCATAGCCCGAATCCAGCTGGGCCTCGTCAAGGATGCCGGTCTGACGGAAGTACTCCATGTAGGCCGCGCTCTCGAAGTACCGCACGGTGGCCTTTGCCGCCTTGAGGTCCGCGATCTTCTTCACGTTGGGATAGGTCACGGGGTCCCACATGATGATCTGCGGGTTGATATCCAGCCCGGCGAACACGGACACCGTGGGCTTGTCCACCGCGTTCTGAATGGCCTCGTCGGTGTAGACGTAGCCCATGTGAATGGTCTTGTCCTTGTACATCTGCGAGGTCGGGGACTCAAAGGCGATGGCCGGGCCGCCGGTGCGGATCTCGATGTCGATACCGGTGTCATTTCCACCGGCGACCAACGGCCCGGTGACGATCTTCTTGCTGGCATCAATGGTGGGGTTGTCCCCGACCATCTGGTAGATCCCGCCGTGTTCGGCCTCCGGGTTCCAGTCGGTTTGGATCACCAACTTCTCGGGGCACACACCGGCCAGTGATCCTGCGGCCGCGCCGCCGCCGGCTGTCGTCCCGCCCGCAGCGCCGGTGGCGGTTTCGCTGTCATCCCCTCCACAGGCGGCGGCCAGCAGCAGCGCCGCTACCGAGGCGACCAGCAACTTCCTGGGGCTTTTCAACATGCTTGCTCCTTGTTGTACGCGCCGTCCGACCGGTTGATCGAAGCGGCGCGGTTTCCTGTCGATCGAACGGGTCAGCTCTGGCCGGTGCTCTGGTGCCAACGGCCGACCGCTTTCTGGTTGAGCTGCCCGAACAACCAGAAAACCGTAACCCCAAGCACGCCGGCCAGGATCACCGCACCGTACATCTCGGGGTTGTCGTCTCTGGCCCGATACTTGTCGATCAGCCGGCCGATACCGGCTTCGCCCTGCCGGAAGAAGAAGTCCCCCACCACCGCGCCGATCACTGACAGCCCGGCGGAGATCCTGAAGCCGGTGAAGATGGAGGGCATCGCCGCCGGCAGTTGCAGCTTCAACAACCGCTTGAACCGGCCGGCGCCGTGCAGCGTGAACAGGTCATGCTGGCCGGCATCGGCGGATAACAGCCCGAAAAGGGTGTTGGCGATGATCGGGAACAGCGATATGACCACGCACACGAACACCCGGGATGGGCGGTTGTAACCGAAGACGCTGCTGATCAACGGGACGAAGGCCAGGATCGGCGTGGCCTGCAACACCACGGCGTAGGGAAACAATGATCGCTCGATCCAGCGGGCCCGGCTCATCAGCACCGCCAGCAACATCCCCAGCACAATGGCGATGCTCAGCCCGATGAACGCCACCTGGGCGGAGCGCCACACCCCCACCAGCATCTCGAGGCGGATGTCCCCGTCGTTGATGTAGCTCTCGTAGAGGACCTCATGGGGCGGGGGCACCAGGAACTTCGGTTTGTTGAACACCGCCTCGATGGCCCACAGCGAGGTCAGATACCACAGCCCGATGAACAACCCGAACACCGCGAACGGCCCTAATCGTTCCAGCGGGGATCGTTGCGCCGACGCCCTGGCCGGGGCCACCCGCTCCACACCCTCAAGGCTGGCCTGATCGGGCACGGTGGCGGTCACGAGTGGGCCTCCCGCAGCGCATGGGACACCCGGCCGCACAACTCGGCGAAGGCCGGATCGAACCGGAGATCAGCGTTGCGGGGGTAGCTGAAGGGCACCTCGAAGGAGGCCACCAACCGTCCCGGCCGGGAGGACATCACCAGCACCCTGGTGGAGAGATACACCGCCTCGGTGATGGAGTGGGTGATGAACAACGCTCCGAACCCCTCCGCCACGAACAACCGCAGCAGTTGCTCGTTGAGGTTCTCCCGGGTGATCTCATCGACCGCCCCGAACGGTTCGTCGAAGAAGAACAGCGGCGGGTGCAGCGTCAGGGACCGGGCCAGCGACGCCCGCATGCGCATCCCACCGGATAACCGCCGGGGGTAACTCTGCTCGAAGCCCCCCAGGCCAACCAGGATTATGGCCTCCCGGGCGCGCTTGGCCCGCTCCTCACGCGCCACGCCGTGGAGTTCCGCGAACAGCTCAACGTTCTTGATCACCGTGCGCCACGGCAACAAGGTGGCGTCTTGGAACACGTAGCCGATGTTGGGGTCCGCCAGCGTGAAGCGACCGGTGGATCCCGCCAGCAGGCCCGAGGCGATGCGCAACAGCGTGGACTTGCCACACCCCGAGGGGCCCACCACGGTCACGAACTCCCCACGGTTGACCGTCATCGACACGTCCGCCAACGCGTGGGTGCCGTCGGGGAACGTCATCGACACGTGCTCGAAGGACAGAGCCGGTTGCGTCACGGTCCGGTCGGGTGGCGGGATGGCGGCGGCGGCCGCGGAGTCGATCATGATGCTGCTGATGCTGCTGGTACCGCCGTCATCGCTGTCGAAGATGGCCGCCGTGCTCATACCGGGGAAAATCCTGGCATACCGCAGCCCGGGTGGGAGATCGGCCCCGTGAACAGCATGTTGCGGCTGACCACAGTGTTGTCGCCAGGTGGGCACGGCACCAAGACGCGTCCCGGGGGCGCCCCGCGAAGGACGCCCCCGGTTCTACACGTGTTGCGGAAGGACTGAGCGAGGCAATCCCCAGCTCAGAAGTCGTCCATACCGCCAGGCATGCCGCCACCGCCACCGCTGCCGGCCTTTTCGGGGGCGTCGGTGACCACGGCTTCGGTGGTGAGGAACAGCGCCGCGATGGAGGCGGCGTTCTGCAGGGCGGAGCGGGTGACCTTGGCGGCATCGATGATGCCCTTGGCCCGTAGGTCCTCGTACACCCCGGTGGCGGCGTTGTAGCCGTTGGAGCCCTCGAGGTTCTTGACCTTCTCCACCACCACGCCGCCCTCTTCGCCGGCGTTAATGGCGATCTGCTTCAGCGGCTCCTCCAACGAGCGGGCCACGATGCGGGCACCGGTGGCCTCATCGGCGGAGAGACCGGCAGCGCATTCCAGCACGGCCTTCTGGGCCCGCAGCAGGGTGACCCCACCGCCGGCGACGACGCCCTCTTCAATGGCGGCCTTGGTGGTGGACACCGCGTCCTCGATGCGGTGCTTCTTCTCCTTGAGCTCCACCTCGGTGGCGGCCCCGACCTTGAGCACGGCCACACCGCCGGACAGCTTGGCCAGGCGCTCCTGCAGCTTCTCCCGGTCATAGTCCGAGTCGGTGTTCTCGATCTCGGCCTTGATCTGGCTGATCCGGCCGGCCACCTCTTCGGTGTCGCCCTTGCCCTCAACCAGCGTGGTCTCGTCCTTGGAGACGATGATCTTGCCGGCCTGACCCAGCAGGTCCAGGGTGGCGTTCTCCAGCTTGAGGCCGACCTCTTCGGAGATGACCTGACCACCGGTGAGGATGGCCATGTCCTGCAGCATGGCCTTGCGGCGATCGCCGAAGCCGGGGGCCTTGACCGCCACCGAGTTGAACGTGCCACGGATCTTGTTGACCACCAGCGTGGCCAGGGCCTCGCCCTCAACATCCTCGGCGATGATCACCAGCGGCTTGCCGGTCTGCATGACCTTTTCGAGCACCGGCAGCAGGTCCCGCACCGAGGAGATCTTGGAGGACACCAGCAGGATGTAGGGGTTCTCCAGGGAGGACTCCATCCGCTCCTGATCGGTGACGAAGTACGGGGAGATGTAGCCCTTGTCGAAGCGCATGCCCTCGACCAGGTCCATCTCCATGCCGAAGGTCTGGGACTCCTCAACGGTGATGACCCCGTCCTTGCCCACCTTGTCGATGGCCTCGGCGATCATCTGGCCGATCTCGGGATCAGCGGCGGAAATGGCCGCCACCTGGGAGATCTGCTCGCGACCCTCAACCTCGAGGGCCTGGTCCTTGATGGACTGCACGGCGGCGATGACGGCGGCCTCGATGCCCTTCTTGAGGCTCATCGGGTTGGCACCGGCGGCCACGTTGCGCAGACCCTCACGGACCATGGACCACGCCAGCACCGTGGCGGTGGTGGTGCCGTCACCGGCCACGTCATCGGTCTTCTTGGCGACCTCTTTGACCAGCTCAGCGCCGATCTTCTCGTAGGGGTCGGACAGCTCGATCTCCTTGGCGATGGAGACCCCGTCATTGGTGATGGTGGGTGCGCCCCACTTCTTGTCCAGCACGACGTTGCGTCCCTTGGGGCCCAACGTGACCCGGACGGCGTCCGCCAGTTGGTTCATGCCGGATTCGAGTGCACGCCGTGCCTGCTCGTCGAACGCGATGATTTTGGGCATGGGCTGGTGTTCCTCTCTTGCTGCGGGTGAGGCAGTGGTGATGGCAGTGTGATGGCAACGTGTTGGCAGCTTGCTGGCCGCTTGGACGATTACCCGTCACCCCGAGGGGCTCGGTTGGAGTGTTAGCACTCTCGTCCGTCGAGTGCTAAGTACAGCACCGGGGGCGGGGGGTTGGCAAGGCGGGAGGGGCTGATCGACCTAGCAGGCGTCGGTGCCGTTGAGAAACCCGTTCTGGAACGCACCCACGCGCTGGAACCCGCTGCCCCGGGTGGCCTTGCCCGCTTCCACCACGTCGGGGGGATCGCCGAGGGTCAACATGGCCAGCACTGCCTCATCCAGATCCCCCGGGGACAGGGACAGCTCTGATTCGGGCCGGTTCTCCAAAAACACGCTGGCGGCCCAGGTCCCGGTGTAACAAGCCGCTTCCAGGGTCCGCTCCAGGAACTCGCCGGTCGCTCCCAACCGGAACTGCGCCGCCATGGAGTACTGCTCGCCGATAACGGTGGCCACCGCAAAATCGCCGCCGTTCTCGTACAACTCCGGCGCCAAGATCGCGTCGTCCCAGGCCACGAAGTCATCGACCTCGCAGTAAAAAGCCACGCCCACGTAGGCCGCCGGATCATCAACCTCGCCGGCGCAGGGGGGCAGGCTGGCCTCGTCCCGGGGATCGAAGGCAACGGCGTCATCCACGGGGTCCCACTGTCGGCCGGCCTCTTGGAACACGATGGACCAGTAGTGCTCCAGATCAGCAACGGCGAAGCGCTCTATCTGGGCGAGGGGGACGTTGCCACCGGTGGCCAGGTCCTGCCGGCTGGTGAAGGGGAACTGCACCAAGCGAGCGGCCACGCCGTCATCGCTGTAGTTGGCGCAGGCCCCCGCCCCGCTGTCGAAGCCCTCCTTGACCGCCAGCACCCGGTCAAAGGCGGATCCGTGGGAGTCGGGGTCGTTGGGGTCCGCGCCGGTCGGGTCCCGCAGCAGCAACACCCCGGCCAGGGCGGCGTCGAGGTCCGCGGGCCGCACGCCGAAGTCGCTATTGGCCCCATCGGCGATGGAACGGACCCAGGCCCCGGCGAAACAATCGGCTTGTTGCTCAATGGTCACGGTGCGTTGGGCATCAAAGGCGGCACGGGGTTGGATGCCGTGGCCGATCTCGTGGGCCATGACCATGCCGATGGTCAGCTCGCCGTAGTCGGTACGCAAGAACTCGATCAGGCTCTCGTCCCAGGCGATGAGGTCCTCGTCGGGGCAATAGAAAGCGTTCTGGGCCACGTCCTCGTAGGCCTCCACCCCGGGGCAGGACGGCAGGTCGCTGTCCTCGTTGTAGGACTGGAACCCGCCCTGGATGGGCACGTAGGGCTCCCCGTAGAGCTGCGGGAAGGTGTCCGCCCAGAAGGCCTCTACCTCGGCCAGGGCGTCTCGCACCACCTCGTTGTCGTCCCGGTCGGTGACGGTGCGGTCGGGTCGTTCCTCCTCCGAGCGGGCCACCGAACGCCCCTCTGTGCGCACCTCCCCATCGGCCCTGTCGGTTCGGTCACTGCCGGCAAACAGCACTCCACCCGCCACGACGACCACGGCCAGTAGGCCGACCACGGTCACGATGACCACCAGGATGACGATCAGCGCTGTCTTGGACCGCCGGGGCGGCGGCGGGGGCGGGGTCGGACGCCACGGTCCCGGACCGCCGAAACCCGCGCTGGGGGGCGGCGCGCCGAATCCACCTGGCGGGCCGGGCGGCGGCTGGCCGTACCAGGGCCCCGGGGCAGGTCCGGGCCCCTGACTTGGTCCGGGAACGGGTCGAGGTCCTGGTCCGGGGTAGGGGCCGGGGGGCTGGTAGGGGCCCGACGCAGGCCACGGCGGGGGGTAGGGCTGACCGGGGGGAGGCGGTGGGAACCCTGCGCCGGGGAGGCCGGGCCGGTGGCCCGCCGGATTGGCTCCCGGGTTCAGGGGGCCGTCGGGGCCGGTGTCGCTCACGGCGTCCTCCTGTCACGCGATGCCGCTGACACGCTAGGTGATAGACGCCCCCCTTCGACGGCAGCCTCAGCCACCCTGTAGCTACCGGCCGAGGGCGTCCAGGACCGGAACCATCGCCTCGTAGAACACGGCCGCGATCTTCTTGGCGCCGGTGTCGCGGGGGTGGACCTGGTCACTGGTACTCACCACGTCAGCGTCGGTCCAATTCCCGTCGAGCTTCTCGCGGAGTGGGGCGTACACCACCTGCTTGTCGGTGCCCGAGCCAGCGGACTTAGCGGCGGCATTGAGATCGGCGAAGACCTTCTCGTCACTACCGGTAATCAGGAACGAGATCGGCGGGTAGGACCCCACCACGATCCGGGCGTCGGGTTGCAGCGCCCGAATCCTGGCGACCAGCGCCTTGAGCTTGTCATCGGCCTGTTCGGGAACCGTGGGTCGGTACACCCCACCGTCCTCGTCAAACAGGTCGTTGACCCCGGCCAGCAGCACCACAACATCGGGATCCGCCTCTTTCAGCCACCCGGCCAGCCCTGAATCCAGGTTCGCCGGCGGACAGGTTTGATCTTTGGCGCACAGCTTGGCGTTGTCAGGTCCGATGCTGAACCCGCCGTGACCCTCGTGGTCAGGGTCATTGCCCCCAATGGCCGGTTGTTTCATCGAGCCCACGAAGTCCACCTTGTAGCCCGCCGCCTGCAAGCTGGACTCCAGATAGCCCCGGTAGCTCTGCGCCTTGGCCGGATTCGACGGATCATCGCCCGCGGTCAACGAGTCACCCAGGGCCATGATGCGAACGGCGGTGCTGCGAGGTGGCGAGGTGACGGGCGTGGCTGGCGTGGCGCTGGTGGAACCGGGAACGTTGGCCCCGCTGTTGGTTGACTGCTGATCGGTGGCGACGGAGAGCTGCGTGATGCTGGAACCCTCCGACGTCACCGTCTTGGAACCGGTACAGCCAACGAGAAGCCCGGTCGCGATGAGCGCGCCGGCCAGTGGGCGCCATCCGGGAGGACCGCCACGCTCTGGTCGCTGCTCGTACCTCAGGACCCGCCGAAACCAACCCGCACCCATGCAAGGCAACTTACCGAGCGTCGGGGCCGTTCCGTGTGCAGGCTCCTACGGAATGCGGTCAGCCTTGCAGCGGCGCGAACGCCGGGGGGCGCTTCTCGAGGAAGCTGGACACGCCCTCTTTGAAGTCGTTGCGCTTGAGGGACTCCCGCATGACCTGGTCGGAGTGGGCGTTGCTGGTGGCCATGTCCTGGGCGACGCCCTGCCACACCTGCTGCTTGATGACCGCCATGGACGTGGGTGACACGTTCTGCGCCAGGTCCTTGGCGTAGGCCCGGGCTTCGGCCATCAGCTGATCGGCGGGGAACACCCGGTTGACCAGGCCCATCTCCAACGCCTCCTCAGCCAGGAACACCCGGGCCGACATCAGCAGATCCAGCGCCCGGGACGGTCCCACCAGCTTGGGCATGACCCAGCCCACGCCATGTTCGGCGATGAGGCCCCGTCGGGAGAAGGCGGTGGTGAACTTGGCGCCGGCAGCCGCAAAACGCACGTCGGCCATGACCGCTTGGACCAGGCCCAGACCGGCGCAGGACCCGTTGATGACGGCGATGACCGGCTTGGGGATGGACAAGGTGTAGGTCTGATGCTCATCACGGCGGGGGCCACGATCCTCGATGGCCCCCTTGGCGCCGATGCCCTGCAGCACGTCCATGTCGGCCCCGGCGCAAAACCCCCGACCGGCCCCGGTGACGATGATGACCTTCACCTCGGGGTCAGCGGCGGCGGCGTCGAGGTGGGTCCAGTACAAGTGGCCGATGGCGCCGTTCCAGGCGTTCAGCCGTTCCGGGCGGTTGAGGGTGAGGGTGGCGATTCCCTCGGAGACCTCGTAGAGCACGGCTTCGTCGGACATGTGTATCTTCCCCCTGTTACTGACACGGACAACGCCCGGCTCGCACAGGCGAACCGGGCGTTGTCGAAGCGTAGTCGGCCCCCTCACAGGGCGCTGAGGCGGTCAGACCGTGGGGTCCGAAGATGCCGGTTCGTTCATACGGGAAAGGGCTTCGGCCACCCGCCGATATCGTGCCGCCCGTTCCTCGTCATCAATGCCGTCAGAGGCCTGGGCGGCGAGCAACAACGCATCTTGGTTGTCTGGCTCGTGCAACAACAGCCACTGCGCGTGCCCGAGGGCCCTGTCGCTGAGCCCACCGGAGAGCAACAACGCAATGAGGTGCAGGTGCAGCTTCCGATTCTCCGGAGCGGCTTCAACGGCTTCTTCCAGCCCGGATAACAACTCTGGGTCGAGCACGCGTGACCTCCTTGGTCTCGCCTATTTTGGGTAGCCCACAGCGGCGGGTCAGTGGGGATATGGCCCTAGCCTCCGCATGTGCACACCAACCTCACGGAGCGCGACGATGACCGCCCCGTGCTGGCTCGTTTGGATCTGACCCCCGGCGCCGTTTCCCGAGCGCAGATCGAGCTGCTCATCACCGATCTGTTCGACCGTGGGGCCACCGCGGTGGAGGAACAGGGGACCTTTCCCGGCGCGATTACCCTGCTCAGCGGCTTCCCGAACCGGTCCGTGGCCCGGGCTGCGCTGGCGTCGTTGGCCGATGGGCTCCTGGTGGGATCAGCGCTGGTGGAGGTGCCGGAGGACACGTGGTTCGACGGTTGGCGGGCTTTCGCTCGCACCAACCGGGCCGGACACCATTTCGTTCTTCACCCTCCGTGGTTGCCGGTGAGCGCAGAGGACGTCCGCGACGGTGATGTGTGGCTGGCGATCGACCCCGGGCGATCCTTCGGCAGCGGCGCGCATGCCACCACCCGGCTGGTGCTGGCCCAGCTGGAAAAGTTGGTGGGTCCGGGGATGTCGATGCTCGATGTGGGCTGTGGCAGCGGGGTGCTCTCGGTGGCCGCCGCCCGGCTGGGAGCGGATCCGGTGGTGGCGGTCGACATCGATGCTGAGGCACTTCGGGCCACCGAGGAGAACCTGGCCCGCAACGCGGTGGCGGCCACGGTCGGGGCCGAACTGCCGGACCCGGCTGCGCGCCGCGAGCGCTTCGACGTGGTGGCCGCGAACATCGGGGCCAACACCCTCATCGAGCTGGCGCCGCGGCTGGTGGCACTGGGCCACACGCTGGTGCTCTCGGGCTTCCTGGACCAGCGGGCGGACGAGGTGGTGGCGGCCTACCTCGGTCTGGGCGCCACAGTGGTGGAGCTCCAGCGCGAGGCCATCGACGGATCCGCCGGGGACAGCGGGGATGACGGAGACGGCTGGGTGGCAGTGACGGTGAGGGTGGCCGCCTGAGCCGGGGCCGGCCTGTTCAGCCGATCAGGCTGGGTTCCGCGCCTTCCGTCGCCGGGACGTGACGTGGTGATGGCTCGAGGGCGATGACGCGGGTTTGGTCCAGCACGGTCCGGGCGGCTTGGGCCAATCGATGCGCCTCGCGGACCAGACTCTGGCGTCCCAACTCCGTCAACCGGTAGTAGTGGCGCGGTCGTCCCGACACCACCTCTTGCCCGCAGGACTCGATGAGCGCGGACTCCGTCAGACGGTCCAACGCGCCGTACAACGTGCCCGGCGCCAACCGAACTTCCCCCTGGGAGAGCACGGCCGCTTGCTTGATGATCCCGTAACCGTGCCGGGGACCTTCCAGCAGAGAGGCCAGAACGAAGTAGCTGGGTTCACGGAAACCTCGGGTGGAAAGAGTCACGAGCCGCCTTCAACCTTCTTGATCAGGAGCCGCCGGCCCCGTCTGCGGACATCCGCCTTGTCGTTTCGCGCCGGTCGCGCCCCAGGGTCAGGGCGACCAACGATCGTGGTCAGTATGTCCCTGCGCGTGGCCAAACCCTCCGGAGCAAATCCGAATACGGGAAAGTTCTGGGACCGGGGAAGAATCCGTCCCGAGGATGAGGAATATCCGCCCGCATCGAGTACGTTGCCCCCTCCGCGCCTTGAACAAGACCCGGGCGAGCACAGGGAGAGGGTGATAGTTGGCAGAGATCGTCGAATCTGGATTGGGTCAGCACACGATCTGCGAATTCTGGGGAGCTACGAACCTCGATTCGCCGGATCTGACCGAACGGGCCTTCCGACAAGCTGTGGAGGCCGGCCGAGCGACGTTGGTTGAGCTGGTGGTTCACCAGTTCAGCCCTCAGGGCGTTTCGGCGGTGGCAGTGATCGCAGAAAGTCATCTGTCGATTCACACCTGGCCGGAGTTGGGGTACGCGGCGATCGACTATTTCACCTGCGGTGATCACGTCGACGTCGATGCCATCTTCGGCGTGCTGAAAGAGGCGTATGAGCCTGAACGGATCGTGAGGCATCAGATGGCCCGAGGCATCAGCCCCGAAGAGGCGACGTTCAGCGTGTTCCGAGAACAGGAACCTCAGAGCATGTACCAGGCCAACTATCCCATGGCCCGGGTGCTCGAAGAACGCCGAACCCAATATCAGGATCTCCTGCTGTTCGAACATCCCAAGGCCGGCAAGGTGCTGACGCTGGACGGGATCATCCAGATGACCGACGTGGACACCTACGTGTACCACGAGGTGCTGACCCACCCGGCCATGGTGGCCCACCCGAATCCGCGAGTGGTGGCGGTGGTGGGCGGCGGCGACGCCTTCATCGTGGCCGAGGCCCTCAAGCACGACACCGTGGAGAAGGTGTACCTGCTGGAGTTGGACGAGGACGTCATCGAGACCGCCCGCAAGCACTACCCGGTGGCCGCCGCGGCGCTGGCGGACCCCCGGGTGGAGGTACGCCCCGCTGACGCCTTCGCCACCATCGCCGAGTTCGACAACGAGCTGGATGTGATCCTGGTCGATCTGACCGATCCCATCGGCCAGGCGGCCCGGCTGTTCGAGGACCCGTTCTACGCCTTGTGCGAGCGGGCCTTGAGGGCCGAGGGCATGTTGGTGGCCCAGACCGAGTCGGTGCACTTCCATCCCCAGACGGTGCGGCAGTGCTACGCCACGTTGTCCCAGCGGTTCGCCCGCACCGAGTTGCTGTGGGGTTCCATCGCCACCTACCCCGGGGCGTTTTGGACGTTCGCCATGGCCACCAAGGGGCTGGACCCCACGGTGGCGCGTCGTCAGCCGGAGTTGGACACCAAGCTCTACAGCCCCGATGCCCACAGCTGGTTTTTCATTCCGCCATCGGTCCGGGCCAAACTACTGGCCTGACCAGGTCAAACGTACCCAGGAACCCCGTAGGGTCGAATCGACGTCGATTCGCTCCTACGGGGTTTCGCCATTTTCCGGCCCCGGTTTCGCCGCGCTTTCGCCGCGGTCTGGGCTGGGGGTCAGGCTGGGGTGGGGACCGGGACGGTGATCCAGGTGGCGGTGGCCATGGCGTACACGGTGCCGGGGCCGTCTACCAGGGCGATGTCGGCGTAGACCCGGCGACCGTCGCGTCGCCAGAACCGCGACGGCAATCGGTAGCCACCTTCCACCTGGGCCGGCGCCCAGCGGATCAGCTCGGCCTCGAAGCTGCCCAACAGCGCCGACTCGTCCTCGGCCATGATCCCGCCGGACATGAATGAGGGCACCGACGGGCAATCCATGGAGGCCAACGCCACCACGGTGTCCAGGCGGCCGTCGGGCTCGGCGAAGCTTGAGGCTCGGGGGTTCAGCGCCCAGGCGGTGGTGCGGGTCATGGGCGCCGCCGCCACCTGCAGACCGCCGGGGTTGGCCGGCCCACACACGAAGCAGTGGTCGAAGGGGTTGGGGACGGGCTTGGGACGGACCTCGATGCGCGCCGCGGCGTCGAGCTGCGCCGCGGTGGGCGACGCCAGATCCACCAGCGGTTCGAGCCGTTCGGGGCCGAACAGGGTGGGCTCGAGGCCGTTGCGCTGCACGGCGGTGTCCACCACCCGCACCGCGCCGGTGGCGATGAGGTCCTCGCCGTCCGCCAAGGTGAGCTCGATCAGCCCGTCGGGGTCCAGCCGGGTCCGCACCGGCAGGTCCCGGCCCTGGGGCACGCCCCGATGCAGCCGGGCCACCAGGCTGACCACGGCGGGGTCCGCCAACTCCGAACGGGTTCGGGCCACGCAGGCCAACGCGCCCACCACCACCCCACCGTTGGCCAAACCCGGCGGGCCCTGGAAGCGGCTGGTGAAACGCAGCGCTGGGCCGGTCCCGTCCTTCACGGTCCGGTCCTTCACGATGATCTCGTCACAGGCCAAGCAGTGGTGGCTCATAACGGCAACGTAGTGCCCAGCGGTCATGTCGGGTGGCGCCGGTAGCGTCGAACCATGTCCGACCAAGGGTCCGAACGGCCGCTCGAGTGGATCAATCCCATCTTGCCCAGCTTCTGGGTTCGTCCCCTGCCCGAGATCGAGGGAGACATGGCCCGGTTGCGGGCCGAGGAACCGCTGGCCTGGCGCCCGCCGCCGGAACTGCCGGAGGATTCCATCATCAAGATGGGCCCGTACTGGGCGGTTACCCGCTATGCCGACATCCTGGCGGTGTCCAAACAGCCGGAGCTGTTCAGCTCGGCTCAGGGCATCACCATGTTGGAGGCGCCGCCGTCGTTCAACGAGTTCTTCGGTTCGATGATCGCTATGGACGATCCCCGACACGCCCGGTTACGCAAGCTGGTGTCTTCCGGTTTCACGCCCAGGATGTTGCGCCGGGTGGAGGATTCCGTGGCCCGCATCGCGGCGGAGATCGTGGACGCAGTGGCCGAGCGGGGCGAGATCGACTTCGTGGTTGACGTGGCCGCAGCGCTGCCGTTACGGGTGATCTGCGAGATGATGGGCATCCCGGCCAGCCAATTCCAGTTCGTGTTCGAACGCACCAACGTGATCTTGGGCGCCGGAGATCCGGAGTACGTGGACGGCATCGAGAACATCCTGGGCGCGGTGCTCCAAGCCGGTGCGGATCTGGCGAAACTCATGGAGGAATTGGCCAACTCCAAGCTGGCGGCCACCGCTGCCGGGGAGGATCTGACCAGCCTCCTGGTACGGGCGGAGGTTGACGGTGAGCGTCTGACCCACGCCGAGTTGGCCAGTTTCTTCATCTTGTTGGTGGTGGCGGGCAACGAAACCACTCGCAACGCCATCAGTTGGGGTCTGCACTTCCTGACCGAAAACCCCGATCAGCGGCGGATCTGGCAGAACGACTTCGAGCGGCTGGCTCCCGCGGCGGTGGATGAGATTGTGCGGATGGCCAGCCCGGTGACCTACATGCGCCGCACCGCCACCCGGGACTGCGAACTACGGGGACAGCGCATCGCCGAAGGTGACCGGCTGGCGCTGTTGTATTGGTCGGCCAACCGGGACGAGGACGTGTTCGTTGATGGTTTGCGATTCGATGTGAACCGTCATCCCAACGAGCATGTCGGGTTCGGTGGGCCCGGGCCGCACTTCTGTTTGGGGGCGCACCTGGCCCGGCGGGAGATTACCGTCATGTTCCGGGAGCTGTTCCGCCGGCTGCCGGACATCGACGCTGCGGGCCCACCCGATCCGCTCTTGTCAGCGTTCATCCACGGCGTCAAGCATCTGCCGGCCCGTTTCACACCCAGCTGAGCCGCAGTTAGTGCCAGTGTTAGTGCCAGTTAGTGCTCAACCACCTGGCCGCCGTCCACGTTGTAGGACTGGCCGGTGATCCACGCCCCCTGATCCGAGCACAAGAACACGGTCATGGCGGCGATATCCTCACCACTGCCCGCCCTACCTAACGGTATGAGGCTGACCATCTTGTCCCAGGTGTCGCTGCGCCCCAGCAGGTCCATGCGGGCGGTGTCGATGAGGCCGGGGCAGATGGCGTTGACCCGGACCCCGGCGGCGGCCACCTCCTGGGACATGCAGGCGGTGAGGGCCTGAATGCCGGCCTTGGACGCCGCATACGCCGCGGTATTGGCGGGCAGACGCTTGCCGGCGATGGAGGACATGTTCACAATGGCGCCGCCACGGCCGGCTTTCACCAGCTCGGCACCGAACACCTTGGACATGAGGAACGTGCCGGTGAGGTTGACCTGCATGACGGTGTTCCAGGCGTCCACGTCCAAGTCGATGACGGGGTTGCGGTCCTCGCCCCGGGCGGCCCCGGCGTTGTTGACCAGGATGTCGACCCGTCCGAACTCCGCTACCACCCGGGCTGCAAGCTGCTGCACCGAGGCCAGGTCGGCCACGTTGGACACCACCGGCAGGGCCCGCCGACCCAACGCCCGCACCTCCTCGGCCACCGAATCGATGTCGCGCCAGCCGGCGTCACGTTCATCTTGTGGGTAACGATCGGGGGTGCGGCCGGTGCCGGTCAACACGATGTCACAACCGGCCCGGGCCAGTTCCACCGCCACCGGACGGCCGATCGAACGCATCCGCCCGGCGCCCGTTACCACCGCCACCTTGCCCTGCAGTCCCGTCAGCGCATAGTCACCCATGACCGGTCACCGTAGCTCGGCCGGGCTGCCCACCCTGGCCGGCACCCACCTCACCGGGCGCGGTTGGGAGGCCGGGCGGCTTCCAGCTCAACCGGTTGGCCGTGGGGGGTGCGTTCGTAGGCGGTGCGCCATTGTTGTTGGCGTGCGTCGAGCTGGCGGGTCTCGACAGCACCTTTCGTCCGGCACAGGCCTTCGAGTGCAACCAGCCAATGGTGGTAATAGGTGTCGCCCAAATCGGGGTCACCGGCTTGTTGGGCGGCGGTGACCGCGGCGTTGAGGGCATTGCTCCACTCGGACCAACTGAACCAGCCGGCGTCGAGCAGAGCCATGGTGGTGGCGAAGGCCTCCGCGTGCCAGGCCTCGGCGAAAACCGGGCCGTCGGGGTCCTGTGGCAGAAAAGGCAACTCGTGCAAGCGTCCGACGGCGTCGCTCACGGCAGCGGCTCCAGGTAGCTGTCCCATAGCTCGATGAACACGGCATCGCTGGTTTTCGCCTGGCTCGCGTTGGCCTGTTCGCCCCACAGTTCGGCGGCTTCGAAGCGGACCAGGTACACGTGCTCGGGTTGGCAGACTCCCGTTGCCGCCAGCTCCGGCAACGGCTCGGCGCCCACGTGACTGATCACGGTGCCGATCCGACCGCGCACGTAGCGGGGCTGGCGGGTGTGGCCCTTCGGATGACGGTTTCTGGCTCGCACGCGTTGGCCGACGGTGTAACGAGGAGCTTCTGGCGGCAACTCGAAGGAAGGAGCCCAGGTGGGGGAACCGATGCCCGGCTCAGGCGTTGTCCCGCCAAGCCGGCCAGCCAGCTCGGATTCGGTGAGCAGACCGTGGCGTATGGCGAGGGTCTCCAAGGCCGCCAACCATTTCTCGTAATAGGTTCGGCGCAGATACTCCAGCGGCGGTTGTTGCTCTATCGTTTGACGAAATTCGTCGAGACTCCACCGGCCCAATCGCATGGTGGCGAACATGCTGGTCAGTACGTCGGGTTCCCAGGGGTGGTGGAACAGCGGCTCGGTGGCCTCCGGTTCGGCCTGCACCGGGCCGAACCCGTGCATCCCGCCCAGGTCGTGCACGCCGTTCACGTCGGGGCGCCGCTCACGTCAGGGGCCGGCACCACGTGGGGCTGGCGGGCCGGTTCAACGCCGATCATGGCGTTTCGGCCCACCAGGGCGGCCAGTTGCTCCTCGCTGAGGTCCTCGGTGCCGTCGGGGCGTTGGGGCAGCACCAGGTAGCGGACCTCGGAGTTGGAATCCCACACCCGCACCTCGGTTTCGGGCGCAACGTGGGTACCGAACTCGTCCAACACGCCACGGGGGTCCATCACCGCCCGGGAACGGTAGGGGGCGGATTTGTACCAGACCGGCGGCAGACCCAGGACCGGAATGGGATAGCACGAACACAGGGTGCAGACCACCACGTTGTGGACCTGTTGGGTGTTTTCCACCACCACCAACCGGGCGCCGTGGGTGAACCCGCCGATGCCCAACTCAGCGGCGGCGGCGATGCCATCAGCCAGCAACCGCTCGCGGAACCCGACATCAACCCAGGCCCGGGCCACCAGCTTGGCGCCGAGGTGAGGACCCACCCGATGCTCAAAGGCCTCAATGATCCGATCGATGTTCTCCTGTTGAATCAGGCCCTTTTCCAGCAGGAGGGACTGCAGCGCCCTGGCCCGCAACGCCACGTCCGGCGGAATATCGGCATGATCCGGGTGGTCGTGATTCGGGTGGTCGTGATCGTGATCGTGATCGCTCATAACAGACCTTCCGGTAGGTCCACGAGCTTGGCCCGCAGATACTCACCCAGGCTCTTGGCTTGGCCGTCCTGGCGGGAAGAGGCCGCCACCCCTTCTTCCAACAACCCCACCACCACAAAGTTCAACGACCAGATGTTGGGCAACTCGTATCGATGCACGGTGAGGTGGGCCACATCGGCCAGCAGCTCCTTCAGCCGCGCCACGGTGAGGAACGACGCCAACCAGACATACCCCTCCGCTGATCGGGCGAACACACCGAGGTTGGCGTTGCCCCCTTTGTCCCCGGAGCGGGAGCCGAACGCCCGGCCCAGCGGCGCCCGTACCGTACCGGACGTACTTAATAGTATGGTCGGGAGCGGCGCGGACTCCGGCAGTACTGGTGCGGCGCTGAGGTTGCCGGGAGTGTTGTCCACCGCGGTGGCACCTTCGCCCAGCACAACCACCTCTTGGGGCACCATCTCGGCGGGCACCAATGACGGCCAGTACACGCCGTAGGGGGTGCCAGGACCGGGGGACCAACCCAGCCCGTAGAAACCGGGGATGGTGGCCAGGCCGATCTCCACCGCCTGGTTGGCAAAGTCCCGGCCCACCTTGCGCTCGTCACGATCTTTGACGGTGAACTTCAACAACGCGGTGGCCTCTTCGTTGGAGTCGGGATCAGCCTTGTCGTTGCGCATGAGTTGCACCCGGGCCTGCTCGAAATGGGCCTCGCCGTTGGGGAACGCCGACCAGATCTGACGTTGCAACAGATCGGCCTTCTCCTCGATGTCCAGCCCGGTGAGGCAGAACGTGAAACCGTTGCGGAACCCGCCCTGGTAGTTCATGGACACCTTGAGCGTGGCCGGCGCCGGCTCACCGCGGGTGCCGGAGATGCGCACCCGGTCCGGGCCGATCTCATGCAGCTTTATGGTGTCGAAGCGGCACACCACATCGGGGTTGAGGTAACGCTCCGAGCCGATCTCATACAGCAACTGTGAGGTGACGGTGCCGATGGTGACCGCGCCGCCGGTGCCGTGGTGTTTGGTGATCACCGAGGAGCCATCGGGAAAGATCTCCGCGATAGGAAAACCCAAATACTGCATGCCGGGGATCTCGGTGAAGAACGAGTAGTTCCCGCCGGTGGCCTGGCAACCGCACTCGATCACGTGACCGGCCACGCAGGCCCCGGCCAGCCGGTCCCAATCCTGGCGTTGCCAACCAAAGGCGTGCGCCGGCGGGCCCATGACCACCGCGGCGTCGGTGACCCGTCCGGTGATCACCACGTCAGCGCCGCGGTCGAGGGCTTCCACGATGCCCCAGCAGCCGAGGTAGGCGTTGGCGGTAATGACCTCCACGCCTTTGTCCCGCAGCGATTCGCCGGTGTCGAGATTGTCGAAGCTGACCCCGGCGGCGCCCAGTTCATCCATGCGACCCAGCAAATCGTCACCGGCCACATAGGCCACCCGAGGAGCCAGGCCCAGCTTGGCGGCCAGCTCAGTCAGGGCGTTGGCACAACCCTGGGGGTCCAGGCCCCCGGCGTTGGTGACCACCTTGATGCCCTTGTCCAAGCAGGTGCCGAGTACCTGTTCCATCTGGGTCAGGAAGGTCCGGGCCCAACCGCCGCTGCGGCCGCCGGCGCGGGTACGGGCCAGGATCAGCATGGTCAGCTCAGCCAGCCAGTCACCGGTGAGGTAATCAATGTCACCGCCTTCGACCTGCTCTTTGGCGGCGGCGATGCGATCACCGTAGAACCCGCTGCAGTTGGCGACCCGAATGGCACCGTCGGGGGTGGGCATGGCTGGAAGCTAATGGGTGTCGATCGGTGCGTGGCGCGTGAGCCGCCGGGTCCGTGGTTTGACTTGTGCACTTTGGGAGGAAATCCGGCGGCCACCCTCGATGATCCAACGCTGTGACCAGGCCTTTTGTCGGCGCCCTGGTGGCGGCCGTCTACCAAACTGCACAAGTTAACCCCGGGGGCGTTCTCGGGAGGTCCGGCTACCGGCCGGGGACGCCCGCCAAGCCGGCGCGCTGGAGGGCATGGAGGGTTTCCGCCAGCGGCAGGCCGACCACGTTGGAGTAGCTGCCCACGATGGCGGCCACGAAGGCCCCACCGGCGCCCTGAATGGCGTAGGCCCCGGCCTTGTCGAACGGTTCGCCGGTGGCCACGTACCAGTCAATGGCGGCGGCGCTGAGCGGCACCATGCGGACCTCGGTACGAAGAGCAAACCGCTCGGTATGGCCGGTGGTGGTGAGCACCGCTACGCCGGTGAGCACGCAATGGGTTCGACCCGACAGGCGGGCCAGCATCACCGCGGCGTCATCGGCATCGGCCGGTTTGCCCAAGCAGCGGCCGTCCAGTTCCACCGTGGTGTCAGCCCCCACCACCACCGCCGGGCCGGCCTCGGCATCGTTCCAACGCTGCAACACCGCCAGGGCCTTGTCCGCCGCAAGCCGGGTGACATAGGCCGCGGGGTCCTCGTGAGGTCGCTGATCCTCGTCCACATCGGGCACCCGCACCGCAAAGCGCAACCCAACTCGTTCAAGAAGCTCCCGACGGCGGGGCGATCCCGACGCCAACACCAGCTGCGGGGCCGTCATCTCGTTGGGCCGGATTCGCAGGGGGGCACCGTTGGGACCGGACCGCCGCCACGAAGCTCGATGGGCTGAACACGCGGGTTCACCCGGGCGAAGCTACCGTCCCGGGCCGATGACCGATCCCACAGGTCCCCCCACCCCCACCCACCCGGCCACCCCCGCCGGGAGCGCCCGACCCGCCGAAAGCACCCAACTCGCCGTACCTGCTGCTGACGCGCCACCCGCCGACACCCCGGGCCCGTTCGCCGGGCTGGTGGTGTTGGACCTGGGGCAGGTGTATCAGGGGCCGTACTGCGGGTTCCTGTTCGCCGCCGGCGGAGCTGACGTGTTGAAGATCGAACCGCCTCGGGGGGAGCCGTTGCGCCGCCGGGAACAGGTACAGGGCGGGTCGGTGCCCTTCGCCATCCTCAACGCCGGCAAGCGGGACGTCACCCTCAACCTCAAACACCCCAAGGGCCAGGCGCTGCTACGGGAACTGGTGGCGGGCGCCGACGTGGTCATCGAGAACTTCGCCCCCGGGGTCATGGACCGCCTGGGTGTGGGCTGGGAGGCGTTGCGTCAGCTGAACCCCCGGCTTTGCTACGGCTCGGGCAGCGGGTACGGGCTGAGCGGGCCGGACCGGGATCGGCTGGCCATGGATCTCACGGTGCAGGCCTACGGCGGCACGATGTCCGTCACCGGTTTCCCCGACGGACCCCCGGTGAAGGCCGGGCCCCAGATGGTGGACTTCCTGGGCGGGGTGCACCTACATGCGGGGCTGGTGACGGCGCTGTTCGAACGGTCCCGCACCGGTGTGGGCTCCCATGTGGAGGTGGCCATGCAGGAGGTGACCTTGCTGTCGATGGCGTCGAACTGGGGGACGCTGGTGAGCACCGGGCAGGTGGGTCGCACCGGCAACCGTCACAGCGGCCTGGCGGTGGCGCCCTACAACGTGTACCCGACTACCGACGGGGCCATCGCGCTGATCTGCACCGCTGATGAGCATTGGACCAACCTCACCGCGGCCATGGGTCGGCCCGAGCTGGCCACCGACTCCCGCTACCTCGACAACACCGCCCGGGCCGCGCATCTGGACGAGGTCGACGAGGTGGTGGCGGCGTGGACGGTGGGGTTGACGAAGGCCGAGGTGTTCGCCGCCGCGCAACGCCATCGGGTGCCCGCCGCCCCCGTGCGCACTCTGGCCGAGGTCCGCGATGATCCCCACCTGCGAGAACGTCAGGCTATCCGGGACATCGACCATCCCGATTACGGCGTGGTGCCGTTACCGCAGAGCCCGATTCGCCTGGGTGGTGCCTTGCCCCGGCGGTTGTCGACCAGCCCCGGCTTCGGCCAGCACAACGCCGAGGTGTGGGGGGCGCTGGGCCACGACCATCAGGCGCTGCGGGCCGATGGTGTGATCTGACGGCTCGGGTCAGCTGCGGTGGGGCAGCACCTCTTGCCATTCGGGCAGGGACTTCCACTCGGGGGCTTCCACGGTGTGACCGGGGCGGGGGGCGTTGGGGGACAGCTCGCCATCGCGCAGGTTGTGCAGGTAACGGGGGCAGTTGAAGAACGCCCGGCCGATGGTCACCTCGATCACCGCGTCGGCGGCTTCGAAGCGTGCCAGCCACTCCGGGGTGCGGTGGATGCGGGCCGCGCCGTGGATGCGGATCCGCTTGGGGCGCTCGAAGTCAACGAACAACATCGACACCTTGCCGGTATCGGCGATGTTGCCCAGAGACCGGAACATGCCGTTGCCGTCGTAGCTGGGAAAGGCCAGGGTGTTGGCGTCGATCACCGACACGAACCCGGGCGCGCCACCCTTGTAGGACACGTCGGGCCAACCATCCACATCGGCGGTGCCCAGGAAGAAGAACGTGGCCCGCTCAATGGTCTTGACGTGCCACTCGTCCAGGGCTTCGGTGACGGTGCGTTCCTCCAGCCGGTCAGCCAGGGCAGTCGTGTCAAAGTCCGCCTGTAGCGACCGCGCTCCCGGTGGATACAGCTGCGGCCTGGTCATGGGGCTCATGGCGCGCAGCCTACGCCTGGGCTCGCGGTGGTTTCGCCGAGGTTGCTAACGGCCGGTCCCAACTATCCGGTAGAACTGCGCCCTCATGCTTGATCTGTCGTTGCGATCCATCCGTCTGACCCTCCACCTGCTGGGCGTCTCCGTCTGGGTGGGCGGGCAGATCACGTTGCTGGGTTTGTTGCCCGCAGCCCGGGCCGCCGGAGCGGACATGCCCCGGCAATTCGCCCAGCAGTTCAACAAGGTGGCGTGGCCGGCGTTCGGGCTGGCGGTGCTCACCGGGCTGTGGAACATCGGCTCGGTCGACATGGCCAATCAGCCCACGGCGTACAACGTGAGCCTGTTCCTCAAGCTGTTCCTGGTGGCCGCTTCCGGGGTCGGGGCGTTCCTGCACAGCCGGGCCACCACCAAGGCCGGGCTGGCCATCTGGGGTGCGGTTGGCCTGTTCGGGGCGTTGCTGGCGGTGCTGGTGGGCGTGCAGCTCAGCCTCAGCACCGCCTGAGGTCCAGCAGTCGCGGTCAGCGTTCGACCTGCGGCGGTGGCCCCTGCGGGTGAGGGTCCTGCAGGTGAGGGTCCAGCAGGTGAGGGTCCAGCAGGGCGAAGAAGCGGGCCAGGTCAATGTTGCCGCCGGAGAGGGTGACGCCGATGCGGGCGCCGGGTCTGTCCACGGCGCCGCTCAACACCGCCGCCAGGGCCGAGGCGCCGCTGGGCTCGGCCACCGCCTTGAACTGTTCGAAACAACACACCATGGCGTGCAGGATCTCCTGGTCGGTGACGGTGACGAAGCGGTCCACCCGTTGGCGGTTGACCTCGAACGTCAGCTGGCCGGGGGTGGTCACCAGTTGACCGTCGGCGATGGAGCGGGGCACCTCGGCCAGGCTGACCCGATGACCGGCGGCCAGGCTGCGGACGTGGTCGTCCCCGGCTGCGGGCTCCACCCCCACTACCTCCACCGCGTCACCATCGAAGGCACCGGCGCCACGCCGTTGGGCTTTGGCCACGGTGGCACACCCGGCGATCAATCCGCCGCCGCCCACACAGACCACCAGCACGTCCAGATCCGGGACCTGTTCGAACAGCTCCAAGGCCAACGTTCCCTGACCGGCCATGACCCCTGGATGGTCGTAGGCGGGGATGACGGCCGAACCCTGCTGGGCCGCCACCTCCGCACAGCGCTGATCCCGGTCCTCGTGGTAACGGTCGTAATCCACCACCGTGGCCCCGTAACCCAACGTGGCGGCCCGTTTGTTGGCCGGGGCGTCTTGGGGCATGACCACCGTGATGGGGACCTGCAACAACCGGCCGGCCAGGGCCAACGCCGCCGCGTGGTTGCCTGACGATCCGGTCACCACGCCGGTGTGTCGCACCGCCGGGGTGGTCTCCAGCAGCTCGGACAGGGCGTTGTAGGCGCCGCGGAGCTTGAAGGACCCGCTGCGCTGGAAGCACTCGGCCTTGAGGAACACCTCCGACCCGCAGCGTGCGTCCACCACGTCGCTGCGCAGCACCGGGGTCCGCTGTGCCACCCCGGCCAGGCGCGCCGCCGCCCGTTCCACGTCCAGCAGTTCAATCATCCCCCAAACGCTACGAGCAGCCCCCTGGTGATCAGTGGGCGCGTTCGGCGACGGCGAAGAGGCGCCGAAACGGGAACACGGTGCCGTGGGGTCCGGGCGGGTAGGCGGCACGGAGCTTTTCGGCCAGTTCGGCCTCGAAGACTGGGACCTCGTCGGGATCCAGCGCTGCCAACACCGGGCGCAAGGCGGTCCCACGGAGCCATTGCAGCACCGGGTCCTCACCGGTCAGGACCTGGTAGTACGTGCTTTCCCAAACGTCAACGGTGGCGCCGAGCCCCAACAATGCCTCCAAGTAGCGCGGTGGGGACTCGACGCTGATGGACTCCATTACCGAGGGGTCAATCCGGTCCTGCCAGCGGGTTGCGCCCAGCAGTTCACGGATGGACCGGTGGCTGGGGGCGTTGAAGTTGGCCGGCACGCCGAACGCCAACACCCCGCCGGGCCGCACCAGCGTGAGCCAGTGACCCATCAGATCCACGTGGCCCTCGATCCAGTGCAGGGTGGCGTTGCTGATCAGCACGTCCAGCGGTGCCGGCGGTTGCCAGGTCCGGGCGTCGGCCACCTCGAAACGCAGCCGGTCCCGCAGGTCGGAGCCCTGGGCGCGGGCCGCAGATTCGCCGGTGAGCGCCTGGCGGGCGGCCGCGATCATGCCCGGCGAGGAATCGACCCCGATGAGCTGCGCCGCCGGGAAGCGCCGGGCCAGCGCCGGGGCCAGGTGACCGGGCCCACAACCGAGATCCGCCACCAGCGCGGCGTCAACGATGGGGATACGGGCCAACAGATCAAGAAAAGGCCTGGTGCGGTGATCCTCGAAGCGTCGGTACAGGCCCGGATCCCACACGAACACCTGGCCACTCCCCCGATTGTCCCCGGCCGACCGCCACACGCGCCCGCACACCCGGGTCACCGAATCTGACGATTGCACCTTAAGGCCGGCGAGGGATCGACCGATCTCTCAAGCCGTGAGGCGGCGGCGAATGGCAGGACCGGTGACAGCGACAATGTTGACGGGGACGGTCACAGCGGCGATCGCCTCAGCCGTGGCCATCACCGTGACCGCCCGGTTCGACACGGTGGCGGCGCTGGCCCTAACCGTGTCCGCGGTGCTGTTGGGCGGGTGGCGGCTGTGGGACCACCGGGCCGGGCGGGACTTCGACCGCCTGCCGTTGGAGCTGCGAGAGCCCTTCATGCATGAGCTGCACGGCGAGCTGCACCGCGAGCTGGGCGTTGACCTGGCCGACGAGTGCGAGTTGGCCACCTTCACCGCCCTGCAGATGACCACCGTGCACCTGCGTGACGCCCGTCGCCAGCTGCTGGGGCTGGAGAACCCACCGCACCTGGTCCGAGCGGTACGGCGGCTGGATCTGGCGGTCACCGAGTTCGTGTTCTCCGGTGAGGGCCTCGGTGACCTGGCGGCGGCGTGGGCATTGGAGGACCAGGCGCACCAACTGGCGGAGCGGGTGGCCTCCCACCGCCGGCCCGCCTGACCCACCAGCCCGCCTTGCCCGTTTGACCCGCGCCTGACCCGTGTGACCAGCGCTCCCGAGGGGACGCCTGGCCGGTGCTGCTAGACCAAGGTGCTCACCCGGCCGCCGATCGATGGCTGGCGATGCGGAAGGAAAGCCTGGTCATGTCGGAGCTGGTTCTGGTCGATCGCCCCGTCGAGGGGGTTGTAGTGCTCACCCTCAACCGTCCCGAGGCCCGCAACGCCTTGTCGGTGGCCCTGCGGGAACAAGCCAGCACCGCCATTCGTCAGGCCGGGGAAGACCCCACCACCGGGGCCGTGGTGTTGACCGGGGCCGGTTCGGCGTTTTCCGCCGGGGTGGACCTCAAGGAGCTGGGCGCGCCCGGTGGTGCTCCCAAACCGTCAGCGCCGGGTGCGGAGAACATGGTGGCGGCCATCGTTGAGTGCCCGGTGCCCGTCATCGCCGCGGTGAACGGTCTGGCCATCACCGGCGGGTTCGAACTCGTGCTGGCCTGCGACATCGTGCTGGCTGCGGACACCGCTCGCTTTGCTGACACCCACGCCCGGGTGGGGATCCTGCCGTTGTGGGGTCTGACCCAGCGCCTGCCCCGGCTTATCGGCATGCAACGGGCCAAGCAGCTGTCCTTCACCGGTGATTTCTGTGACGCCGCCACCGCCGAGCGTTGGGGTTTGGTCAATCAGGTGGTGCCGGCGGCGGAGTTGCTGGCGTCCGCGGTGGCCATGGCAGCAGCCATCGCGGCCAATGATCGGCGGGCGGTGCGCAACCTCAAGCGGGTCTACGACGAAGGCGCCCTGGTGCCCATGGCCGAGGGCCTGAAGCTGGAACGCGAGCACGGCCGCCGACACATGACGGAGGTCAAGCCCCAGGACATCGCCGAGCGCCGGGCCGCCGTCCAGGCCCGCAACCGCCAACAAGCCGGTAGCTGAGCCCCGCCGCGGCCTGGCAGATCCCCACGGTTCAGCAGGTCTGGCTGGCTCACGGGTTCTGGCTCACGGGTCCTGGCAGTGCAAGCGCTTTCAGGTGGTGCAGGCGGTGTCGCTGGTCAGCTCGGCGAGGTAGCGGGGCAGTTCGGCCAACGCTGCGCTGAACCGCTGACCGCTGCTCTCACCGGCGGCGGGGGGCGCGACCCGGCGAAGTACCACGGCGTCGGTGCAACGCTCCAACAGCAGCGCGGTGCGGCTGAGCTGGTGACGGGGGGTGATCAGCGCCACGCGGGACCAGCCCTGGGCGATCACCAGCGCGCTCACCACCCGAACCTGTTCGATGTCCTGCACGCCCGAAGCCGGGCACAACACCTCGATGGTGCCCCGTCCTCCGCAGAGCCCGTCCGATCCCCCCACCAACACCAGCGCCTTGGCCTTACCCCCGTTGACCAGGGTCAGCGCCTCCTGCAGGGCCGCATCACCGCCACTGGGGAACACCACCGCGGCGTCCGCGGCCACCACCTCGTCAGTGGCGGGAAAGGCGAACAGCCGAACGCCCAGCACCACACCGACCAGCGCCAGGGCCAGGGCCGATCGCTTCAGCCGTTTGGTCCACTTCGAACGCCAGGCCGTGAGCTTCTTGGAACGCAACCGCGGTCGGGCCCGGCCGGTTTGACGGGTGGCGGGACCGCGACGGGAGCGGATGGCGGCCCGGCCAGCCGAACGGGGCGCCCGGCGGGAACGCGAGACACCAGACCGGGAGGTACCGGACCGGGACGAAGTGGGGCGCGTCATGGTCCGGGGCACACCACCCAGTGTGACAGGACCATCACCCGGAGGCGCGGACCCCGGGGGACGCAGCGGCGCGGGCCCTCAGATGAGGCGGGACAGCAGCCGCAGCAGGTCGTATTCGAGCTCGCACACCCGACGCCCGCTGCCGGCCATGGCGATGTACCGGTAGGTGCCGTCGAGGTGCTGACGGGCCTGTTTGGCCAACCCCAAACCCCACTTGAGGGTGCCGAACACCTTCCACCAGGCGTAGGCGTGGGGATCGAAATGGGCCCCCGCGGCCTGGTAGCCCTCGATCATCGGCTCCCGGGAGCAGATCCCGCCGACTTCCATCGAATCGTTACCGAAGCGCCAGGTCCGCACGCACAGCCACCCCAGATCCTCGTGAGGGTCCCCGGTGTGGGCGCCCTCCCAGTCCAGCACCGCGGCCAGCCCGTCATCGCCGATGATGATGTTGCCGTTGCGGACATCACCATGGACCAGTGTCTGGCGGGGCGGCGGATCCGGTTGGTTGTCCCGCAACCAGCGGAAACCCAGCGCCAACACCGGGGCCGGTTGCAGCAGCTCATCGATCTGTTCGGCCATCAGGTCCAACGCGGCCCGGCTGGGCGCCACCCCGGCCACGTCACGGCGCAATTCGGCCGGGGCGGCCTCGGCATCAACAGCGTGGATGGCGGCGAAAGCGGCCCCGAGCTGGGCGCCGATGCGGGGGCCGAGCTCTGGTCTGGCCGCCACCCGCCGCAGAATGTTGCGGGGCAAGGTGTCGCCTTCGATGCGGGTGGAGATGAAAAACGGTTCCCCGAACCAGCTGGGGTCGGGGCAGACCTCGTGCACGTGGGCCACGGGGGCGCCGGCGGCCTCCACCAACCGCAGAGCCCCGGTTTCGGCCTCGACCCCGAAGATCACCGCGCCGGCCGGAGGGTAGATGGTGACCACCAGCGGGTTGCGGGTCTCGCCCCGGCCGTCATCGCTGACGGCGTCGAACAGGATGTTGCCGCGCCGGGCCCCGACGGAGGTTTCCACCAGGTCGGTGGCCTGCACCGGTCGATCCCATTGCTGGGTGAGGTAACGGCTGAGGTTGGCCCCGATGGCCGGCAGATCCCGAGCCATCAGCCCCGCTCCACAGTTGTCGCGGCGATCTCCACGGCCTGGTCGTAGCGGTCATAACCAGGCTTGTTGACGGCCAACTTGTCCAGCACACCCCGCTCCAAAACATCGCGGGTGTCCCGCAAGAACACGGCGTCGAGGCGATCCCCGCTCAGCAACCGGGCCTGCAACCGACCATAGAGATCGGCCACGTCGGCGGTAGGGGGCGAGGCCGGGCCGTGCAACAACCCCGCCAGCGCCACCACTTCCCGTTGTTCGGGGCCGTCGCCCGCCTCGAGCTCTCGCTGCAGCAACCCCAACAGGTTGGCGGCCACCAGGGTCTTGTAGCGGAGCGCGCCGTCCACGATGGGCAGCACGTCTTGTTGGAGGTACTCCCCGATGGTGGCCAGGATCTCCACCGAGGTGGGTCGGTCTTGCATGACAGAACTCGGCTCCCCGTCAGTCTTGGTCTTCGTCTACGTAGTAATCGATGCCCAAGTGGGTGATCTGCTCCTCACCCATCATCCAACGCAGCGTGTTCTTCAGCTTCGCCTTCTGCACGAACAAATCGTGCTCGGGGTACAAACCGGGAGCGTGCTGCGGCGACTTGTAATAGAAGCTGAGCCACTCCTGGATCCCGCCCAGCCCGGCGCGCTGGGCTAGGTCGCTGAACAGCACCAGGTCCAGGGCCAGCGGCGCCGCCAAGATGGAATCCCGGCACAGGAAATCGACCTTGATCTGCATGGGGTAACCCAACCAGCCGAAGATATCGATATTATCCCAGCCCTCTTTATTATCACCGCGCGGGGGGTAATAGTTAATCCGCACTTTGTGATACAAATCGCCGTAGAGCACGGGGTGACGTTCAGGGTCCAGAATATGCTCCAAAACCCCGAGCTTGGATTCCTCTTTGGTTTTGAAACTCTCCGGATCGTCGAGGACCTCGCCGTCGCGGTTGCCCAGGATGTTGGTGGAATACCAACCGGCCACGCCCAACATGCGGGCCCTGAACATGGGGGCCAGCACCGTCTTGAGCAGCGTCTGGCCGGTCTTGAAGTCCTTGCCCGAAATGGGCAGCCGCCGCTCGGTGGCGTACTGGGTCAGGGCGGGGATGTCCACGGTGAGGTTGGGGGCACCGTTGGCGAACGCCACCCCTTCCTGCAGGGCGGCGTAGGCGTACAACATGGACGGGGCGATGGTGGGATCGTTGGCGTCGATGGCCGCCTCGAAGGCCTCGAGGGTCTGATGAGCCGGGCCCGGCTCGATGAAGATCTCGGTGGACCCGCACCAGATCATCACGATCCGGTCCACCTGATGGTTGTCACGGAAGGTGCCGATGTCCTCTCGGATGGCTTCCAACATGGCCCGCTTGGAGACCGTCCCTTTGGTGTTGGGCCCGTCGAGGCGCTTGACGTAGAACGGGTCGAACGCCGCCGCCATGGGCCGCACCGACCGCAGCGCCTCCGACACCGATTCCAGGTGCCGGGGGCCGTCAAGCACACCGGCTCGTTGCGCAGCCACATAAGCGTCATCGGGGAAGGGGTCCCAGGCGCCGAAGACCAGATCCTCCAGCGAGGCGATGGGCACGAAGTCCTTGATCAGCGGGACCCGGCCATCGGTGCGGCGGCCCAGCCGGATGGTGCCCATCTGGGTCAGGGAGCCGATCGGGGCGCTCATGCCTCGACGGGCCAGTTCGACACCGGCAATGAGGGTGGTGGCCACGGCTCCGAGGCCGACGGTGAGCACCCCGAGCCGACCCGAGGCCGGCGCGATGGTGGGGTGGGGGACGGGCATAGGTGATCTCCGTTGTCTCGCTGGCGTCGGGCAGCACTCGGGACCGCTGGGCGCTGCGCCTCGCTGGCCACACCAGGTGCCCTCAGGAGCGGCCCGCCGGACCGTGGGGCTGGGCCGGACCACTCGGGTGCGCGCGCAGGTTAGTCGCCTGGTCCCAACCCAACCGCGGGCGCATCGGGTGACGGGTCAGGTGGCAGGTCGGGTAGCGGGCCGGGAGAACTACGCTGCGCACGCCCGACAATCGAGCAAGTCCCCACCCTCCGAGGTACCTCCATGAGCAGTGCCCCCCTTCACGAACCGGCCGGCCCGCCCGACCACGAGACGGACCGGGTTCTGCGCACCGTGGGGCTGGGGACGGCCAGCCTCACCGGGCCGCTGATTGGGGCCATCGCCGCCCAAGCGCCCACCGCGGACGCCACCCGGACCGTAGATCCCCAGGTCATCGACCAGATCAAATCGTCAGGGGCGTTGGGCCTGGTGGCCAGCACCGAGATCGGCGGCGGCGGCGGATCGATCCGCCAGATGGCCGCCGAGCTCGCCGCGGTGGCCGGGGCCTGCGCCTCCACCGCCTGGTGTGTGTGGAACCACTGGTCGGTATTCCATCTGTTCGTGGGCGCCTTGGGACCCGAGCACCGGGACCTGCTGCGCCAGGTGGTCACCAACCGGGAGTGGGCCTGCTTCGGGGCGGGGGCGGGCAGCCGGGTATTCGGCCGGATCGACGGCGATGAGGTGGTGCTCGACGGCCGCGCCACGTTCGCCTCCTCCAGCCGCTACGCCGACTGGACCGGGGTGGCGTTCGCCGTGGGCGACGGGTCGCGCCCACCCACCCCGGACGAACTGCGGTTCTCGATCTTGCGCCTGGACAGCCCGGGGGTCAGCATCGAGCCCACCTGGGATGGCGCCTCGCTACGGGCCTCGTCCACCGATACCGTCCACTACCAGGGAGTTCGGGTCCCGTTGGGCCGTTGCACCACCTGGTACGGCGCCAATCGGGCGGTCATGTACCGGGACCGGTCCCTGGCGGTGATCCATGACCGCTACCGCGAGGATTGGGTGGGGTTGTCGGACCTGTGGCTGGGGGCCATGGCGGTGGGGCTGAGCCAGGCGGCGCTGGTGGAGGCCTGCGAGGACATCGAGGGCCGCAAAGCGATCATGGGTGCCACCATGGCCAACTTCGTGACCGTGCAGGTCAACCTGGGCAACGCCGCGGCGTTGGTGGCCACCGCCCGGGCCGCCATCGAGCAGGTCTGCGACGAGGTGGATCGGCGCATCGGGTGCGGTCAACTCCCCACCGAGGCGGACTTCCAACGGCAGTGCGCGGTGTCGGCCACCGCGGTGGGGTTGTGTCAGCAGGCCATGGGCGCCGTGTTGCAGAGCCTGGGCGGCAACGGCCTGCGCGAAGGCGGCCGCTTCGAGCGACGTTGGCGGGACCTGGCCGCCATGCCGGTGCACATCAACGCCCACCCTGACCGCATCCACACCCGGGTGGGCCAGTACCTGCTGGGCCTGGAAGCGTCCCGGTTCTGAGTGCGGCCCGTCCGGCCATGACCACGCCGCCTTCCCTTACCGAGCAGGCGCAGCAGCTGAACCGCACCTTCGCCGGCACGTTCCACGAGCTGGTGGGCATGCGCTATGACGAGCTGGGCGAGGGCCGGGCCGTCAACCGCCTGACGGTGCGGCCTGACTTGTTCGCCTCCAACGGGTTCCTGCACGCCGCGGCGGTGGTGGCGCTGGCCGATTCCGCCTGCGGGCACGGCTGCGCGGCCAGCCTGCCGGCGGGCGCCTCGGGGTTCACCACCATCGAGCTGAAGAGCAACTTTCTGGGCACCGCCAGAGACGGGGAGTTGCGTTGCGAGGCCACTCTGACCCACGGCGGACGTTCCACCCAGGTGTGGGACGCCCGGGTGGAACGGGTGGCGGACTATCCGGCCGACAACAAGGTGGTGGCGCTGTTTCGCTGCACGCAGCTCATCCTCTATCCCGCCGAGCGAACCCCTGGCTAGGGTGCGGTTTTGATGCCCGAACCGCTTGACCCCTCCATCGACGTGCCGATCCGTGCCGCGGCCACCGTGATCGTGGTGCGGGACCGGCCCGGCGGCGGCCTGGAGACCCTGCTGTTGCGCCGCAGCGCCGATCTGGCCTTCCACGGCGGCAGCTGGGTGTTCCCCGGTGGCCGCATCGACGCCGAGGATCACCATCCCGACCGCCCCGAGGACCTCGACCACGCCGCCGCGCAAGCCGCCGCCCGTGAGGCCCGGGAGGAGGCGGACGTCCAGGTGGAGATCGATGATCTGCTGCCCTTCGCCCATTGGACCACCCCACCGGGACGGGCCCGGCGCTTCGCCACCTGGTTCTTCCTGGCCCCGCTGCGAGCGCACGTGGCCCACGGCGAGATCAGCGTGGACGGGTCCGAGATCGATGACCACCTCTGGGTCACCCCGGACGAGGCGCTGCAACGCCATGCCAGCGGGGAGGTGGAACTGCCGGCCCCCACGTTCGTCTCCCTGACCCGTTTGCGCAGCTACCGGGATGTGGCGGACGCCGTGGCCCGGGTTCCCACCGAGCCCTACCGGCGTTTCAACCCCCGGGCGGTGAACCTGGACGGCAGCTGGGTGGCCACCTTGTACGACGGCGATGCGGCCTTCGAGTTGGACCCGGTGGATCTGGACGCGCCGGGTCCCCGCAACCGGATCTGGCTCACCGAGTTGCCCTGGCGGTACGAGTTCCACGGGCTGGACTGATCCGGGACCACGCTGACGGGCACCGAGACCGCCAGACCAGCGGATACGCTCGGTGGGTCCGCTACCGGCCCCGTTTCACCCCGGGCCTGCTCCACTCGCCCGCTGAGCTGCTCAGCATTGCCGCCACCAGGTACGCCCCATGGCCCGCTTCTCCTTCCCCTCCCCCGGCCACCGATCCAACGATGACGCCTGGTTCCGCCTCGGCAACCTGGACGTCACCAGCACGGTGCTGGTCGTGGGCACCGCCGCGCTGTCCATGGTGCTGTGGGCGGTCAGTCCCAGCCTGGTCGATCAGCTGTGGCTCGACCCCGATCGGGTTCTGAACGGCCAGCTCTGGCGGATTGTGACCTGGCCCGTCGCTGAACGGCCGGACCTGTTCGCCGTTATCGGCTTGTTCTTCTTCTACATGATCGGCCGGGAACTGGAACGGCTGTTGGGCCGGGACCGGTTCATGTACTTCGTCGGGCTGATCACGGTGGTCCCGGCGGTGGTGGCGGTGGCGCTGAACATCGCCGCGGCCGGCATGTCGGATATTTCCCTGCCCTGCTTTGTGGGTTTGGCGATCATCTACCCGCAGGCCCGAAGCTTCTTCAACATCCCGCTGTGGGTGATCGCCGCGGTGTTCGTGGGCATCCGGGTGTTGGAGTTGGTCGGTAACCGCTACGCCGAAGGTCTGATCTTCCTGGCGGTGTCACTGGCCACCGGGTTGCTGGCCCTCAAAGCCTTCGGTCTGCTCGAGAACGTGACCTGGGTGCCCAAGATGAACCTGCCCAAGCGCACCAAGGCCCCCAGACCCAAGAGCAAGGGCCGGGGCCGGGGCCGGGGCAAGGCCAACTTGAAGGCGGTCCCCAATTCGGAACCTGCCGCCTACCGACCGCCGCCGAACCGCCCCGGAGACGGTCTGCGCCAGGCCGAGGTGGACGTGTTATTGGACAAGATCGCCGAGCACGGGATCGGCAGCCTCACTCCCGAAGAACGCCGCCGCCTCGACGAGGCCAGCAAGCGTCTCCGGGAAGAAAAGGGCTGAAACCAAGCCGCTGGCGGATCAGCCGGCGGCGATGGCGGCGTGGTCGAGGTGGTCCGCGAACTTCTCAATGGCGGCCCGGCGCCGGGTGGGCACGTGCTCGGACGGCACTTCCACGGTCTTGTAGCGCTTGAGCATCTGGCGGGCCACGGTGACCTTGTGCACCTCGTCGGGACCGTCGTAAATGCGGGCGGCCCGGGCGTTGCGGTACATGGATTCCAACGGTAAGTCGGTGGTGTAGCCCAGTGAGCCGTGGATCTGGATGGCCCGATCGATCACGTTGTAGAGCACCTTGGCGCCCCAGAACTTGATGATGGCGATCTCGGTGCGGGCGTCGGAGTAATGGCGGCCGGCGGCATGGAGCTGATCCATCTTCCACGCCGCTTGCAACGTGAGCAGTCGGGCGGCCTGCATCTCGGCGTAGGACTCCGCGATCCAGTCCTGGATCATTTGCTTCTCGGCCAGGATGGACCCGTGCACGTAGCGTGACAGGGCCCGCTCGCACAGCATGTCGAACGCCCGCTGGGACTGGCCCAACCAACGCATGGCGTGATGGATGCGGCCCGGGCCCAACCGCTTCTGGGCTAGCGCGAACCCCTGCCCCAGCCCGGCCTCGTACCCGCCCACGATGGCGTCTTTCGGCACCCGCACGTTCTCGTAGCGGATCTCGGCGTGGCCGCCGGGCTCACCGGTGTGATGATCGGGGTGGCTCATGGTGGGCACATCACGCAGGATGTTCACGCCGGGGGTGTGGCGTGGCACCAGCAACATCGAAAACGCCTTGTAGGAGCCCACCTCGGCCGGGTCCCCGGTACGGCACATCACGATGAGCAGGTCGCTGATGGAGGCGTTGGAGCTGAACCACTTGTGACCGTTGATGACCCACTCATCACCGTCCAGTTCGGCCTTGGTGGTGAGCAGCGTGGGGTCCGCCCCGGCGCCGGGTTCGGTCATGGAGAAACAGCTGCGGATCTTGCCGTCAAGCAGCGGCTGCATCCATTGCGCCTTCTGCTCAGCGGTGCCGCCCACGGCCAACAGCTCGGCATTGCCGCTGTCAGGAGCGTTGTTGCCGAAGACGGACGGGGCGAAACTGCAGGCCCCGAGGATCTCGTGCATCAGGCCCAGCTTCACCTGGCCGTAGCCCAACCCACCCATCTCCGGGGGCAGGTGCGCAGCCCACAGCCCCTGGCGGCGAACCTCTTCTTTCAGCGGGGCGGTGACCGCAGCCAGGCGCTGTTGTCCGGCGGGGGTCCGCCACTGATCATCGAGGGTCTCGAGCGGGATGATCTCCTCACGCACGAAGGCGCGCATCCAATCGAGCTTGGCCTCGAATTCCGGCTCCGTCTGAAAGTCCCATGCCATTTTGCCGACGCTACTCGGCCCGGCCCGGCCCGGAGCCTGGCCCGGCGGGACGCAACGGGACCATCGACCTGAGTCGATCGCACCCGAAATCACTGTTCGATCAGCGGAAACGTCTTGCCATCCTCAATTTTGAGAACGACGAATGCGCCATTGGGTGACAGGCCCCTGTGACGTGGTAATTGGGTCATGCGAGGCAAGCAAATCTTCAGGCGCCCCACCGTGCCAACCCCGAGCCCGGGACCGGCTTCCGCCCTCGAGCGCGGCGCGGTGGCCGTTGAGGCGGCGTTGATCCTGCCGGTCATGGTGCTGCTTTTCGCCGGCATCGTGGAGTACGCCACCATGTTCCGCCACGGCCTGGCGGTAGCCAACGCCACCCGCCAGGGCGCCCGGACCGCGGCCGTGGTTGGTACCGCTCCCGACGCGGACTTCCGGATCGTGCAATCGACGCTGGGATCGCGAGGATTCCTGTCCACCGCGGACATCGATGCCGTGGTGGTGTACAAAGCCGACGCCGCCAACGGGGACATCCCGGCGGACTGCCTGGCTGCGGTGTCAGGTACCTCCATGGGCGTGACCGGTAGCTGCAATATCTATCGCCAGAGCGCCGGCTTCCTGGCCACCAGCACCCCGCTGCCATGGGCGCCCGCCTCACGCTCCAATGACATCTACGGCACCCGTGACTACATCGGCGTGTACGTGGCCACCAGCTTCCAGTCACCGCTGCAGGTGGTCATCCGTCAGCGATCCGTGGCCGACCGCGTCGTGTTCCACCTCGACCCCGGCGGTGAGCAGCCCATGACCATCGGCGGGACCATGCCCACCGTCCCCGGCGGACCGGCCGACCCGGGAGGACCCGGTGGACCTGGCGGACCGGCCGACCCGGGAGGACCTGGCGGACCCGGCGGACCTGGCGGGCCCGGCGGACCGGCCGACCCGGGAGGACCCGGTGGACCAGGCGGACCGGCCGACCCGGGTGGACCTGGCGGGCCCGGTGGACCGGGACCGTCGAGCAGCACGATCCCAACCACGACCCGACCGCCAACGACCACCACCCGACCGCCAACGACCACCACCCGGCCGACCACCACGACCACCCGGCCACCGCCCACAACCACCACCCGACCGGCGGGCCCCACCACCACTCGCCCCCCGGCCACAACCACGAGCCGGCCACCGACCACAACCACCACCCGGCCGCCCACCACCACAACCACCCGGCCGCCGACCACAACCACCACCCGGCCGCCGACCACCACGACTACCACGACCACCAGGCCGCCGGCCACGACCACCACGTTCTATGGAGGTGCGCTGTGAGGGCCATTCGCATCATCGCCCGGCGGCTCCGCTACCAGACCGCAGGCGCCGCAGCAGTGGAGTTCGCCATTCTCCTACCGGTGGTGGTGGCGCTGACCCTGGGGATCATCGACGCCGGCATCGTGTTCTTCAAATGGAACACCATCGGACAGGCCAGCCGAGAAGCAGCCCGGGCGGTGGCCGATCAGCCCGGTGACGATTACGCCGACTGGGCCGGGCTGCAAGCGGCAAAGCTGGTCTTCAGCGGCGTCAGCGACGCTGACCTCGATCGGGTGGTCATCTACCGGGCCACCCCCAACACCGACGGCGACAACAACCCACTGAACAATCGGCCCCCGGCGGGTTGCCTTTCGGGAACGTCCGGGGTCGCTGGTGTGTGCAACGTGTACCTCGCGGCGGATCTGCGGGCCAGTCGATCGGATTACCTGCTGAGCGGTAAATACCGTCAATGGGCCGGCGTGAACCGGGATCTGTGGGCCGACGCCAACGACACCGACTACATCGGGGTCTACGTCGCCGCCCGGGTGAGGCCCCCCACCGGCGTGCTGGGCGGCGAACGGCTGATGACGCAGTTCACCGTGAACCGTATCGAACCCCAAGCCACCAACCCGCCACTGTCATGATCCCCCGGAGCAACCCCATGGGCCCCACCCCACCCGTTCCAACCCATACGGTATGGCATGTCAATGATCGTGAACGGGGCGCCATCGCCGTGTGGTTCACACTCCTGCTGACGGTGTTCGTGGGGGTGGCGGCGCTGGCGTTGGACGTGTGCACTTGGTATCTGCGTTCCCAGCAACTGCAACGGGCCGCCGATGCCGCCTCATTGTCCGCCGTGGTCCACATGCCCGACAGCGCCCGGGCCGGCAGCGCGGCGCTGGTCTCACTGGCCAAGAACAACATCGACACCGCACGGGTCAGTGTGGCCCGCGGACCCGGCGCCACCAACCGGCAATATCGGGTGGAACTGGTGGATCGCAATGTACCCACGTTCTTCGGGGCCATCTTCAAACCTAATGTGACCATCGCCAAGGCATCCACCGCCGAGTACACCACCCCGATCCGCATGGGCTCGCCGCAGAACTACCTGGGCTGGGGCGGCGCCGCGCTGCCGTTGCAGGCCGGTGTGCCCGCCACCGCCGCCACCCCCAACTTCTGGCTGGCCCTCAACGGCTACTGCACCGCCAAAGAACATGGCGACCTGCTCTCCGCCCGCTATGACGGCAACGGCACCCCGGCCAGCAGCCCCACCTGCGGCCCGGTCACCGCCCCCGTGGGCAGCTACGCCGAGGACCAGTCCACCGTTGCCCTACCGGGCCAGGTGCCGTCATACCAGCCGGAAGGATATCTCCATTCTATTGTCGCCCCGCCGGGACTGACCACGATTTCGATGTATGATCCGGGCTATTGCCCCGACAGGCCCGGCTCCATCGATGTGAAGCTTTCTGCCAGCGGTTCAGTGGTGCCATTGCAGTACGTGCTGCGCGCGCCCGACGTGGCCGGTACCCCCAACGACTTCCGCGATGATCCAGCGGTTGGTAGCGGCACCTTCAGCGACTGCACCGGCGCCCTGAGCTGGGTTGACATCGCTCTCATCAACACCCCCGGCCGGTACTCCCTTGAGCTCAAGACCCCGATGCAGCCCCATTCGCTCGGTGCCAACATGTTCTCGTTGCGGGCCACCAACGGTTCGGTGGCGTTGTGTGACGACCGCATCAACGGCAGCTCCTGCCCACAGGTATCGAGCCAATCGGCGCTGTCGATCATGGCGTCGGTGACGGGGACCGCCCGTTTCAGCTTTGCCGACATCGCCGCCGGGTACGCCGGCAAGCAAATGGTGCTGGGCATGTGGGATCCGGGTGAGGGTATGCGCGCCATTAGCGTGCTGAACCCCTCGGGCGGCGCGATGCCGTTCCGGGTGCGGGTCACGCCCTCCCTCAGCGGCGGCGCACCAACGTTCACCTCCACCGCCCAGACCAGCCTTGACGTATCCGGTTGTGGCGGTGCCTACACCCAACCGGGACCCAACCGGCGGGGGGACTGCATCTTTAACGACCGTCTGGTGGAACTGTTGGTCGACATCCCCAGCGGTTACAGCGGCGGGTGGTGGTCCGTGGCCTACGAGGGTGGCACCGCCCCGACGGACCGCACCACCTGGACGGTGCGCATCGTCGGGGACCCGGTGCACCTCACCCGTTGAGCCTCACCCGTTGAGCCTCACCCCTGCCCTGGGCTGCCCAGCGTGGGGGGCGCCTCCACCAGACTTTGCAGTATGCGACCGAACAGGCCGGCGTCATCGGCCAGAACCGTCTCGCAGAAACCGTAACCGGCGGCGGACGCGTGCACCCGGCTGGCGAAGAGTACCCAGGGGCCCAGCGGGGGACGGTTGAGCTGCAAGGTGACGTCGGCATTGATGAAATCGGCACCGGCCGGTGAGCGCTGCCAACCCACCGCGATGCCGAAATCGGACAAGGTCATCATGGCCAGGGTGGGACTGGCAGGCTGGCCCGCCACCACCGGATGACGCAACCGCACCCAGATCAGACCCGGACCCTCATCCTCGGTGGTGGAACGAATGGGACGCAACTCCACGGCGTCACAGTTGAAACCGGGCCGCGGGTAGACCATGTCCGGGTGGGCGCCAGGGTCCGAAGCCTGCTCGGGACGGGCGACCACCCCCGACGCACCAACCGACGCACCGACCGACCCGCCGACCGACCCATCGGTATGGTGCGCCACCCACTGGCTGGTGGCGCGGGCCACCACCCTGCCCTCGTGATGGAGCGCGGCTTCCACCACCTGGGATCGCCGCCCGGCCTTGACCACCGCGGCCGTGGTGTGCAGCGCCTGGCACGGCACCATGGAGCGGATCTCCACGGTGAAGCGGGCCAAGGCCAGAGCCGGGTTCCCCACCGTCTGCTCCGTCGCCCAACCCAACGCTCCGCACACCGCGCTGCCGTGCAGGAAACCGTGATCAGCCCACGGGCCGCGAGTCAGTGCGGTGGGGTGCAACACGTCCCCGTGGGCGAAAAACAGCGCCTCGGGGTTTGTCACCCGTGCACGCCGCCGTCAACCACGAACTCCTGGCCGCTCACGTAGTCCGCGGCGCTGGTGCACAGGAACAACGCCATGTTGGCGATGTCCTCGGGCTTGCCCAGGCGCCCGGTGGGGACCCGGCGGGCCATGCGGGTCTTGCCGTCCTCACCGAAGTTGCCCTGATCCAACATGTCGGTCTCGATGAAACCGGGATGAATGGAGTTGACCCGGATGCCGTGACGGCCCAGTTCCTTGGCGGCGATCTTGGTCATGCCCCGCACCGCCCACTTGGACGCCCCGTAGGCCATGGACCCGAACAGGCCCTCCATCCCCGCAATGGAGCTGATGTTCACGATGGCACCGCCGTTGTTGGCAGCGATCATGGCCCGGGCCGCGGTCCGCATGCCGAAGAACACGCCGCTTTGGTTGATGGCGATGGTGCGGTCCCAGTCCTCGGTACTGACGTTCACCAACCGGCCCATGGCGGCGATGCCGGCGTTGTTGATCAAGATATCGAGCCGTCCGTGGCGGGCGATGATGTCCGCCACCACCCGCTCCCAATCGGCCTCGGCGGTGACATCGAGATGGGCGTATTCGGCTCGATCGATGTTGCCGGCGGTGGCCTCGCCTTCCTCGTCGCGCACGTCGGCCAAGATCACGGTGGCACCATGGGCGGCGAACAACCGGCCCTCGGCGGCACCCTGACCGCGCTCCCGGCCAGCGCCGCTGATCAGCGCCACCTTGCCCACCAACTGCGGTCCCAATTCCACCGGTTCGCTCATGACTCCCCCTACGTTTCGCTCAGTGCGTGGGCAAGGTTCTAGTCATGGTGAGCCCTGCGCAGCCAACGGCCCCTGCCGAAGCACGGTTCGGGAGTACCCTGACGGGTTATCCGACCCGCGGTGCTGAGCAGAGCTATTGACCGGGCGCGGCCGCCGGGTCCCCAGCCAGCGAAGCCAAGGCGCCGGCAACGTGCCCGTGCAGCCGGCGAGCGGCGGCCAGGGCGCCGGGGCGGTCCTCCTCCAACAGCCAACCGTCGGCCATCAACTGAGCGATGTGCTGGCGGACCCGTTCCAGATGTTCCTCGAGGGGCGCCACCGTGTTGTACGGCAGCATCGAGCCGGCCATGTCCAAAGGCTGACCCACCCCGCCGATGGTCGGCCCCCGAGTGTTCCAACCGGCCTGCACACCAAGCGGTATGGCAACTTCCGGCAGGCGGATGCCAGCAAGCTCGTTGCCATCCGGTCCCACCGCGGCCACCACCGGACAGGTACCGATCAGCATGTCCGGGCTCGGCAGGGACGGGGCCGATGCCAACGCCGCCACCGACCCCACCGCCGCCAACACCTCGGTCCGCTCAGCGGCGGTGCCCTCACCAATACGAGGCACGTTGGACGGTGGCGGCTCCACACCTTCACTCACCCAACGGTCCAAGATGAGCAGGCTGGAACGCAGCAACGGGGCGTGGTTCACCGTGTTGAGCGCGTTGGCGGCCTGCACCTCGGGCATGGGATAGGGCCGGTCCGACAACGTGGCCATGCCGGGGAAGTGTTGGGTGCCGGCCATGAGGTACCCCCGAACCTCCGCGGGCAGCGGGTCCTCTCCATGCACCAGGTAGGCATCGGACCGCCAGTATTCCGATGCCGAGTCGATGTGCACGATGCGGGGCACCCCGCCACGCTCACGTTGGGTCCGCAGCAGGTCCTGGTAGCGATAGGGCGCGGCGGCGGTGGGTCCCGCGGGCAGATACTGCGCTGAGGGTTGGGCGCCACGGATGTTGAACTCCCCCCGCCGGGCCCCCGCCACTTGGATCTGGAGGCCGTCGAACACCTGACGGCCCTCCTCGTCAACGTTGAACCCGCCGTGAAGGAACTCCCGGAGATACCGACCGGTCTGGGACACGCCGGCCCCGTAGGTTGCGATGACCTGCTCGCCACCATCCATACCGCCCATACCATCCATACCATCCATAACGCCCATACCATCCATACCGTCCGGTCCGGTATGGCGAAGATACGACATGGTATCTCGCACCGCGGTGAGGCCCACCCCGGCTATGGGGCACCGGTCCGTGGTGTAGGTCACCCGGTACACCTTGCCCGGTTCGAACCCGCCGTCGAGGGCCACGTGGGTGCGGTCAACGAAGTGCCAGGCGTCCCGATGCAGCGTGGTTTCGGAGCCCATCAGGTGATCCGCCACGGTCATGGTGGCGGTGGCTTCGTGCAGATCCGCCGCCGGGTAGGGCTGGTGCTCGGCGTCCATGTGGCGGGGATCGGGGTGCCACGGCCAATGCGCCAACCGTTCCACGGCCCGTCCGGTGTTGGTCTGAAACTGGATGGTGACCGCAGTGGTGGCGCCCACCGCCAACGGGGCATCGAGGCCCAGCAGGCCCGGCACCCGTTGCACGTCCCACTGCCAACCCAACAAGGCAACCGTCCAACCCCGCCCGAGCAAAAAGCCGTTGCCGGGTTCGATCTCGGGGCTGAGGCGGGGCACGAAACCGGGCGGCGGCACCGAGAACGGCAGCAGGGCGTTGCGGCCCCGATTGGTGACCCAACCCAGCAACCGCCCAGAGGAATCGGCCACGTCCTTGGGGCGCAACACGGTGAGGTCCCCCTGGAAGCGAACCTTGCCGTCTGCGTCCCGGGGCGCCAACTCCAGATCAACCACCGCGGCGTTGGCCGGATGGCCGGGATCCAGCGCGTAGTGCACGATCGCGTCGAGGCGCTCGTAGCCGGTCCCGTAGTCCTGGCGGGCCTTGATCTCGAAATGGTCCACAGCCATGACCGGACGCTAACGCACGTCCCCACCTATCCTGCCCGATCATGAGCGCCACCATCTCCGGGGCCCGGGAACGGGTCGGTTTCATTGGCCTGGGCAACATCGGCAAACCCATGGCCCTGAACCTGGTTCGGGCCGGGTTCCCGCTCACCGTGTTGGACCTTGATCCGGTCCCGATGCAGGAGTTGGCGGGCCTCGGCGCACACCTCGCCCGCAGCCCCAGGCAGCTGGCCAAACGTAGCGACGTGATCTGCTCGGTGGTCATGAACGACCGAGCTCGGGACTAACGAGCAGCGCATGCGGGAGGTGGCCGCCGCCAGCACCGGTGACAGTTGGGCACTGCGCAACATCGACCAGATGCGGGCCATCGCCAACCTGCACGGGGACGGCCCGGGGGACATGGGCACGTTCGGTCGGAAGGATCTGGCGCTCGCCGCCAAGCTGGCCGCCAGCATCGGCCAGGCGGTCCCCATCACCCACTTCGTGTTCCACCAAACCAAGCGCCCCTGAACGGCACCACCGGCTCGCGCTACGGTGCGGCCCATGAACCTGTCCGGAAGCTGCGCCATCGTGGGCATCGGTGAGACCGACTATGTCCGAGGGGCCCCCGAATCACCGGCCGAGCTGATCCTGCGGGCCTCGGCCGCGGCCATTGCCGATGCCGGCCTGAAACCAGCGGACATCGACGGGATCCTGCCCCCGGCGGCCTTTCTCAGCAACGAAGAGATCGCCGCTAACCTCGGCGTGCCCAACGTGAAATACTCCGTCAGCGTGTTGATGGGCGGCGCCAGCCCGGTGGCCTCGCTGCAGTCCGCGGCCATGGCCATTGCCACCGGGGTGGCGGACACGGTGCTGGTGACGTTCGGCTGGGACGGCTATTCGGCGTTTCGGCGGGAGCGTAAGACCGCCCCCAAGCGCCAACAGAACCAGATGCCTTTCGCTGAGGTGAGCCGCAACTACTACGCCCCATACGGGGTGCGCACCGCCGCTCAGTGGTACTCGTTCTACCTCAACCGTTACGTGAAGATGTACGACGTGCAGCCCACCGATGCCGCCAACATCGCGCTGGCCGCCCGGCGCCACGCCCATCTGAACGACAAGGCGCTGATGGGCGGGCGGGAGATGACGCTGGAGGATTACCTGGCCTCGCCGTTCATCACCGAACCATTGCGAAAGCTGGACTGCTGCTTGGAGACGGACTGCGCCACTGCCGTGGTCTTGACCTCACCGGAGCGGGCCAAGGACCTGCCCCACGTGCCGGTGCTGTGGTTGGGCGGCGCCGAGGGCCACCCCTACCCGGCGGATGAGATAACCAATCGGCCCGATCTTTTGAAGTTGGGTCTGCACACCGCGGCGCCCACCGCCTTCGGCATGGCCGGGGTCAAGCCCACCGACATGGACGTATTGGAGATCTATGATTGCTTCACCTACGTGGTGATGATGGAACTCGAAGCGTTGGGGTTCGCCGAGCCGGGTGGCGCCAAGGAGTTCGTGGCCAACGGCAACATCGAGCTGGGTGGTCGGTTCCCCATGAACACCCACGGGGGATTGTTGAGCCAAGGTCATTGCTGGGGGTTCAACCATGTGGTGGAGGCCACCCGGCAACTGCGCCATGACGCCGGCCGGGCCCAGGTGGCTGATGCCGAGTTGGCCTTGGTGACGGGGTATGGCGATTTGGGTGACGGCAGCTTGGCCATCTTGGCCCGAGGAGATCGATAACCATGGCAGCAACCAAGTACGTCCCGCGCCCCTACGGGCTGGACCGTGAGTTCTTCCAGTTGGCCATCACCACCGGCAAGGTGCACCTGCAACACTGCAACGCCTGCCAGCATTTCCAACATCCGCCTCGGTACTTCTGCGCCTTGTGCGGTTCTGATGATCTGGGTTTCGTGGCCACCAACAACCAGGGTGAGGTGTATACCTGGACCGTGTCCCACTTCACCGTTGATTCGGGGTGGACCGGGGATCTGCCCTACGCCACCGTGGTGGTGCAGTTGCCGGAAGGGCCCCGCGTCGTGGGGGCGTTCACCGGTGATTACACCAAGCTGGAAATCGGCCAGCCGGTCACGGTCCGGCCCGAAGCCCGCAGCGAGGACTTCGCCTTCTTGTGGATCGACGGCTGATCATGTCCGTCGCTGTCATCGCCGTGTTTCCCGTTCATCCCGACAAGATCGACGCGTTTCTCACGTTGTTCAAGGCGGTGTTGCCCGACACCCGCAGCTTCGAGGGTTGCGAGTTGATCGAGACCTACATCGATCAATCCGATCCCGGTCGGGTGGTGGTCTGGGAGCGTTGGCCCACCAAGGCCCACCATCGCCGTTATGTGGCCTGGCGCAACGAATCGGACCTGGGTGAGCAGATGGCCCCGTTCCTGCGGGACCGCATCACGTTCACCTACCTCGACGCCCGCCCTGACATCTGATCTGACCCCGCCGCCGCGACGGTGACGGCTGGGATGAGGTCGGGTGGTTGAAAGTCGCGCCGAGCGCGGCGATCCAGTTCGCGTCCGCCGTTGGGGACATCGGGCGTCCGTTGGTGTGGGCCGTGTTCGACGGCGGTGAAGGCTGCGCCCACGCCCCGCCCCCGATTCGGCCAATAACCCCGCCACATGGCGACGAGCCGGTGCTACTCCCGTTGGAGCGGGGGTTGGGCTGTGGGTGGTTGGGGTTCTGCAGGGTTGGTGTTGCAGGACCGTACCGTCTGGTTTGCGGAAGATGGGTTTCTGGTGTTTGTCGAGTTCAACGGTCCAGCGGTGCCGATGGATGTAGGTGTGGTGCCACCGGCAGAGCAGCGTGCCATTGGTGATCTTCGTTTCCCCGCCGTCCTCCCAGGGGTGGCAGTGGTGGATGTCCGCCCAGGAGGGTGGTCGGTCACAGCCGGGGTAGGTGCAGTGCCGGTCCCGTATGATGCCGCCCGTTACGGGTGACCTGTCCCGGCCGGTCCCGTAACCCGAGGTTGGGGAGATCCACCAACGCCTGTGCTCGGAGTTCGTTGATCTGCGCCCCGGCGAGGGTTTCGTCTCCGTTGCGCCGGTTGTTCAGGTACCCGGCCACGCCTTTGTCGATCGCCGCTTGGACGATGGCGAAGTTCTCAGCGTTGAGTTCACCTTCGATACGACCGCGACCGTCGAGCAGTGGTGTCAACCGCAGCCATTCCGGTTCTTGTGGTGGTGGTTCGGGTTGCAACGCCGGATCCGGGTCATTCACCGCGTTGGCGCAGGCTTTCCAGTGCCGCACCGCGTTCGCCAAATCACTGGTACCCGCCAACGCCACCAACGTGGCATCGATGTCCTCGTCATACCGGACGGGATCCCCACGCTGGCAGTCAGTCAGCAACCGAACATCCGCCCCGCACAACATCCCGGCCCGGGCCGCGGTCTGGCTGTGGGGCATGTGTTCCAATGCCGCCGCTTCACGCAACAACCCCGCCGCTTGAGGGCGCGGCAGACCCGTGTGCGCGGCCACCCACGCCCCCGGTGACGTGAACCCCACCCGGACCCAGTGGTCCTCACGCTGCGCTACCAACGCAGCCTCCCGCACTATCTGCGCGGCGACGTTCGCTATTTGCTGAACTTCCCCCAACCGGGATGCGTCACACCCACCATCGCGGACATCAACCAGCAGCTCTTGGAGTGCTGTGACAATGCCGGCCGACATGCCACCAGTTTACCGTTCTGCGCTTGCGGACCGGAGCAGTCTACTGAATATTATCGGATCTCATGAACAGTGGCCGACACTCAACTCACAGTGTTTGCGTCGCCGTGAAGCGCCGAACCCGTGGCGCATCTTGGCGTCGTCTCGGGTCGGTTGGCTCTTCGCGTCTTGGCGGGGTAATTGGCCGAGTAGGTTCCAGTTGCAGTGGCCGCTGTAGAGCAGAATGCTGAGTCAGTAGGTGTCTAAGGTGCGGGAGTCCTGGCCTGGTCATTTGTCTTTGTTAATAGGTGGGATTACTGCTTCAATGGGTCTGAGGCCCCCTCCGTTTGACGGACAGCTACCTGGAGAAGTGATGTGCCCGGATTGGAGTGTCCAATGTCGTTGAGTAAGGGTCCGGGGCGATCGCGCCGGAAGTTCACCCCTGAGTTCAAGGCTGAGGTCGTGGCGATGGTCGAGGCCTCCGACGGCAGGTCGCCCAGGTCGCTCGGGAGATGCGCCTGCATGACTCCTCGGTGGGGAACTGGGTCCGTGAGGCCCGCGAAGCAAAGGCGGGGATGTGGACCGTGTCACCAGGGAGCGTGACATGCTGGGAGGGGCGGTCGCCTACTTTTCAGCGTCGCACCCGAAGAACGTGTGATCGCGGTGTACACGTTCATCGCTGAGGAGCAGGCGAATGCTGCGTGCGAGTGGTCGGTGTCGGAGATGTGCCGCACCATGGAGCCCTCTCGGGGTTCTACGGGTGGCTGAGCCGCCCACCATCGCATCGGGCGGCGGATGATCAGGTCCTGGCCCGAGAAATCGACGCCATCTACGAAAGGTCGGGACGGACCTACGGGGTGCCCCGGATGACGGTGTGGCTCCGCAAGCAAGGCTTCGGGGTCAACCACAAGCGAGTGGCTCCCATCATGGCTGCACTGGGCTTTGAAGGCGAGTCCGGCCGGCGGCGGGTGCGTACCACGATCGTGGACGAAGGCGCGACCGCCGCCACTGATTATGTGCGCAGGGAGTTCAATCCGCCAGCCCCGAACGTGCTGTGGTGCGGGGATATCACTTATCTGCACATCGGGGGGGCTGGCTGTACCTCGCTACCGTGATGGATCTGTACCGCCCCCGGGTGATCGGCGGGGCACATGCGCACCGTACTGGTCGCTGATGCTCTTGAGATGGCCGTCGCCACCCAAGGCGGGCACGTCCCCGGTGTGGTGTTCCACAGCGACCGCGGGTCGGTCTACCGTCACGGGCCTTCGGGGAACTCTGTGCGCATCATGGCGTCACCCAATCCATAGGCGCCACCGGGGTGTGCTGGGACAGCAGCGTCGCTGAAAGCTGGTTCGGGACCATGAAACGAGAGCTCGCCTACCGGCGGCGCTGGGCCACTGAGCTAAAGCCCGCCGCGATCTCATCCGCTGGATCGAGGGCTGGTTCAACGGCCGACGCCTCCACTCATCAAATAATTACAACAGCCCCATCGACTGGGAGAACCTGTACTGCCGTCGCGGTGACGGCCTCGCCGAATAACCACCCGTCCGTCAAACGGGGGAAACGTGCGTCGCACACGTCGTGATAGCTCGTGGCCCTCGCCTGCCGATGCGGGCCCGGCGACCGCTCAAGCTGCGATGTCACACCCCCCGTGGATACTGGTCCCGAGCCAACACACCAACCTCAAGCACACCAACCGAGAACATCAACGACGGGAGCCGGCGGGAATGGCGATCTGTGTGTTCTGTGACCAGGAGATGACCACGGGAGCGGGCTGTGTTCCGTTGCCCATCGAGAGCGGCGGGCAGGAGGTGGCACGCAAGCAGCATCGTCGACGGAGCCCATGTTGGGATTGTGGAGTGCATCCGGGCGGCTATCATCACGCCGGTTGCGACATGGAACGCTGCCCGATCTGCGGGGGTCAACTGGTGACCTGCGGGTGCATCGAGGAGGATGAGCCGGGCCAGGACCATGTGAACGGTCACACCGAAGCGGTGACCCCCTGACCGCCGGGCTCCAGCACGAGGCCCTGACGTTACTGCGCAGGCTCACCGGTGATCCCGCCAGCTCGTTCCGTGAGGACCAGTTGGAGGTCATCCGCCGTTTGGTGGCCGATCGGGAGCGGGTCCTGCTGGTGCAACGCACCGGGTGGGGCAAGAGCGCGGTGTACTTCATCGCCACCCGCATGTTGCGCGACCGCGGCGGGGGACCCACGCTGTTGGTGTCACCGTTGCTGGCGTTGATGCGCAACCAGATCGAGGCCGCGGAACGGATGGGGGTGCGGGCCACCACCATCAACAGCGCCAACCGTACCGAGTGGGATGTTGTGGAGGAGCAACTGCGCGCCGACAGTGTAGACGTCCTGCTCATCTCCCCTGAACGGCTGGCCAACCCCACGTTCCGGCGGGATCTGCTGCCGGAGATCGGCCGTCGCAGCGGGCTGTTGGTCATCGATGAGGCGCACTGCATCTCGGACTGGGGTCACGACTTCCGTCCCGATTACCGCCGGCTGGTGCGGGTGCTGGACCTGCTGCCGGCCGGGGTGCCGGTGCTGTGCTGCACGGCCACCGCCAACAATCGGGTGGTCACCGATATCACCCGCCAACTCGGCGCCGGCCTGGCTCCCATTCGTGGTCCCCTGGGTCGCTCCGGTTTGCGGCTGCGGGTGCTGGACCTCCCACTGCCCGCACAACGGTTGGCGTGGCTGGCGGAGACCCTGCCCATACTGGACGGTACGGGGATTATCTACTGTCTCACCATTGCTGATACCGAGCGAGTGGCGGGCTGGTTGCGCTCGCAGGGCATTGACGCCATCGCCTACAGCGGTGACACCAACCCCGCCCTGCGCCCCGGCATCGAGCAACGCCTGTTGGACAACGAGGTCAAGGTGGTGGTGGCCACCTCGGCGTTGGGCATGGGTTTCGACAAACCTGACCTGGCGTTCGTGATCCACTACCAATCGCCGGGCTCACCCATTGCCTACTACCAGCAGGTGGGGCGGGCCGGCCGCGGCTTGGCGCAGTCAGACGGGGTGCTGTTGTGCGGTGCCGAGGACAGCACGGTGCAGGATTTCTTCATTCGCTCGGCGTTCCCTCCGGCGGATCTCGCCGAGAAGGTGGTGGCGCTGCTGGAAGAGCAGGCCCAGCCGGTGTCCGCGGTTGCGTTGCTGGAGGCGGTCAACATGCGGCCGGGCCAACTGGACCTGCTGCTCAAAACCCTCGAGGTCGAAGGGGCCATCGAGCGTGAGGGCAACCGCTGGCAGCGTACCTTGGGACCGTGGGCCTTTGACCATGAGCGGGTGGCCTCCGTCACCGCGCTGCGCCGGGCCGAACAGGCACAGATGCGCGAGTACGCCCAGACCCAACAATGCCGCATGCACCTGTTGCGTCAAAGCCTTGATGATGAGCTCGCTGAACCATGCGGGTTGTGCGACAACTGCCGGGGTGAGGGGCCCGGGCCGGAGCTTCTGCCAGCGGTGGTGCAAGCGGCCGTGGAGTACCTGCGCGGCGCCGAACGCACCGTGGAACCCCGCAAGCAATGGCCTGACCGCACCCGCATCCCCGCCCACCATCAGGTGCAATCGGGACGGGCGCTGTCGGTGTGGGGTGACGGTGGCTGGGGCAGCCTGGTGCGCTCGGGGCGGATCAGCGAGGGGTGCTTCGATGAGCAGCTCATCTCGGCGGCGGCGGATCTGATCACCCGCCGCTGGCAACCGCATCCCGCGCCCACCTGGGTGACCTTCGTGCCCTCCCGCCACGATCCCGACCCGGTGGCGGACCTGGCCCGTCGTTTGGCGGCAATGTTGGATCTCCCCTGCGAAGATGTGGTGGTGAACGGGCGGCACCGGCCACCGCAACATGAGTGGCACAACAGCGTGCAGCAATGGGCCAACGTGCGTCACGCCTTTGCGGTGGGGGTGGCGGTGCCGTCGGGACCGGTGCTGTTGGTCGATGACGTGGTGGACTCGCGCTGGACCCTCACCGCGGTTGGACGGCTCCTGTTGATGGCCGGCGCCGGTCCGGTGTTTCCCTTTGTCCTGGCCGATACCGCGGGGAGGGCGCCGGTGTGAGATCCGCGGATTCCCTGGCCACTGTCCTGCTCGTGAGCCGCTTGGCCGGTGAGGGACTGAAACCGTTCAAGGCCACCGAGTTCTGGTGGCTGTGTGATCAGCTCGGCAGTCCGGGCTCGCTGCTGGGCCGTTCGGCGCAGGATCTGGCGTCTGCGCTGGGGTCGGTCCCGGGTTGGGCTGAGCGCATCGCCGCCTTAGTGGATCGGGCCACCGCCGTGGCGTTTGAACTGGAGCGGTTGGAGGCGTCGGGGCTATCGGTGCTCAACCCCTTCGATGCGCAGTACCCGCCGGCGTTCGTGGCTCGTCTCGGGGTGCGAGCACCGCCACTGTTGTACGTGGCCGGTGCGCCGGGTCTGCTCAATCGAGCAGGGCTGGGGGCGGTCGGTAGCCGGGACGTTTCCTTCGAAGGTGGGCAGGTTGCCATCGAGGTCGGCCGGCGCGCCGTGGGGATGGGGGTGTCATTGGTCTCCGGCGGCGCTCGGGGCGTTGACCGACTGGCCATGAACGCCGCGCTGGACGCCGGCGGCACCGTGGTGGCCATGCTGGCCGGATCATTGGCGGCCACCGTGGCCAAGCCCGAACTGCGACGGGCCCTGCGGCGAGGGGTCACGGTGCTGTGCTCGCCCTACGGCTCGGATGTGGCCTTCAGCGCCGGCAACGCCTTGGGACGCAACAAGCTGATCTATGCCCAGTCGTTGCGAACCGTGGTTGTGGCCTGCGAGTCGGCGCGGGGCGGCACCTGGGCCGGCGCCACCGAGGCCCTGCGGGGCGAGTTCGGTCCCGTTAGCGTGTGGCGGGGTCCCGGCGAAGGTGACGGCAACGCTGGATTGGAGGCCATGGGCGCCACGCCGATCAGGTCCATGGAGGAGGTTCAACCCTGATGTTCACACTGCGAAAAGAAGAGCTGTCCTTCGTGGAGCGGGCACCGATGGTGGCCCAGGAGGCGGTGGTGGTTGACGCCGCAGCGTCGCGTGTCTGGCCGGCGTTCGCTGAGGCGTCGGCGTGGACGGAATGGTTCGCGTCGGTCAGAACCGTGCGGTACACCAGCCCCGAACCGCACGGTATGGGCTCCACCCGTTTCGTGCATGTGGGTGGGTTCAAGGTGCACGAGGAGATACTGGCCTTCGACGTGAACGAACGGTTCGCGTTTTGCGTGGTGAAGGCCAACCTGCCGTTGCTCAAGGCCATGGTCGAGGTGATCACGCTCACCCCCGCCGGTGACGGCACCCGGGTGACCTATCGCCAGGCCCTTGACCCCCAGCCGTGGATCAAGCCCGTCCTCGGCCGGTTCCGCAGGCAGCTGCAACGCGACCTCCAAGCCGGCCTCGCCGGACTCGGCCCCTGGCTCGCCCGTCGCCCCTGACCCCGGAACGCCACGTTGGTGACGTTGCCCCGTCGCTGTCGTTTCGCCGGCGGTGGTCAACTACCGATGGTGGCGTGCATCTCCCAAAGCAGGATCTCGCTGTCCTCAGCAGCCACCAACCGTTGCCCACCGGTGGCGGTGAAGCGCACCGCATCGCCCGCAACCAGCGAACCGGCGCCCTCAAGGGTCACCGCGCCTCGGGCCACGAACAAGTGCACGTACGGCGCCTCGGGCACCACCACCTGCTGAGCGGGTGCCATCCGGGCGGCGTGGAGGGCCGCGTGGCGGTTGCTGATGCGGATGGCGGCTTCGTGGCGGTCTCGGTCCATGCCCGACGCCACCGTCACCAGCCCACCGGCCAGCCGACCGTCATCGATCTCCAGTTGCTCGTAACCAGGGGCGATCCCGCTCTGGTCGGGGACCACCCACATCTGGACGAAGTGCACCGGTTCCTCGTGCACGTCTGCCCCCATGGTCCACGCGTCGTTCTTCTCGGAGTGGCGAATGCCCCGACCCGCACTCATGCGCTGGGCCAACCCCGGATAGATGATCCCGCTATGCCCGGTGGAATCCTCATGCACCAAGGAGCCCTGCAGCACCCAGGTGACGATCTCCATGTCCTGGTGGGGATGGGTGTCAAACCCGCTGCCGGGGGCCACCACATCGTCATTGCTCACCATCAGCAGGCCATGGTGGGTGTTGGCCGGGTCCCGATGGTGCCCGAAGGAGAAGGAGTGCTTTGAGTCCAGCCAACCGATGCGGGTGCTGAACCGGTCGGCGGCACGGCGAACAACGATGGGGGAGCGCAGTGCTTCGGAGGTGCTCATGGACCGTCCAACAATGTTGACCCAACAACTATTTCGACCGG